>NZ_JBEXHJ010000009.1:0-398177 GCF_040607775.1 Micromonospora sp. NPDC005237 | reverse complement strand
ACACACATCCGACATCATCAACCACCGAAAATCCGACCGCTGCTCCACACCAGTGCCCCGCCCCGGCGGCTGCCCACCCGGCATACCCAGGAACTCCGGCCCGCCCGACATGCGGGCCGCCGCGGCCGGCGAGCCGGTTGGCAGGCCCGGATCCGTGCCGGTGTCGGTGCTGGTCCGCGCGCCCACAGCCGCCGTCGCCGGGCTGACCGCCGGCCCGTCCGGATAGCCCTCGAACGCCGGCGTCTCCCGGTCGACCGGGCGCGGCTGCTCGATGAAAGCGACGTGCCGCCACGAATTCGCGGTCAACGCCCCGGTGTTGTCGTACGACATGCCCAGCAGATCCAGACCACTCTCCGGAACGCCGTTCCACTCCTTGCAGGCCACCTCGCACGCCTTGCACCCGATACACACGCTCGTGTCGGTGAAGAACCCCATCCGCGGCGGCGCGTCCACATAGCCGGCGTCCGGCGCCGGATCGAGCGGCCCGTACAGGGCGTTGGGGTGGGGCATCGGTCAGGCCTCCTGGTCGCTGCTGCTGTCGGCGACGTCGGTCGTGATCAGCGGCGGGTAGCGGTGGGTCAGGTGCCCCGACCGTCGCCGGTAGTCGAATACGAGGTTCAGCAGATCCTGGCCCCTCGGGCGTCGGCCGGGCCGCACGTCGCACGTGCCGACCTTGCTTTCCTGGATGAGGACGTTGGGGTCGAGGGTGATGCCGAACAGGTCGTTGGCCGAGTCGCCGGTGACCAGACCCTCGTAACCGAAGTGGTACGGCACCCAGACCTGGTGGATGATCCGACCGTCTACCCGCAGCGGGGTGATCCGGTCGGTGACCAGGACCTTCGCCTCGATGGCCGCGCGGGCGGTGACCAGGTGCGCCCAGCCCAGGTGGGTCAGGCCGCGTTGGGCGGCCAGTTCCGGCGACACCTCGACGAACATCTCCGGTTGCAGCTCGGCGAGGTGCGGCACGGTCCGGCTCATGCCGCCGGCGGTGTGGTGCTCGGTGAGCCGGCTGACCGTGAACACGTACGGGAAGACGTCGCTGTACGGCTCGGGCGGGCTCGGGTTGAGGGTGTTGATCGGATGGATGTAGACCTTGCGAGCCGGGTTGGCCTGCTGGCGGTAGAGCGGGTTGCGCACCGGCGACTCGATCGGCTCGTAGTGCGTCGGCAGCGGCCCGTCCAGCACGCCGGTGGGCGCGTAGAGCCAGCCCTTGCCGTCGCCCTGCATGATGAACGGGTCGTCGCCGGCGATCCCCGCCGGCCCGGACGCGTCGGCCGGCGGCCGGTACGAGGGCGGTTTGGTCTTCTCGAAGTCCGGCACGTCGTAGCCGGTCCACTCGGCCTTTTCGGCGTCCCACCACACGTAGCGCTTGCGCTCACTCCACGGGTTGCCGTCCGGGTCGGCCGAGGCACGGTTGTAGAGGATCCGCCGGTTGGACGGCCACGCCCAACCCCATTCGAGCGCCACCGAGGACTGCTCCGAGCCGGGCTTGCGGCGCGCGGCCTGATTGACGCCGTCGGCGTACACCCCGGTGTAGATCCAGCAGCCACCGGCGGTGGAACCGTCGTCCTTCATCTCCGTGTAGCTCGACAGCGGTCGGCCGCTGGCCACCTCGTATCCGTTGATCTCGTATAGCACCGATTCGGCGCTCGGTTCGGCGTGCGGACCGTGCGTGGGGTAGTTCCAGTTGAGGTCGAGCAGCGCCCGGTCGCGGGGCCGGGTCGAGCCGGCCAACCGCTCCCTGACGATGCGTCCGAGGTGGTAGAAGAACCACAGTTCGGAGCGGGCGTCGCCCGGCGGCTCGACAGCCTTCTCCCGCCACTGCAACAACCGCTGCGTCTGGGTGAACGTGCCCTCCTTCTCCACGTGTGAGGCGGCCGGCAGGAAGAACACCTCGGTACGACACTCCTCGGGCACGATCTCGCCCGTTTCGATCTCCGGGGCGTGCTGCCAGAACGTGGCGCTCTCGACCATGAAGAGGTCCCGCACGACCAGCCAGTCCAGGTTGGCCATGCCGAGGCGCTGCGCGCGGGCGTGCGCCGAGCCCACCGCGGGGTTCTGCCCGAGCAGGAAGTACCCCTTGACCTTCCCGTCGATCATGTTGAGCACCTGCTGGTAGGTGCCGTGGTCACCGGTCATCCGCGGCAGGTGGCCGTAGCAGTAGTCGTTGTCGGCGGTGGCCGCGTCACCCCAGTACGCCTTGAGCAAGTTCACGCCGTAGGCGCGCGCGTCACCCCAGAAGCCCTTCTGCCCGGGGTGGCGGATGCTGTCCACCCACTCGTCGAAGGTCGGGTGGTCGGCGTGGTGCGGCATCGGCAGGTAGCCGGGCAGCAGGTTGAACAGGGTCGGGATGTCCGTCGAACCCTGGATGCTGGCGTGACCGCGCAGCGCCATGACGCCACCACCCGGCCGCCCCATGTTGCCCAGCAGCAACTGGATGATCGCCCCGGTACGGATGTACTGCACGCCCACACTGTGCTGCGTCCACCCCACCGAGTAGATCAGCATGCCGGTGCGGTCCCGGCCCGAGTTCGCCGTCCACGCCTGCGCCAGTTCGAGGAACTTCTCCTGCGGGATCCCGCAGACCCGCTCCACCATCTCCGGCGTGTAGCGGGAGAAGTGCCGCTTGAGGATCTGGTAAACGCAGCGCGGATGCTGCAACGTCTCGTCCCGCTGCGTCTGCCCGCCCACCGGCGCGCCGTGCGACTCGTGCTCCAGCCCGGCCGCCGTTTCCCGCTGCGTCTCGGTGTCCCGGGGGGGGATGTTCTCCTCGACGCCCTCGTACTGCCAACTGCTCTGGTCGTAGCTGGCGTTGTCCTCGGCGAAGCCGGAGAAGAGCCCGTACAGATCCTCGGTGTCGCGGTACTCCTCGGTCACGATGGTGGCGGCGTTCGTGTAAGCGACCACGTACTCGCGGAAGTCCAGCTCGTTGTCGAGGATGTAGCGGATCACGCCGCCGAGCAGGGCGATGTCGGTGCCCGCCCGGATCGGCAGGTACGCGTCCGCCACCGCGCTGGTCCGCGTGAACCGCGGGTCGACGTGGAACACCTTCGCGCCACGGTGCTTGGCCTCCATCACCCACTGGAAACCCACCGGATGTGCTTCCGCCATGTTCGAACCCTGGATGACGATGACGTCAGCGTTGGCGATGTCCTGCTGGAACTGGGTGGCGCCGCCACGACCGAAGCTGGCCCCCAGACCGGGGACGGTGGCGGAGTGTCAAATACGGGCCTGGTTCTCGATCTGCAGCGCCCCCATCGCGGTGAACAACTTCTTGATGAGGTAGTTCTCCTCGTTGTCCAGCGTCGCCCCACCCAGACTGGCGATCCCCAGCGTCCGGTTGAGCGGCCGGCCCTCGTCGTCATGGTCTTCCCAGGTCTCGTCCCGGGCGGCCAGGACCCGGTCGGCGATCATGTTCATCGCCGTGCCGAGGTCGAGATCCTCCCACTCGGTGCCGTACGGCCGCCGGTAGCGGACCGTCGTCTGCCGCAGCGGACTGGTCACCAGACTCTTGCTCGCCGAGCCCTTCGGGCAGAGCCGGCCCCGCGAGATAGGACTGTCCGGGTCACCCTCGATCTGTGTGACCTGCCCGTCCTTGACGAACACCCGCTGGCCACAACCCACCGCGCAGTACGGACAGACCGACCGGGCGACCGAGTCGGCGGTGTCGGTGCGGGCGGTCAGCGACAGTGACAGGGCCGACTTGGCCGCCGCGCCCCGCCCGAGCGGGTCGGTGCCGGTGAGCTGGCGGTAGAGCGGCCAGCTCTCGACCCAGCGGCGCACCCCCATCGCTGCACCTTCCCGACGAAAGCCACTAAATGTGAACAGTCCGACAGTAGATGAGGTGCCAGCCCGGCCGCAGCGGGATCAGCAGAGCGGGCCATTTCGCGCTGGCCGCCGACGGCATGGTGTAGGAGGGCCGCGATCAGTTCGACGGGTGCTGGACCGCCAGGCGATCACCGAAGGTCCGGTAGCGGTGCAGCTCCCAGAACAGCCAGCCGATGCTGACGATCGCCAGTACGACGAAGACCAGCGAACCGGAGAACGTGTCCCAGAGGGTGTGCAGGACGACGACGCCGAGGAAGGTGCCGAGGAACCCGAACAGCCGGCCGACGCTCGGGCTGGCCAGCAGCGCCCACAGCGCTCCGGCGGTGAGCCCGGTCCAGGCGGTGTGCCCGGCGGGCGCGGTCAGACCACGGATGAACAGGGTCTGCTCCACCGCGCCAATGTTGCCCTGCGAGCTCAGCAGCGCGGTGAAGGCGTACCCCATCGTCTCCAACGCGGCGAAGCCCATGCCGGCGGCCACACCGATGACCAGACCGTCGGACGGCAGACGGCGACGGTGCTGCGCCAGGGCCGTGAACAGCAGCACCACGGGGACGATCAGCTTCGCCGACTCCTCGATCAGTGCCACGAACAGCATGGGCAGGGCGCCGAGGCCGCGCAGAGTGTCGTACTCCAGGGTGCCGGCGACCACCGTGCCGATCACCCCGCCGAAAAACGCCGATGTCACCAGAACCGACGCCGGCACCTGCCAACGCCCGGTACGGGCCTGGGCGAACGTGAGGAACGTCAGGGGAGCCAGGGTCGCGCCGAGCAGGATCAGTGCCGGCACGAAGTTCGGGTTCTGGGTGCGGACGAGGGTCCGCAGCACCGCCAGATACAGGATCAGCCCGATGACGAGCACTCCGACCCACGCCCACCGGCGAGAACGATCACCCATACCGGGGAGTCTCGCGGATCCAGGTTACGAAGACCAGCCTGGCGCTGAGATCCCCACGACTCGACGGCGACCACGGCGTGCGAGCGAGCGTGGAGGTCTGGCGGGCCGTGCCTACGCTGGCGGGATGGATCGATGGCTGGGAATCGGCGGGTTCATCACCGGCGTCGTTGGTCTCGTGCTCACCGTCTACTACGCGCGCAAGGCCGAAGAACTCAACCTGATACGGAAGCGGCTTGAGTGGCCCGACCTGCAGGCGGCCGCGAACGACCTCGGCCGGCGGATCAAGACGGAATTCCCGCCCACCGCGATCATCGCTCCCGGCGTCGCTGCCGATCGCATCCGGGCCGCATCGGTCGCCGTCACGCGGGTGGCGTGCAAGAACCACAAGTCTCCCGAGTACTACTGGTGGCTCGCCGACAGTGACGACTTCTTCTTTCCCTGGGGTAAGGCCAGGTAGCCCAGGACCGACCGCGGCGCAGGGCTGATCCGGCGGCCGCCCCAGGGCTGTTCAGAGCACGTGACCGGCCTCCGGCAGCGGCTCGTTCGCGTGCTCGTAGCCGAGCAGCAGCGCGGACGTGGAGGTCTTCGCGCCGGCCAGGATCGCGGCAACGAGCGTGTCCCGCAGCGGCCCGGGGAACCCGAACTCCACCACAGGAAGATCATCCAAATCCATTCACGGAGGGTACGTCCGACGACCGGCGACGGGGGCCGGCCAGCGTGGCATGGTCTCGTGCATGGCCACCTACGACGTCGCCCTCGTCCTGCTCGTTGACGCCTCCGGGTCGGTGCTGATGCAGCATCGCGACGAGCACGCGCCCGTCTCACCCAACCAGTGGAGCCTTCCCGGCGGTCACATCGAGCCCGGCGAGTCGCCCGAGCAGGCGGCCCGCCGCGAGCTGCTGGAGGAGACCGGCCTGACAGCCGGTGAGCTGCGCCTGCTGTGGAGCGGTCCGCGCCCGTACGAGGCGGGCTTCGGGCACACCGTGACGGTGCACATCTTCCATGGCGTCACCACCGCGCGACAGGAAGACGTCGTGCTCGGCGAGGGGCAGGCCATGGTGTTCGTCCCGCGCGACGAGGTGTTCGATCGGGAGCTGGCGGCCTCGACCGCGCTGGTCCTGCCCATGATCTAGACGAATAAGTCCTAACTCAAGACGGGGCTGGGGCTGCGGCGAAGGGCGCTGGTCATCCGCTTTGGCTGCCCGCCGTGTCGATGTGCTGGTGAGCGGTATACCTCAGAGGTATGAATATGACTCTGAGGTATACCGCTCACCACCGCATCCGCCCCCACGGAGGTGACCGACGGTCGCCGCCGGCCACCGGCTGCGCCCACCGCCCGGAGTCCTCGACAGCGGATGCGGAATCGGGTTGTTGGCGTGGCAACGCGGGCCTACCGTCATGGGGCACCTCCCGGTGCGCAGGCAACGGCTACTTCCGCTTCCAATCGGGGAGACGTGGGTTCGAATCCCACCGCCATGTCACGTGGCGTCGACCAGCGGCCCAGGTCACCTTGGCCCGCGAGGGCCGGTCGCCGTCGCCGCTTCGATCTCGGGAGGTGCTCTCGCCGCACGCCCGGTGCGACGGATACGGTTACTTCCTGGTGAAGGCCCGGCAAGGGCCTGCGGTTCGAACCCGCGAACACCGTGTCCACTTTTGATCTCGGGCGTGTGGTGCGACCAGCCGCCGTCGATCACAAGATCACAAAACCCGTTGCCCCTCCCGCACCGCTGCCGCTACGGTCGTGACCGCACTTCCCGGTGCGTAGGCGACGGCTACATCTGGAGGGGTTCCGGCCCCGGTGAAGGACATCCGTCGCCAACCTCGATCTCGGGAAGCGCGACCACACGCACACCCGGTGCGCAGGCAACGATTACTTCCCGGCTCCGCAGATGGGGGTTCGAATCCCCCCGACACCTTCGGGTCGGTGGTTCAACGGACAGAACGGCGGACTAGTCCGTGGCCGACTCTGATCTCGGGTGTGCGCTGTGGTGGCGCCTTCTCGGCTGACTGACGTGGGGGACGTCATGGCCAAGTTCAACGTCAAGCTGCGCACGAGCCGGCATCGGCCGGCGACCGGCGAGGGCGCACCCGGTTTCGTCCGTGAGCCGCGCCTCGAACTGTTCCTGCTCGGTGTCTCGAACATGGTGGGCGAGGACACCTTCTACGAGGGTTCCACCAGCCGGGAGGCCCGTTTCCGGGACCTGGTCGCCGCCGTCGCCGTCGCGGATCCCGACTGGTTCGCGCGCTTCGTACCGTGGCTCCGCACCGGAGCGATGATGCGCTCAGCGTCCGTGGTGGCGGCCCTTGAGGGTGCCCGTGCCCAGGTAGCGGCGGGAATTCCGGGTTCCCGCGCGGTCGTGGATGCGGCGTTGCAGCGTGCGGACGAGCCGGGCGAGGCGCTCGCGTACTGGCTGGCTCGTCATGGCCGGGCACTGCCCAAGCCGGTGAAGCGGGGCATCGCTGACGCGGCGGTCCGGCTCTACACCGAGCGGAGTCTGCTCAAGTACGACTCCATCGCCAACCAGGTGCGCTTCGGTGACGTCATCGAGCTGACCCACCCCACCGCCAGGGATGAGCGACAGGGCGACCTGTTCCGGCACGCGCTGGATCGGCGGCACCGGCGGGACAACCCGGTACCCCCGTCCCTGCGGATGCTCAGGGCGCGGGACGCGCTCATGGCGATGCCTGTCGAGCAGCGCAGGGAGGTCACCGATCCGGCGACGCTGGACGCTGCCGGTATGACGTGGGAGGCGCTGGCCGGCTGGCGACAGAGCGCGATGGACGCGGCGGCATGGGAGTCGGTCATCCCGACGATGGGCTACCTGGCGCTGCTGCGTAATCTGCGCAACTTCGACCGGGCCGGGGTCAGCGACACCGTCGCGGAGACCGTGGCGGCCACGCTCTCCGACCCGGCTCAGGTCGCGAGTTCGCGGGTGCTGCCGATGCGCTTCCTGTCGGCGTACAACGCGGCGCCGAGCCTGCGCTGGGCGTACCCGCTGGAGAAGGCGTTGCAGCACGCCCTCGCGAACGTGCCCGCCCTGGACGGGCGGACGCTGATCCTCATCGACACCTCCGGCTCGATGCAGAGCCCGTTCAGCAAGGACGGCACGCTGCTCTGCTGGGACGCCGCCGCGGTGTTCGGTCTCGCGCTGGCCGCCCGCGCGCAGTCGGCCACGGTGGTGTCGTTCTCCAATGACAGCCTGGTGTTCCCTGCGGTGGCGGGCGAGTCGGTCCTCGCGGCGGTGCGGCGGTTCAAGGAGGGCGGCTACTTCCTCGGCAGGGGAACCGACACCGAGAAGGCGGTCCGCGAGCACCACGGCCGACACGACCGGCTGATCATCCTCACCGATGAGCAGGCCCACTGGCACGGCTCGACGGATGTCGTCGCGGCGGTGCCGGCGGAGGTGCCCGTCTACACCTGGAACCTGGCCGGATACCGGGTCGGGCACACGCCGACCGTCACGAACCGGCACACCTTCGGCGGACTGTCCGACGCCGCGTTCGCGATGATCCCGCTGATCGAGGCCGGGTCCGACGACCGGTGGCCCTTCTGATCCACGCGCTGCGGGGCTGCACCCGCCCCGCAGCGCGCGGGTCAGGGTAGGAACTCACCGGTCAGGGCGATGAGGGCGCGGGCGGCCGCGCCCACCGGTCGGTCCACCGGCGTGGCGAGCGACGCCGTCCAGTCGAGGTCGGCGTCGGTGACCGTCAGCGTGCGCACGCCCTCGGCGTCGGCGACGGCGAAGCGGGGCAGCAGGGCGATACCGAGGCCGTGCCGGACGTGGTCGGCGCCGGTGGCGATGTCGGGGATCTCGATCGTGACGCGCCGGGAAAGGCCGGCGGCGGCGAACGCCCGGTCGGTGACGGCGCGGTTGCCGTACCCGACCGGGGAGTCGATGAAGTTCAGCCCGGCGATTTCCCCGAGCGTCACCGCCTCGCGGGCGGCCAGCGGATGATCGTCCGGCACGACGAGATCGATCACCGAGCGGGCCAGCTCCGTGAAGCGGACCTCGGCCGGCGGCGCGCCGGGCAGCGAGACGAACGCCAGGTCGAGCCGGCGCTCCGCGAGCGCGTCGATGAGCCCCTGGGAGCCGGACGGAGCGACGCTGGTGTGCAACAGCACCCCGGGGTGCCGGCGGTGGAACTCGCCGAGCAGGGCCGGCAGGTGCAGGAGTCTGATCGACGTCATCGTGCCGATGCGGAGGGTGCCACGGAGGCCGCCGTGTACCTCGGCGACCGCGTCGCGGGCGTCGCGGGCCGCGTCGAGGGCGATGCGGGCGCGGGGCAGCAGCGCGGCGCCAGCGTCGGTGAGGAGTACGCGTTTGGAGTTGCGGTCCAGCAGCGGCGCACCCAGTTCGCGTTCCAGGGTCTTGACCGCCGCCGAGACGGCGGACTGGACGACGTGCAGGCGGGCGGCGGCGCGGGTGAAGTTCTGCTCCTCGGCCACGGCGACGAAGTACTCGAGTTGGCGGAGTTCCACGTCCCCAAGTATCACCCATACTGATCGTTGCTAGCGTCAACTTTCGTTGCACGCGATGATCGCGTGGAGCGACAGTGGGGTCATGTCGTCGACGATCCTGTCATCCCGCCGGCCCGCCGCCGCGTCCACCCGCGCCGAAGGATCGTCTCGCCGCCACGGCCGGGGCTTCTGGGTGATCGCTCTGGCGTTCCTGACCGCGATGGCGTTCGGCACCGTGCCGGCCCCGCTCTACCCGCTCTACATGGCCCGGGACGACTTCTCCACGTTCATGGTCACGATCGTGTTCGCGTCGTACGCGGTGGGTGTGGTGATCAGTCTGCTGCTCGCCGGGCACGTCTCGGACTGGGTCGGCCGGAAGAAGATCCTCATTCCGGCGCTGGTGTTGGAGCTGGTCGCCGCCGCGCTGTTCCTGGGCGACGCGTCCCTGCCGGTGCTGCTGGTCGCCCGCCTGGTGAGCGGACTGGGCATCGGCATGATCACCGCGACCGCCACCGCCTACCTGCAGGAACTGCACGCGGCGCACCGGCCCGGCGCGTCGCGCCAGCGCTTCGAAGTGGTCTCCACCGCCGCCAACATCGGCGGCCTCGGCGTGGGCGCGTTGGTCGCGGGCGTCCTCGCCCAGTACGTCCACGCGCCGCTGCGCACTCCGTACCTGGTGTTCGCCGTGCTGCTGACCGCAAGCATCGTGGCGGTCGCGGCGACCCCGGAGACCGTCGAGGAGCGGCTGGTCAAGCCCGCGTACCGGCCGCAACGGATCAGCGCCGACCACGGCGACCGGGCCGGGTACGTGGCTGCTGCCGGCGCCGGCTTCGCGTCGTTCGCCGTGTTCGCCCTGTTCACCTCCGTCGCCCCGGGCTTCGTCGCGGGCGCCCTGCACCTGCCCTCGCGGGCGCTGGGCGGCGCGGTCGTGTTCGCCGTGTTCGGCGGCGCCGCCGTGGCGCAGACCGTCACCAACCGGCTCCCCGCCCCGGCGAAGGTGCGGCTCGGGCTGCTGGCGCAGGCGGTCGGCGTGCCCGTCGTGCTGGTGGGTATGCACACCGCCAGCCTGACCGCGTTCCTGGTCGGTGGTGTGGTCGCCGGTGTCGGGGCCGGCGTGCTGTTCAAGGCCGCCGTCGGCATGGTCGCGGCGATGGCCACGCCCGCCCGGCGCGGCGAGGCCCTGGCCGGGCTGTTCCTCATCGCCTACCTGGGAATGAGCCTGCCGGCCGTCGGCATCGGGATCGCCACGCGAACCGTCAGCACGATCACGGTGATGAACTGGTTCACCGGCCTGCTGCTCGTCATGCTCGCCGGTGTGACGGCGCTCTTCCGTCGCCGTCCCGCAGCCCGCTGACCCCGCCGACCGGGGTTGGGCCGTGTCCGGCTCGCCCCGGTCCGTGTGGTCAGCGCGGATCGGACCACCAGGGTTCGAGGACGACCGGGTCCGCGATGTAGGCCCGCACCTGCGTACGCTCCGGCGCGGTCAACGTCAGCGCGCGGAGCTGGGCGCCCCACTCGGGCACCCGATCGGTCTTTCCCAGCGCGATCGACAGCTCGATCAGGCCGGCCAGCGCCGTGGCCTGCTCGACCGTCGGAGCGTCCTCGGCGCGACGACGCATCCCCGAGTCGAGCGCCCGGTAGGCGGCCAGGTCGTCCATCTTGAACTCGCGCAGGATCCGCGCGTTGTCGAGCACCCGGGCCAACCCCTGCAGGTCCTTCGACCCGCCGTACTCCAGATCCTTCGGCTCGTCTCGTTGGATGAAGATGATGGTGTTGCCCGACGGGTCGACGACGCTGAACCGTGATGCTCCGGCACGGTAGCGGGTCAGTCGGGGCAGGCCCTTGACCAGCACCTTGCCGTGGGCGCGGCGCATCGCGTCGGCGAACGCGGCGTGGTACGGCGCGACCGCGTCGACCAACACCAGGCAGCCGCCGGTCTGTTCCTTCGCCGGGTCGAGGTCCTTCGGCGCGGGCCCGTAGTGCAGGGCGAACCCGCTCCACTGAACGACCAGATACACGTACGGCCTCATCTGCTCGTAGGTCACCTCGAAGCCCAGGGCACGCCAGAAGGCCAGGGTCTCCTCCGGCGCCGGGCAGGGCAGCAGCGGCACGGTGGTCTCGTTCGGCTGGACGCGGTCCTCGTTGATCGTCATGGTCACTCCCGGTCCGGTCGGCAGGCCGGCCATTGTGCCAGCACCGGCGGCGGGCCGCCCCGATCGCGCCTCCTACCCAGGGAGGAGATGCGCTCCGACCCCGGGCCGCAACCGGGGCCCGTGGTCGGACGCGACCGGCGGGAACGGCCCCGAGCATCTACAGACATGACTACCGTTCTGCGTCGGGCGACACACTGGAACCGCCCCCTCCTGATTCTCGTCTGCGCGATGGCGGTGCTCGCCGTCGTCGCCACGGTCGGCATCCTCGTCGACCCGCGCGTCCTCACCGGGGCGCCGATCTGGCTCAAGCCGTTCAAGTTCGCGGTGTCCTTCGTCCTGTACGGCGCGACGCTCGCCTGGATGCTCTCCCTGCTGGCCCGGCGCAGCCGGATCGTCGAGTGGGCGGTGATCGTCATCGTCGCGGTGGCGGTCCTGGAGAACGCGTGGATCGTCGGTCAGGTGATCCGCGGGCAGACCAGCCACTTCAACGACACCACAGCGCTGAACACCGCGCTGTTCGCGTCGATGGGCGCGGCGATCATGGTGCTGTTCCTCGCGCACCTCGTCATCGGGATCGTCGTGCTGATCCGGCGGATCCCCGACCGGGTCGCCGCGACCGCCGTCGGGTCGGGACTCGGCCTGTCCCTGCTCGGCATGCTCGCGGCGGTACCGATGGTGCTGCCGATGCAGGACCCGGGCATCGAGGGCATCTCCGGGGCGCACAGCGTGGGCGTGGCCGACGGTGGGCCGGGGCTGCCCGTGGTCGGTTGGAGCACCACCGGCGGTGACCTGCGGATCGGGCACTTCGTGGGGCTGCACGCCCTGCAGGCCCTGCCGATCCTGGCGATCCTGCTGACCCGTTTCGCGACCCGGCTCGACACGCGCACCCGCGTCCGGCTGCTGGTCGTCGCGGGCTGCGCGTACGGCGTACTCACGATGCTGTTGACCTGGCAGGCCCTGCGCGGGCAGCCGCTGCTGCGCCCGGACGCCCGCACCCTGGCCGCCGTCGCGGCCCTGGTGGTCGCGACGGCGACCGCCAGCGGCCTGGTCCTGGCCCGCCGACGCCGCCCGGAACTGGCGCTCGCGGCATGACCGCGACGCTGTTCTCCCTGACGTTCGCGGTGGCCGCGCCGTTCTGGGCGCTGATGATCCTGGTGCCGCGCTGGTCCTGGACCGCCCGGATCATCAGCTCACCGCTGATCGTGCTGCCCGTCGTGGTGATCTACGCGCTGCTGGTGGTCCCGGCGTTCGGCGAGGTGCTGCCCGCCGTCGCGTCGCCGACCCTGGCCGGGGTACGCGACCTGCTCGGCACGCCCGACGGCGCGGCGGCGGGCTGGGCGCACCTGATCGCGTTCGATCTGTTCGTGGGCCGCTGGGCGTGGCTGGACAGCCGGGAACGGGGGGTGCCGGCGCTGGTCATGGCTCCGGTGCTGGTGCTGACCATCCTGCTCGGACCACTCGGGCTGGCCGCCTACCTGGGCGTACGGACGCGGTGGCGGCGGTCGGCGGTCGCTGCCACCGACCGTGAGCACCTAGGCTGACGACCGTGGGGTGGCTGGGACGACTGTTCGACACGCGGGACGCCCGCGTGCGGATGGTGCTGCTCGACCTCAGCGGGTTGGGCTACCTGCTCGTCGTGCCCCACTCCGGCTCCGCGCCAACGGTGACACAGTGGATCCTCGCGGTGGCCGCGTTCGCCGCCGCGCTCGTGACGTATCGCCGGCCGGTGGTCAACCTGGTGCTCCAGACGGCGTTGCTGGCGGTCGCGGTCTGCCTCATCGACGACTTCACCATCAACCAGGTGGGGGCGAGCTGGGCGCTGCTCGAGGTCACCATGCTCTCGGCTCGCGCCCGCACCATCTGGCTGGGCGCCGGGCTGCTGGCCGTGGTCGACCTGACCGACTCGATCGGCGACCCGCTGCGCCAGGTCGCCTCCGGCGTCGTCGGACTGGCCCTGGAGGTCGGTGTCCCGGTGCTGCTCGGCCTGGTCATCCGGACCAACCGGGAGCTGGGTCGGCAGGCCGTGGAGCGGGCGCTGGCCGAGCAGCGGCGCCGCGAGTCGGAGAGCCGCGCGGCGCGCGCCGACGAGCGCAGCGCCATCGCCCGCGAGCTGCACGACGTCGTCGCCCACCACGTGGCGTCGATGGTGCTGCGGGTCGGTGTGGCCCGGCACGTCCTCACCGACCTGGACCCCCGGGTGGACGAGGTGTTCGACGACGTGCACGGCACGGGCACCGCGGCCCTGGCGGAGCTGCGCCGGCTGGTCGCGGTGCTGCGCAACCCCGACGGGGTACGCGGGGACGCGGCGCTGACCGCGATCGAGCCCTCGGCGCTCCCCTCGGCGCTCGGCGCCGCCGTCGACCGGGCCCGCCAGGCCGGCATCACCGTGGACGCCGACATCGACGCGGCGATCGGCTCCCTCGACGCGGTGCGTGGCCTGGCGGTGCTGCGGTTGACCCAGGAGGCGCTGACCAACGTGGCACGCCACGCCGGGCCGGCCGCGCGGGCGCACCTGGTGGTCGCCCTGCACGGCGGGGCCGTGCACTGGGAGGTCACCGACGACGGGGGTGGCGTCGACGGCGACAGCGCGCCGACGCCGGTGCCGGCCGGCGGCGGCCACGGCATCACCGGCATGTCCGAACGCGTCGAGGTCCTCGGCGGCCGGCTGGAGGCGGGACCGACCGGCACGGGCTGGCGCGTGCGGACCGTCCTGCCGAACACGCTCCCCGAGACCGCCGCCGGGCCGGCGCCGCGGGCCCGTGAGGTACCGGCCGCATCAGCCGCCCCGGAGCCGGCGTGATCCGCATCCTGCTGGTCGACGACCAGCACCTCATTCGCGCGGGCCTGCGCATGCTGTGCGACGCGCAACCCGACATCGAGGTCGTCGGCGAGGCCGACAACGGCCGCGAGGCGGTCGTCCTCGCCGCCCGGCTCATCCCCGACGTCGTCGTCATGGACCTGCGCATGCCCGGCGTCGACGGAATCACCGCGACGTCGCGGATCCTCGCCGAGCGTCCCGCCACCCGGGTGCTGGTGCTGACCACGTTCGGCGAGGACGACCACCTCTACCCCGCGCTGAGCGCTGGGGCGTGCGGCTTCCTGCTCAAGGACGCGCCCCCGACCGAGCTGCTGGACGGCATCCGCCGCGCCGCCGCGGGCGACAGCCCGTTCACCCCGGAGGTGCTGCACCGCCTCGTCCAACGCGCGGTGCGCGCCCGCGCCGAGCCGCCCCGACCCGTGCAGGGGCTGACCGCCCGCGAGCAGGACGTGCTGACCCTTGTCGCCGAGGGCCTGTCCAACAGCGAGATCGCCGAACGGCTCCACATCGGCGTCACCACCGTCAAGACCCACATCACGAGCCTCATGACCAAGACCGACAGCCCCAACCGCGTACGCCTGGCCCTGTTCGCGCGCGGCGCCTGACCCTCGGCCATCCGGCGCGCGCTACCGGCCGCACGCGTAGCCCTGCATGCCTCTCGGGTTCGCGCCGGCGGCGAGCACGCCCGTGACCGGGTCCCGGGTCACGGCGCAGAGCCGGCCCAGACTCCACGCGTCGGCGAGCCGCACCTCGTGCCCGTACGCCCGCAGGGCCCGCACCACGTCGGCGTCGAACCGGTCCTCCATGAGCAGGACGCCGGGCTCCGAGTCGCGGGGATAGAACGACGCCGGCAGGCTGACGGTGTGCCACGCGGGCGCGTCGATGGCCTCCTGCAAATGCTGACCGCCGACGAGGTGGCGCAGCAGGAAGGGCACCTGCCACTGGTCCTGCTGGTCACCGCCGGGCGTACCGCACGCCAGGACCGGCTCCCCGTCGCGGTGCACCATCGTCGGGCTCAACGTGGTGCGCGGTCGGCGGCCCGGGGCGAGCGACGAGGGCAGCCCCTCCTCCAGCCAGAACATCTGCAGCCGGCTGCCCAGCGGAAAGCCGAGTTCCGGGATCGTGGGCGAACTCTGCAACCAGCCACCACTCGGCGTCGCGGAGATCATGTTGCCCCAGCGGTCGACGACGTCCACGTGGCAGGTGTCGCCCCGGTTCACCCCGTCGGACCGCACCGTCGGCTCCCCCGTGGTCGGGTCCGAGGCATCGACGCGGCGGCCGGCGCCGGGTCGGACGTGGGCCGGCAGGCGCGGCTGCGCCCCGTCGGGACTCCCCGGTCGCAGCTCGGTCGACGCGCGGTCACCGATCAACCCGGCCCGCTCCCGCGCGTACGCCGGGGAGAGCAGCGCCGCGGCGGGCACATCGGCGCTGTCGCCGTACCATGCCTCGCGGTCGGCGAAGGCGAGCTTGAGCGCCTCGACCTGGGCGTGGACGCCGACAGCGGTGGCCGTCTCGTACGCGCCGTCGTCGTCGAGCGCGTCGAGGACGGCCAGCGCCTGGAGCAGCACCGGCCCCTGGCCCCAGAACCCGGTCTTCGCCACCGAGTAGCCCTGCCAGTCGAGGGTCGCCGGGGCCTCCCAGGTCGCCGAGTAGGCGGCCAGGTCGTCGCCGGTGACCAGCCCGGCGTGCGCGCGTCCACTGGAGTCCCGGAACGGCCGCCGGCTGAACTCGTCGATCGCCTCGGCCACGAAGCCCGTACCCCAGGCTCGGCGCGCGGCCTCGATCTGCGCCTCCCGGTCGGCGCCGGCCGCCTGCCCGGCCTCGACGAGTCGGCGCAGGGTGCGCGCGTACGCCGGGTTGGCGAACCTCTCCCCCGCCGCCGGTGGCCGGCCGTCGCGCAGCCAGAGCTGGGCGGACGTCGGCCAGTGCTCCTCGAACAGCGACCGCACGGCCGCGACGGTCTCACCGACCCTGCCCACCAGGGGGTGGCCGGCGGCGGCGTAGCCGATCGCCGGCTCCAGCACGTCGGCGAGCGCGAACGTGCCGTGCTCGCGCAGCAGCAGGAGCCACGCGTCCACCGCGCCGGGCACTGCCGCCGCGAGCGGGCCGGCGCCCGGGATGAGGTCCATGCCGAGGGACCGGAAGTGGGCGATGGTCGCGGCGGCCGGGGCCGGACCCTGCCCGCACAGCACCTTCGGGCGAGGATCCTGGGCGGTCGCCACGATGGCCGGCACCTCGCCCCCCGGGCCGTTGAGGTGGGGTTCGACGACGTGCAGGACGAACCCGGCGGTCACCGCGGCGTCGAAGGCGTTGCCGCCGCGTTCCAGGACCCCCATCGCGGACTGGCTGGCGAGCCAGTGCGTCGACGACACCATGCCGAAGGTTCCCTGCAGGGTTGGTCTGGTGGTGAACGTCATGACAACACCTCACTCGGGCCAGATGGCGCTGGGAGGCGGCCCTCGGCGGTCGCCTCCCAGCGCGCAATGCTAGAGCGTGTTGTACGCCTGGGCGGTGACGGTGGCCTGGCGGGCAAGGCCCGGCCGCGCCGGCCAGGAGATCCCCACCTGACGCGTCTCCCCCGGCAACAGCCAGAAGTAGTTGTCGTCGTAGCGGGCCGGGAGGATCCGCTCGCCCCTCTGGTCGCGTACGGCGAGCCGGATCATCGCGGCAACCGTACGGCCCTGGTTGCGGACCGTCGTGGTGACGGTGTTCCGGCCGTCCACGACACGTACGGTGCTCGTCGACGTCGACAGTCGGGGGCTCGCCAGGTCGTTGAGCGCCCGCATCTGCTCGGCCTTGTCGTAGCGCCAGTAGGTGTTCTCCGCGAGCAGCCGGTCACGGCCGTCGCGC
Source organism: Micromonospora sp. NPDC005237 (assembly GCF_040607775.1). Classification (NCBI taxonomy): domain Bacteria; kingdom Bacillati; phylum Actinomycetota; class Actinomycetes; order Micromonosporales; family Micromonosporaceae; genus Micromonospora; species Micromonospora sp. NPDC005237. Next base: position 381,174 of record NZ_JBEXHJ010000009.1, on the reverse strand, counting down.
AACTCCAACCAGACCAGGTGCAGCCCACCGCCGTCCGGCGCGGCGACGGCGAACACGGGCGTCGTCGACGAGCGTGCCACGTCCACCCGCTGGCGCTGGGCGACACCCAGCGAGCGGCCGTTGAGGTCGTACCGGCGGGCGGTGACCGTCACTCCGGTGAGCGCGGCCGTGGTGTGGTTGACCACCCGTGCCTGCCAGGTGCCCGGGTCGGCCTGGACGTGCACCGGCTCGCACCCCTTGCGGGCGCCGTAGTAGGCGCCGTTGACGTCGCGGTCGTAGTCGTAGGTCTGCCAGACCGTGCTGTGCCACGCCGGGTGCGACATCCACAGCAGCAGGCCGGTCGCGTCCTGCCACAGGTTGGCGTTCCACGCCTCGAACATGGCGCGGTGGCTCTCGTAGTTGACGAACTGCGCCCGGGCGGCGAACTCGTCGAGCGAGCCGGACGCACCGAGCCGCGCGTCGATCGCCGCCTGGTACGTGCCGACGCGCTGGTTACCGATGGTCGACCAGTCGTGGTAGTTCCACACCTCGCCGATCGGCCACTCCGGCGCGTCGCCGACCAGATTGCGCATGCTCTCGGCGACCGACACCACCGGCATGCCGATCTCGGTGTGGAAGCCGAACGCGCCCGTGTCGTACGTGTTCCTGTTGTTGTAGGTCGCCGGCTCGACCCAGTGGTACGGGCCGTGGCCGCTGACGATGCCGCCGGCCGAGTTGGGGATGTAGAGGATCTCCGGGTGTTCGGTGGCCGCGGCCTGCTTGAGCCCGGCGTCGACGATCGGCGGCGGGTCACCCTCGTTGGCGCCGCACCACACCACGATGCTGGGGTGGTGGCGGAAACGCCGGATGGTGTCGGCGGCGATGTCGACGTAGCCGGGCGGGTTGGGCAGGAACGCGCCCGCCTGCCAGAAGTCGTTCCACACCAGGATGCCCTGCTCGTCGCAGGCCCGGTACAGCTCCTCGCGGTTGCTGCTGCCCAGCCAGTTGCGGATCATCGTGAAGTTCATGTCGCGGTGCATCTCGACCGTGTCGGCCAGCCGGTCGGGCAGCACCCGACGCAGCAGCTCGTCCCAGCCCCAGTTGCCGCCCCGGGCGAAGACCGGCACACCGTTCACGCTGATCTTGAGCTGGGTGACGGCGTTGCTGACCGGCTTCACGTCGGTCCACCGCTGCCCGTCATTCGAGACCTGGATGACGAAGTCGCGGGCGTACGCCTGCTCCCAGACGATGGTCACCTGGTCGAAGCTGACCGGAGCGCCGAGGTCGACCTGGATCCACTGGTTGTCCTCGAACTTCGACGACCACCGGGTCCGGGGATTGCCGTCGACGGCCCGGTCAGGGCCGTTGGCGTCGCTGTCGGACGACGACGCGGTGGCCGTCCGGCCCAGCGCCAGGTCGACGTCCGGCTCGGCCTGCCGCTGCACCGAGAGCGCCCACATGGACACCCCCCACGAGGTCACCCGCGCGCCGGTCTGGATGCGCAGGTGCTGGGCGGTCTGGCTGGCGAACGTCTCGACCTGGGTGGCGCGGCTGCCCAGCGGGGTGTCGTTGCTGACGGCCTTCACGTCGGTCCACGTGCCGCCGTCGGCAGACACCTGGACGCGGTAGTCGAGGGCGTACGCCTGCTCCCAGACGATGGTGACCCGGTCGAAGTCGACGGCCGCGCCGAGGTCGACCTGGATCCACTGGTCGTCCTCGGCCTGCGAGGCCCAGCGGGTCGCGGCGTCACCGTCCACGGCCCTGGCGGGCACGTTGGTGTCGTTCTCCGACGACGACGCGGTCGCGTCGCGCCCCAGGGCGAGGTCCGGGCCGGCGCCGTCGGCCACCGACAGCGCGTACATCGAGATGCCCCAGCCGGTGGCGCGCTGGCCGGCCTGGATGCGCACGTGTCGGGCGTGCTGCCGATCGAAGGTGACGGTCTGCGTGGCGGCGCCGTCGACGAAGTCCAGCGGGGGCTGGCCGGGCGGGGAGATCACGATCGGCTGATGCCAGTCGTAGCCGAACTCGCGGATGCCGAAGCGCAGCTCACGCCTGTCGCTGACCGCGTGCTTGACCGTGGCGGTCAGCGTCAGGTCGTACAGGTGGGGCTCGCCGTAGCCGTTGGGCCACCAGAGGCGGGGCTTGGCGAGGCGCAGGGCCCCGAAACGCTCCGGGGTGAAGGAGACCGTCGCGGACCCGTGGGCGGGAATGGTCACCGTTGACTCGACGCGTACCTTGTCGAACTCCGCGCGCACGGTGACGGTGGTCGCGGTGGCCGTGGCGTTGCGCACGGGCACCCGAATGGTGACCTCGGCCGTGCCGGTGTCCGGCAGTTTCGGCAGCGTGGTCTCGACGTGCGGGTCGCCGACGACCACGGTGCCGGTGCTGCGCAACCGCACGTGGTCCCACAGGCCGGTGACCCGGTCGCGGACGGCGGGCATCCAGTCCCAACCGGACACCGCCAGGTAGGTCGGCGCGTCAAGGTAGTGGTGGGCCGACTGGAGGAAGGTACGGCCGTCGGGGCCCTTGTCGCCGGGGGTGCCGGGGTGGGGCATCGGGGTGACCCGCACGGCCAGCACGTGGTCGCGGTGGCCCGCGAGAGCGTCGGTGATGTCGAAGGCGGCCCGCGCGAACGGGTGCTTGACGCTGCCGACCCGCACACCGTTGACCCAGGCGGTGGCCTCGTGGTTGATGCCGTCGAACTCCAGCCAGATCCGGCGGCCGGCGGAGGTGTCCAGGCCGCGCGGCAGCCGCAGCGCCCGCCGGTACCACCAGGTGTGCCGCGACAGCGCCTCCGGGATGCGCAGGTTGTTGAAGCCGGCGACCGGGTCGGGCAGGTGTCCCTGCTCGACCAGGGTGCCCAGCACGGTGCCGGGCACGGTCGCCGGCAGCCAGGAGCTGACGTCGACGCCGGCGCGGGACAGCTCGGCGCCGTCGGTGGTGCCCGCGAAGTCGTCCATCGTCAGCGACCAGCCGGACTCCAGCGCGACCGTGCCGTCCGGGGCCACCGTGAGCTCGGGGGCCCGGCCGGTGTTGCCTCCCTCCCAGCTCGTCCAGCCCGCGGCCTTCGGGCGAGGGGACAGGGCGACGCCGTAGACCTGGAAGCCGTTCAGGCCGACCGGGTTGCTGTTCGACCGCCCGGTGACCGTCATCCGGACCCAGCGCGCGGTGACGGGCTGCGGAAGCTTGATGGCCTGCACACCGCCCTGACCGTCGGTGGTCTCGTACACCGACCGCCAGTCGTGGCCGTCGGTGGAGACGTCGATGCGATACGCCTTCGCGGCGCTGGAGAGGATCTCGTCACCGTCGGTGTCGGTGTAGTTGCCGTCGAACGGTCCGTCGGCGAGGGTCGCCTCGAAGACCAGGGTGACGGCCTCGACGCGGCACTGCGCCTGAAGGTCCACCGAGATCCACTGCGGATCGCCGTTCGCGGCGCGCCATCCGCTGCCCCGTACGCCGACCCGGGGCAGACCGTCCACGGCGAACGCGGCGGGCGTCGGCGCGTAGTCGGTCGAGGAGACCGACACCGGGCGGTACCTGGCGAGATCGGTGGGCGACGGGCCGCCGGCCGGCGGCGCGGCGGCGCTGGCGGCCGCGTCAGGCAGGACGGCGCTCACCCCGACCGACGCCAGCAGCGTCGCTCCGGCGGAGAGGAAGGTACGCCGCGAAACGGGCGATGGCTCGGACATTGCGCCTCCAGGGATGACAACGTTGTCAGATGGCGAGGAAGTCGGTGACAACGTTGTCAGATGGTGGCCTGATGTTTCCCGGGAGTCAAGAGCCCGCGTCCTATCCATTGGGGAGCGGGCGGCAGGTCGCCCGCCCGCTCCCCGACCGGCTAGCTGTCCTGGCGCTGGCCACGCTCGCCACGGTGGTACTCGGGTTGGAGGCGCACGCTCGCGAACGCCGACTTCACCGCCGCCGAGAGCGCGGTGATGTCGTACGCGCCGTGGTGGCGCCGACCGTTGATGAAGAATGTCGGGGTGCCGGTGACGCCGCTGAGGTCGGCGGAGTCGACGTCCTCGGCGATCCGGTCAACGCCCATCCGCCTCGCCATGTGCTCCCGGAACCCGTCGAGGTCCAGGTCGAGCTGCTCGGCATAACCGAGCAGCTCGGCGGGACCGAGCGCGTCCTGGTGCGCGAGAAGCAGATCGTGCATTCCCCAGAACGCGCCCTGCTCGCCCGCAGCCTCGGCGGCCTCGGCGGCGAGCTGCGCATGCGGGTGAACGTCGGTGAGCGGCAGGTGCCGCCAGACGTACCGGACGTTGGCGAAGTCGGCCAGCAGTTCCCGGACCACCGGCTCGGCCTGCCCGCAGTAGGGGCACTCGAAGTCGCCGTACTCCACGACCGTCACCGGCGCGTCGAGCGCCCCGCGCATGTGGTCGCGATCCGGATCGACCGGCAGCTTCAGGTCGACGATCCCCTCGGCGACGCCCAGCAGCCCGCGCGCGCGCCGTGCCGGCGAGAGCCGGGCGACAGAGCGGAACACCAGCCAGGTGACAACGGACGCACCCACCGTCGCCACGAGGATGCCGAGCTTCGCCTCATCCAGCGCAGGGCCGCTCAGGGCGTGGGTGGCGATCAGGAGCGCGACGGTGAATCCGATGCCGGACACCGTGCCGACCCCCGCGACGGCAAGCCAGCCGACCGGTGGCCGGAACCGGTTGCCGCTCAGCCGGGCCACCAGCCACGAGGTGGCCAGGATCCCGGCCGGCTTGCCAACGACGTACGCGACCACGACCCCGAGCGTGACCGGGGAGGTCACGGCCCTGGCGAGCAGGTCGCCGTCGATCACGATCCCGGCGTTCGCCAGTGCGAAGAGCGGCACGATCACGTAGCTCGCCCACGGGTGGTAGAGCGTCTGCAGCCGCTCGTTCGGCGACAGCGCCGAGGTGAGCCCGGCCTGGGCCATGCGGGCGAGCTGCGGGGTGGGCTGTTCCCGGAAGAGGCGGAACTGGTCGCTCGCCCGCTGCAGGTCGCCGCGACCGGGAGCGTAGGCGTAGGTCAGCAACCCCATCACCAGGCCCACCGCGACCGGGTCGACACCGGACTCCGAGACGGCGAACCAGGCCGCCACCCCCAGCAGCGCGTAGACCGGCCCGAACCGCACGCCGAAGCCGCGGACGAGCAGGACAACACCGAAGATCGCCGCCGCGACGAGCAGCGCCGTCGGCGAGGGGTGTTCCGGGTACGCGATCGCCAACACCGCGATCGCCACCACGTCGTCGACGACAGCGACGGTCAGCAGGAAACCCCGCAGCCGATCCGAGAAGCGCGGCCCGAAGACGGCCAGCGCGCCGAGCGCGAGCGCCGTGTCCGTGGCCATCACCGCGCCCCATCCCGCAGCGGTGGGGCGCCCGGCGTTGATCGTCAGATAGATCCCGATCGGCAGGAGCATGCCGCCGAACCCGGCCAGCATCGGCAGCGCCAGTCGCCGCCGATCCCGCAGCTCGCCGATGTCGAACTCGCGTCGCAACTCCAGCCCCGCGACCAGGAAGAAGAACGTCATGAGACCGCTGTTGACCCAGGTACGCAGGTCGTGTGACACAGGCCAGTCGCCGAGCTGGACCGAGAGGGAGGTGCTCCAGAGCGACTCGTACGACGACACGTCCAGGTTGGCCCACGCCAGCGCCGCCACCACAGCGACGAGCACCACCCGTGCGCCACCGGTCTCGGTGCGCAGGAACGCGCGCAGCGGAGCGTTGAACCGCCCCTCCCAGGCGGTCCGGCTGGTCCATCCCCGGTGCGGGTTGTCGCTCGTCACGGGAACAATCTTCGTTGACCGGATCGTCACGTGGTTCGGATTCGGGCACATGGCGATGGCCGGTGCGGCGTCCCTCCCTATTCAGGGGCATACACGGAGCGCCACCAGTTGATAACGTGCCGGTGATCCCGCTGGCTGCCGTCGGCGGTGGTCCCCTGGGGAGGGTCAACATGTGGGCGGACGACGCTGCGCTCGACGCGGCCGGACGCCGGCTCGACGAGTGGGAGTCGTCGCTCGCCGAGCGGGCGGAACGAGCGAAGACGCTGTCGACGCGGATGCGGGAGCTGACAGGCACCGCCCACACCCCCGATCGGACGGTCCAGGTCACCGTCGACTCGGCTGGCCTGCTGATCGACCTGTGGCTCGACGAGCGCACCCGGCAACAGCCCGCAGCGCGCACCGCCCAGCGAATCGTGGACACCACGAGAGCCGCGCGCACCGACCTGCTGCGGCAGGTGGCTGAAGTAACCGCGGAGTCCTTCGGCGACGACGCGAGCGCCCAGGCCATCATCGACTCGTACCGCAGTCGGCTGAGCCGCGACCAGGGGCCGAGCGATGCCCGCCGGTGAGGGCATCCAGGTCGACCCGGACGACCTGACCGCCCACGCCGCACGCCTCGATCGCTGCGCCGGCAGCCTCGACACCGCCCAGCAGGCGGGCCAGCACGTCCGGCTGGGCGCCGACGCCTACGGGCAGCTCTGCGCGATGCTGCCGATGCTGCTCGACGGCCTGCAACGCACCCTTGTCGACGGCATCGGTGCCGCCGCCGCGTCGGCGCGGGACACCGCCGGCAGGCTGCGGACCGGCGCGGACCGCTACCGACACTCCGACGCCCACGCCAAGCACCTGCTCGATGGGGTGCGGCAGCGCCCGTGACGTCCAACCCGCTCGTCGCCGCCGCAGCGGACACCCCGCCCAGCGCCTGGGCGGGTGTGTGGATCTGCGAGGACATCGACCTCATCGCGCAGGGCGTCCGCAACGGCAGTTGGATCGACGGCAGCCTCGGTGTGGTGAGTGCCGGCCTCGACGCCCTCGCCTTCGTCTCCGACCCGGTCGGCGCCCTGCTCCAGTACGGGATCGCCTGGCTCATCGAGCACGTCAAGCCGCTCAGTGAGGCGCTCGACTGGCTCGCCGGCGACCCGGCACAGATCACCGCACACGCCCAGACCTGGCGCAACGTTGCCGCCTCGCTCCGCGAGGAAGCCGCCGAGCTGACCCGCGCCGTCCGCGACGACGTCGCCGACTGGGGCGGCAGCGCCGGCCCCGCCTACCGCGCCTGGGCCGCCGAGCAACAGCAGGCGATCACCGGCCTCGCCCAGGGCGCCGACACCATGGCCGCGATCACCGAGGGCGCCGCCGGCCTGGTGGCCGCCGTCCGGCTCCTGGTCCGCGACGCCATCGCCGCCTGCGTGTCCCGCCTCATCACGTACGCGGGCGAACTCGTCGTCACCGGCGGACTTGCCGCACCGCTGGTCGTGGAGCAGGTCACGACGCTGGTGGGGTCGTGGGGGGCGCGGATCGCGCGGCTGTTGCGGGGATTGTTGGCCAGCCTGCGCCGGTTGGTCCCGGAGGTACGCCGGCTCGGCGACCTCATCGAGAAACTCAAGCAGGCGCTCGGGCGACTCACTCGGCTCGGGCCGGCCGACCGGATGGGACAGCGACGTGACTGGGCCGATCCGAGGGGGCGGCCGCTACCGCCCGAAAGGGCGCCCGATTCCTACCTCTCCGCTGGCGACCCGGTTTACTACTCCGATCGCTCGACGGGAGTTGGCTACGACGAATTGACGATGCGGAACTTTGACAAGGTGCGGCCGCTGGATGGGCACCATGACGTCATCGTGCACGGCACCGACCGGGGGTACTTTGTCCCCGGTAAGGTTTCAGCAGACGGAGCGCCCATGGACGGCAACGCCACCAACGCGGCCCAGATCGCCGCCGCGGTTCGGGAAAATCCCGCATATGACGGTGGCCCCCTCCGTTTGGTCTCCTGCTATGCCGGCACGGTCAAGCCCGACCTCGACGCGGTGCCACTCGGTCAACAGGTCGCCAACGAACTCGGGGTCAGCGTGCTCGCGCCAACGGCTCGGGTGGGAACCCAGCGATGGGCCGCAGAGCCCCAACCGCCAGTCGTCGAGAGCGGCGGCTCCTGGGAGGTCTTCGTACCGCGAGCGAAAGGGCAACGATGAAGACTGTGGGGTTCTTTCGAGAACTAGGACCCAACCAGAGCGAGGTGTACGTGGAGAGCATCCACGCGCACGTCCACGCGGAGCCACTGCCCGACGCCGTCCAGGTCGAAGACTATCTGCGCAATGGACATAGCCTCATCGACGTCATGGGCGCGGAGATCGACGTCCTCGGCAGTGGCCGACACCTGGTCGGGGGCGCGTCGGTGCTGACAGACGGCGAGTGGTTGTGGCGCGACGACTTACGCTTCTACCTCGCCACCTACCACCTGCGTCTGCCCACCGAATTCCTCAAGACAGTGCGCGGCAATGATTACCGCGTGCCCGATCTGCAAGGAGATCAGCTCCGGCTGGCCGGTGAGGAAGCGACACGGATCCTCGGGTATCACTGACGGGAGGACTGTTCGGCTAGCTGGGGTGGAGGCCAGGGCATGCGAATGATGGTGACCGCCCGACGCGTCGAGGCGACTGCGGGCGAGGTCCGATACGAGTTCGGTTGCCCTTCGAGGGTGAGGGGCGGTTCGGCGCTCCACCGAGGAGCTGCCAACGGATACGCGGCGCCAGTTCGGACCGGAGCCTCAAGTTAGTCAGGGTTCAGTGTTCGCCTGGGTCGTCAACACAAGCAGATACCCTCGGTGGCTCGCCGTTCAACCGACTCCGCCCGACTGCACCTTGATGAGCAGCCCGAGCACTATTCAGGAGCCTCGCGATGCAGCTCGGTCTCCCATCCGATCACGGCGTCGTCCCAGCTTATCCGGCCTACGTCCCGCAGCCAGTAAATGGTGTAGAGCAGATTCTGCAACGACACCACGGAGCCCAGCTGCTCGTATGCGATCCGCAGCACCAGCGCTCCTCCGGCCACGTCGATCATCTCGTCGAGCACTTGGCGGAGTTCGCCGTCCAGTCGGTCCTCCGCACCTCGGGCACCCGGTTCCAAGATGGGCGGTCCAGACTTCAAAGGCTCGTGCCCGACGTCGGGAGCCGAGACGCTCAGCGCTCGAGTGGTTAGTTCCAGCAGGGCTGCCTTGACGGTAAGTTGTGTGGCTTGCATCTGGATAACGCCACCCTTGATCTCCTCCAGTGCGACGGTCGTCTTCGCGTTCAGCTGTCGGCTCTGACGGGACGCCAGCCAGGAGAACGCCCATTGAGTCAGCAGGCCGGCGACGGCGGCGGCGAGGAACGGGGTGTCGAGCCACCCCGGTAGGTGGGTGTCCAGAGCAACCCACGAAGTGCGCAGTGCCGGAACCGCATCGGACACGGCCCACAGCGCGAGGTTCATCCAGGCCGGAATCATCATCGGGGGCATGCCACCTCCGGAGCCAGAGATGCTACGACAACCTGCCGGGCGAGTCGTCGGGCAGGCCGGACAGGATCTCGTACAGCAGGCCTCCCACCCAGCGGGTATCGGGCTCGCCGTTCGGCACGCCAAGCGTCGATGCGACCCTCGGTGACACGAAGACGCGGATGCTCTTGGCCAGCTTCTGGAAGTCCTTGACTGCCGCTTCCGCAGTGCTCGAGATCCGGTCGATCTGCTCCGGCTCGCCCGTGTCATCCCGCAAGAAGGCAACGGGCTGGCCGTCCATGGGACGGGCCGGGATGTCAATAAGGATCTCGGCGTCGTCAATCTCGCCGAGCCCTGGATAGCGCGACCTGATCGCCTCCGCGAGGGCCTTCCGTAGTCGCAACTCGCCGCCGCGGCCACGACCCCCGGCACGGGATAGGGCTGTCAGCCGACGGAAGACGAAGCCTTCCTCACGGTCGTCGGCTACCGGAACCTTGTACAGCTCCTCGAATAGGCCGGCGCCGCGTAGTGGAATGAACATGGCCATGGGCGACCGCCGTCCGGTGTGATCCTCGTACAGCTTGTTCATCTTGCGGACGACGTCTGCCTCGGACGACACCAGAAACTCACGCCGCAGCACCGCCTCGTCCAGCTTTCGGTAGTCAATGTTGTCGGCGACATGGAGGAACATCGCCATCAGTGCCCGGTTTCGCTGGTGCCAATAGATCGCCCGAAAGTTGGCCAGGCGGGCGTGGATCACTGATTCGACAGCCGGCAAGGCCCGTATGTCGAACGCCAGCGACTCCATGTTCAGCCGGTCGGGCACCATGATTGCCGACCGCATGAGGCGGGAATGGTCGATGCCCTGCCCGGCGGGCACTCCGGTGTGCAGCGCGTCCAGACTGAGATAGGACAGCTTGTCGACGTCGACGCCCGAATCGATCATCGAGTTGACGAACTGCTCCACGGGGCCACATTGTCGGAGCTGGTGCCGCTCGCCGAAATCACCCTCCACAATGCTTCAGGGTCGATGGCAGAATCCGTGAGCAGTTGCCCCAGGGGCACGTGCCGCTGTCCGGTGAAGTGGCTGAAATCCGACCCCATCACCTCGTCGAAGAGCGCCCGATTTGTGAAGAGCGACCTAGCGGACTCCTGAAAAGTGTGCAAGAAGGGAAAGTGGTTGATGTCGTGCAGCAAAGCTGCAACGATCGCGAACCGAACGTCCCGACTGTCGAACGTCCGCCGGAACCGCGGTTCAGAGAAAAGATGCTTGAGCAGGTCGGCGGTCAGGCTGGCGCAATGCATCATGTGCATGGCCCTGGTGTGTTCCGCACCGACGAAGACGTAGCGCAGAAGCGTGAGCTGCTTGACCTCGAACAGTCTCGTAAAGGCTGGATGTCGGACAATCTCCCCCAGCACCCCAACCTTAGTGAATACCTGCGCGTCAGGAAAAATCTCTACGTCGACGTTACGCGCGTTGCGTACGAGTTCCGGCACTCCGTAGGGGTGGAGGAACTCGGGTTTTGCCCGTTCAAGCAGGCGGTGGACCTCCGGGGCCTTAACCTCCGTGCACGCCGGGTAGTCCGTTAGATAGCTGGCCACCTCGTCGAGGTATCGGCGGTTCGTAGCGTCAAGATTCTTCGCCGTCACCGCCAACTCTCGGATGAGTAGCCCGAACTGGTACCAGTCCAACCACTCTAGTGGAGACTCCGCTCGCAGACGGGCGAGGTCGATCCGGCCCTCCCGATCGGCCCGATCTCGATACCAGGCCTCCGGCGCCAGCCGCTCGTCGAGCTGGAGAATGGTGTGCCGGGCGGCTTCGTTGACGCGCAGTACCTGACTCGAATTCAGGTCGATGACGACAACAGGCCGGCGTTGCTCGTCGGGGTGGATCACGTTAGCGGCACGCAAATCGAAGTGCCCCACGTTGTTAGCATGCAGTGCGATCAGTGCTCGCAGCACTCCTTCGAGCCAAGGGACGATCAGCCGGACCGGGTCGACATTCGGGCTATCAAGATCTTTGAGGCGTTGGTCAACGGACAGCCCTTCGATGAAGTCCCGCGTCACCGCTAGCACGTCCACGGTCCGATCGGCGTTGGAAAGGCGGGCGGGACCGCTCCAACGCTCGTAGACACGCGGCAGTTCGGGCCGGTCAACCGCCTTGAGGGCGTTGAGCTCGTGGTAGACGCTGGCGGCGGCGACCTGCGCCCAACCGATGTCCTGCTCGTCTGACGTCCGCAGACACCGGGCGAGAAACTTCTCTTCCTCGTCTGCGGCCCGCACCACGAGCAATACCTGATGGCGCCGATGACTGGGAATCTGACCCTCGACTGTCAATTCGCTGCCATTCACCGTGATCTGTTGCCATATCGACCGCTCGATCCGCATCGGTGAAGCTCCCCCGGTTGGCCTTCCGGCTAAGCCGCGCCACCCGAGCCTAGTGCGATGCGGCGACTCTCCCAACAAGCTGTAACCCGATAGGTCGTCGGCCATCCGGAGCTTGTAGAGACACATTCCGGCAAACGCCTCAACGAAACAGTCATCCAGCAGGATCAGTTTTCCGAAATAGAGGAGGGACGGACGAACTGCCTCCACTGTTCGTCCGTCCCTCCTGGACACGAGGGTGCCGCCATGTCACCGCGTGTCCCGGTCGTCAGCACTGGAAGGACGAAGCACGCTCCGAGCAAGCAGCACAGATTCAACCTGGGCTCAGGCGGCCCTCCTGGTCGAAGCGGAGGCGACCGCTGGTTACGGCCACGTGCAGCCCGTACCGGAGTAGCTTGTCGATTTTCTCGGTGCGGCGGCGGTAGCCGAGCCGTTCCAGGCCGGCGCGCAGCAGCCGCTCCTCGTCCATGCTCGGCACGCCCTGTAGTACGTGCACGAAGGCATTGGCCACCTCCTCGGGCGGCACCTCCTCGAACGCGCGGTCGTTGCTCGCCTGCGTAACCCGGTACGCGCGGTACGTCTGCGGATCGGCGCCCTCGGGCCAGGCGTACCGGCTCACGGTCGGGTGCGTGTGCAGGCGGCGGGAGTCCACGAGCGCGAGCACCGCGGTACGCCGGTCCTCCCGAGTCCGGAGGAAACCGAACCGCGCGAGGGCGAGGCGTGCGAGCCGGTGCTGCTCGATGGGCCCCTCAGCCTCGATGATCTCGCGGAGCGCGTTCCGCATCAGGTCACGTACCCGCCGGTCGGTGGCCAGAAGGTCGAGGTCGGCCTGGTCTCCGAGCGAGGTCGGGACGTACGGAACGAACGGGCTCACCGTGATGGTGTCCGCGCCTGAGGTCGCCGTGACCTGCGGTGCGGTGGTCGCGGCGGCCAGTGCGGTGACGGGTTCCGCCGAGGCGCCCAAGAGGGGCTCCTCGTCCACCGCGAGGCGCGGCTGTGGCAACTCGGCGGCCGGTGTGGGGCGTGGCGGCCCCGCATCCGTTACGGAGCGCGGCTGCGGCAGTTCGATGGCTTCGCGTGCCGCTGCGACCGCAGAAGACTCGGGCTCCGGCTCAGCGGTCGCGGGGGCCTCGGCTTGGGCGACCGCTTCGTCGACCCGGTCGAGCAGCGCCGACCGGTCGTGGATCCACGCCGGCAGCCAGAACCGCACGACCTCCGACCAGCCCATGATCGAGCGAAGGAGCGCGGGCGCCGAGTCCCGGTCGGCCACCGTCGGGCGTGCGCTCCAGTCCGGGCCGTCGAGCATGACGGCCACCTGCCACCGTGGCGAGCCTGGTCTGCGTACGGCGATGTCCACGGTGAAGTCGGAGAGGCCGTGCGAGGTACGGACCTCGTGGCCGCGGTCGCGCAGCGCCGCGGCCACCTCCTCGCGGATTCGACTGCGCCGTTCGGTGCGGTCGGTGGCGAGGTCGCCCAGGCGCTCCGCGCCGGCGGCGGCCATCTCGCAGTACGCCCGCAGGTGCTGTGTGCCCAGCGCGGACGTACGGGACAGGTCGATGTCGGACGGGTCGAAGGACGAATAGAGGACGACCTGACGGCGGGCGCGGGTGATGGCGACGTTGAGCCGCCGCTCGCCGCCGGCCTGGCTCAGTGGACCGAAGTTCAGCGGGAGCTGACCGGTCTCCGGGTTGGTGGAGAAGGCCAGGGAGAACAGGACGACGTCCCGCTCGTCACCCTGCACGTTCTCCAGGTTCTTCACGAAGATCGGCTCCGCGACCGCACCGGAGAGCTGCTCGCGGATGATCGGCTCGGTGCTCTCCTCCAGCAGGTTGAGGATGAGATCCCGCTGCTGGATGTTGAAGGTGACCACGCCGACGGACTGGCCGGCGGTCGCCGGGTCGTGCAACCGCCGGGTGATGTCCGCGAGGATCGCCCGTGCCTCGACCTCGTTGGTGCGGGATCCGCCCCGGTCGTACTGGCCCTCGACGCGGCGCCAGCTGACGCCCGCCGAGCTGGCGGCACCGGGCGACGGGAGGCTGGAGAGCTTGTTGTCGTAGTAGTAGCGGTTGGAGAAGGCGATGAGTGACTCGTCGTGACTGCGGTAGTGCCAGGAAAGCCACCGTTGCGGCAGCCCCGACTCGACGGCCTCGCTGAGAATGCTCTCCAGGTCCTCCGGCACCGGGCCGTTGCCCTCGTCGACCCCGTCCACGGTGTGGCTGGCCTGCATGATGCTGCTCGGCGGCATCTGCCGGGAGTCGCCGACCACCACCACGGCGCTGCCCCGACCCATCGCGCCGATCGCCTCCGCCACCCGGATCTGCGAGGCCTCGTCGAAGATGACCAGGTCGAATCGTTGGCTCCCCGGCGCCAGGAAGTTCGCCGCGGACGCGGGGCTGACCAGCACGCACGGGGTCAGTGCGAGCACCGCGTCCGGGTACTGCTCGAACAGCTCCCGGAAGGACCGCCCGCCCCGCTTACGGCGGAGCTCCGCCGCGAAGTCAGCGAAGCGGCCACGCCGGTCGGCCGGGCTGAAGGGACGGCGACGGACCAGCACCGACGGCAGCTGCGTCGGCAGCGCGGACCGCAGCTCACCGGCGGCCGCCTCGAACTGGCTGATCTCGTCGTCGTGCAGTTCCGGGTCGAAGTACTGCAGGCCGCCGGCGCGTACCCGCTCGGCGAGGGACGCCGTCGCGACTCCCCGCCGGTAGACCTCCTCGGCGAGATGCCCGGGCACCTCGGCGCGCAGCAGTTGGTCCCGGTAGTCGGTGAGGCCGGCCGAGGCCAGCACGTCGGCATGGGTGAGGACGGTCGCCCACCGGCGCAGCGGGAACAGCTCCTCGGCCCGTAGCTCCTGCAGCCAGGCCGCGCCGTCGCGCTGCCAGGCGTCGACCCAGTGCGAACCGGCGGCCCACAGTGTCAGCTCCGGCCCGCCGGAACGCAACACCCCGCGCCAGGCCCGCCACCGCGAGGCAAACCGGTCGAGCAGGGCCGCGTCGACGTCGGTGAACCCGCTCTGGAACAGCTCCCAGGCCTGCGGGTGCTGGCTCAGCAGCGTCCGGCCAACCCGGGTCGCCTCGATGGCCTCCGTCAGCCGCTCCTGCGCGGTCGGGTCCGTGGGCAGCCACTGCGACAGCCGCAGCCCACCGAGCCCCTGCAGGTGGTGGTGGAGCGCGGCGGCCTGCGCCTGGGCAGCGACCAGCCGGCCGGTGAGCACCTCCATCTGTTCCACGTCGAGCGTGGCACCGGCGACCACATGCACGGCCAACCGGTCCGCGATGGCCTGGCGGCGCTTGCGCTTGCCGAACAACCGCTTCGCCGCCTCCTGGGCCTCACCGTGCCAGGTGGTCAGCTCCGGTCGGGCGAACACGTCCGGCCGGAAGGTCGCGAGCTCACCGGCGAAGCCCTGCCGGAAGGCCGCCAGGTCCGCCTGGAGCCGGGCCATCGCCTCGTCCCACCGCCGGTCGCTGGCGTGCAGGGTGGTCTGCCGGTCCGGCAACAGCCCGCGTACGGCGAGCCAGGCGCCGGCCTGCAACTCGCTCACGGTCTCCGGGGCGGGCAGCGTCCGCAGCAACTCGACCAGGTGCGGGTGGGCGGCGAGGTCGGCGCGGAGACGTTCGAGCTCACCGGCGATCTCGGTGACTGCGGCGCCGTGCAGCCCGTCGAGGGTGCGGCAACCGCTGAGCGCCCACGAGTGTGCGGCCCGCAGTCGGGCCGATCGGGCTGCCGCCGGGAACTCCCGCAGGGTCGTCTCGACCTGCGAGCGCGCCTCGGCGGGTGCGTGCAGGTAGGCCACCGGAATCGGGGCGACCGGGCCGTCCCCGTACGCCAGGGTCTGCTCATAGGCCGACCAGAGCGACATCCCGACGGGGTTGGTGGTGTGCACCTGGGCGGGGTACTCGGTCAGCGGGGCGAGCCGCGTCCGATAGGCCGTCTCGACGGCCGTCCACGTGCCGTCGCCGCCCTGGTCGTACTGGTCGAGGGCGTCGCGCAGCTGCTGGCGGATCGCGTTGAGGGACTGTTTGCGCCCGTGCAGGTCCAGCGCAAACGGCCCGAGGCCGACCTGCTTGAGGCGGCGCTTCACCACCTCCAGCGCGGCCTGCTTCTCGGCGACGAAGAGCACCGATCGACCGGCGCTGACCGCCCGGGCGATCATGTTGGTGATGGTCTGGGACTTGCCGGTGCCGGGCGGGCCCTCCAGGACGAACGAGTGGCCGCGCTCGGCGCGCACGATGGCCTGCATCTGCGACCCGTCGGCGGGGATCGGCAGGTGAAGGTCCGCCTCGTCGACCATGACCTCGGCGTCGTCGGGGCGGGCCGGGTCGTCGAAGGTGGCCCCGGAGGACTCGACCAGGTGCCGGACGACCGGGTTCTCCATGAACCGGGGCCAGTGGTCGGTGAGGTCCCGCCACATCTGGAAGGTGGAGAACTGCAGCAATCGAAGGCTGGCGGTCTCGTCGATGCGGTAGTTGAGCCGGTTGTCGAGCAGCCCGGTGTTGATCGCGGCCAGGGTCTTGGCGACGTCGATGCCGTGCTCGTCGAGCACCGGCTGTTCCAACTCCGGAATCCGGACGCTGTGCTTGACGCGCAGCCACTCGATCAGGCAGTAGTTCGGGCTGGCGACCTCGGTGCCGTCGATGACCATCGCGTACGGGCGACGGCCGCTGCCACCCTCGATACGCACCGGTAGGAGGAACAGCGGCGCGTACGCCTCTCCCCCGGTCGTCTTGGTGTGCACCAGCGTGCCGATGGTCAGGTAGAGGTAGTTGCTGCCGGTCTCCTGCTCCATCGTGCGCGCCTCGCGCTGCAGCGCCCGCATCGCGGTCTTGTAACGGGCGTCGGTGACCGCGCCGTAGACCCGGCGGTCGGTGCGCAGCTCCCGGGTGAGGATCTCGGCGTCGAGGTCCTGCGCCCGGCGTGCCCCGGCCAGCTCGTGGACGTGGCTGATGTCGTCCTGCGGAATGACCTGCACCTGACGACCATCGTGGATGAGGTCGTCGAGCAGGGCCAGCGCACCCGCCGGCACGTGCAGGTCCAGGCCGCGCCCGCGCTTGGGCAGGTTGAGCAGCGGGTTACGCAGGCTCAGGTCCAGCAGCGACTTCTTCCACTGCTGGACGCGCGCCGGCGACCCGTCGGACTGCTGCGGCGCTTCCTCACCTTCATCGGTGAGCTGGCGCAGCTTCGCGGCGGCGACGCCGGGCGGAAGGTCGAGGGACGCTTCTGCGTCGACGGTCGCTTCCGTGAGCAGCGGCGTGGTGACCAGTTCGTCGGCTGACGGCAGCGGGCGGATCCCCGAGCGGTGGGCCAGGTGGACGTCGACAACGCCCTGCATGCGCTCGCCGTCGCCGCGGAAGTGCCCGAGCCCGACGCGTACCGCCTCGGTGAAGGTCGCCGACTGCGCGCCCGGCCCGATGCGGGTCAGCTCGACCGGCACCGCCCGGCCGGAGTCCACCATCGAGATCAGCAGGTTGGTCTCGGTCACCGCGGCCGAGCCCAGCCGCTCCTCCTCCAGCAGGAAGCCACCGAAGGCATGCCCCGCGCTGATGAAGATGAGCGGGTGCAGCCCCGCCGCCTCCAGACACGCGGCGTACGTGACGGACAGGTCGAGGCAGTTGCCCAGTCGCCCGTCCAGCACGGCGGCTGTCGTCCGTACCTTCTGGCCGGTGTTCTCGAACGACGCCGGCAGGGTCTGGTAGGTGATCTCCAGCTGGCGCAGTGCCTCGTACACCGCGCCGGCGATCAGCGCCGCCCGCTCCGAACCCTCCTGATAGCCCTGCAGAGAGCCGGAGCCCGTCCGCGCGAGCAGGAGCTGGGCGGCTGCCCGCAGGACCGCCTCTACCGCCCGCGTGTTCGGCTGCACGAAGGCGGCCAGGCTGTCGTACAGGGCAGGGCTGTTGAACCATTCGTTGTGGGCCAACACTCTCGATGGGGCAACCAGCCGCAGTGCGTCCTCCTGCGCTTGCACCCGGAGGGTG
The DNA here is from genome assembly GCF_040607775.1 of Micromonospora sp. NPDC005237. Lineage (NCBI taxonomy): Bacteria > Bacillati > Actinomycetota > Actinomycetes > Micromonosporales > Micromonosporaceae > Micromonospora > Micromonospora sp. NPDC005237. The sequence continues at coordinate 363,609 of NZ_JBEXHJ010000009.1, read as the reverse complement.
TAGTCGACCGGGAACGCCTCGTCGGTGCGATACAGCAGCACCCGGTCGGGCGTGAAGTCCCGGAAGTCGTCCCAGCTCGTGCTCGCCCCCGGCCGCAACGGCGCGGTCAGCGTACGCGTCCACGGCTCGGTCAACGCGCCGTCAGGGCCTCGCAGTTCCAGCGTCAGCGTGACGTCGGTCAGCGGCACCGGACCTCGGTTGACGAGGGTGAGGTGACGGACCAGCGGCACCCGGTTGTGCACCAGGGCGGCGTTGATCGCCGGCTGCACGATCAGCCCAACTTCGAGCTGGTCGTCGTCGGCGGTGAACTGCGCGAAGACGCTGTCGGACATGGGCGTTTCTCCAGGTGGCGAGGCCAGGAGGGCCAGCCTAGCGGTCAACCAACCGGTGGACAGGGCCCCGGCCGTACGACGATCTTGGAAGTCGTACGTCTGAGGCAGGATGTGCGCCATGACGACGCACCACCAGCACCTGGTCTACGGCCACGCCACCAATCACGACTGCCTCGCCTTCATCGACGCCCCTACCGCCGCGGGGGAGGCCGCGGAGATCAGGGCACTCGCCACCGCGCGGACCTGGGGCGAGGCCCGACAGGTCCAGATGACCCGCCTGTCGCACCCCGCCGGCCCCGACTGCTACGAGCCGGAGGACGGGTACGGCGACGACGAGCCCTTCCACATCACTGAGGTGGGCGCGGTCGTGGAAGGGTACTGGCCCCCGATGGTCACGACGCGCGCGCTCGATGTGCTGCCGCAGGACCTGCGGGACCGGTACGGCAAACTCGTGCTCACGGTTCACACCGGTGAGTACCTCGAGGTTCCACTCGACTGCGAGACCGAACTGGTGGCGGAGCTGCGCGGGCGCGGCTACGAGGTGACCCGCGACGACGAGCTCATCAACCTGCTCGACGGCTTCAGCCTGGGCTCGCTGGCCAGCTGAGACGTCCTCACGCCCGAGCATCGGCAGAGATCGCCGCCAGGGGCGAACCTTCAGGGTGCGGCGGCGATGGTCGGCCGCATGACCGAATCACCGCCGCATGCTCCTGCACCTTGCCGGGGTCAACCTGCCCGGCAGGCATGATCAAACGGCAGCACCAGCATCCAGGTTTGTGCGGCATTGCCCGGGCAAAATTGGCAGGATGGCGCCATGGCCACGGTCGCTGTGATCGGTCTGGGTGGAATGGGGTAGCCGGATGGCCCGCCGGTTGCTCGATGCCAGCCATGACCTCGTTGTCTGGAACCGCACGCCGCAGAGGGCCAACGATCTTGTGGCGCGCGGCGCGGTCGCTGCCGGCAGTCCGGCAGAGGCTGCCCGCCGGGCCGATTTGGTCATCACCATGCTGTCCGACCCGGCGGCGCTGCGAGAGGTGGTCGAGGGCCCGCAGGGCATCCTCGCCGGTGCTACCGCGTCGACGACGCTCGCTGAGATGTCCACGGTCGGGCCGCCCGCGGTGCGTCGGTTGGCCGCGATGCTGCCGGATGGTGTTGGCCTGCTCGATGCGCCGGTGCTGGGCAGCGTCTCGGAGGCCGAGTCGGGTTCGCTGCGGATCTTCGTCGGAGGGCCGGAGCAGCTTGCCCAACAGTGGATGCCGGTGTTGGGCGCGCTTGGCTCGCCGATGCATGTCGGACCGCTCGGTGCCGGCGCGGCGGCCAAACTGGTCGCCAATTCGACCCTCTTCGGAGTGCTCGCTGTTCTCGGTGAGGCGCTCGCCCTCGCGGATGGGCTTGGACTGCCGCGTGACACAGCGTTTGAGGTCTTGTCCGCGACTCCCGTCGGCTCGCAAGCGGATCGGCGACGACCAGCAATCGAGTCCGACCAATTCCCGCTCCGGTTCGCGCTGTCACTCGCCCGTAAGGACGCCGATCTGGTCGTGTCGGCCGCCGAGTCGGCAGGCGTCGAACTGCCGGTCGCGACGGCCGCACGGCAGTGGGTCGCGTCAGCCCAGGAGGCCGGCCTTGGCGACCGGGACTACTCGGCCGTAATCGCGCACATCACCGACACTGCCTGAGCAGCCTGAGACCTGGCGGTCCGGCAGGCCCGTCAGGTGACCGTTGAACTCTTCCTCGCCTGCCAAGTACCGATGGCCATAACTCTGCCGGGCGCGGCGGCAACCTGCCCGCCAGGTTCAGCGGGGGCGACTCAGCCACTCCCAGGCGCGGCGGAGGCCCACCTGCACCGGGTCGTCACCCGCGGCCTCGGCCCTTCTGGCCGGCGTGTCCTCGCCCGGCTCGTGCATCTCGGCACCGGGTACCAACAGCACGACCCCCCGCTCGTACAGGTCGGCGATCTGCTCCCGGTGGGCGAAGCGGTGGGACTGGTCCGGCCCCGACGGTGCCACGATGATGCCGTGGAAGATGTCCTTCGGTTCGTCGGTCAGCACGTGCTCGACCACGCCGACGGGTGCCGAATCGACGTCGTAGACCCGAGTGCCGACGGCGAGCGCGAGGTACGAGACCTTCGCGCCGAGATCCTCCACGACGTTCACGTTACCCACCGCCTGACCACCAGGGGCCCGATCACGATGGTTGGGCTGGCCGTGACCAGGGCTGCCGGCGGACGCCGATCGTCAGGCTCAGGCGGAGGCTGCCCGACCCATCTCGGCGAGGATCCCGGTGCCCTGACCGAGCTCGATCAGATAGCCGTCCGGATCGCGCAGGTAGCACCGGATCTCGACGCCATGATCCTTGGGCTCGGTCAGGAACTCCCCACCCCGTGACCGCCACTGCTCGTAGACCGCCCGGACGTCGGTGACCCGGACGTTCATCGCGCTGCTGAGCGTGTTCGGATCCGGCGGCGCCTTCGCCTGCACACCCGGCTTGTCGTCGGTCGGACCACCCTCATCATTGATCACGATGTAGCTGTTGTGGAACCGCAGGATCGCCGGCTGGCGTTCCCGCACCACCGTTGCGCCCAGCACCCGCTGGTAAAACTCCCGGGAACGGTCCACGTCCCGCACGATCAGCAGGTGCGTGAGCACCAGACCAGCCTCCGGCTGGAAGTAGTCGGGCGCCTCGCTCGCCATCACGCCTCCCCCGCGTCCGCTCGGCAGGGCGTACCCGCGTGCGGCGCCGGCACACCCCGCCAGCTCGGCCACAACGCGTCACCAGGACCGGTGTCGGCTGTTACCGTCGGGCCGTGCCCGCCGACGACATCCGGTATCGGGTCGGGTCGGCCAGAGTGGCCCGGCTGACCACCGTCGGAGCGGATGGCCGTCCGCACCTGGTGCCCGTGTGCTTCGTGCTGCTCGACGATGTCGTCTACCACGCCGTGGACGAGAAGCCCAAGCGCCACCGGCGGCTGCGCCGGCTGGAGAACATCCAGGCGACGGGGCATGCCTGCCTGCTGATCGACGAGTACGACGAGGACTGGTCGCGGCTGTGGTGGGTCCGTCTGAACGGGCACGGTCGGCTGGTGGAGGACCGCGCGGAGGAGGCCGCGGCCCGCGCGGCCTTGGCCGACAAGTACCCGCAGTACGTCCAGCGGCCACCAGCCGGGCCGGTGATCGCGATCGCGGTGACCGGCTGGTCGGCGTGGTCCGCGGCGGACGCGGCAGCCGACCCGGCCGGGTGAGCGCCGACCGGGGTGTCAGCGGGTCGGAGCGAGGGCCTCCAGCACCTCGTCGGCCCGGCGCAGCGACGCCTGCGCGTCGGCGCGGGGTGAGCCGATCTCCGGATCGAAGTTGAGATCGACGAACACTTCCGTGATGCCGGCTTCGGCGAGTCTGCCGAGATCCGACCGGATCTGCTCGAGCGTGCCGGTGAGCGGCTCGCGCTCGGGCGGGCCCGTCGGCCGTACGCGGACCGCGCCGCGGCAGACGAAGCGCAGTGCGCCGGGTTCGCGGCCGGCCTCCGCCGCGGCGGCCTTGACGGTCGCGACCGCCTCGCCGATGCCTGTCAGGTCCGCCTGGCTGCCACTGACCCAGCCGTCGGCGAGCCGGCCGGCCCGGCGCAGCGCGGCGGGCGCCTGGCCGCCGAGCAGGATCGGCGGGTGTGGCCGCTGCACGGGTTTCGGCTCCAGGCGCGTCGGCGGGATCTGGTAGAACTCGCCGCGATGCTCGGCGACGCCGTCCTGCCAGAGAGCGCGGAGAACTGCCAGGAACTCCTCGGCCCGATGGCCCCGCCGATGCTTGCTCACCCCCGTCGCCTGATACTCCTCGTCCGCCCAGCCGAGGCCGAGTCCCACGTCGAGCCGTCCGCCGGCGAGGATGTCCAGGGTCGCGGTCTGCTTGGCCAGCAGCACCGGAGAGACGAACGGCATGTTGAGCACCGCGACGCCGAGCCGGACCCGCGTGGTGTGGGCCGACAGGAACGCCAGCGTGGTCAGTGGGTCCTGGACGCTGTGGTAGGTCTCGCTCCAAGCGAGGTCGGCAGGCACCAGGAGCCGCTGGAACGTCCAGAGCGAGTGGTACCCGAGCTGCTCGGCGCGGCGGGCGACGTGGATCATGTTCTCCGGTGTGGCCCACGAGCCGGAGACGGGCGGGGCGAATCCAACCTCCACCCGCGCACCGTACCCGGATCGGGCCAGGAAGTGGCTCGGTTCAGGCCCCGACGCTGCGGCCCACCGGACGCAGCAGCCGCCGGAAGTCCTTTGGCAGTTCGGATTCCAGGTTCTCGAGGTCTTCCGCGCTCACCGCCTCGCGCAGGGTCGTCAACACGGTGCGGGCGCCCTCAGCGGTCCGCTCGTCATCCGTTCCCGCGCGGACCCCTACCTCATTGAGGAACTCCACGAGGTCGATCCGTTCGGCGAAGTCCACGTCCTTGTGCAGGTACCCCCGCAACTCCTCGGGGACCTAGGTGGCCAGGTGCCGCGCCTCGCCACCACTGACCCCTTCCGCCAAGGTCGTCAGCGTGGCTCCGACGACGTTCGCCGCCTCCGCCGCCGGCATTCGCGCCCGCTTCCCCACCGCTTCGAGAAATTCGGCGTAGTTCACCAGTTCTCCTTCCGGACCAGTTGGGGTGCGTCGCGGGGTCCGTGCGTGCTACCCGCGGCGCTGCCGGCCACCGGCGCCCACCGGTTCGATCACCTGCCGGAACTCCTTCGGAAGCTGGGCCATCGCGTCCTCGAACTCGTCACGGGAAACAGCCTCACGGAGCGTGGTGAGCACCGCGCGGACCCCGGCACCGGCGAGCGCACGGTCGACGGCCGGGTGGTCCGCCACCCGCCGCACGAACTCGTCGAGCCCGAACGGCTGGGCATGTTCCTGCCTTCTAAGCGGTGGGGGTTTGCGCAGGTGATCGTCGAGCCCGTCGGGAAGCTGATAAGCAAGGTCCTCTGCCTGGCCGGCGCTGATCCGATCTGCCAATGTCTCCAACGTCGCGCTGGTAAGTGTCGCCGCCCGATCGGTCGACACCTTGACCCGCGTGGCCACTGCGTTGATGAAATCCTCGTATTCCACCTGATGCTCCTCTCCGGCCCGATCGCCGTCGAACCGTCAGTTGGGTGCGCCCCTGACCTCAATGCGCCGCGTTTCGGTTCGGTGCGTCTGCCCACGCGTAAGGGTCAATACCCCGCCCAGGAAGACCCGCGTCGACGCTGTTCGGGTCGATGTCGCCTGATGGCGTCACGACGTGTTCGAACTGGCTGGCCCCTGGGTTCCCGGCGGCGGAGGAAGGATTCCCTGACGTCCCCCTCCTTGAGCTCGCCCGTGACCGCCAACTGGTTGTCGCGCAACGCCCTGGTACCTCGACAGCCTGTCGGAACCGGGGGTGACCGTGCCTCATCCGGATCGGGCGAATCAGGAGTGGTGGTTTCACCACCACCGCAGTTGCGTCCCCGACGCCATCGTCGACCGATTCTGTCTGCTCGGCCCCGAGTCGGCCCACGTCGACCGACTGCAGGACTCAACGAGATCGGGGTCCACAACTTCGCCGTCTACCTCACGCACGACGACAAGGACAAGACCCTCACCGCGTACGGCAAAGATGTGATCACGCACGTCTAGTGCGTCGCGCACGGCGGTGGGCTGCACCCTGCGGCGGCGGGAGCGGCGCGGTGCGGCCCTGACCGCCAGGGATAGGGCGGTCACCCGACCGGTGGAGAGGGCCCGGACGGTAGGCTGATCTTGGTGGGTGTCCCCTGGGGCAGGATGTGCGCCATGACAACGCACCACCAGCACCTGGTTTACGGCCACGCCCCCAATCACGACTGCCTCGCCTTCATCGACGCCGCTACCGCCGCCGGGGAGGCCGCGGAGATCAGGGCACTCGCCACCGCGCGGACCTGGGGCGAGGCGCGGCAGGTCCAGATGACCCACCTGTCGCACCCCGCCGGCCCCGACTGCTACGAGCCGGAGGACGGGTACGGCGACAACGAGGCCTTCCACATCACCGAGGTGGGCGCGGTCGTGGAAGGGTACTGGCCCCCGATGGTCACGACGCGCGCGCTCGACGTGCTGCCGCAGGACCTGCGGGACCGGTACGCCAAACTCGTCCTCACGGTTCACAACGGTGAGTACCTCGATATTCCTATCGACTGTGAGGCCGAACTGGTCGCGGAACTGCGCGAACGCGGCTACGAGGTGACCCGCGACGACGAGCTGATCAACCTGCTCGACGGCGTCAACCTGGGCTCCCTCGCGGGCTGACCCTCGTCGATTCAGGTAGCGGCGCCGCTGGTCGGATTCCTGGGTACCGAACCAGCGGCGCATCCGTTTCGCCTACGGATGCTCACGTAATGGCGAGGGCGGCCGTCAGCAGCGGAAGGTCGTAGGGGGCGATCAGCCGCAGCGGCTTGTCCGTCGTCCGGCCGTTCTCAGTGATGATGAGCGCCGTGCTCAACTGGCCCGCCTGCCTTCCACTGCTCAGCCGGTCGATCGCCTCCACCACGGTGATCGCTCGGGGCACCAGAACCGCGTTCTCGCCTGGCTCTGCGAACTTCAGCACGTGGCTGACCGGTTCTTCCTCGGCGATGCCCGTGTTCCTGGTCAATTGGTCGGCCAGCCACCGGGCTATGGCATTAGTGGTCAGGACACCGGCGTAGCCGTCGCTGTCGTAAACGGGCAGCTGCGAGAACCCGAGCGTCCGAACCAGGTCCAGCGCGGTGCCTACCGGGTCGCTCGGACGCACCGTGCGTACCTCGCCGCGAGGCAGAACGTGCAGCGCCCGCGGTGGTTCGAGCATCTGCTGCCGGAGCCGCTCGATCTCCTGAACAACGGCCTCGACCGGCTCCGCGATCGGTCGACCACCGTAGTAGGTGCCGTGGCTGATCGCGTTCCGCAGTGAGGCGAACGCGACCAAGGCGCTCTTGTGTTGACTCGGAAGTCGCTTCTTCTCGGCGTATTCCCGAGCGAGCTGTGTGAAACTGATGCGCTCGTCGGCCTTGAAGTGGCCCCTGATGTGCTTCTCAATGTCATTGAACGCCGCGAGAAACCGCGAGCCGAGCGTCATGATCGTCACCGGGCGGAGCCTGCCACAGGCCAGGGCGTGCACCGGGACGGCCTACGGTGCTGTTCACCTACTCACATGCCAACGCGCTCATCACGACCGCGCCGGAAGCTTCGGCAGCTTGAACAACTCACGAAGCGCTTCACGCTGCGGTGAATCCATCCGCACCCAGTCCCCCTCGCGCAGCTTCGCTGGGGTGCTGTCGAGAGCGGCCGCCACCTCGCCCAGTGTTCGACGGACGCAATCCCGGTCGGTGCGGTAGAAGCCCATGGCCGCTCCCCCACGGCGACGGCGATCGAGAAACCTGACCAACTGAACGCTGCGCGGACGGATGAGTAACACCATGTCAGGCTGCACAAGCGAACTCGTGTCCGTCGCGGACTCGCTAATGGCGATCGTGCCGTACCTGCCCCTGCCCCCGGCAACCCAGTGCATCCGATAGCCCGCCTGCGCGAGCGCGGTTTCCTCGTCAGTCCACTCGACGCTTTCCTCCGGGCCAACCCAGACGTCGTACGGCTCGTTCGGTTCGAACGGTGGATCCGGATTCCACAGCACCGGGCCACCAGCGGCACGCACCGGCACCGTGTCCGCCCAATCGAGCCAAGCCTCGTCGACCTCGATTGCATCGGCAGCCATCTCGTCGATGAACTCCCGAGCACTGACGACGACTGCAGCTTCGGTGCTCTGGATCGCCGCCTCGACCGTACGGTCGGTGTGGGCACGCAGCGAGAGGTTGGCCGAACCCACGAAGGCGGTCCGACCGATGACGAAGACCTTCGCGTGCAGGGTCTCATGGGCATAGAGCAGGACACCCTGCTCATACCAGCTCCGCAGCAGACGAGCGGAGGTAGCGCCGCTGGCGATTGCGTTCCTGCTGCCGTTGACGACGATCAGGTCGCCTGCTTTCACCGGCAGCAGGTCGGCCGCCCCGTCACCCGCGTAGGCGACGGCAGCCCTGACTTTCCTGCCCTCGGCCTTCTGGCAGATCGTGTGCATCACCTGGCTCGCTATGAACGGCACACCGCATCATGGCCCGCCTGTACGGCTGTGTCCATGGTGGTCTGTCGCAGGCATCGCTCCAGTCACCGGCGTAAGCGGCGGGAGCAGTCGCCGTCGTGTCCGTCGCGCAGGAGGCAGCGCCGGCCACCAGGCATCAGCAGGTCGCAGAAGACCCGGTGGCGCAGGAACTGCTGGTCCTCCTCGGAGACGGTCGTCTCCCCCGGGTCGGCCATCGGCAGCACCAGCATCCACCGGCCGACGACCCGGGCCAGGCGTTGCGCGGCAGACAGGTCGGTGGCAACGACGGGCAGGTGGATGACGTACCGCTGGCTCATTGGGTGTGGCCCCGCTCGTTGCGGGCGCCGGCCTGGTCGGCCTGCCGGCGACGCAGGCCGGCCTTGATCCGGGCCGTCTCGAGGCGGCTCTCGGCGAGAGCAGCGTAGACGGCGGCCATGTCGACGGCGACCCGGTCGAGGAAGGCGTACACGTCGTCGGGGTTCAGCCCGCGACGCCCGAGCCCGGTCGGTGCGAAGCGGCGCTCGCGCACCTGCCACGGCAGCAGACTGGTGTGCGTCGAGGAGCGGATGGTCGCTCCAACCTCCCGTGCCGGTCGTTGGTTACGGGCGCTCATCTACTCGACCTGCCTTCCCTTTGATGGAGGGTGGGCCCGTGTTCACACCGCTTGCGCGAACCCACCCGGCCTGCCACCACAGCGTCGACTGGCAGCACGGCAGCGGGGTTGCTGCACGGCGTCACTCGACCGGGCTATAGATCCCCGTCCCGCGTTGAGCTTCCGCCGCCTTGATGAATATACGTACAGGGGCACAGGGGCACAACCACCACGGCCCACGGGGGGACAAGGCTTACCAGACATGACCGTCGATCCGCGCTCACACACGCCCGTTTACGTGCAGGTCGCTGACCTGTTGCGGAGACGGATCGAGTCCGGTGAACTGGCGCCTGGGGTGTCGCTGCCGAGCGAATCGCGGCTGACACAGGAGTACGGCATTGGCCGTGAGGCGGTCCGGATGGCAATGTCGATCCTGCGTTCCGAAGGGCTGGTCAGCACGGTCCGCGGGCACGGAACGCGGGTACGACGTGCGCCTGAGCGGCAGCAGATGGAGTTGCCGGCCGGCGCGTCGGTCGTCGCTCGAATGCCGACGGGCCAAGAACGGAATGAGCTGCACCTGGACGAAGGCGTCCCGGTGCTGGAGATCCGCCACGGCAAGGGCGAGATGGAAGTCAAACCCGGCGACCAGGTCGAGCTGATGCGCCCGACCGAGAGTTAGCCACAGCAGCCGGACGAGTTAGCGGTCGTCCTCGTTGGCGTCGTCTGTGTCCTGCGGATCGTCGTCCTCCTCCGCGAAGGCCTCGGGTGCCTCCCCACCCCCGGTCAACTTCCCCGCATCAACGTCCCGCTGCGCCTGCTTGCCCATGGCCGTCTCCACCAGCTCCAGCAGAGCTCGCCGACGCGCAAGGAAGAAGGCGTCGAAGTCAGCGGCCCTCAGTGCCTTGGTGTCAATCAGGTGCGCACCGATGATGGCATCAAGTTCATCGGAACCGATGGCGGCGGCACCTTCGAGCTTCGGCACGTAGGCCGCAGGAGAGGCTCCCCCGATGAAACGGTTGGTCTTCCCGGCCAGCGGCGTCTTGTTGATGATGCTCTCCCGGAGATTGCGCGGGATCTTGTTGTCGTCGCACCACTTCTTTGGAAAAACGTGATGGATGTCGACGTCGAGAGCGACGTACTGCGTATGGTCGAAGGTCTGGTGGAATCTCCAGTCCTTGGCACCCCCCGCCATCAGGAGTGCGTGCAAGCCCTTGTACGCGGCGGACTGCCGAGTTCGCAGAGACAGCAGCCGGGACTCAGCGAACGTCGCTCCCGACACGGTGCCCGGAAGCTCGGGGGCGGTGTCCGGGGACGTCACGGCTCGCGCCCAGGCCGGGACCTGGTCAACGTCGCGCGCGAAGCGGGTTTCCGTGGCGCCTCCGTAGAGCTCGCCGAGGATGCCGCACCAGAACCACTGGCGTAAACGGCTGCGAACCCCGTGGATGGTCGCAGCCTCGCCGAGGATCACGCGGATCACCGCCAGAGGCACCAGTTGAGTCGGGTAGGGGATGTCGCGCGCCCGGTGGATGTGTTCATCCCGGAGGAACTGCGCAACCCACACCAACGCCTCCCGCACCTGCTCAGCCCAAGCCAGGTATTGACTGAGCTCAAGCCGCAGCACGTCCTCCTTCCGAGCGGAGGTGAACGACGACCCGTGAGCGGTCACGAGCAGGGTGACGGCTTGGAGGAAATCCGTGTTGCGGATGCCCCTCAGGACGGGATGGGCGGAGATGATCTGCTCGGTGAGCTGCCAGTCGTCCTTCAGCCGGAAGTCGTCCCCGTGCTGGTGGAAGTAGGCGGCGTCACCAGCGAAGGTCGCCGTCAACAACTCGAAGACGTTGAGGGGAAGGCCACCCGTGTTGACCTTCTCGAAGACGGTGGCGACCGCTCCCTTGGTCGTCGACTTGTCCAGCTCAATGGCAGGGATCTCGTAGCTCTGCATTGGCGTGAGGATCTCGCCTTGAAAGCGCTGGATGAGCGCTCGTCGCGCCGCCGCTTCACCCGTTTCTCCGGGAAAGTTCCACAACCAGTCGAGTTGACCTGGCGAGTCGTAGATCAGGCGGAACGGGAAGTAACCGTGTTCGCGCTCCTTCTCCGGCGTGGACACGTCGAGGCGAATGTCCTTGCCGAAGTTGGTCCGCTCGATCCCGTCGCCCGGCAGGACCACCACCGCCTCGTCCCGGCGGGCCGGGTCCTCCAAGGCTCGGGTGATGTCGATGTAAAAGCGTCGCTGAACCTGCTTCTTCCGGGCATCCTCGGTGTCGACAACACCCGAGCCGGTCAGGGACTGGTAGAGCGACGTCAAGCGCTGCTGCCCGTCGAGTAGGAGCAAATCTGGCTCCACCTTACTGGACATCGGAGGAGTTCCCTCGATCGCCTTTGGCTTGAACCGCACCTGGTCGTTGCCGGTTTGAAGCAGCATCAGCACGCCGAGCGGGTGGCCCAGAGTCACCGTGACGAGCAGGGATCTGATGCGCTCCTCGTCCCACTTGTAGCCGCGCTGGAAGTCCGGAAGCTGGATGCTGCCGCTGCCTGCCTGCTCCAGCAGCTTGGACAACTTGTACTGTGGCGTCTGGAATCCCACGGTGCTCCCTGCAACGATCGGTTGACAATTTCGCCGGGCGATGGGGCATGCTTCGACCGAGCGCCCACTAGCGGCCGGCTTTAGGGAAGTTGAAGGCCTCGGCATCGGTAGCCGGTGTGCTCGTCGCGGTGACGCATCCAGATCGCCACGTCGAGAACTCTGAGCAAGGTGATGGCGTCCTCAGGCAATCCGGCCCGCCTTCGTAGGTCGAAAAGGCGGCTGGCGAGCGTCGCTTCCTGCTCCGACAGACGACCGTGCAGCCAGCGCCAGAAGTTTCCTCGCGTCCGGAAGGCGCATGCGACGATCTCGTCGTAGACCGGCACGAGCAAGGGCCGCTTGCGGGCGAGTAGTTTCCCGGCCACGACCCAGCCAATGCCGTCCGCATTCCGCAGCAACCGCCAAGCCCGGTCGGCTCGTCCCCCTTTCTCGATGTAGGAAGTCGCCTCAGGGCGCCCAAGAGGGACATTCGTGTGTACCTCACGCAGCTCGGCCGTTACGGCCTTCCCCAGCGCCCCTTGCAAGAGATCGAGAGAGGTATGCGGCGGCACTCGAACGCTGAGCAGTTCGACTGCGACCAGGTCCTCCGCGGTGATGACGTCCCGGGTTTCCGGCCGGTCGCCGCCACCCCCGAGCCGTTCGAACTGTCCGCCGGTGAACGGCGAATGACCAGCGACCCCGAAGTACCGGCGCAAATCGTTGACAGATTGCGGCTCGTCCAGGACTGTGAGAACCTGCGCGAGGGTGAGTGGCGGTCTCACGCCTCCCCCTCGGTTGCCACACGGCGTCGGATCTCCTTGAGGGTCACCATGTCACCGGCTCGGGCATCCTCTGCCGACCAGAAGTCGAGCCCATCGGTGGCCCGCCGGGTCGCGGTGATCGACGACCCATACACGTCGATCTTCACCGCCTCCCCAGCCGCGCTCGGGGATCCGAGAACCCGGCCTTCGTAGCGGATGCTGCCGTCAATGAGTACCTCGGCGACGTACTGCTTGCCCAGATACTTCCCGTATAGCTTGCTGCCCGGACGCAACCTCCCAGCCCTGATCAGGTCGATCACCTTAAGCGCGCGTTCTGCGCCGGTCACCGGCCGCTTGGGCGGACGCCCCTTGGCCGAACCGAGTGGCGTCAGCTGTTGAGGCACAGTAGGGGTGGCCGGTGGACGCACGACGTGCACCGGTTCAGTTACGGGGACAGGACTGACTTTGGTCGGTGCAGCGGACGACGGAAAATCGAAGGTGGCACGGGCTCGGATGAGACTGGACCGGACCTCGTCCCTGGTAAGCCTGGACAGGCGCCGATCGAGCATCGCCACCAGCTCCGCCGCAGGCTCCCCGTCACCGAAAAGTTCGAGCAACTCCCCGTGGACCTGGCGATCGACGAAGTAGCCCTTCCACAACTCCTCAATCCGGTTGTCACGCATGTTGCCCTTGCTGAGCAGCGACAGCAGGTCTACCGCATCGTCGAGGCCCTCCTCGATACGGACCGCGCGGAACAGCTTGTGCTCGATGGGCACTGGCGCGTGGGCGTTGTAGATCCGCCACTCGGCGCCGTCGGTCAGCGCCACCCACTCGACGCCGGCAACCGCGGCATAACTGATGGTCTGGTTGGCCCACCGCGGATCGTCGAGGTTCTCCCCGAGGCCCTTCGCTTCGATGAACAGGCGTGGTGTACGCAGCAGGAGGAGGGCATAGTCGACCGGGTTGTCGGGACCGCGTCGACGATACTCACGGTGCACCTCGTCTGGGTCAAACAGGTCCCAGCCGAGCGCTCCGATGACTGGTTCAATCAGCCCGGCCTTGGTGTTTTGCTCACCAATGCGCTGGTGTTGACGGCGGAATCGCGCCACCCGTTCGACGCACTGCTTCAGCGCGTCTTCCAGCTCCAACATGCTCATCGCCCCTCACGCCGTCGGTTCGTCTCATCGGTCGCGTTCTCGCCGAGTCGATCGAGGTGCACCAGCAATGTCTCGATTTCCACCGCCGCTGGCGACTGCGACCCATACAGCGCGCTGACGTCTCGAAGCAGATCCGTGAGGTGGCGACGAGCCCCGGTCACGTCACCGACCCCAGCAGCGAGCATGGCGACCTGCTGCCGCAGTGAAAACAGCTCAGGCGACTCAGGCGACAGCGCACGCTGCTCTTCGGCGAGCAGCGAACGCAGCTCGTCCAAGGCTGTGGTCGCCTCGCCCAACTCCGCCTGGCACACCGCAGCCTGCTGCCGGCACTGCCAGATCAGCTCCTGGTCGGGCACCGGGCGGGTCGCCAGGTCCGGAATGAGTCGCTGGAACTCGGGCAGGGCCTGCCGGAACGCGCCGGCGAGGACGTACAGGTTGGCCAGGTGGAGCCGCAGCTCCAGGATCCTCGGCTGCCTGGCGCCGTGCCCCTTCCTGACCGGCCGCAGGGCCGTCTCCAGCAGCTCGGCGGCCTGGGTGAACCGCTCCTCCTCGGCCAGGTCCCAGGCCCGCTCCGCGACCTCACTCAGCTCATCGATGGAGAGGGCCTCGACGACCTCCGGAGCGTTGCGGGGCCGCACGACGTCCACCCTGGTGGGTGCCAGTGGCACAGGTGGCGGCAACGGCCCGAACGGGTACCGGTACGGCATCGTGGGGTCCACCGGTTCACCGCCCGCGACGGTCAGCGCCAGGTCGGCGGCCAGCTCACGCTCTACTGCCCCGAGGGGAGCCAGTAGCTCATACACCTCCGTGGCTGATCCCGGACGGTGCTGCGGGTCTTTGGCGAGTAGTTGCGCGACGAGCCGCACCAGCTCGTCGGGCACGCCCCCGCGGTGGTCCGCAACGGAGGGCACCGGGTCATTCATGTGCCGGTGCAGCATGCCGAGCGGACTGTCGGACCGGTAAGGCGGGTTGCCGGTCAGCAGCTCGAACAGCACACAGCCGAGCGCGTACAGGTCTGCTCTCGGACCCACCGTGCTGCTCAACGCCTGCTCGGGCGCCATGTATGTAGGCGTGCCGAGGGTGTGCCCGGTGGCGGTCAGTCGCGGAACGTCAGCCGGTCCGAGGAGCGCGGCCACGCCGAAGTCGAGGACCTTGACCGCGCCGGTCGGCGTGAGCATGAGGTTCTGCGGCTTGAGGTCGCGGTGCACCAGCGAGGCGGCGTGGGCCGCCGCCAGCACGGAGCAGATCTGCGCACCGATCGCCGCCGCCCACGGCACGGAAAGCCATCCCCGCTCGGCAATGAGATCAGCGACGAGTATGCCCGGCACCAGCTGCATGACGATGTAGATGTCGTCGTCCTGAACCCCGACGTCATGAACGCTGGGCACGCCCGGATGGTCGAGGCGGGCGGTGACTCGCGCTTCCCGGATGAAGCGTTCGACCGCGTTCTCCCGCTCGCTCTCTGGGATGAAGAGCTTGCGGAGGAACTTGATGGCGACCGGCCGGTCGAGCTTCTCGTCGAAGCCGGCCCAGACCTCGCCCATACCGCCGTGGCCGACCGGGTACGTCAGTTCGTACCGTTCAGCGACACGCTCCTGCGCCCGCATCTAACCCCCCATCCCGCAAACCACCGAGTCCAGAGCCGCTATATAAGCGTAAGCTCAAGCCGCGCAATAAATTCTCTGGCCTCAACTGGCACCTCGCTCGGGAGAATGGCTTTGGCTAAACTATGAGCGTTGACGCTCCTGCCGCCCAGCGAGGGCAATCGCTGATTTAGCTGCCTAATGAACCGCTTCCCGCTCAACATATCGATATGCCCTCCGCTTCCCCAAACGGAGTTAAAGTCAGCGAGGGTGTCGCGAGCAATGGTAGTCGGATCCATGCCTCTTGGCGCATCTTTTTGCCGACGCCCCAACCAAGACCAGAGAGTCTCATCTTTGAGCACCCCAGCTACTTCATCAGCCAACTTCTGCGCCACTCCTTCATCTATCCCAGCCACACGAGCCAGACAGCGTACGTCAAGCAGATAGTTCTCGATCTCCTTACGCTTCCACACATGAGCGCCCGCACCGTCGACAGATATCTGGGATACAACCTCCGCGACCGCCGCATCACTTCGATAATCCCTATCAAGCAGAACGGTAATGACAGGTCCACTGCCCACCATCCTCAGAACGCGCGCGAAACCAGAAACGGAAGACCAGCCGCTAAATCCGCCAATTGATATCGTTGCAAGACCCTGCTCGTTGGCAACTCTTACAGCATTCAAACGCATGGCCAAGAGCCGCAGAAGGGACAAGTCCTGCCCTTCGACGAACAGTACTGACTTCCTGGTAAGCGCGCGAGCCAGGCCAAGTTGGAGGCCGCTTCCCACCTGGCCGGCGTATTCGGCCATCGCTCCATCGCCGTTGAATCGGGTCCCGCCTCCTACGGCACGATCGACCGCGATAGCCGATTCAGGACCCAACTCGTTCAGAACCTCCACACTGTGCGTGGCAATGATGATCTGCTTGCCCGCGTTTCGGGCTACTGATACCAGGCGTCGCTGCAAGTCAGGGTGAAGATAGACGTCCGGCTCATCTAAGACGAGGCAGTCCTTTTCACGCTCACGCCAGAGGTGGAACATGACCTGAAGCCAAACTTGCAGCCCGTCTCCGGCCCACGTGAGCTCGCGCTCTTTTCCAGAGATGGACTCACGAAAATAGAGATCCAGGTAGTCTTCCCCCCTGTCAAGCGAAGTCCGTTCCATCCTCAAGTCGGATATTTCTGGCGTATGGGCCTTGACGAAGGAAAGAAGATTTTCCCACTGACCGTCGAACCCTTCGTAGACATGCCACATCTGATTTCTGAAATGACTGCTAGCCAGGCGAGTCGTGTAGTTCGATCTAACGGTTCTGGTGGAAACGAGCCGCTCACGGCCTTCGACGGGCGTCAAGGTGGGTACAACACCGATAGCAGGGAAGTAATCTCTGGCAAGGCGAGTCCCGCGGACAGAGGTGGCCGGAGGGGCCTCCAGCCTGAAGAAACCACGATCGGGCGTCGGCTCCCCCGAATCAGGCCATTCCACTCTGATAGCGCCACCGTTGTCGAACGAAACTTCGAGGTGCGCTTCTTCACTGAGGAACTCATGATAGACGTTCTCAACATTGAAGCAAGCCTGATCGATGGCCGTTTCTGTTATCGTATAGTCCCAGAAGCGGTCGGACGCGCGAGCTGTGGGGTCGCCCGGATTTCTGCGCCGGGCGTGATCCAACAAAGAGGCACAGAGCCGTAGAGCTCCGATTATCGTACTCTTTCCCGCATTATTAGGTCCAACCAGAATGCTAACATCGTCATTGAACGTCAAGCGGTAATGCTTGAATCCCTTGAAAGCCCCTAACTCGATCTGCTTAATCACAAGCACCTCCCGCATCCAGGAATTCGTTCACCGTCGCAGCTTCGCCTAGGCGATGCCCTTGCGCCGGCGGATCATCTGGTACGCCTGCCGACGTGCGAACTGGTTGAGCTGCGACCGCAGGCTCTCGTCGTCGAGGTAGCGCTGCATCAGCTTGCCGTTGTCGTCATGGCGGGACAGGATCACGTCCTCGATGCGCTTGTCGCAGACAACACCGAAGTTGCTCTCGTCGTTGACCATCGCGGCGGCTTCGAGGGTGCCGTCCTCGGCGAGGGCGACGATCTGCTGCTCGACCCAGACCTTGTCCGACTCGCCCAGACCGATGCCGAACCGGTCGTTGAACGCGTCGATCAGCTCGGAGAGCACGACCTTCTCCAGGTCGCGCTGCCCGCCCGCTGCCCCGCCGAGGAAGCCGGGCAGCATCTGCTCGCCCTCGGGTGACAGGGACGCGTCGTGCTCGCCCGTCTTGCTGACCCGCAGGTGGGTCAGCTGCACCTCACCGATGTCAACGGACGGGTCCTGCCGGCGGGGTAGCCGGTTGAGCAGCGCCCGCCCGTACAGGTAGAGCCGTTCCAGGTCCTCGTCGTGGTAGGGAACGACCTGACTGAGGAACGCGTACATCCGGGTGTAGTCGCGCAGCGCGGACCGGAAGGTGTCTGCGGCCTCTGGGTCGTCAGCGGCCAAGGCGTTGATGCGCTGGACGGCCGGCTCGGTAAAGCGGTAGAGAGCGCCGTGAGCTCGCTGAAGTGCGGTGTCACTGGTTGCCTTCTGCTCGGCGGCGAGCAAAGCGTCGACGTAAGCCTGCATCTCCGAGTTGACCAGGACCGGGTAGGCCGTCACCGCATTTTGGGCCGTGTAGAGCAGGTTGGGGTCGGTGGGGGTGGTGGCGGCGGTCTCAAAGTACGGCTTGAAGTGCTCGGCAATGTCGCCGGCCTCGTTGACGAAGTCGAGGACGAAGACATCACCCTGGGCCTTGAGCGGGTGGGTGCGGTTGAGCCGGGACAGGGTCTGCACGGCGGCGACGTTCTTGAGGAGCTTGTCGACGTACATGGTGGTGAGCAGCGGCTGATCGAAGCCGGTCTGGTACTTCTCGGCGACGACCAGGATCCGGTACTCGGTGGGCTGCTTGGCCTTCGGCGTGCCAGCGTGCTTGTCATCGGCGGCGGTGTAGGCGAACCGCTCGGGCAGCTCGCCCTCGCTGAAGCCGTTGCTCCGCGCCTCGGTGTGCTCGACGCCGTCGACCTCCAGGTCGCCGGAGAAGGCGACCAGGGAGTCGCAGCCGACGTAGTCCTGCATCTCGACGTACTTCTTGATGGCGGTGTGCAGTCGGACAGCAGCCTCGCGAGAGCTGGTGACCACCATGGCCTTGGCGCGGTTACCCAGACGCGGCGCGGTGTGCTTGCGGAAGTGCTCGACGATGATTTCGGCCTTCTGCGCCTGCATCGTGGGGTGCAGGCTGGCGAAGCGGGCGAGCTGAGCGCCGGCCTTCTTCGGGTCGACCTCCGGGTCGTCGGGGTTGGCGTTGGCCAGCTTCCAGTACGACTTGTAGGTCAGGTAATTCCGCAGCACGTCGAGGATGAAGCCCTCGTCGATGGCCTGCCGCATGGAGTACGTGTGGAACGGCTGCGGGTTGCCGGTGACCGGGTGCGGCGTGCCGAACAGTTCGAGGGTCTTCGGCTTGGGGGTGGCGGTGAACGCGAAGTACGACAACGTCTCGTGCCGGCCACGGGCCAACGCC
Source organism: Micromonospora sp. NPDC005237 (assembly GCF_040607775.1). Classification (NCBI taxonomy): domain Bacteria; kingdom Bacillati; phylum Actinomycetota; class Actinomycetes; order Micromonosporales; family Micromonosporaceae; genus Micromonospora; species Micromonospora sp. NPDC005237. Next base: position 345,008 of record NZ_JBEXHJ010000009.1, on the reverse strand, counting down.
GAAGCGGTGAGCAGGTCACCTGACTCGTCCACGTCGTCGCTGCCGAGCTTCAGCAGCACCTTCTTCAACGCGGCGGCCGAATCACCGGACTGCGACGAGTGCGCCTCGTCGACGATGACCGCGAACTGCTTACCACGCAGCCCCTGCACCTGGTTGAGGATGTAGGGGAATTTCTGCATGGTTGTGATGACTACCTTGGCCGTCTCGCCCTGAAGTGCGGCGGCGAGCTGGGCGGAATCCTTGTCGATTCGCTGCACCACGCCGGGCACGTGCTCGAACTGGAAGACGGTGTCCTGCAACTGCCTGTCCAGCACCACCCGGTCTGTGATGATGATGACCTTGTCGAAGACCGGCTCGTTGGGGTGCAGCCCCTTGGCTCGGGCGTCGTCATCGAGCGCGGGCGCGGTGTGCAGGCTGGAGAGTCGGTGCGCCAACCAGGCGATGGTGTTCGACTTGCCCGACCCGGCCGAGTGCATGACCAAGTAGTTGTGTCCGGAGCCGTTGCGGGCGGCGTGGTCGGTGAGCTGCGTGACCGCGTGCCACTGGTGGTAGCGCGGGAAGATCAGCGCCTTGGATTCCTTGTCGGTGTGCAGGAACCGCCGGGCCAGGTCCATCCAGGTGTCCGGGTGCCAGATCTGCTCCCAAAGGTAGGAGCTGCGATAGCCCGACGGCCCCGCCGGCGGGTTGCCGGCACCGCCGGAGGCGCCCGGCCCGTCGGAGCCGGTGTTGAAGGGCAGGAACCGAGTTTTGTCGCCGGCCAGCTTCGTCGTGACGAAGACCAGGTCGGGATCCACGGCGAAGTGCACGAGGATACGCCTCGCGAAGAGCAGTTCCTTCGGGTCGCGGGTCTCCCGGTACTGCTTCTTGGCGTCCTCGACGGTCTGGCCGGTGAGCGGGTTTTTAAGCTCGGCCGTGGCGAGGGGGATGCCGTTGACGAAGAGCACCAGGTCGAGGGTGTTGTTGTTGCTGGTCGAGTAGGCGAGTTGGCGGGTGACGGTGAGGCGGTTGGCACGGTAGAGCTTAAGCGCGTCGTCGGTGATGGCGTGCGCGGGCTTGAAGTAGGCGAGCCGGATCAGGACACCCTTGTCCTTGACGCCTCGGCGAAGGACGTCGAGGGGGCCGCGCTCGTCGATCTGCTTCGCGAGGTACTGCGCGAAGTGGCGCTGCGCCTCGGGCTGTCCACCGTGGTAGGCGCACAGCTTTTCCCAGTCCAGCTTCTGGGTAGCACCAATGAAGATGAACAGTCCCGACGTGTCGAGCCCGAGCTGCCGGTTGTAGTGGGCCGGGTTGCCGGCTAACCAGCCCGAGCCGAGCAGCGAGCCCTCGATCGCCGCCTCGAACGGCTGCTCCTCATGCACGCTCATGCCTCCACCCCCCGCGCCGTCGTCACGTCGATCTGTCCAGTAACTGCCTCAGTGATAAGTGCCTGGCGTCGCTCCGACAGCAAGCGCACGTGCCTGCTGATGAAGTTAATCAGGCCGTCCATCCACTCGTACTGAGCCTCGATAGCCACCGTCAGTTTCCGCTGGGCGGTTGGCGATGGTACCGGCAGACGGAGCTCTCGGATTAGTCCGAGTGGGAGCCCAGGCTGCGCAGCGAAATTAACAGAAACTCGCATTTGGTCTTGAAGAATGGTAGACCGGAGCGCATACATCAACCACTCGGGCGTGAGGCTCGGCCCGGTACGCAACAGCGCAATATTTCTGTCAAGCACAGCCCTGGGAAAGCCGACAGGAACAACCGCAGATGCACCGATCGTGCCCTTGACTGTCAATAGCACATCGCCCGGCACCATGGCCAACGACCGCTCCATCTCACGAGCGTCGGCATCAGAGACGTGGGTATCTGATTCGGTAAGTCGAAGAACACCGGATGATACGTTTCGAGCAGTAAGTAGAGGCACACCGGCGTCCACGCGGGGCGGTGGCTGGTGAGAGCCGTCCCGCAACACTCTCAAGGCCCGGAAGAGCTTGTAATCTGCCGGACCGGCCTGCCGCATAGCATCGTCCACAACAGTCGTCCGGCGGGCAGCAAGCAACTCTTCTTGCCGCTGGCGTTGACGGATCAGCTCGTCATACCGGCCCCCCTGCTCATCGAGAAAGCTGGCGATCCGCCGTTGCTCATCAATTGGCGGCAGTACGAGCGGAACTTTCCTGAACTCGTCGAACGGAAGATCCCACTGGTTCGGCCGAATACCTTTCGACAAGCACTGATAGAGGTGAACGTAAGGCGCAGAGCGAAGCAGGTAGTGAGCGAAGCGTGGGTGGACGTCTTGCGAGAGGCTACACACGATGTATGCCGGGCTTACTATCCCCTCGAATTCTGATACCGCCAAAGACCCCTGCCAGGTCTTCATTTTATTAAGAACCAGATTTCCCGGCCGGACAAAGCGATAGGCCGTCAGGTCATCGCTGGGTTTATTGAAGTTATCCTCCCGGCTACTTTTCGGCACGACACCGTGTTCTCTGTATACGGAGAGGAGCTGCGCCTCAGGACGGTTCGTTACATCCAGTCTTCTCGCCACAGCCCATAGCGGCTTTCGTGACCAATGCGGAGGGACGGCGTCGAAGACGGACGCATCTACTGCATATGCACTCGCAGTCACTCCGTCACCTCTGCAAGCAAATGCTGGATCTTTGCCTCAAGTGCTCTGATCTCTGAATCGATCTCGTTCAGGGGACGCGGAGGCTGGTAGGCATAGAAGTGACGCGTGAAGGGAATCTCGTACCCAATCTTGGTCTTGGTCTCGTCGATCCAGGCATCGGGAACGTGCGGGAGCACCTCCCGCTTGAGGTAGTGGTGGATGTCCTCGTCGAGCGGGACGTTCTCGTTGTCGCGCAGGTCGGCGTCCGGCAGCGGCTTGCCCTTGCGGTCGGTCTGCGCCTCCCCCTCCGGGTCGCTGATCGAGAACGCCTCCCACACCGCCTTCTCCGCCGCCGCCGGCAGTTTCCCCAGCTTCGCGAGCTGCATCGCGAACTCAGCCCGGCGCGCCGACCTCAGCCCTAGCAGCTCTTTCGCCGACGCCAGCAGCGTTTCGCACTCGGCGTATTTCACAATCGCCCGCGCCTCGGCGAGCAGCGCAATCCTCTCCTCGGTGACCTCGTAGCGCAGCCGCAGGGGACGCTCCACGGTAATCCGCTGGTAGCCGAAGTCGGAGGTCTTAAAGACCTTCACCTTGGGGTGATGGGGATGCTCGGGGTCGTCCGCGATGGACAACGCGCCGACGTAGGCCCGGGCTAGCTCGGCGATCTGATCGTCGGTGATCTGCTTGCGCTTCTCCCCCAGGCTCTTGCGCATCTTGGCCCAATGGTCGCGGCCGTCGAGCAGCACGACCTTACGCCGGCGGGCCGGATCCTTCCGATTGGTGAGGATCCAGAAGTACGTGGAGATGCCGGTGTTGTAAAAAAGTTGGTCGGGCAGCGCGACGATGCCCTCCAAGAGGTCGTTTTCCAGGATCCAGCGGCGAATCTCCGACTCACCGGAGCCGGCGCCGCCGGTGAAAAGCGGCGAGCCGTTGAAGACAATCGCCAATCGGCTACCGCCATCCTCGGGGCGCTTCATCTTCGAGATCATGTGCTGGAGGAAGAGCAGCGAGCCGTCGTTGATCCGGGGTAGCCCGGCGCCGAAGCGGCCGGCGTGGCCGCGGGCCGCCTCGGCCTTGACGAGCTTCTCGACCTTCTTCCACTCCACGCCGAACGGTGGATTGGCGAGCATGTAGTCGAAGCGCTCGGCTTCGTGGCCGTCCTGGCTGAACGAGTTGCCGAAGGCGATCTTCGTCGGGTCGCCGCCCTTGAGCATCATGTCGGAGCGGCAGATCGCGTACGTCTCGCCGTTGAGCTCCTGCCCGTACACCTCGACGGTGGCGTGCGGGTTGTGCTCCTGGATGTGGTCCTGGGCCTCGCTGAGCATGCCGCCGGTGCCGCAGGCCGGGTCGTAGACCTTGCGGACGATGCCTGGGGTGACCAGGTCGTCCTCGTCGGGAGCGAGCAACAGGTTCACCATCAGCTTGATGACCTCGCGCGGGGTGAAGTGCTCACCCGCGGTCTCGTTGCTGATTTCGGAGAAGCGGCGAATCAGCTCCTCGAAGACGTAGCCCATCTGGTGGTTGGAGACCACATTCGGGTGCAGGTCGATGTCGGCGAACTTGGCGACCACCTGATAGAGCAGACCGGCCTCGGCGAGGCGGCTGATCTGGGTGTCGAAGCCGTACTTCTCCAGCACGTCGACCGCGCCGGGCGAGAAGCCGCCGATGTAGGCGCGCAGATTCAGCGCCACGTTGTCCTGGTCGCCGAGCAGTTTGCGGAAGGACATCTCGCTGGTGTTGTAGAACGACAGGCCGGCGGCCTTGCGCAGCACCGGGTCCATGTTCTGCACGCCCAGGTCCTTGAGCTGCGCGTGCCGCGCGAGCACCGCGTCCTTCGTCGGTTCCAGCACGCAGTCGAGCCGGCGCAGCACGGTCAGCGGGAGGATCACCCGGCCGTACTCGGACTGCTTGTAGTCGCCGCGGAGCAGGTCGGCGACCGACCAGATGAAGTTCGCGAGCTCTTGGTGCTTGTTACTCACCAGGTTCCTTTCGATTGCCTTAAGTCAGGAGTATTGCTGCTGGCCGGCGTTGTCGGGGTCCCCCACTCGGTGGAGATGATCAACCGAGTGTCAGCGGGTCGTCGCTGACGGAGGATTCATACTTCGCTAGGCTCGCGAGTATGAGTCGGCGTGTGACGATCTCCGTCCCTGATGACGTGGCCGAGCAGCTGGATGCCCTCCCGGCCCGCCAGGTTTCCGCGTATGTCACTGAGGCGCTGCGCCGCCGTCGGATATCCGACGACATGCGGGCCGCTCTGCGGACGGCCGGGCACGGCGAGTTCCCGTACGACCCGGAGGGCGCGGCGCGACGGCTGGCCGCCCGCCAGGTGACACCGGAGATGCGCGAGGCGGCGATCGCCCGGGTGGCGGAGCTGTTGGAGCGTCCGGTCGACGAGGTCCGTGCCGACTTCGACCGGCCGAGTGCGGCGTGAGCGCACCGGTCTACGTGCTCGACACCGGTGCCCTGATGGCGTACGCCCAGGGCGTCGAGGCCGTCGGTGAGGCGATGGTGGCAGCGGCCGACGCCGATGCGACCGTTGCCGTACCGCTGGTCTGCCTGCTCGAGGCGTACAGCCTGCTCGACCACACCGAGCACGAGTACCTGGCGATGCTGCGTCGCAACCCGGCCGTCCAGGTCCTCACGCCGGCCCTGCACGTCGACCGGGCCGACGACTGCCCGGTGATCGGGGGCATGGCCCGGCAGGCCGGCCGCCTCGGTGCCGGCCACGCGGCGTTCCTCGCGATCAGCAGTGCTGCCGGCCTCATCACGTCTCGGGCTGATCAGGTGCGCAAGGTGCTCGGCGACGACTGGCCCATCGTCGAGGTCTGAGATCACTGCGGGTCGTCCGGGCGGATCGAGCCGCGCGCCAGGCCGTCCGCGGTGAGTTGTGCCAGCTCAGCACCCAGCGACGCGGCCTGCCGGATCGCCGACTCGAACGCGTCGAGACGCCGGAACGCATTTCCGTGCACCCGCTGCTCGTCGACCGACAGCCGCCGCATCTGCGCCCGTCTGATGTCGAACCGCATGGTGCTCGACAGACTCGACGTCTGCTTCTCGTTCGCCGACGTGCGCAGCTGGCCAGCCAGAAACCACGGATCCAGCGCGGACGGGTTGGGTCGTAACAGGTAGAGGTTGCGCCCCAACAACGCCCCCTCTTCGGTGATCACCCGAGGGATGAGCTGCCGCGCGATCACCGGCACCACCACGTCGCCCACAGCGAGGGGGATCTCCTGCCCGAGGCGGTCATCGACCCGCCCGGACGCCGCCACCCCGGCGAGCACGTCCTGAACGGTGAGCACTGGTGGCCCGTCCGGTGCGGGTGTGGACGTGCCGGCGCGAACCGGGCCGATGAGTTGCAGTGCCCCGCTCTTCGCCAGCTCCCCGACCGTGAGGAAGAGACCGTCCGGCCCGTCGGGCGCGAGCGTGACCTCCGGTAGCAACGCCGGTAGCTCACCGACGATGGCGGCCAGCCGCTCTCTGGTGCGTACCAGATGCTCTCCGGAAGCCTCGCTCACGACGGCGGGTTGCCGGCGTGCGGGGGTGAGGTCGACATCCTCGTCGAGCAACTCGATGACCGGGACCGCACGGGCGAACCCGGCCTCCTCGACGTCGCCGTCCGGAGCGGCGGCGAAGGCCCGCCAGGCGGCCAACACGCGTGGGGCAATATCGGCCAGGTCGCCGCTGGCGGCGTCGATCAGCAGCGCCCGCGCCGGTGGCGGCGCGTCCGTCGCAGCGCGTCGCAGCACCCACAGATGCAGCGGTACGCCGTGCGGCGCCGCGACCCCCGGTGGAAGCGCGATGACGGCGCGCAGGTGGCCTCGGCGCAGCAGCTCGCCGCGGATCCGTTTGCCGGCGCGGCGGCTGGCGACGGTGGGTGGCATCAGCAGGACCGCGTGCCCGCCGACCCGCAGGTGGGCTAGGGCGTGCTGTGCCCAGGCCAGTTCGGGTTCGGTACGGGGTGTGGTGCCGACGATCCAGCGGGGGTCGTGGCCGAGTTCCTCGTCGCCCCAGTTGGTGGCGCCGAACGGTGGGTGGCAGACGACGGCGTCGACGGCGCGGCCGGCGAAGGCGTCGGCGCGCAGGGTGTCGCCGGCGCAGACTTCGCCGGGTACGTCGTGCAGCGCCAACCACAGGCCGGCGAGTTTGGCCAGGCCCTCGTCGAGTTCCTGCCCGTACACGGAGGTGCTACCAGCGCGGACGGCGGCTCGCAGGATGGCACCGGAACCGGCGGCCGGGTCGAGGACTGAGCCGCCGCCGACGCGGGCGAGCCCGATCATCAGGTCGGCGAGGTCGTCGGGGGTGGCGAAGGGGCGGCCGGGCCCGGGTGCGGAGAACCGCTGCCACAGCTCGTCGAACGCGCCCTGCGGGCCCAGCTCGTCGGCGAGCGCGTCGACGTCGGGCAGTAGCGGTGCTAGCTGCGCGTCGGGGTTGCCGCTTCGGGAGCCGCGCTGACGGGCCAGCAGGAAAGCGCCGACCGCCGCGAGGCCGGCGGCCGGGGAGTCGCTGGCCGCGGCGAGGTGTCGCCAGAGCCGGTCGGCGGTGGCGAGCTCGGGGAGCTTGCCCTGGGCGCGTAGCCACTGTTCGACCTGGATCAGGTCGAACTCAGGGCTCGCCGTCGTCCCGCCCACCGGGGCGGGGAAGTCGGGGTGCCGTTTACGCCAGTTGCTGACCGCAGCGCGACCGACACCGGCGAGCCGGGCGATCTCCGCTGCCGTGATGGTCGGGTTCTCCTGCACGCCGAAAGTCTCGCACATCTGTCAAGCACGAGATTGTCTGTTGACAGTGTTGTCGGACGATGCTCTCATTGACCCCGCACCGCTCACTTCAGGAGGACAACGATGCGCAAGACCACCACTCTCGCTCTGCTCGCCACCGGCCTCATCGCCCTGGGCTGCGGCTCCGGTGCCGCCGACAAGGCGAGCGACTCCAGCAGCGACACCAAGGCGAGCAGCTCCAACGGCGACGAGGGCGGCGCCAAGGCCGAGGAGAAGCCGGCGAAGACCGCGAAGATTGGCCAGCCGGCCCGCGACGGGAAGTTCGAGTTCACGGTCAAGTCGTCCAAGTGCGGCGTGGCCAAGATCGGCAGCGACGTGCTCGGCGCGAAGGCGCAGGGCCAGTTCTGCCTGGTCACGGTCAACGTGAAGAACATCGGCAAGGAAGCCCAGATGTTCGACGGCAGCAGCCAGAAGGCTTACGCGGCCGACGGCACCGAGTACTCCGCCGACACCGGCGCGGCGATCTACGCGAACAAGAACGCCGAGACGTTCCTCAACGACATCAACCCCGGCAACCAGGTCAACGGCGTCGTGGTCTTCGACATCCCGAAGAACGTCAAGCTCGCCAAGCTCGAGCTGCACGACTCGATGTTCTCCGGCGGCGTCGACGTCACCCTCGGCTGACCTCTCCCCCACCCCCGGGGCGGGCAACCACCGCCCGCCCCGGCTGTTCACAGCCACCTGTTCACAGAAGGAGCCTCTCGCCATGACCGACCCGACCAATCCGACGCCGCCCGACGATTCCACTGGGCCGCCGCAGCCCTCGATATCGCACGTAGCCGGTCCGGCGGCCGAGACCAACCTGGTCGGTGAACCCGGCCCCGCCGCACCGGTGAAGCGGTCCAACGTGCGGGCCTGGGCGGTCGGGGGCATCGCGCTCGCCGTCGCCCTCTGCTGCGGTGGCACTGTCATCGGCGCGTTCAACGGTGACGAATCGAAGGTGACCGTCGGTGCCAGCAGCTCGCCTGTGATTGGTCCCAGCAGCGCCCTGCCGACGACTGTCGCCCCCACTACTGCCGCACCGACCAGCGCTGCCCCCACCAGCGCCGCCCCGAGCCCTACGAAGGCTGCCCCGCCGCCCAAGCCGAAGCCGCCGTCGTATAAGACGCTGACCGAGCGGCAGTGGAAGCTGATCGCCAAGGATCCGGACAGCTACCTGGGGAAGACGTACGTCGTCTACGGGCGGGTCACCCAGTTCGACGCGGCCACCGGCACCGACAGCTTCCGTGCGGACGTCGCCCACCGCCGGATGGCCGAAGAGTACGACTACGAGACCAACACCATCTTGAACGGGTCCGAGTCGGACCTCGACAACCTCGTCGAGGACGACATCTTCCGCGCCAACGTCACGGTGCTCGGCTCCTTCAGCTACGACACCCAGATCGGCGGCGAGACCACGGTCGCGCTGCTCCAGGTCGACTCCATCAAGGTCCTCTGAACCTCCCCCTGAGACGTCAGGAGGCGTCGTGCGCCCCGACGAGTTCCTCCGCGCCCTGACCCAGCTCCCCCCGCCCCTGCACGACCGCATCCTCATACTTCGCCCCTACATCCGCCTGACCCGCTGCGACGACTGCCAGCGCGTCGGTGATGCCGTCCACCTCGCCCTCACCGCCGCTCACTACGACGAGCTGACCTCCGCTGGCGATCTGCTCGACACCGCCGAGCGCCTCGCCGCCGAGCACACCGAACACTCCGGGCACAAGGCCGACTGCTCACCACACCCCAACCAGGAGCCCGGGCGCGGCAGGGTGCTCCGCTGGGCGCAGGCGTCCGGTCCGCTGGTGGCAGCAACCGACGCCAGCTGGAAGGGCCGCGCAGGTGGCATCGGGTACGTGGCCAGCGACGGCCATTACGGTCTGCTCGGACGGGGCACCGGCCGGCTCGACCCGACCGGCAGATCCCGGGTGCTCGTCAACGAACTGCGCGCGGTCGACCATCTGCTCACCGGGTATGACGAGGCGCCAGCGGGCATGACCGTGCTACTCGACAGCCTGACGGCCGTGCGGTACCTGCACCGCTGGCAGGCCGGCGAGACCGATGCGATGCCCGCCGGCTACAGCCTGCGGCAGCGCCGCTGGTCCGATAAGCCGACGCTGGTCCGGCTCGCCGACCAGGTCGCCCACCGCCCCGACCTGACCTTCGCACACGTGAAGGGCCACAGCGGCCACCCACTCAACGAGGCTGCCGACGCGCTGTGCCACATGGCCCGCCGCCGGCGGGAAGAATCCTTCGACCTGCGTCCTCGGGCGCACGCCCTGGTCGACGCGTTCCTGCGCGACTGGCACGCGAACGTCACGCTCTGACCGCGCGACCACGGTAACGCACATCCACCGCTCACCCGGGCGGACCGACGACCCGTCGGTCCGCGGACACCACACGCCTGGAGACGACCATGACCCAGCCTCCCCCGCCCACCACGCCCCTGATCGAGCTGATCTTCGACCGGCTCGCCGCCGCTGACGTACCGACCGAGACCGCCGAGCTGGTCCTCGCCGCCCTCACCAGCGAGGACGACCTGACCGCCGCCCTCGCCGGCACCCCGACCCGGCTCGACACCCGCCTCCCTACCGACGACGGTCCGGCGGAGCGGATCTGGCTGAAGTCGGTGACCGTCGCCGGCTTCCGGGGCGTCGGCCCGGAACGGACCCTCCAGGTCGACCCCGGTCCGGGCCTCACCCTGGTCGTGGGCCGCAACGGCTCCGGCAAGTCCAGCTTCGCCGAGGCCGTCGAACTCGCCCTGACCGGTGACAGCGCCCGGTGGGCCGACAAGACCAGCGTCTGGCGTACGGGATGGCGCAACCTGCACAACCCGGACCCGTGCTGGGTCGACGTCGAGCTGCGGGTCGACGGGGTGCCCACGCCGACCCGGGTGAACCGTGCCTGGCCGGTCGGGGCCGAACTGGCCGACGCGGAGGTGACCGTCACCAGCGCCCAGGGTCGGCACCCGGGCCTCTCCGAGCTGGGTCTGGCCCGCCCGTTGGAGCTGTACCGGCCGTTCCTCACCGCCGCCGAGCTGGGCAAGCTCGCCGCTGGCACGCAGAGCCAGCTCTTCGACGCGCTCTTCGCGATCCTCGGCCTGGACGCGCTCACCGACGCCGACCAGCGTCTGCTGCGCGCCGCCCGGCCGCACGACACCACCATCAAGGAGGTACGCGCACAGCGCACCGCCCTGGCCGACGCGCTTGCGGGGATCGCCGACGATCGGGCTCGGCGGACCGCCGTTCTGCTGCGTGGCCGGGGCTCGGTCGACCTCGCGGCGGTGACGGCGATCCTCGACGAGCCGGACGAGGCGACCGCCGACCGGGAGGTGCTGCTCTGCCGGGAGCTCGCCGCCCTCGCCCCGCCGCCGGTCGACGAGGTGACCCGGCTGGCCGGTCAGCTGCGGGAGGCGGCGGCGGAGGCGCTGCGCTACGACGGTGGCCGGTCCCGGGCCGCGCTGCGCAGCGCCGAGCTGCTCCGCCTCGCCCTCGAACACCACGACGACGAGGGCGACGGGTCGTGCCCGGTGTGCGCCACCGGCACCCTGGACGGCGGGTGGCGTGCCGCGGCCGCGCAGTCGCTCACCGAGCTTCGGCAGCGCAGCGTCGCCGCCCAGACGGCGACGACCCGGTTGACGGCTCTGCTGCGGCAGGCGCACCACCTGATCGACGACCTCGCGGTGCCCGAGGGCTCGGAGTCCGAGCCGACGGTCGGGGCACTGCGTGACGCCGTGGCCGCGCTGCGGCGCGTACCCGGGGAGCCGGCCGAACTGGCCGACCACCTGGCCGCGCGGTACCCGGCGGTGGTGACCGCGGCGGACGCGGCCCGCGCGTACGCCGAAGGGTTCCTGCGGCAGCGCGACACCGGTTGGCGGGCCGCGGCGGCCGACGTGCGCGAGTGGGTGGCCGCCGCCGACGGGCTGCCGGCGCGGGAGGCAGCCCTGACCCGGTTGAAGGCCGCGCGCGCGTGGCTGAAGGACGCCGGTACGCAGATCCGCAACGAGCGGGTCGCGCCGTTCGCGGAGCACTCCCAGCAGATCTGGGCGCAGCTGCGGCAGGAGAGCAACGTCGAGTTGGGTGCGATGACGCTGGAAGGCGCGAACACCCGACGGCGGGTGGTCTTCCCGGTCAGCGTGGACGGCGCCGACAACGGCACGGCCCTCGGGGTGATGAGCCAGGGTGAGATGCAGGCGCTCGGGTTGGCGACCTTCCTGCCGCGTAGCTGCGCCCCGGAGAGCCCGTTCCGGTTCATCGTGGTCGACGACCCGGTGCAGAGCATGGACCCGTCGAAGGTGGACGGGCTCGCCCGGGTGCTGGCCGCGCTGGCCGAGCAGCGGCAGGTGGTGGTCTTCACCCACGACACGCGCTTGCCGGACGCGGTGCGCCGGCTCGACATCGGCAAGGCACGAATCATCGAGGTGACCCGGGCGGAGAAGTCGGTGGTGACGCTGCGGCCCGGCTCCGACCCGGTGACCCGCTACCTGGACGACGCGTACGCGTTGTCGCGGAACGAGGAGATCCCCGCCGAGGTGCGCGGGCCAGTGGTCGCCGAGCTGTGCCGCTCGGCGGTGGAGGCTGCCTGCCACCGGACGGTCTGGCGGACCCGGGTGGTGCGGGGTGTTCCGCACGCCGACATCGAGGCGGCCATCGTGGACGCGTCGCGTCGGCTGGCCACCATCGTCGCGATGGCGGCGTTCGACGATGCCGAGAAGGGCGGCGAGGTGCTCGGCTGGCTCGGCCGCCGGCACGGAAGACGTGCGGTGAACGCGTACCAGGCGTGCCGGGAGGGCGTCCACGGTGCGTACCTGGCGGACCTGCCCGGCCTGGTCGCGGACGCCCGCCTCCTCGCGGCGGCGCTGTCGTGACCGCGCCGACGCCGCAGCGCTGCCTGGCGGCGGCCGACCAGTTGTTGCGCGGGTCCGGTCTGCTCGGTGCCGCGGCGGTCAGCGCCGGTTGGTGGCCTCGGGCCTGCGCCTGCCTGATCCGGCTCGCCCTGGAGGGCGGCGTCGACGGCTACTGGCAGCGGGTCAAGCCGGCCGTGGCGGTATGCCCGCAGGGCCGCGCGAAGCAGTTGATGCTGCGTGGCCGACTCGGGCCGGGCACTGAAACCGCCCGCCGGGTGGCGTTCGCCTGGGCGACGCTCTCCACCGCCACGCACCACCACTGCTATGAGCTGGCCCCGACGGCGGCGGAGCTGCGACGCCTGCACACCGAGGTGAGCACCCTGCTCACGCACCTCCAACCGACCGCCAGCACCACGAACCAATAGTTGCCCGTCGCCGTGGCGCTGCGGCCCCGCCCGCCCACACTCGGTCTGTTCGGCCACTCGCCTCTGGACTGCTATGCGTGATGAGGTGGCGCTCCAGCTGAGCATCGTGTTTCAGCCCGGCAGTGCCGCTCTCACCACCAGCGAGGCGACCGAGGGCGGGAGCGGAACACCGAGAATGAGCTCCTTGCCGCGGTCTTCGACCGGGCCGAGCACCACCGCGACCTGGTAGCGGTCCGGCGTGGCCCAGATCTCGGACCAGGTCACTGACGGGCACAACGTTTCTCGCGGACCGAGCTGCTGTTCGTGAGGCTTGCCGGGAGCGAGATCGAACCCGTCTCGGATCGCGTCGACGCCCTGGCCGCGAGTCTCGCCCTGCCGGTTCACCATCGGCCCTCCGCCGACAATCACGCCGTCCTTCAGGTAGAGCACCTGAAGGAGCGATGGCGGACTGGAGGCCACATGGACTGCCCGCGCGGCGGCGAATGTCACCGTTATCGCGGGACCGGAGTCGCCGTTCACCCTGGTTACCGAGGACACTTCCGCCGTGAGGATGCCTCCCGTAGTTGAACCGGGGTGGTCGTAGCGGTCGCCGCAGACGTACGCCGCAGGCTCTTCTGCGGTGGGCCTGGTGGGAGTCGACGGCCCCGGCGTGGCGCCCGTGCCGGTGGTTGGATCGCCGCCGCCGACGATCCCGGCGGCGGCGACCGTGACCAGCGAGACCACCATGATCGACGCCGCGCCGGTTCCGGCCGCCAACAGAGCGCGCCGCCGCCGGACACGTGTGCGCAGGCGATCGGCGGCGAACGACGGTGGATCGGCCCGGTCTGCCAGGCTTGCCAGGCTGTCCCGCCAAAGGTGATCATCGGACGGCACGGTCGTCCTCCCTGGTGTCGTCGTGCAGCAGGCCGGCCAGGCGATGTCTCCCGTCATACAGGTGGCGTTTCACCGTGCCGGCGCCGCAGCCGAGTTGCGCGGCGATCTCTGGAATCGGTAGATCGACGTGGTAGTAGAGGACGACACACGCTCGTTGTTGTGGGGTGAGCGCCAAGAGCGCCGCGCGCAGGTCGTGGCGAGCGTCGGCGGCGTCTGAGGCGTCGTCGATCCGATCTGGCGTCAGCGCGAACGGCAGCACCCGCCGCCACACACCGCGCCGGCGGACCCGGTCGAGATAGAGGTTGAGTACAGCCTTGCGAACGTACTGCTCGGGGTTGCCGATCTCGTCGCGTCGTTGCCGGGTGAACACCCGCACCAGCGCGTCCTGCACCAGGTCTTCGGCGTCGCTGTCATCGCCGCACAGCAGGAAGGCGTAGCGCTTCAGCGCGGCACCTCTGGTGCTGACGAGATCCGTCAGCACCCGCTCCCAACCGGCCACAACAGGGTCCCCTCGGTGTTGTCCTCAGTATCTTGGACGAACCAGAGGCCACCCCGGTTGGGGCAGGGCACTGACCGACTACCCCGTCTCGCTGTCAACTCGTCAAGGGACGTCTGGGCGAGCAGGTCAGCGCGACAGGTCCGGTGGCTTATGGTGAGAAACCGGGCACCCGGTGGGCGGGTGTCCGGTCCGGGCCGTGGGATTCGCGCTGCTCAGCCGGAGGGTGGACCGATGACCGAGAACGCCCGCGACGTCGACGACTGCTGAGATGGACTGGGCCGGATGGGCGTTGTTCGGGTTGGTCGCCACCGCGGCGCTCACCGCGGCGATGATCACCGCTCAACTGGCCGGCCTCACTCGGCTCGACCTTCCCCTGGTGCTCGGGGCCTTCGTCACCGAGGATCCCGATCGGGCGCGTGTCGTCGGGTTCTTCCTTCACCTTTGCGCCGGTCAGGGTTTCGCTCTCGGCTACGCGGCCGCGTTCGCGCTGCTGCACCGCGCCACCTGGTGGATTGGGGCGCTGTTCGGGATTGTGCACGTCGGGATCGCGCTGACGGTGCTTCTGCCGCTGCTTCCTGGTGTCCACCCGCGCATGGCCTCGCAGCGAGCGGGGCCGGCCAGCACGGCGGTGTTGGAGCCACCCGGTCTGTTCGCCGTCAACTACGGCATCCAGACTCCCCTGGTCACGGCTGTCGTCCACGTCGTCTACGGGGCTTTCCTCGGGCTGCTCCTGCAAGCCCGGTGACCCGCGCGGGACTGTCGTCCGCGCCTGACGCCTGCCAACGCGGCTCGGCACGGGGCGATCTCCATGACTGATGGGCCCGACGCCACGTGTCCCCGACCCTCGGCACCGATCAGCGACTACGGCCTGCTGGGCGACACCCGTACCGCCGCCCTGGTCGCGAGCGACGGCGGCATGGACTGGCTCTGCGTACCACGCTTCGACGGCGATCCCCTGTTCGGCAGACTGGTCGGGGGCCCGGACGCAGGAACGTTCCGGGTCGGCCCGGCCGGGCCGGCCACGGTCGTCGAGCGGCGTTACCGGCAGCACACCGCCACCCTGGAGACCACCTGGGCGGTGGGCAGCGGCCGGCTCCGCCTCACGGAGGCGATGGTGGCCGAGGTCAGCGGTCGCCTGCTGCCCACGACACTGATCGTGCGACGGCTGTCGGCCGAGCAGGCAGCCCTCGACGCGGTGGTGGAGTTCGATCCCCGCCTTGGCGCACGGCGCCGCCGGCCCCGAGTCCACCACCGACGCCAGGCCCTCGTGTGTGAGTGGGGGCCGCTCGCGCTTGCGCTGGACAGCACGCCCAGGTTCAGAATCGAACCGGGTCGACCCACCTCGATCACGGTCCGGCCAGGCCGGCCGGTCACCCTCGTGCTGGCCGTGGCGCACCGCGAACCGGTGATCCACGTCGAGCCGACGGCCGCCTGGGAACTGCTCATCGAGGACGAGGCCCGGTGGCGGGCCTGGACCGCGGAGATCGACGAGCGGCTGCCGTTCCGGGAACACGTCGCACGAAGCCTGCTCACCTTGCGGCTGTTGACCTACTCGCCCTCGGGAGCGCCGGTGGCCGCGCCCACCACGTCACTGCCCGAGGATCCCGGTGGGGTACGAAACTGGGACTACCGCTACGTCTGGCCCCGTGACGCCAGCATCGGCGTCAGCGCCTTCCTCAGCGTCGGCAAGACCGACGAGGCCCGCGGTTTCCTCGCGTGGCTGTTGCACGCCAGTCGGTTGCAACGACCGCGCCTGCCGGCGCTGCTCACCCTGCACGGTCGGCACGTACCAGCGGAACGAGAACTGGCCGGTTGGCCCGGTTACCTCGACAGCCGTCCGGTACGGATCGGCAACGGCGCCGCCGGCCAACACCAGCTCGACGGCTACGGCTGGGTGATCGACGCGGCCTGGGCGTTCGCTCGGGCCGGACACCGCCTCTACCCCGAGACGTGGCGGGCGGTGCGCGGTTTCGCCGACGTGGTCGCCGGTTGTTGGCAGGAGCCGGACGCCGGCATCTGGGAGGTACGCGAGCCCGCGCAACACGTCCATTCCAAGCTCATGGGCTGGCTCGCCCTGGACCGCGCCCTGGCCATCGCCGACACGCACCCCCTGCCCGACCGCCAACGTCGACGCTGGCAGACAGCCCGAGATGCCATCGCCGCCGAGGTCCGGACGCGCGGCTTCGACCCGACGGCGGCCAGCTACGTCCGCAGCTACGGATCCCAGGACCTCGACGCGGCTCTGCTCGTGCTGCCGCTGCTCGGTATGGATCGGACCGAGTCACCTCGGGTACGGGGCACCATCGACGCCATCCAGGGCCGGCTCTCCGCCGGCGGTCCACTGCTCTACCGCTACCCGCCCGGACGTGACGGCCTCCCCGGCACCGAGGGCGCGTTCCTGCCCTGCTCGTTCTGGCTCGTTCAGGCGCTTGCCCGCACCGGGCGTCGCCGCGCGGCGGTCGAACTGTTCCAGGCCATGGTTGAGTACGCCAGCCCACTGGGCCTCTACCCCGAAGAGGTGAACCCCGCGACGGGTGCCCACCTCGGCAACTACCCCCAGACGCTGACCCACGCCGCGCTCATCCAGGCCGCACTCGCCATCCGAGACGCACCGGTAGGGTCCCCAGCATGACGATTCCGCACCTGACGGCCGCCGACGGCACCGCGCTGCCCGCGATCGGGCTCGGCACGTACCAGCTGAACGGCTCGGCGGGTGTCGACGCGATCGGGCGAGCGATCCGGGCGGGTTACCGGTTGATCGACTCCGCGGTCAACTACGAGAACGAAGGCGCGGTGGGTCGGGCCGCTCGTGCGGCGGGCGACGTACGCGACGAGCTGGTCGTCACCTCGAAGCTGCCGGGGCGGCACCACCGCTTCGACGAGGCGCTGACCACGATCGAGGAGAGTGTGTTCCGCACGGGCCTCGACCGGATCGACCTGTACCTGATCCACTGGCCGAACCCCAAGGTCGACCTGTACGTGCAGGCCTGGCGCGCGCTGATCGAGGCACGGGAGCGCGGGCTGGTGAAACACATCGGTCTCTCCAACTTCCTGCCCGAGCACATCGACCGGCTGGTGGCCGAGACCGGGGTCGCCCCGGTGGTCAACCAGATCGAGGTGCATCCGTACTTCCCGCAGCAGGAGGCGATCGCCTACCACCGGGAGCACGGGATCCTCGTGCAGGGTTGGAGCCCGCTCGGGCACGGCAACGACCTGCGACAGCATCCTGTCATCACCGAGATCGCGAACGCCCACGGCGTCAGCCCGGCGCAGACCATCCTCGCCTGGCACGTGGCCCGCCAGGTGATCCCGCTGCCCAAGGCCGCGTCGCCGCAGCGGCAGATCGAGAACCTGGACGTCTTCGACATCAAGCTCACCGACGCGCAGGTCGAGGCCATCACCGCGCTGGCCCGCCCGGACGGGCGGCTCGCGGACCAGGACCCGGCGGTGTACGAGGAGTTCTGAGCATCCCGGGCGGGGTCGTGGTCAGGGGGAATACTGGCCGGGTGGAGATTGCCCGCCCGCGCCTGCTGCTGGTCGAGGACGACGGCGCGCTGAGCGCGCTGCTCACCGACCTGCTCACCGAGGAGGGGTACGAGGTCGAGGTGGCCGGCGACGGGCAGAGCGGCCTGCACCGCGCCCTGGCCCGCGACTACGACGTGCTGGTGGTCGACCGAGGGCTGCCCGTGTTGGACGGGCTGGGGTTGGTCACCCGGTTGCGGGCGCGGGGTGTGGCGTGCCCGGTGTTGCTGCTCACCGCCCGGGGCGCCCTGGATGACCGGGTGGAAGGGCTCGACGCGGGCGCCGAGGATTACCTCGTCAAGCCCTTCGAGGTCCCTGAACTGCTGGCCAGACTGCGGGCACTGCGCCGTCGACACCAGGACGCGGCGGGCCGGCTGCCGCTGGGGCGGCGGCGGTGGCTGGACGTCGGAAACCGGCGAGTGCTCGACGACGACGAGGAGATTCCGCTCTCCGCCCGCGAGTTCGCCGTGCTGCGCGCCCTCGCCGGCCGGCCGACGAAGGTCTTCACGCGTGCCGAGCTGCTGAGTAGCGCGTTCGACCACGCCGACGCACCGGGCAGCGTCGACGCCTGCGTGCATCACCTGCGTCGCAAACTGGGCCGGGGGGCGATCCGTACGGTGCACGGTCTCGGCTATCGGATCGGCGCGGTCTGACGGCGTGGACGAGGCCCGACTGGTCCAGGCCCGACGGCGCAGTGTGGCGCAGACCGCCGGGGCGATCGGCGTGGTGCTGCTGCTGGTCGGTGCGCTGATGTTCGTCCTCACCAGCCGGCAGGAATCGCGGGCGCTGAACACCGAGCTGGCTCAGGTGCTCGCGATGGCCGAGGACACCGACGACCCGCCGCCCGGCGAATTCCTGGCCCACAGGGCGGCCGGATCCGGCGCCGTCGAGGTGACTGAAAGCGCCTCGCCGGAGCTGGCCCGGGTCCTCGGCGACGCGCTGGGACGGCAGCCGGGGCGATTCGACACGGATGCGGGAGACGACCATCCGGTACGGGTGTTGGTCGCCGACCGAGCGGACGGCAGCCGCTGGGCCGTCGCCGCCGACCTCGCGCCGCTGCGTCAACGCCAGGGGCAGCTCGGCGTCGCGCTCCTGGTTGCCGAACTGGCCGGCCTGACGGGGGCGCTGGTGGCCGCGACGCTACTCGCCCGGCGGGCGGTCGCGCCCCTGGCCACCGCGCTGACTCTGCAACGCCGTTTCGTCGCCGACGCCTCGCACGAGTTGCGCACCCCGCTCACCGTGTTGCACACCCGTGCACAGATGCTGGCCCGACGATCCCAGACGCAGCCGGCGGCGCGACTCACCGACCAGCTCGACCAGCTCGTCGCGGACACCCGGGCGCTCGGCGACGTGGTCGAGGACCTGCTGGTGTCCGCCGCTGCCGAGCATCAGCCGCCACCGGCCGCGGTCGTCGATCTGAGCGAGGTGGCCCGCGAGGTGGTCGCGAGCATGCAGGAGTACGCCCGGGAGCGGACGGTCGAGCTGCGCGTGGAGACCTCCGGCGAGGCCTTGGTCCATGGAGCGCGCACGGCGCTGCGGCGAGCGACGACCGCCCTGGTGGACAACGCGATCGGGCACGTCGCCGCTGGCGGGAACGTCGCCGTGACCGTGCGACGGCACGCCGATCAGGTGGCCGTCGAGGTCAGCGACGACGGTGTGGGCCTCGACCCGGCCGAGGCGGACCGGCTCTTCGAGCGCTTCGCGCACGGCACGGCCGGGGCGGGTCGCCGGTTCGGGCTTGGCCTGGCGCTCGTGCAGCAGGTCGCGCACGCGCACCGGGGTTCGATCACGGTGGCCGGCGCTCCGGGTGCGGGTGCCACCTTCACGCTGCTGCTGCCGGCATCCTGAGGGACCCACCGACGCCGCTGCTGGTTCGGATTCGAGGGCGCAAGAACTTCGCAAGAATTCGGCAATATGGTGACGGGCAGTGACATCCCGAGCGCCGAGGAGACCCCGTGCCCGACACCGTCAACGGACTGCCGCTGCACCCACTCGTCGTGCACGCGGTGGTGGTTCTCCTGCCGCTGGCCGCGCTCGGTGTCGCCGCGCTGGCCGTCCGACCGTCGTGGCGGGGCCGCTACGGCGGGCTCGTCGTCCTGATCACCGCGCTGGCGACGGCCGCGATCCCGCTCGCCACCTCCAGCGGGGAGAGCCTGGAGCACCGGGTCGGCGACCCGGGCGAGCACGCCGAACTCGGTGACACACTGATCTGGTTCGCCCTGCCCCTGCTGGTCGCCGCCGTCGCGCTGGTCTGGCTGCACCGCCGCGACACCCGGTCGAGCGACTCCCGCCGAACGCCGAGGGCGCTCGCGGTGGTGGTCGCGGTGCTGGCCGTGGTCGTGGCGGTAGCGAACCTGGTGCAGGTCTACCGGGTGGGTGACTCCGGGGCCAAGGCCGTCTGGGGCAGCGCCCCGGCCGCCTCCGTCGGGCACGGCGCCGACGACTGAACGCCGTCCGAGGGCTCGGCCACCCCGGGCACGGGGTGTCACGGGGCGTGCCGGGTGCGGGGGACGGACGTGGCGACAAGCGGTATGACTCAGAGTCATAAGTATTCCGGTGAGTCATACCGCTCAACGGAGGATCCGTCCTGCCGCGGCACCCGGACCAGCAGCGGTCCGGGTGCCGCGGCGTCGCTCAGACCAACCCGCCGAGGGCCGGGTCGCTGATGCTGTCCTTGCCGTTCTCGACGTGACCGGCGTAGCGGTACGCGAAGGCGGCGTCACCCGCGACGGTGAGAGTCAGGTCGTACCAGCCGTGCGTGCGGGCGAGCGCCCACGTCGCCCGCTCCGCCTGGCCGGGCCGCAGCGCCAGCGTCACCGGACGGGAGTGGTACCCGTCCCGGACGGTCACCTCGACCCGCTTCGCGCCCTGGTTGCCCAGCGTGAGGACGACCTTGTGGTCGTGCTCGTCGTACGAGGCGGTGACGTCGAGCTGCGACCGGCCGCCCGCGAACCGGCGGTAGAAGCCGTTCGGCCCGTGCACCGACAGGTCGTAGGAGGACTCGATCGCCCAGGTGTCAGTGAGGCGCTTGCCCGGCTCGACGGTGTAGCTGCGCGGCACCGCCGTGCTGCCGGCCAGGCGGACCTGGAAGACCGCGCCGGCGCCGCCGGTGTTGCGGAAGTCGATCCGGAACGCGCCGTCGGCGACGCGGCCGTCGGCGTGCAGGGTGTACGGGATCGCCCGTGCCGGGCGTACGCCGCGCTCCTGCTTGGGCAACCGCCCCTCGGCCGGAGGCACCGGAACCTCGTCGGGGTGCCGGACCAGGTCGTCGGGCTTGAAGTCGTCGGTGTCCGGCAGCGTGACCTCACGCGACCGGTTCGGGTGCCGGAAGTCGAAGGCCGTGGTCAGGTCACCGACGACGGCCCGTCGCCACGGGGTGATGTTCTTCTCGACCAGGTCCGGCCGGCCGTGCCCGAACCGCGTCTCCAGGAACTTGATCAGCGAGGTGTGGTCGAAGACCTGGGAGTTGACGTAGCCGCCGCGGGTCCACGGCGACACGATGATCATTGGTACGCGGATGCCGAGACCGTACGGGCCCGCCGGGTGGTCGGCGTCGCCGGGGAAGATCTCGTTGGTGGTCGGCACGGTCGACTGCCCGTGCTCGCGCGTCTGCGGAGGCGTCGGCGGGACCACGTGGTCGAAGAAGCCACCCTCCTCGTCGTACGTGATGAAGAGCGCCATCCTGCTCCACACCTCGGGGTTCGACGCGAGGATGTCGATGACCTGGGAGATGTACCAGGACCCGTACGCCGGCTCCCAGTTCGGGTGCTCGGTGTACGCCTCGGGCGCGGTGATCCAGGAGACCTGCGGCAGGCGTCCCGCCTCGACGTCGGCCCGGAAGTCGGCGAGCAGCGCCTCGGGGTCGCGGCCCTGGGTGCGGATCTCCGTGCCGGTCTTGGCCTTGTCCGCGAGGGGCGTTCCGGGCTGCGCGTTCTGGTACTGGTGGAAGTAGAGCAGCGAGTTGTCGCCGTAGTTGCCGATGTACGGGTCGTTCGTCCAGCCCCAGGAGCCGGCGGCGTTGAGGCCGGTGCCGACGTCCTGGTAGATCTTCCAGGAGATGCCGTTGCGCTCCAGCCGCTCCGGGTACGTCGACCAGTCGTAGCCGGCCTCCGCATTGGTGATGACCGGACCGCCGCCCTTGCCGTCGTTGCCGACCCAGCCGCTCCACATGTGGTAGCGGTTCGGGTCGGTCGGGCCCATCAGCGAGCAGTGGTAGCTGTCGCAGACGGTGAAGGCGTCGGCGAGCGCGTAGTGGTAGGGCAGGTCCTGGCGGGTGTGGTACGTCATCGCCGTGACGCCCTTGTTGGGCACCCACCCGTCGAACCGGCCGTCGTTCCAGGCGGCGTGCCCGTCGTTCCAGCCGTGCGGCGGGTCCGGCAGGAAGGTCTGGCCGAGGTCCTTCACCTCGGGGCGGAAGGGCAGCAGCTCGTCGGCGCCGTCGGGCTGGTGCCAGACGTCCTTGCCGGACGGCAGTGTCGCCGGATGCGGGTCACCGAAGCCGCGTACGCCGCGCATGGTGCCGAAGTAGTGGTCGAAGGACCGGTTCTCCTGCATCAGGATGATCACGTGCTCGACGTCGTTGATCGAGCCGGTCCGGTTGTTCGCCGGGATGGCGAGCGCCTTGCTGAGATCCAGCGGGAGCGCCGCGCCGATCGCGGGAACACCCATTGCCTTGAGGAACGTACGGCGATCCACCGTGCCCATAACTCCGCCTTTGTGCGATCTGGTCGAGAAACTGGCGACCGGACGCTATCGAGGTCTGGTTGACGGCAGATGGCCATAATTCGGCCGGGCGGAAGCACGCCGACGTACCGTGAGGTCGTGCCGACGAGAGACGTACTCACCAAGGCTGACCTCGCCGAACTCCGCCGTTCGGCGCTCGGGGCGGCCGACCCGCTCGGTGTCGCCGCCGACGTCGCCGAGGCGGCCCGGCAGGGCCGCCTGGAGGATCCGGACGACGCCGGGGACGCGCTGACCCTGGCCGCCGAGATCGCCCAGGTCCGGGCCAGGCCCGACGCCGCGCTGCGGTACGCGGACGAGGCGCTCGCGGCGTACCCGTCCGCCGACGATCCCCGGGCCGGCGTCGTGCGCGCGCTGCGGGCCCGGGCGATGTTCCAGGCCGGCGGTCGGGACGACGAGGCGATGGCGGAGCTGACCGCGCTGCGGCCGTTGCTGCTCACGCAGCCCGACGCGCCCGCCTACGTCAGCGCGGCGCTGGACGCGGCCGGCCGTTCGGCGATCGCCGAGACGTGGCTCAGCGAGGCGGTCGACACCCTGCTGGGTGAGCGGGCCGGGGCGGCGGCCGACCCGGAGGTCGGCCCGCCGGACGCGCCCGGTGTGCTCTTTTTCCTGCTGCAACAGCGTCACCGGGTACGCCGGAATCTCAACCTGCCGCACGACCGGCAGGACGATCTGGCCGACCGCCTGGAGAACCAGCTCGTCCGCCGGGCCGCAGAGCGTCAGGGCGCTGATTCTGATCTGCTCCTCTGGCCCCGGGCCGAGTTCGACCGTCTGCTCGCCGAGCATCCCGAGCTGACCGACGTGTACGGGCCGGACTGGGACGCGCACCGGGCCCGGCTGGAGAAGGAGCTGGTACGGCTGACGAGTGCCGGCCGGACCGGGCTGGGCGTGTTCAGAGCGACAGTGGCCGGCCTGGACGCGTTCGCCGGTCGCCGCGACGGCGACCCGACCGACGCGGCGATCCGGGCCGGCTACGCGGTCGAGGTGTCGGCGCGACCCAGCTCGCGGGTTCCCTGGCCACCGGAGCGCAACGACCCGTGCTGGTGCGGCTCGGGCCTGAAGTACAAGAAGGACTGCCTGCCGCGCTCGCGCAGTTGAGGCGAGCCCGAGGGCTGACACGTCCGCGCGCGACCGATAACGTCCTTCCCGGACGATCGACGTCCACCCCTTTCGGAGGAGACGCCGATGTTCGAGGAGTTCATGGGTATCCCCGCCCACCCTCTCGTGCTGCACGCCGCGGTCGTGTTCGTGCCGCTGCTGGCCCTCCTGACGGTCGCGTACGCGCTCGTCGCGCCGATCCGGCCGCACACACGCTGGGTGCTGGGCCTGCTCGCCGTGGGCGCGCCGGTCGCCGCCCTGTTGGCGAAGCTCACCGGCGACGCGTTCTTCGCGCGCCTGCGCTCCGCCAACCGCGTCACGCCCGAGTTCGTCCCGAAGCTGGAGGCGCACCAGGATTTCGGTGACCTCGCCCTCTACGCCGCGATCGGGCTGGGGGTCGTGGCGCTGGCGCTGGTCTGGTTCGTCGCGCCGCGCGGCGCCGAGGGCGCGCGCTCCAGTCGGGCGCTGACGCTGGTGTTGCAGGTGCTGTCGGTGGTGGCCGCCGCCATCGCCGTGTACTACGTGGTCCGTACCGGCGACTCAGGCGCAAAGGCGGTCTGGGAGGGCCAGTAACGAGCGCGGGCGCGGCCCGAGGGGATCGACGCGACGCCCACTCGCACCTAGCATGGCGACGAATGGATCTTCGTGATTGGTCCGTGCCGAGACCCGGCAGCCAGCCCGACCGAAGGGAGACGCGCATGCGTCGACCCCGCCATCTCGCACTTTTCAGCGTCGGCGTGTCCGGCGCCCTGGTGCTGAGCGCAGCCCCGACCGCGGCGGCCGCTCCGCCCACGCCTTCCGCGCCCACCGGCATCGTGGTGGCCGACGGCATGACTCAACCGGTGTTCTCGCTCGCGGACGCCATCGAGGAGCGGGTGTTCGTCCAGACCCCGGTGGACACCGACCACGACGGCCGTCCCGACCGGGTGGCGATCGACATCTCCCGGCCCCGGGAGACCGCCACCCAGGGCTTCAAGGTGCCGGTCATCTTCGAACACAGCCCGTACCGCAAGGGCACCTGGGGTGACGTGCCGTACCCGAGCGTGCTGGTCGACGACCTGCCGCAGAACGGCCGGACCGACCGCTCGGGGCGGCGGGCGCTCGAGGTGGAAGCCCAGCGGGCGCAGGCGAAGGCCAACCTGCCCGGTTCGCTGGACGACTACTACGTGCCGCGCGGGTACGCGGTGGTGCTCGGCCAGAGTGTCGGCACCGGCGACTCGGACGGCTGCCCGACCAGCGGCGACCAGGCCGAGACGCTCGGCACCAAGGCTGTCATCGACTGGCTCAACGGGCGGGCCAAGGCGTACGACGTGAACGGCGTCCCGGTCACCGCCGGCTGGACCACCGGCGCGGTCGGCATGACCGGCGTCTCCTACAACGGGACGCTGCCCAACCAGGTGGCCACCACCGGGGTCAAGGGCCTGAAGACCATCGTGCCGGTCTCCGCGATCAGCAGCTGGTACGACTACTACCGGGCCAACGGCCTGGTGGTGGCGCCGGGCACCTTCCAGGGCGAGGACCTCGACATCCTGGCCCAGTACACGGCCGGGCAGGCGCGCGCCGAGGGGCCCTGCGCCGACGAGCTCGCGACGATCACCGCCGAGCAGGACCGGGTCACCGGTGACTACTCCAAGTTCTGGCAGGACCGCGACTACCTGGACGCGCGCGACGTCAAGGCGAGCGTCTTCGTCGTGCACGGCCTCAACGACTGGAACGTGAAGACCGAACACTTCGCCGGCTGGTGGGACGAGCTCGCGAAGCGCGACGTGCCGCGCAAGATCTGGCTGCACCAGGGTGGGCACGGCGGTCCGGGCAGCAACGCCTCGGTGACCCTGCCGGACGGCCACACCTGGACCTACAAGCAGACCGAGAACCGCTGGTTCGACTTCTGGCTGTGGAACGTGCGCAACGGCATCATGGACGAGCCGACCGCGGTGCTCCAGCGCGAGGACCGCGCCTACACCACGTACGCCAACTGGCCCGACCCCGCCGCGCGTGAGGTCGGGTTGCGGTTCGCGGCGACCGACGCCACCGCGCCGGGCGCTCTGACCACGGGCAAGCCGCCGAAGGCCAAGGTCGAGCAGAGCTTCGTCGACGAGGGACGGACCATCCACCCGGACACCCTGGTGGCCGATCCGGACACGGCCAGCGCCAACCGGCTCGCGTACCGCTCCCCCGCGCTGACGCAGAACGTGCGCATCTCGGGGCGCCCGGAGATGCGGCTGCGGATGGCGATCGACAACAAGCCGGACGCGAACCTCACCGCGTACCTGGTCGACTACGGCCCGGCCGGGTCGACCGCCGCGCCGACCGTGGTGACCCGGGGCTGGATGGACCCGCAGAACCGCAAGAGCGCCGCGCGCACCGAGCCGGTCAAGCAGGGCAAGCTGTACGACTACCGGTGGACCATGGAGCCGAAGGACTACATCTTCCCGGCGGGCCACCGGATCGGGGTGGTCGTCTTCTCCAGCGACCAGGAGTACACGCTGCTGCCGTTGGGCGGCACCGAGTTGCGGGTCGCGCCGAACGACAGTGAGGTGCGGCTGCCCGTGGTCGGCGGGCGGACCGTACTCGGTTTCTGACGTCCTCGTTCCACGGGAGGGGCAGCCCGAGGTGTCGGGCTGCCCCTCCCGCCGCGTTTTCCACCAACTGCGCACGTATTGACAACCGTCGACGTGGGGAACAGTCTGATGTGGTGAGAGCGCTCTCTCGCCCCGGTTCACGGGCCACCACCCCCCTTCGGCCAGGACACTCTCCGACGTCTTTCGGCGGCGGCGTCGGAGCTGTCCCTGACCCGTCCCCGACAGGAGTCACGAGATGGACAGGGCCGCACCCCTCTCCCACGTCCCCCGCCGGCTACGCATCGCCACGGCGATCGGCGCCCTGCTGACGCTCCTCGGCACGTACCTGGCCTGGACCACCGACCGGGCCGACGCCGCCCCGGTCGCCAACGTCATCCGGGTCGCCGAGTTCCCCGCCGACTGCGCGTACAGCCACCGGCTGCCCGACGACCCGATCGTCTTTCCCGGGCTGCCCGGTGCCTCACACATGCACAGCTTCTTCGGCAGCACGGTGACGAACGGCAACACCACGCTTCCCGACCTGGTGCGGTCCACCAGCACCTGCAACCCGGCGGTGGACGTCTCGTCGTACTGGGTGCCGACCCTCTACCGGGACAACGTCGCGGTGGAGCCGGCCATCGCCACGTTCTACTACCTCGGTGAAGGGGTCCGCGCCGACGTCGTCGCCAACACCCAACCGATCCCGCAGGGCCTGCGACTCGTCGCGGGCAACGCGAAGGCCACCGGGCCGAACGACAGCATCGCCCGCTGGTCCTGCCTGCACGCCGGGCAGGTGCCGCCGTCGAAGGACTTCGTCAACTGCCCGGCCGGCACGATGCTGGAGTCGTACCTGGACTTCCCGCAGTGCTGGAACGGTCGGGACCTGGACTCCCCGGACCACAAGAGCCACCTGGCGTACCCGGTGAACCAGGCCTGCCCGAGCACCCACCCGGTGCACGTGCCGAAGCTGCGGCAGGTGCTGCGGTACCCGGTCAACGGCGACCCGTCGCATTTCCGGCTGGCCTCCGGGCCGGGCTACACCATGCACGGCGACTTCTTCAACGCCTGGCCGACCGCGGAGATGGCCCGCCGGGTCCAGGACTGCATCCGGCCGGTCATCAAGTGCGGGCACGACGGCCGGCCGATCTGAGCCGACACCGTCGTACGGAGGGGCGGGTCCGGTCACGCCGGGCCCGCCCGCCGCGGGCGAAAGGAGGCCGCATGCGCGCTCGCGCCGCTCTGCTCACGGCGGCGGTGCTCGTCGCCGGCTGCGCCGGCGGGTCTCCCGGCACCGCGCACAGCGCCGGGCCACCCACTGTCGCGCCGGCCGCGTCCACACTGTCGAACGTCGGATCGGCAGGCTCCTTCAGCCCCACCGACATCGCCTGGCTGCAACTGACGGCGGCGTTGACGGACCGGCTGCTCCCGGTGCTGGACCTGGTGCCAACCCGGACCACCGACCCCGCCTGGCGACGGCTGGCCGCCGAGGTGCGGGCCAGCAACCGTGCCGACCTGACCCGGTCCCGTCAACTGCTCAGCGAGGCGGGAGCGCCGACGACCAACCCGCACGAGGGCCACGACATGCCGGGCATGGTCACCGCCGACGAGCTGGCCGCGCTGCGGTCGGCCACCGGGACGACGTTCCACCGCCTGCTGGCCGCGCACCTGCGCGCGTACCTCACGCAGACGGTCCGGGTCGCCACCGCCGAGCAGAAGGGCGGCGTCAACCCGGCCACCACCACACTGGCCACCACAGTGATCCAGTCCAACACCACCCACCAAACAAACCTGAACACCCTCACCCCCACCCCCGCCTCCTCCTCCCCCGCCCCGCTTCGGTGATCAAGAGGTTTGCGTCATCCCACCGGCGTGTCGTGACGCGAACCTCTTGATCACCGGTGGATCGGTGGGCGTGCGGTGAGGGCACGGTCTCGGTCCGGTCCGCCCCGACGGTGCCGCCGGTGCGGGGTGCGCCCCGGGTGACGCGGGGCGCACCCCCGAGTGGCTACGCCTTCTCGGCCGGCGGCGCGAACAGCACGCGCGCGCGGAGCTGCCGGAACCCGGTGCGCTCCAACTCCGCGAGCACCGCGACGCGGTGGGCGTCCACGTCGGCGATCACCTCCCGGGCGCCTCCGGCGGCGAGCACCCGGACCGCCTCGGCCAGCAGCTCACCGCGCGCCGCGTCGTCGAGCAGGCCGAGGTACGCCAGCAGTGGGTAGCAGGCGTCGCCGGCCGTGCCGACCAGGCCCACCGGCTGCCCGCCCGCCATGCCGACGCGCCAGGCCTCGGTCGACTCCCCCAGCCAGGCCAGCGGATCGGTGGCCAGGTCGACGCCGCCGACGGCACGCGCGATCTCCGCGCCGGTCAGCACGTCCGGCACGGCGACCCGGGCGACCAGGGCGTTGATCTCGGCAGCGTCGACGGGCGGCCGGAACGTGTACCGGCCGGAGGTCGTCGGCAGTGGAGTTCCCGTCCACGAGCACCGCAGCCGCTCACCCACCTCGACCAGGCCGGCGAGTCGGGCCGCCTCCATCGGCGCGGTGACCACGGCCAGCACCTCGGGTCGACGCCGCCAGTGCGCGGGCAGAGCCGCGTAGTACCGACCGGGGCCGCCCAGCGCCTCGTGGGCAGCGTGCAGCAACGCGGCGCCGACCTCCGGCTCGGCGGCCAGGTCGAACCGCTCCAGCCAGGGAGCGCCCACCGCCCCGGGCGGGAGCAGCCAGGCCGCCCGCCCGACCACCCGGCCGTCGCGCAGGGCGATCCAGGTGTTCTCGGGCCGGTAGCCGCCGCCGGTGATGCCGTCGGCGTACGCGATCTGCCGCAGTTGGGGCAGCGGATCGGTCATGGAGTCGAACAGGTTTTCCTCGCCCGCGACGAGCGGGCGGATGACCAGACTGGTCATGGCGAACCTCCGGAAAGCGAGCGCCCCGGGTCAGATCCGCGTGGACGCCGATACGCGGAGGGGGCGCAGAACATGAGACATTGTTCTGACCTCCTCTCGGCTCGACGGCGTGCCCGCCAACATACGCGAAGCGCCAGCAGCCGCACAACGTTCTTCCGGCCCGGCTCACAGCGTCGGGTTGGTCTCCGCGCCGCGTTGGTGGACCCGCCCGTCGGCGACGGCGATCCCGGCCAGGATCAGTGCCGCCACGGCGGTCACGGCGACCGGCGGGAGAAGGACGCTCGGAGACCGTGACCAGGTTGGCGAGCGGCGCACGGCCGATACGCGGCACCGGCCAGTGGGAGGCCGCGCCGACGAGCTCGATGGCGAGCGCGAGCGACCAGAGGACACCACGGCCATGGCCGCACCCCCTCGCCGACCCGGTCCCGTCTCGTACCCGCTGAGGGGACTTTATCCCGGTCTGTCGGTACGCCCGATGGTTATGCCAGATCGCCCGGAGGGCGGTCGACGCCGCGCCCCCAGGGCCTCCACCGCCTCGTTCGGGCGGTCCGCCGCCTCGTCCGGGTCGGCCGGGCCCGCCGGTCCGTGCGGAGGCCCGCACGGCCGAGCAGCCGGATCAGCAGCCAGCAGAACAGCGCCAACGCGCCGAACAGGGCGATGGTCACGATCCGCCAGCGCATGCTGTCGATCTGGAGCATCTCCGGTAGCAGCGCCGCGACGCCGGCGACCGCGGTGACCGAGAACAGCCACTGGAGGCGCTGTTGGAACAGCGCCGTCTGCAACCCGAAGAGCTGGCTCAGATTGCTGCGCAGCAGTTCGAGACGCTGCCGGGCGGCCTGGAGATGCCGGGGAACCCGCAGCCCGTCGATGAGGAACGTGGCCACCGCGATGCGCATGGGGTCGCGGTACATGAGGTCGACGTTGCCGACCTCGGCCAGCCCTCGGCTCAGTTGCAACTGCACCCGCGCCAGTTGGGTGATGCGCGCGCCGAGCGAGTGACCCGGGCCGACAAGTTCGTCGCGGTCGTTCGGGTCCACCCCCACCCACAGTTGGCAGAAGAACCACTGGGCGTGGATCTGGCCGTACATGTCCTGGACCATGCGGGCCGCCGCCGACGCGCCCTCCACCCCGTCGTGCAGGACCGCCACGGTGGACCAGCCGGTGGTGCGGACCAGCAGGCCGGGCAGGCGCAGCGGCCCGTCGTCGGCAGCCGTGCCCGGGGTCACCGGCAGGGCGGAGAGCCGCAGCAGCGACTCCACGAGCGGTTCGTTCTCGGCCCGCTCGGGACCGCGCAGGACGAAGAACTGGCGCATGTTCTGGAACGGGTAGCGGCGTTCCCGGGGCTCGAAGCCGGCCGACTCGCGCAGGATGGCGCGGACCGCCTGAACGTGGGCGGACACCGTCAGCCCACCGTGCTCCCGGGGCTCGGCCTCGATCATGCTGAGGTGCCCGGCCAGGTTCGGCGGGAAGGTGTCCAGGTCGCGCAGGTGCCGGAAGTAGTCGAGGGTGTTCTCGCGCACGAGGTCGTCGTAGAACCGGCAGATGTCCTCGGTGCTGACCGCCGGCTCCGGCGCGGCGAACCGCAGATCCACCGAGATCACGCCGAGCGCCGGGTAGATCACGATCTGGGTGCTGGTCGCCCACGTCGTACGGCCGATGCGCACCGCCGACGTGCCGAGGGAGATCTGCAGCACCGGCGGGTGGGTGGCCAGGTAGGAGATGTTGTAGGCCCGGGTCTCCTCGTGCTGGACGACGTCGACCGAGGTGGCGCCCAGTCTGGCCAGCAGTGGGAGCGCCGGTTCCACGTCCTGCACCGTGCCGCCGAGGTCGAACTTGACCGGCACGTACACGTGATCAATATCGAGGGTCACGCATACATTCTGGGCGTACGGCACAACCTGGTTTCGCTCCGAGGCGGCCTACAACTGGTCGACGTGGTCGCGCCACGAATGCCGGGGCTCGTAGCCCAGCACCCGCCGCGCCTTGTCGATGCTGAGCAGGGTCTCGTGCTCGCCGAGCTCCTTGCGGATCTCGACACCCGGGTAGACCTCGGCCATCAGGCTGGCGCTCGATCTGCTCATGACGGTGTCGGCGTTGGCGATGATGAACACGTCCGCGCCGGGCCGGTCGTACGCGAGCGCCCGCTCGACCGCCTGGGCGCCGTCGCGGGCGTCGATGTAGCCCCACAGGTTCCACCGCCGCGACCGCGGATCGGCGTCGAAGGAGGGGAACGGCAGGTAGTCCTCGACGTCCATCACGTTGGAGAACCGCAGACCCACCATGACCAGCTCCGGGTCCCACCGGCAGAAGTGCCGCGCCATCTCCTCCTCAAGGGCCTTGTTCAGCGAGTACGTCGACTCCGGTCGCGGCGCGTACTCCTCGTCGACGGGCGCGTACGGCGGCGGGGTGTCGAACGGCAGCCCGAGCACGGTCTCGCTGGACGCCCACACCACCCGCTTGATGCCGGCCGCCCGGGCGGCGGCGAACACGTTGTACGTCGCGGCGGAGTTGTTCGCGAACGTCGTCGCGTTGGGCATCAGCCCGGGCGCCGGGACCGCGGCCAGGTGCACGACCGCCTCGACGCCGCCGGGGTGCTCGTCGGCGCCTCCGGTGAACGCCTCCACCACCTGCCCGTAGTCGGTCAGGTCGACGAGGAGGAACTCGCCGTCGACGTCGCGGGGATCGCGCCCGCCCACGCGGTCCACCGCCAGCACGTCGACGCCCACGCCGCGCAGGTGGGCGACCACGGCACGGCCGAGCTTGCCGGTGGCGCCGGTGACGACAACGCGTCCGGGGAGTACGGGATCGGTCATGACCCCATCCTCTCCGGCCGGCCGGGACACCCCACACGCGGGTGCGCCCGCGCCCGCCACCCGCCGCATCGATCAGGAATCGAGAAGTACCGGCCGAGGGCCCTACTTAGCATGGCCAGCATGGACATCACCATTCACACGACAGTTCTTCCGCACGTCGACCCGGACGCCTCCGTGGCCTTCTACCGCGACGTCCTCGGCTTCGAGGTCCGCAGCGACGTCGGTCAGGGGACCATGCGGTGGATCACCGTCGGCCCTGTCGACCAGCCCGGCACGTCCATCCTGCTCGCCCCGCCGGCCGCGGACCCCGGCATCACCGAGGACGAGCGGCGCACCATCGCCGAGATGATGGCCAAGGGCACCTACGGGTGGATCCTGCTGGCCACCCGGGACCTGGACGGCACCTTCGAGAAGGTGCAGGCCCGCGACGCCGAGGTCGTCCAGGAGCCGACCGAGCAGCCGTACGGCATCCGCGACTGCGCCTTCCGCGATCCGGCCGGCAACATGGTCCGCATCCAGGAACTGCGCTGAGCCATGTGTCTCGCCGCCTGGGGACGCGCACGCGCCGAGGAGCAGCGCCTGGACGACCTCGCCCGACTGCGTCACGCGCCGGACGTGCCGTTGGTCGCGGCGGGGGCGACCGAACCGATCAGAGGTCACGAGGTGGACGGGGGAAGATATGGCGAGCACGCCACCGCGGGGGCGTGAGGAGCGGCTGAGAGACACGCGCAGGAGACTGGAGAACGACGTCGACCTCTGGGTCGCCACGTCGGGCTCCCCGGACGGCGTGCACCTCGTCCCGCTCTCCTACCTCTGGGACGGCAGCGTGTTTCTCATCTCGACGCCGCGTGCCTCGGTCACCGGCCGCAACCTGGTGGGGGATGGCCGGGTGCGACTCAGCCTGGGCACGACGCGCGACGTCGTCATCGTCGAGGGTGCCGCCGAGCCGGTGGACA
The DNA here is from genome assembly GCF_040607775.1 of Micromonospora sp. NPDC005237. Lineage (NCBI taxonomy): Bacteria > Bacillati > Actinomycetota > Actinomycetes > Micromonosporales > Micromonosporaceae > Micromonospora > Micromonospora sp. NPDC005237. The sequence goes on along the minus strand of NZ_JBEXHJ010000009.1, from coordinate 312,438 downwards.
CCGCCGACCTCGGCCACGACAGGCGTACGGCGTTCGCCACCAGGACCGGCTTCGACCCGAGCGGAATCGCCGAGCCCTACCAGTACTTCGTGATCCGGCCGCGGCGCATCCTGGCCTGGCGGGAGGCCAACGAGCTGCGGGGACGCGTCCTCATGCGCGACGGCCGTTGGCTCGACTGAGCCCCTCGGCCTCCCGCACGCCGCGATCCGCGTCCTGCCGTGCGGGCGCCGGGCGGGTGCGTACCGTGCAGGGGTAACCGCTCATGCGAAAAGGAGCCTTCATGTCCAAGCCACCGCTTCCCGAGGCTGCGGTCGAGATGCTGCAGAAGCCGAACCCGGCCGTCATCACCACGCTTCGCAGTGATGGTCAGCCGGTGTCCGCCGCGACCTGGTACCTCTGGGAGGACGGCCGGATCCTGGTCAACATGGACGAGAGCCGCCGCCGGTTGGAGCACGTCCGCAACGATCCTCGGGTCTCCCTCACGGTGCTGGACGAGGCCGGCTGGTACACCCACGTCAGCATCATCGGGCACGTCGCCGAGTTGCGCGCCGACGAGGATTTCACGGACATCGACCGGCTGTCCCGGCACTACACGGGCAATCCCTATCCCCGGCGTGATCGTGGTCGGGTCAGCGCCCTGATCGAGATCGACCGCTGGCACGGCTGGGGGTCGCTCAAGGACAACAGCCAGGTCGGCTGACCGTCCGCCGCGGGGACGGCGGCGGACGGACGGCTCTTGACCGCAGAGCGTGATCGGCTTAACTTCATCAATCAGATAAGTGTCTTTACTAATTCTGCTTGATCCCTCGTGGGAGTGCCGATGCGACAATTGCGTCACCGCCGCCTCACCGCCGTCGTCGCCCTGGCGACCCTGCTGCTCACCGCCGCCCCGCCCGCCGCGGCGAGCGCCGGCGCCAGGCCCGACCGCCAGCCCGGCTACCACCGGGTCGGCTACTTCACCCAGTGGGGCATCTACGGCCGGGCCTTCACGGTCAAGAAGCTCGACACCTCGGGTGCGGCGAGCCGCCTCACCCACCTCAACTACGCCTTCGGCAACGTCAGCGAGGACGGCCGCTGCTATGTGGACGGCGGACCGGGCGAGGGCGACGCCTGGGCCGACTACCAACGGCCGGTGTCCGCGCAGGAGAGCGTCGACGGCGTCGCCGACGCCCCCGGCCAGGCGCTCAACGGCAACTTCGGCCAGCTCGCCAAGCTGAAGGCCAAGCACCCCGGTCTCCAGGTGCTGATCTCGCTGGGCGGGTGGAGCTGGTCGACGTACTTCTCCAACGCCGCCCGCACCGACGCCTCCCGCAAGGCGTTTGTCGCGTCCTGCATCGACCTGTACCTCAAGGGCAACCTCCCGGGCAGCCCGGGTGCCGCGGCGGGCGTCTTCGACGGCGTCGACCTCGACTGGGAGTGGCCGAACTGGGACGGCGAGCCCGGCAACGTCATCCGACCTCAGGACCGGGAGAACTTCACCAAGCTGCTGGCCGAGTTCCGCCGGCAGCTCGACGCGTACGGCCGCACGACCCGCGCGCACCACCCGCTGACCGCCTTCCTGCCGGCCAACCCGGCCACGATGGACGCCGGTTACGAGGGCCGCAAGATCTTCACGTACCTCGACTTCGCCAGTGTGCAGGGGTACGACTTCCACGGCGGCTGGGACGCGGTGACCAACCAGCAGTCCGCGCTGCGCGTACCGGCGGGCTCGCCGGGCAACCCCGACTTCTCCGTCGAGGTGGCCGTCGACGGTTGGATCGACCGTGGGGCGCCGCGCGACAAGCTGGTCCTGGGCATCCCCTACTACGGTCGCGGCTGGACCGGCGTCACCGGCGGCGGCAACGGCCTGTTCCAGCCGGCCGCCGGGCCCGCACCGGCGACCTTCGAGGCCGGCTACGAGGACTACAAGCAGCTCAAGACCCTGGCCGGCAACGGCTACACCGTGCACCGCGACCTGCGCGCCGGGCACGCCTGGCTTTTCGACGGTACGACCTTCTGGACGTACGACGACCCGGCGGTCGTGCTGCAGAAGACGCTCTACATCCGGCGGGCCGGCCTGGCCGGCGCGATGGTCTGGTCACTCGACGGCGACGACGACAACGCCACGCTGACCAAGACGATCGGCCTGGGCCTGACGACCAGGTAGACGTACCCCTGCTCGAGCCGACCCGCCGCCGGCCGATTCCTCGGTCGGCGGCGGTGTGGCGTCAGCTCAGTGGGTGCTCCACCGCTCGCTGAACCGCCAGGCCAAGCTGCCGTCCGCCCGCGTGGGCAGCCGGTCGTCGTCAGGATTGGGTGGGGTGACCCCGTGCAAGGTGCCGCCCGCGAAGTGCGAGAGGGCGTGCAGGATCTCCGGACGAGTGTGTGGGAAGTGCCGGATGTCGGCCACCGTAAAGCCGCCGAGGGCAGCGGAGTAGCTGAACTCGCGCGGCTTCTCCACCTCGGGATAGTCCCGTTTGAAGGCGATGGCGAGGACGTTTCCGGCGACGAAGATCCGGTCCAGGTGGTGCCACGCGATGAACCTGTTGTGCGCTCTGGTCCGCACGCCGATGCCCTGTTTGGAGAGCTGGACGACGAGCGGTCTTCGGGCCAGCGCGAGGTGACCGGTCAGCACGTCGTGGAGCTGTATGACGATAAGCGCACCGATCGCGAGGATCCCGGTCAGCAACCAGACCTTCCCGAAGGCATGAATTTCGAGCGGCACCTGCCACCCGGCGTGGTGCTTGATGGGACCGACGATCTGGAACGCCACCAGCAGCCCGCCGGTGATGCCGACCGCTGCGGGGACCCGCCACCACGCCGCCAGCGCATAGCCCTGGTAGAGCAACTCTCGGACGAGACGCCACGTCAGCCAGAGGAGCCCGCCGAGCAGGACGAGGAAGAACCGCGGAGACTCGAGGAAGATCTCCGCCGCGATGTACACGACGACGGTGATCGGCAGGTACACGACGACAGCACCCCAGAGAATGATGGCAAGTCCCCGTTTGACTCTGGCATCTCGCGGAAACCCTGCCCGCACGTCGCGACCGGCGGTGGCGGCGAGCACTGTGACAATCACCGCGGCAGCCGGCTCGAAGATCGTGAACAGCAGATCCCCGTTGAGCCACCCGCGCGGTCGTGTCGGGTCGAGGGCCGGGCCGAGCCACGAGATCAGGAGAGCGATCTGCAGGCCCACGACACCTGCCGACACCGCGAGCCGTCGCCAGTGCCTCGCCAACAGGTCGCGGTGCAACGGGTGGAACAGTCGCTGCGGTCGGCGCAGCGTGTCGAGCACCGGCCGGGCTGCGGCCAGTACGGGCAGGTTGACGGCCGGCGTCTCGCCCGACGGCTGGTCCTCCAATGGAGGTGCGGCGACAGACCCGGGGCGCAACACCAGGTCGGCCGCGAGGTCGGTGTTGCGTTGGCGCGGACGGGGCAGACCCTGGCTGGGCAGGGTCACCGCCAGGTGCCGGTACGCGGCGCTCAGGGTGAGGTCGCCCCCGCCCGGGTGCCCGTCGCGCTCCGGTGGTCCGTGCTGCAACAGGCGCAGCAACTCGCCGGTGAACGCCGTGTGCTCGGCACCGACCGGCGCGATGGCGGCGACGTTGTCCGAGGTCGCGGTGAGGGTGAACGTGCCCTGGATCTCGCTGCGGTCGGCCAGCCCGTTCTCCACGTCCGTGGCGGACATGGTGGTGAGCGCCCGGCCCGCGAAACAGCAGTCGAGGATCAACACCCGGGTACGGGCGGGGCTGTCCCGCATCGCGTCACGGATCCAGCTGAACGGGATCGCTGTGTACTTGAGCCAGTCCGGTCGGGGGTTCGTGCCGCTCAGGGCGAGGAACAGTTCTCCGTTGTCGTCGAGGAGCCCGTGGCCCGCGTAGTAGACAAGCAACAGGTCTTCGGCCTCGCCGCAGCGTTCGGCGATCGTGACACCCGCCTCCCCCGGGTGCGGAACGTCGAGAAGCTGGGTGCAGCGGTCGACGGCGACCAGGTCGACCGGCCCGGTGGTGACCAGTCGGGCCAGCTCGGTGACGTTCGCCCGTACCGCCGGCAGATCCTCCAGTGCCTGCTGGCTGTGTGTGGCGGTGCCGATCAGCAGCGCGGTCGACCTGCTCGGGTCGGGGCGACTCACTTGTCGTTCGTCTCGACAGACGGTTCGTGATCGGCCAGCGCGCGTACGGCAGCCTCGATGAGCGCGGTGACCTGGTCCATGTCCCGAGCCCGGCGGACGTCCAACTCGGCCGACGATCCGCCGGGAAGCGTGAGCCTCACCGTCACGTCCTCGCGGCGGTGGGTCAACCAGCCGGCAATGGCCTGCACCAGCACCATGACGGCGCCACCGCTGCCGACGGCCACCAACAACACGTCCGTTGCGCCCCCGGACATCTCGTCCGGCGGTGCCGTCGAGCCCGCGGCGGGCGCGGCGGTCACCATTCCGCGGAGCCGGTCCTCGGCGCGTAGCCAGGAGGCCAGAGACCGGCGGGCATCGGCAGAGGGAAGATCCGGATGGACCGAGAGCGCGATCGTTTCCTGAGACTCGGGCACCGTCTTCTCCCTCCGGCGAAGGCCAACCCCACCCCCTTCATCCTGCCAGCCCGCGCCACCGTCGGGCAGCCCGCGAACTCACCGGTGTCGATCAACCCTTGACCGTCGTGTCGGCCAATTCATAGGCTCCGGCCACTGCGAGGCTTTCCGCGAGAAGGGAACCCGAGACATGGCCCCATCGTCACGTCCGTTCTGGACCCTCCCCCCGAAGCGGCTGGCGGGCGCCGCCACGATCGCGCTCCTGCTCGGCATGACTCCCCTGCTCGGCGGCACGCCCGCCGCCGGCGCCGCGCGACCCGCACCGTGCAGCGACGACCCGACGGCACGGATCAGCACCGTGCCCAGCCCGGAGGCCGCGCTCGGCTTCCCCCTCGGGACGGGACAGGAGCGGGTCGTCACCAACGACGAGGTCCGCACCTACCTCGGGGCCGTGGACAGCGCCTCCGACCGGGTCGTCACGGGTGTGACGGCCACCAGCGTGCTCGGCCAGCCCCTGCCGTACGCGGTGGTGTCCAACGAACGCCACGTGCGGCCGTCCGCCCTGCGGAAGATCGCCGACGACGTACGGGACCTGCGTGACCCCCGCCGGACGAGCGCGCGGACGGCCGCCCGGACGGCGAAGGACGGCCCGGCCATCGTCTGGGTCACCGCGAACGTGCACGGCGGCGAGAAGAGTGGCACCGACGCGGCGCTCAAGACGCTGTACGAGTTGGCGGCCGGCCTGTCCTGCGAGGTCGCGCGGCGCAACGACAACCTGGTCACCATCATCGTCCCGACGCAGAACCCGGACGGCCGCGACGCGACCCGGCGGCAGAACGAGTTCGGCTTCGACCTGAACCGGGACTGGTTCGCCCGCACCCAGCAGGAGACGGACGGCAAGCTCGAACTGCTGCGCCGCTACCCGCCGCAGGTGTTCATCGACGCCCACGAGATGGGCGGCCGGCAGTACTTCTTCCCGCCCAACGCCGACCCGATCCACCACGAGATCGCCGGCGAGGCGGTGGACTGGATCAACCGGATCGGCGAGGCCAACAAGGCCGGCTTCGGCTACAACGGCGCCTGCGACGACACGGTCACCACCGAGTGCTACTTCAACTACGACACGTACGACATGTTCTTCATGGGCTACGGCGACACCGTGCCGACCACCGGCTTCGGCGCGGCCGGCATGACGTACGAGAAGGGCAGCGCCTCGGCCGTCGCCGACCGGGTGCAGCAGCAGTTCCACACCCAGTGGTCGACGCTCGGCTGGGCCGCCGCCAACAAGCGCGAGGTGCTGGACGGCTACTTCGACATCTGGACCGACGCGCTCGCCGAGGGCCGGGCGGGCGCCCTGGAGCCCAACGAGGTGGTGCAGCCCACCAACGAGGTCCAGTTCCCGGTGCCGGCCGTCACGGTCCGCTCGTACTTCCTGCTGCCCGACCGGCAGCTCGCCGACGTCCGCCGGCTCGTCGAGCGGCTGCGCCGGATGGACGTCGAGGTGTACGAGGTGCAGAAGCCCACCCGGGTGCCCACCGCGCGGGTCTTCGGCGGTCGCAGCGCCACCAACGTGACCGTGCCCAAGGGCGCGTACTGGATTCCGATGGACCAGCCGCAGAAACACTGGATCCAGGCGATCATGGGCGAGGACCCGTACGTCCCGTTCCCGTACTTCTACGACGTGTCCTCCTGGAGCAACCCGCTGCTGATGGGCGTCTCCACGATCTACACGGGAGACAACGTCCGCCCGCAGGCCCAGCCGGTCCGGGGGATCTCCGGCGGCCGCAGCGGGCTGGCCTGGCCGTGGGGCTCCTACACGTACCCGCTGGACTCGGCCGCCGCCGCGGAGCTCACCTTCACCCTGCTCGGCCGTGGCGTGCCGCTCGTGCGGGACCTTGACACCAACCGCGTCGCGATCCCGGCGGCCCGGCTGAGCCGTACGGTCGACGACCTGGCCGAGGCCGCCGGGGTCACCCTCACCCCCGGCGGACGCCCCACCGGGACCCGCCTCGACCTGCCCGACGTCGGGCTGTTCCAGGGCACCGGCATCTCCACCACGTCCGGCTCCCACGGCGAGGCCCGGTACGTGCTCGGCAAGCGGTGGGGCCTCGCCCTCAAGCCGGTCACCACTGCCGACATCAACGACAACACCGCGGCGTTCACCGGGCGTACGGTGCTGCTGGTCCCCGACGGCAGCAGCGCCACCGGCGGACTGACCGCCGCCGGGCAGGCCAACCTGCGCGACTGGATCGCCCAGGGCCACACCTACATCGGGCTGCGCAACGAGGGCACCCGGCTGGCCCGCGCCGCCGGGCTCACCTCCACCACAGAGAAGACCAAACCGGCCGACTACCTGGTGATCGGCTCGCACCTGCGGGTCGACGTCGACACCGACAACCCGGTCGCCCTCGGCCGCCCCGCCGAGGACTTCGAGTTCAACAACAGCGACCCGATCCTCAACCCCAGCACCACCGGGACGAACGTGCTCACCTACCCGACCGACGACACGTTCTGGGCCAACGGCTACACCGTCGGCGCGGACACACTCAAGGGCACAGCCGCCGTCGTCGACGAGCCGACCGGCACCGGCAGGTCGGTGCTGTTCGCGTTCAACCCGCTCTTTCGCGCGTACAACGAGAATGGTCTGCACCTGGTGGCCAACGCGCTGCTCTACCCGCCGGGCGCACCCGACGCCCGACGCACGCCGGGCACCGACGCGGCGCGCGCCAGCGCCGCCGCCGCGCCGGTCGCGGCGGACCTGGGCGGCGGATGGCGGCCGACCACCATCGAGGTCGCGGCGACGGACCTGGCTCGCACGCGGGCCATCGTCGAACGCTTCACCACCGACGCCCGGACGTCCGCGAAGGGCACCTCGGCGTACGTCGTGATCCCCAACCCGCAAGGGCTCCAGGCCGACGAGCACCCGTTCACTGCCGATCTGGTACGCGCGCTGCGCGCCGCCGGAGTGCCGCTGCGGTCGGTGGTCGCCTGACCGGTCCCCTGCACAGCGAAGCGCCCGTCCCCGCTGTTCGGGGGGCGGGCGCTTGTCGCTTGGGGCGCTGGCTACGAACGCCGAGCGAGATCGGCGACGAACGCCCGCCACGAGGCTGGCCGGAAGACGAGCGCCGGCCCGTCGGGGTCCTTGGAGTCCCGCACACCGACGATGCCCGGCAGATTGTCCGCAACCTCAAGGCAGTTGCCGCCGCCAGAGCCGCTGCGAGTGGATTTGCGCCACCTAGCGCCGATCAGGTCCATGACGTCACGACATCCTTCATCAGCTCGATCGACTGCCGGCGGGGAAGCGCTTCACTGCGAACCATCTCCCACCTCGACATGAGAGTATCCACATCGTCGTCTCGGTCGATGACGACTCCGCCGAGCTGGTTCTCCATCTCCCCCACCCACTTGTGCTCGGGCAGGCGTGCCAAGCTGAACGGCCCGGTCAGGCCGACGTGCATGCTGACCTCGTCCGGCAGCAGGTGAACGTTGATGTTCGGCCGCTCCGCGAGGGTGGTCAACTGCTTGATCTGCCCGGCCATGATGTCGCGGAAGTCCGTGCCGGCGCGGCGGATCACCGCCTCGGCGATGACGGCGACCAGATGCGGGGCGTTTGCCTTCGTCAAGATCGCCTGCCGGTCGATCCGGTGCGCCAGCCGCTTCTCGACTTCGTCATCGCTCAGCGTTTCATTGCAGCGGATGACGGCCCGGCCGTAGCTCTCCGTCTGGAGCAGGCCCGGAACGAGGGTCGGTTGGAAAGACCTGAGCTGCGTCGCCGTCCGCTCCGCGTCGAGCCACGGCAGGAACCACGATGGGGCGCCGAGCTTGCCCACCATGCGTTCGAACAGGCCGGCGTTGTTGAGTGCCCGGTCGGCGCCCTTGATGAAGTCCATCGTGAGCGCCCGTGTCTCGCCCTCCACGGCGCTGACGTGGGAGGCGCTGAAGCCGGCACCTCGGCCGAACGCCTCCTGCGTCATCCCGGCGGCTCCTCGGGCGCGACGAATCTCGCCCACGATGAACGCGGCGAGCGGGTGCGGCAGATCAGCCATTCAAAGCTCCCCAAGCCGGAAGATCAATTACTCACGCCACTGCCCGGCGTGGAACGTTTCGCCAGCTCAGCCCGAACCGGCGAACCACCTTCCGAGCGTAGTGGACTCCACAGCAGAGTGTCACCAGCGGCGCGGCCGGTGGAGGACCCGAGACCCGGCGGACGCGTTCGTACCGGGGCCGCCCTCTGGGCGAGCACTCACGGGGCGGCCCCTCCCAACGCCTGCCAGGGGGATGACCATGCCTGTCGACCAGCCACCGCAGGTGCGATCCGGTGACCTGCTGCACCTGACCCGCGCCGCGAGCCCACAGTTCGCCCGCCCCATCACCGTTTGCGTGATCCGCACCCTCACCGACCGGCACACGTACCACGGTTGGTTGTGGATCGACGCCTACCAGCTCGGCCCGAACGGCGACGCCCTCGCCCGCCGCGAGCTTTACCTGATGCCCTCCGGCGCGCGCTGGCTCCCCTCCCCACCTGCCACCCCACCCCGAACGACCGCGCCACCCCCGACCGCCACCCCACCGCGGACCGCCACCCCACCCCGGACCGGCACTCCACCCCGGACCGCCACCCCATCCCCGACGCCCGCGCCATCCCGGACCGCCACCCCACCCCGGACCGCCGCGCCGCCCAAGCCCATCGCGGTACCCGTCACCGCACCGCCGCGCCCGACCACCACACCGTCCCGGCCCACGGCACCGCCGCGTCGTGCTGCTCGGCGCCCGGCAATGCGCGGTCCGGTGCGGGTCGGCTGATGCCCCGGCGTGCTCACGACCATCAGCCGGCCCGCCCGACGTGGCGCTGCGGCACCTGCGGAATCGCCTGGCCCTGCTCGCCCGCCAAGCTCCGCCTCCTCGCGACCTACCGGCTTGATCGCCCGGCCCTGCTGGCCCACCTGGCGGCGCTTCAGGCGGAGGCCGCCGCCCACCTCACTGCCCTCAATCCGGATAAACCACCCCCAAACCTGACCGACCGCTTCACCACCTGGGCCTCCCCCCGCTAGCCACACACCCACTCATGCCCGAATCCCTGCAGATCTTGGACAGTTTCCGTTAGCTGCTAACGGAAACTGTCCAAGATCTGCACGGGCGACAGCAACGGAGCGCGCGGCAACGCCGCGCACGGCCGCACGGCGCAGGGCCGGACGGCGCACGACACGCGACACGCGGCGGACGCCGAGCGGCAACGCGGCCACGCCGCACGGCGCACGGCGCACGGCGCACGACACGCGACACGCGACACGCGGCGGACGCCGAACGGCAGCGCGGAGCGGCAGCACGGCAACGCCGCAACGCCGCAACGCCGCAACGCGGCAACGACAGCAGCGGCAGCAGCGGCAGCGGCAGCGGCAGCGGCAGCAACGAGGGCTGTACGCCAGCGGCAGAACTGTCCGCCATTTGATGGCGCGGCACCAACCAGGTGGGAAGGCTCGACGGGATGTTGCCTCCTGATGACGCTGACGCACTCGACTGGCTCGCCTTCGAGCAGGCGGGTGTGCTGACGACCGCGCAGCTCTCCGGGCTCGTCACCGAGGGGACGGTCCGGGGCCGGATTCGCTCCGGACGCTGGCGGTCGGTCTGTCAGGGGATCGTGCTGGCCGGTAATGGTCGACTCACCCGCGACCAGCAACTGTGGGTGGCGGTGCTTGCGGCCGGTCCGGGAGCGGTCCTGGCCGGGGTGACCGCGGCTGCCGAGGCGGGCGTACGGGGACTGCGGCGCGAACCACTGCACGTGCTGGTGCCGGCCGAACGTCGCGCCGCGCGGACCGCCCTGCGTCGGCTGCCCATCGACATGCCCGCGGTGCTGGTCCATCGCACGTCGGTGCTGCCGGACGGGCATGTTCAGCTCGCCCGTCCGCCGCGTACGACGACGGCCCGCGCCCTGGTGGACGCGGCCGGGTGGGCGGGCGGCGTGGACGAGGCGCAGGGGTTGTTGGCCGCCGGATGCCAGCAGCGTCGCGTGCTACCCGAGGAACTGGATGCCGTGCTCGACGTCCTGCCCCGGGCACCTCGCCGACGGCTGATCCGGCAGGCCGTCGCCGACATCGCCGGCGGTGCGCAGGCGCTCTCCGAGATCAATTTTGTACGGCTGTGCCGGCGGCACCGGCTGCCCGCGCCGGACCTGCAACGACACCGCGTCGACGCGGCGGGCCGCAACCGCTGGTTGGACGTGTACTGGCACGAGTGGCGGGTGCAGGTGGAGATCGACGGCGCGCACCACATGGACGCCCGGCAGTGGGCGGCGGACATGCGCCGGCAGAACGACTTATGGACCAGCGGTGACCGTATCCTGCGCTTCCCCGCCTGGCTGGTCCGCGCCCGCCCCGACGAGGTCGCCGACACCGTTCGACGGGCGCTGGTCGCGGCCGGCTGGAGCCCGACCGGCGCGGCGCGACGGTCGCCGGAACAAGCCCGATGATGCCTACGGTTTGCGGGCGACGCCGCTGAAGCCGGTGCGGGCCACCTCGGCGTCGACGGTGGCGGGCGGCTCGGGGTACGGCCACATGTTGACCAGACCGGGCGACTCGAGGACGAAGTCGCCGAAGAACCGGGTGACGTCGGCGTGGCCGCGCGGTACGAACGGCGTGTTCGCGCGGGCGTAGATCGCCGAGATGCGGGCCATCAGGTCGGGGTGCACGTCGGTGCTGGCGTGGGACAGCGCCAGGTAGCTGCCGGGGGCGAGCGCGTCGCGGTAGGTCGCCACGATGTGGTGCGGGACCTGCTCGTCGGGCACCAGGTGCAGCACGAACATCATGAGGACCGCGACCGGGCTGTCGAAGTCGATGGCGGCGGCGACCTCCGGATGGGAGAGCACCTCGGCGGGTCGGCACAGGTCGGCCTGCACGACCGACACCGTCGCCGCGTCGGCGAGCAGGGCACGCCCGTGGGCGCACACCACCGGGTCGTTGTCGACGTAGACGACGCGTACGCCCGGGTCGATGCGGTGGGCGATCTCGTGCACGTTGTCCCGGGTCGGCAGTCCGGAACCGAGGTCCAGGATCTGCCGGACGCCCTTCTCCTCGACGAGGTGGCGGACCGTACGGGCGATCAGGTCGCGGCCCTGCCGGGCGGCCTCGGGCATCCACGGCGCGACCTGCAACACCATCTCGGCGGCGGCCCGGTCGGCGGCGAAGTTGTCCTTGCCGCCGAGGTAGTAGTCGAACATCCGCGCCGCGTTCGGCCGGTCGGTCTGCAGGCTCAGCCTGGGCTCCGACTGCGTCATGGCCGACCACCTCTCCCCGCCGAGCCCGCAGCATACCGTCCACGATGGTCGATCACGGACCCCCGGAGTCGGCACGAGCGTGATGCCTGTGGGTCATCTGGACAACTCACAGGCATCACGATCGTCGACGGGCGCGGTCAGCCGCTCGCGCAGATGGCGCCGTTGAGGGTGAACGCGGTCGGCAGGACGTTCGGCCCGCTGTACGCGCCGACGAAGCCGGCGCTGACGCTCGCGCCCGGGGCGATCTGCCGGTTGTCGTCGGTCGGGGTGACGCGCACGGCCCTGCCGACCTGCTCCCAGGTGGCGCTCCAGCCACTGCTCACCTGCTGCCACCCGGTCGGCCAGGTCCAGGTGAGCGTCCAGCCGGTGATGGGTTTCGTCCCGTTGTTGGTGATCTCGACGCCCCCGATGTAGCCGTTGCCCCAGTCGTTGCTGGCGGTGAAGCGGACCGTGCACGTGCTGGTCGCCGGGCTGCCGGTGGCGAACGTCAACGGCGGTGAGGCCCAGGACACCCGGCCGGCCGTGTCGCGGGCCAGCACGTTGACGGTGTACCTGCTGCCCGGCACCAGGTTGCCGACCGTGAACGACGTCGTCGCCGTCTCGCCGAACTGCTCGCTGACCGCGCCGTTCTGCCGGTACACCTCGTACTTGGCGATCGGGCTGCTGCCGGCGGTGGCCGCCGGCCAGGTGATCGTCGCGCCCCGGTCGGTGACGCCGCTGGCGGTGGGCTGGCCCGGGGCCGACGGCCGCCCGGCGGTCGCGCCGGCCGGGCGCAGCACGAGCGTCGTCAACGAGTACGGCGGCAGCGTCCGGCTGGTCGCCGAGCCGGACTGGCCGGTGGCGATGCCCGTCGCGCCGTTGGTGAGGGTGGACACCGTCGGCGCGGCTGTCGACGGTGTGAACCCGGCGTAGTCGATGGCGACGTCGTGGGCCGCGTCCGGGTCCTTGTTGATCAGCAGCACGGCCAGGTCGCCGTTGCCCCGTCGAACGGCGTGCGCGCTGACCAGTGGCTCGTCGGTGCCGGCGCGGATGAACTGGTCGCCGGTCTTCGCGAAGAGCTTCATCATCGTCAGCGCGTGGTACGGCGCGAACGGCGTGTTCAACGGCGGCTCGCACACCGAGCCGTCCGCCGTGCAGCCGCCGCTGGACAGCATGCCGAAGTCGCCGTAGTCGGTCTGGCCCGCCACCTCGCTCACGGTGCCGATGCCGTTGTGGACGTTCCACCACTGGGCGGTGAAGACGCCGTTCTCCAGCAGCCCGCTGTACGCGTCGGCGAGGAACAGCGCCCCGGGCTGGGTGTTCTGGCCGGCGCCGACGTTCAGCTCGGTGAAGCTGATGCCGATCCGGTCGGCGTTCGGGCCCGCGTACCGGCTGAGCTGCTGTCGGAGCAGGTACGTCGCGTCGGGGAGCTGGTTGGTGCGGGTCAGCGACTCGGCGGCGGTGCCACCCGGGTACCAGTGCACGTCCACGAAGTCGATCTTCGGGCCGGCGAGGGAGAGCACGGTCTGGTTCCAGGAGCCCGGGTCGCCGCCGGCGGTGATCCCGTCCGGCCAGTTGCCCGGCATCGTCAGCACCGCGCCCACCCTGATGCTCGGGTCGACCGCCTTCATCGCGTCGGCGTACTCGACGACCAGCCGCGCGTACTGGCTGGCGCTCTTGTCCGGGTGGTCGTCCGCCTCCCACGCCGACCCGTAGAGCCCGTTGCCGTAGTTCTCGTTGCCGATCGTCCAGTACTTTGCGCCGTACCCCTTTGTCACGTTGGCGTAGCGCACCCAGTCGGCGGCCTCGGCCGGCGTACCGGTGCCGTAGTTCGCGATGATCATCGGTTGGGCGCCGACCCGCCTGACCGCCGCCATGAACGTGTCGAAGTCGGTGTTCGGGGCGACGTACCCGCCGGGCGCGGTGTGGTCCTTCCAGTGGTAGATGTCGGCGTACGAGCCGCCGGGATAGCGCATCATCTGCACGCCGGCGTCGCGCAGCAGGTCCGACGTCTCGGCGGTGCCCAGGTTCTGGTCCCAGATGGCGTGGTTGACGCCCAAGGCGGTGTCGGACACCCGCGCCAGTCCGGCGCGGGCGTTCACGGTCACGGCGACGGCGCCGGGGTCGGCCGCCGCCATCGCTGTCGGAGGGTGGATGCCGGAGAGTGCGCTCGCGGCGAGCAGCACGCCCGCCAGGAGCGCCGCGCGGCGGTTCGGTATCTGCATGGCTGGGTTCCTTCGGGAAACGACAGTGAGTCACCCGGCCGGCAGAAAGCGGCGCGGCGGCGGGCGGACTCGTGGACGGACAGGCCCCGGCGCCCCATCGCTCAATCCCCGTCCCCCGGGATCCGTGGTCCGGTCCCGGCTGCCCAGTGGACGGGCGTCAGCCCCGCGCGCAGCAGGCTATCGACGGCCAAGAATGTCATGGTCGGATCGGGGATCTCAAGGGGACCCGCCCGAAGCAGGCGCTCCCACGACTGAAATGACGTCATACGTTACGTCTTGACGAACGACATGTTATCGCTCACAGTCGATGCGAGACGCCCAGCGTCAATGGCTCACCGGGAGAGCCTTCGCTGCTCAGGACGCCCGCCGGCAGGCGGGCGTCCTGACCGGACCGGTCAACAGCCCGCGGGTGACGCGCGGTGGACTCCGCGCGCCCGCGTGGTTCGTCGTGCCGATGACCGGTCCGGGCCTTCTCCCCGCACACCCCCCACCGCCACCGCTGCACCCACTGTGGAGGAACTGTCGATGAGAACAAGGCTCGCGCTGCTGGCCGCCGGGTTGGCGACGGCTCTGGCGACGATGACGGCCGTGGTCACGCTCGCCACCCCGGCGTCGGCCGCGACGCTCACCCAGGTGAGCAACTTCGGCACCAACCCGACCAACCTGCAGATGCACCTGTACGTGCCGGACCGGGTCGCGGCCCGCCCGGCGCTGCTCCTCGCGCTGCACTACTGCACGGGCAGCGGCCCGGCCGTGCACACCGGCTTCGGCCTCAGCTCCCTGGCCGACCGCTACGGCTTCATCGTGATCTACCCGTCGGTCACCCGCAGCAGCAAATGCTGGGACGTCTCCTCCCCGCAGGCCCTGCGCCGCGACGGCGGCAGCGACCCCGTCGGCCTGAAGTCCATGCTGGACTACGTCCGCAGCCGCTACCCGGTCGACCCGACCCGGATCGCCGTGGGCGGTTTCTCCTCCGGCGCCATGATGACCAACGTCATGCTCGGCCTCTACCCGGACGTGTTCAACGCCGGCTTCAGCTCCTCCGGAGTCCCGTTCGGCTGCTTCGCCACCACCAACGGCGCCGAGTGGAACAGCGAATGCTCCGGCGGACGCATCACCAAAACCCCGCAGCAGTGGGGCGACCTCGTGCGCAACGCCTACCCCGGCTACACCGGCGCCCGCCCGCGCGTCCAGATCTGGCACGGCACCACGGACACCACGCTGAGCTACGTCAACTTCGGCGAGCAGATCAAACAGTGGACCAACGTGCTGGGCGTCTCGCAGACCCCCAGCTACACCGACTACCCCCAGACGAGCGCCACCCGCACCCGCTACGGAGGCACCGGCCCCACCGCCCCGGTCGAGGCGATCAGCTTCCAGGGCTACGGCCACTCGATCCCGTTCGACGCCGCCCAGGCCATCCGCTTTCTCGGCTTCGACACCACCAACCCCAACCCCACCACCCCGCCGCCGGGCGGCACGGCGGCGCCGCTGCGCAACGTCAACGCCGGCCGGTGCCTGGACGTCCCGTCCCGGTCGCAGACGAACGGCACCCAGGTGGCGTTGTGGGACTGCAACGGCGGCACCAACCAGCAGTGGACGTCGACGACCGGCAGGCAACTCCAGGTGTACGGCACCAAGTGCCTGGACGCCGAGGGCGCCGGGACGTCCTCCGGCACCCGGGTGATCATCTGGGACTGCAACGGCGGTGCCAACCAGCAGTGGAACCTCGGAACCGACGGCACGGTCACCGGAGTCCAGTCGGGTCTGTGCCTCACCCCGAACTCCGCTGGCACCGCCAACGGCAGCCCGGTGGTTCTCTCGACCTGCAACGGCGGGACCAGCCAGAGGTGGACCAGAAGCTGATGCGGTAGCCCGATCGGTCGGTGCTACCGGCGACGATGCGGCCCGGCCCGGGAGTCTTCCGGAGCCGGGCCGCGATTCCGCTCCAGACGGCCAGCCAGTGGGGCTCGGCCCCGTCGTGGCTCTCCACGGATCGCTGGGCAGCCAGCTTGGAAGACGGGCGTTAGCCTGGAGTCAGGCCATGGTCACGGTCCGTCAACAAGCGGGAAATGGTTGGCGGCCGCGCCGAACATCCGACCACCACCGACTGGTGATGAGGGATGCGCATGATGAGGACGCCGCGGATGGTGGTGGCAATCGCGGTCACCGGCGTCCTCTCAGCCGCGACAGTGCTCACCGGGCTGATCACCAACGAGGCGTCGGCCCAGCAGCGGTGGCCCGGCTGGCTGGAGTTGGTCCGCACCCACCCGTGGCACTCACTCGGCGTACTGGCACTGCTCTTGGTCGGGCTAACCGTCGTCCTGACGGTGTTGCCGGACGGCGGAACGAAGACCCCGAGTCACCCGGACCTGGCGGACGCCGAGACCGCGCCACCGGCACCGCCGCCGTCCACAGTTGTCGAGTCCGCTGAACAGGAAGCGCCGGTAGACGACCGACGCGAGGAACAACGGATCCGACTGAGACGCCTCTCTACGGGACTGGTCAGCCGTCTCGGTCGGAGAAGGACCGCATACCCCCTTGATCTGAGCCTCGCCGAGCTGCATCGGTTGGACCTGTTCGTGCCCGGTCGAATGACCCGGTATCACGAGCGAGGCCCAGAAGTGGGCGAGCATGCCGTGGCGGCACTGATGGCCCCTCTCCACCAGGGCGAGTCGGTGCTTCTGCTCGGCGAGCCCGGGTCCGGAAAGAGCCTCTCGCTCTACGGCGCGGCGCTCGAACTACAACAAGCCGGCCTGATACCCATTCCGCTGCGCGCGCTTGACGCTGTGGAGGTCCTCGACCGTTTGCAGCAGGCAGGACTCGACCCGACGGCAGCGACGGACGCGGTGGTGCTTGTCGATGGGCTGGACGAGGCGAGTGAATTGGCCGGCGACGGGCCGCTCACCGTCGCACTGCTGCAACTGCTCCAACACGCCCCGGCGCTTGTCACCTCTCGCACCAGGGAATACGAGGAATGGATCGCCTTCGAGACCACCGCGATCAGCTTCGACGAGGTGTTCGTGCTCAAGGGCTGGTCGGCGGAGACCGAGTTCGCGGACTATCTGATCCGGCTGCAACGGCAGGGGCTGATCGCCGATCCCGATCTCTACCGGACCGTGGTCGACTCGGAGCGGTTGACGAGACTCGTAGAGCGTCCGCTCTACGCCCGGATGCTCACCTTCATCGGCCATGACGCCGCAACGCGGATCAGCAGTGCAAGTAATCTCTACGGCGAGTATCTCAACCGGCTGAGCCGTACAACCGACTTCGCGGTGCGCAGCACCCATCCCGCTTGGGCCGGCCAGTCGCTGTCGGTCTGGCAGACGGCGGCCTGGCTCGTGCACGCACGCGAACTGCCGGCGGACGCCATACCGATGGCCGACCTGCACGCCGCTCTCGCAACCAGCCGCGGACGCGGGGCCGAAATCAGAGCACTCGACCAGGTGATCGACCGGCGCACTCTCCACGGCACCGAAGTCGGCGAGTTCCTGCACTACTCGTTCTACGAATACCTGCTGGCCCGACACATTCGCGACCGGCTGCTCGCCGTGCTCTCCCCCGAGCAGGCTGTGACGTTGCTGCGTCGCGACCTGACGAGAGAGGTCCGCCACCACTTGATCGGTCAGCTGCAGGAGCTGGCCGACCACCGGCTCGGCGAACGGCTTTCCCAGCTGTACCGGCATCTGCGTGATGAACCAGGTCTCGACACGGGTGACCGGCTGACGGTCTGCAACCTGCTGGTCTACTTGATCTCGCGGACCAGTCCGGCGGCTCCTGAGCAGCTGACCGCACTGCTGCAGCGAGAGCGAGACGAGTTCCTGTTGAGCTCGATTCTGTGGGCGTTGTGCCACCACGAGTCGGACTCGGCGCTGTCACGGTTCTTCTACCTGCTGCAGTACGACTCGGCGTTCCGGGCCTGCAGCCGCGGCTACGTCCTCTACTACTACGGCGACGTGAGGGCAGGCCGCCCACCCTTCCTGGATCTGCCGCCCTACCCGCCGCACGAACGCACGACGACCCGAGTGTTGGCGATGTTCGAGAGCACCACCTTCCAGGCAATCCCCCCGCAACGCCGCTACGTCGACCTGTACACCTTCATGGACATCTATCTGGTGCGGCATGAGAGTATCGGTGGCCGTTCCCTGTCGACGCTCCGCGCGGCCACCACTGCGTTGTCCGGCCAAGGGCTGACGTCGGCGATGGAAGAGAAGCTGTCCGAGATGTTGCAGGCGATCTCCCGTCGGCCCATTGCGGACGGAAGCTCGACGTCGTTTGCGGGATGAGCAGATGACACTACGCGACCACGGGAAGGGCGAACTCGTGAAACTCTTTGTCTGGGATCTGCACGGCGTACTGGAGCAGGGCAACGATCGAGCCGTGATCGACATCTCCAACGAGGTGCTCGCCACCTTCGGATACGAGCAAAGATTCGGGTACGAGGACGGCCGCCGCCTGTACGGCCACAAGTGGTACGAATACTTTGACTTCCTCCTGCCCAACGAGACGCACCACCGGCACCTGGAGCTGCAGGACGCGTGCTTCACCCTCTCCGAGGAGCGGCCTGACCTGCAGTATCACTGGATGAAACCGACTCCACATGTCACCGACGTACTGGACGCCATAGCCATCCAGCACCAGCAGATCGTCATCTCCAACACCCGCCCCGGCACCCTCGACATGTTCCTCAAACTGCTGGAACTCGCGGACTATTTCCTGCCGGGGCGGGCGTTCGCTGTGGACCAGCATGTCCTGGACGTGAAGACCACCAAGAGGGATGTTCTCGCCGGGTACCTCGTCGGCCAACAGGCCTTCGAGGAGATCGTGATCATCGGAGACTCGGCGAGCGACATGCGATTGGCAGAGGTGGCTGGGGGGACGACCTACCTCTTCGCCCATCCCGACTTTGCATTTCGCAACTGCAGCGCGGACTTCCGAATCAGGGACCTTCGCGAGGTTCTCCATCGCATATAGACCACCTCCAATCGCACTGCCTAAACTGTGAGCAATCAATGCCTCACGGAGTGCGAGGTCGCCAATGGCATCACCTCGAGTTGTCCGGTCGTCTTCATCCCACACGCCACCACCGTTCTGCGACGCGTTGATCGTCGTACCGCCACCGTCTCCATCGGACACCAACCCTCCGCTGGGCCCGGCGATCCTCGCGACCGTCGCCGCACGTCACGGCTTTAACGTGGAGGTCCTGGACCTCAACATTCTCTTACTCAACCGGTTCGGCAATCAGGCTGGCACCCTCCGCAGCACACTGGGCGACCACGGCAAGGACCGGTCGAGCGTGGCGGCCGCCGCGCGATGGCTCTTCGCCCACACGGGTCTGCGTGGTACGCCTCCGCTGCATCTGCCCGACACCGCCGATCCAGTGGCGGGGATGCACTACCCAACCGATGCGATCACGGCCGCCGTGGCGGCCGCCGCCGCCGAGCCGGAGCCATGGCGGACGTGGCTCGAACAGCAGCTCCAAGCTTCGTGCGACACCCCACCCGCGGTGGTGGGCGTGTCCCTGATGGGGCCGTCCCAGGTCTTCGTCGGTCTGCTCGTACTGCGGGTGGTCAAGGAGATCTGGCCCGGCACGACGACCATGCTCGGTGGCAGTCACGTAACCCTGTTGGGAGATCGGATTCACCGTGACAACGGCATCCGGGACCTGGTCGACCTTGTGCTGGCTGGTCACTGCGAAGACGAGTTTGTGGCGACTCTGGTCCGACTCAGCCCTCGCGGCATCCGGCGACCGCTGCTACCAGCGCAAACTCCAGCAGACGCTCCGTTCGAGTATCTACCCACGTTCCACGCACGCCAGCTCGCTCTCTACGACCGCCGTTCGCTGACGCTGCCGGTCCAGTTCTCACGAGGGTGTTCCTACGGGCGATGCACCTTCTGCACCTACCCGGTCGTCGAACGGCAGGTCACCGCCCTCGCCCCAGATGCCGCGGCGCGGACGATCAGCGCGCTCGTCCGGGCCCACGACGTCCGCCGCTTCTCCTTGAAGGACTCTCTGTTCACAGCGCCGATGCTGCGCACCCTGGCCGAGGCGTTGCGCCACGAGCCGGTGACTGGACTGCGATGGAGCGCAACGACGAAGGCCAGTCGAGCGCTGCTTCCGCTGGCCTCATTCCTGGCCGACTCCGGACTCGCCACGCTGGAGATCGGCGTGGAGACGATCAGCCCGGCTGGTCAGCGGCTATTCGACAAGCGAGCCGATCCCGCGATGCTGGAGGACTTGATCCTGGCGCTGGCGGAGGCGGGTATCACCGTCGTGACGAACTTGATCTTTGGCTTTCCAGGAGAGCAGGAGCAGGACGCGCAGGCACAACTGGCGTGGTTACTCCGCCTACAGGCGGCGGCGCCCGATGACCGGGTCGACTGCTCGTTGAACATGCTGGAGATGGTCCGCGGCGCGCCGATGGTCTCTCACCCCCCGCCAGGACTCGAACTGCGCGGGGTTGCTCCCTGGGCGTTCAGCTATGACTGGAATGCGCCTACGTGGCGCCGTGACTTCGTTGCCACGCTGGAGCGGGTGGAACGCGCACGCGGCACGACGTCACCGATGGTCGGCACGGCAACGCACGCTCGCGAGCAGGTTGCAAGCTCAGCTGCGGCACATCGGATGCTCGCGTAGTCGGAGCAGCACGTCGAGGAGCACGACCTCGGCTGAAGGTGACCGCCCCGACCCGACCGCCATGAGCGAAGCCCGAATACTCTCGCGGCATGCGGGGACGACTCGGAGCGGCCAGGCGGTGGTGCACGGAGCATCGACGGTTCGTCCGTCGTACCCTCTTCGGGTTGGTGGTGGGCGCGGTGCTGCTGACCGGCGGCACGGTCGCCAGCGTGACGTGGGTCCGCGGCGCCGCGGACGGCCACCTCTACGACGAGGCCCATGTGCCGGCGGCGCCGGTCGCCCTGGTGCTCGGCACCAAGGTGGACGCCGACGGTACGCCGTCACCCTTTCTCGCGGCCCGTCTGGAGATCGCGCGGCGGCTGATCGAGCGGGGCAAGGTGACCGCGATCCTCGTGTCCGGCGACAACATGAACGCCGACTACAACGAGCCCGAGGCGATGCTGCGCTGGCTCGTCGATCGGGGTGTGCCGGCGCGGAAGGTGGTGCTGGACTACGCGGGCTTCGACACGTACGACTCGTGCGCGCGGGCGCAGCGGATCTTCGGGGTGACGCGCGCGACGGTCGTGACCCAGTCGTTCCATCTCCCCCGCGCCGTGGCGCTGTGCCGGCGTCTCGGCATCGACGCCAACGGGGTGGGCGACGAGACCGCCAAGCGGTACGCGCCGACCTGGCGGATCAGCGCCAGCCGCGAGAACGGCGCCTGCCTGAAGGCGGCGCTGGATGTGCTCACCGGCCGGGACCCGGCCCACCTGGGCCGCCGCGAGACCGGCGTCGACGACGCGCTGCGCGAGAGCTGACAACAGCGACGAGCGGGACCGCGGCGACGGTCACCTCGGCGGTCTGGCGCTGTCGCGCACGACGAGTTCGGTGGCGAGTTCGATGCGCGGGCTCTCGGTCTTCTCGCCTCCGGCAAGGCGCAGCACGGTCCGGGCGGCCAGCATGCCCATCTCGGCCAGTGGCTGGCGGACCGTGGTCAGCGGTGGGGAGCACCAGCGGACCTCCGGTAGGTCGTCGAAGCCGACCACGCTGATGTCGTCGGGCACCCGCAGGCCGCTTTTGCGGACGGCCTCGTAGACGCCGAGCGCCATCTGGTCACTGGAGGCGAAGATGGCGGTGGGTGGGTCGGGCAGGGCCAGTAGTTGCGTACCCGAGGTGAAGCCGGCCTCGTGGTAGAAGTTGCCGGGCCTGATGAGGGCGTCGTCGACGGCGATGCCGGCGGCGCCGAGCGCCGCGCGGTACCCGTCCATCCGGGCCCGGCTGCACATCAGGTGTGGTGGCCCGGCGATGAAGCCGATGCGACGGTGGCCGAGGCCGAGCAGGTACTGGTTGGCGCTCAGGCTGCCCGCCCAGTTGGTGGCGCCGATGGTGGGCGACTCCTGCGGGTCGACACCGGCGGGGTCGATGATGACCACTGGCAGGTGCAGCCGGCGCAGCTCCGCCTGCAGCGGTGGGTTCACCATCGAGGTCACGAAGATGACGCCCTCGGTGGATCGGGTACGCATGTTGTCCAGCCACTGCTTGGCCGAGGAGATGCGCCAGTGGATGGCGGAGACGACGGTGCCGACGCCACTGGCACGGGCGACGTCCTCCACCCCACGGATGATTTCCACGGCCCATGGGCTGTCCAGGTCGTTGAAGACCAGGTCGATCAGTGCGGCCTCGGTCCGCCGGGCCTGGGTGCGACGGCGGTAACCGTGGTGGTTGAGCAGCCGCTCGACGCGCTCCCGGGTCTCGGGAGCGACGTCGGAGCGACCGTTGATGACCCGGGAGACCGTGGGCACGGACACACCGGCCAGTCGCGCGATCATCGCGATGGTGACGTTTCGGCCGTTGTCGGAGCCCACGGTCCGCTCCTTTGTTCGGCGGGACGCTTCAGCTGGGTTGGCGATCCGGTGTCGTCACCCCTTGACGCTGCCGGTCAGGCCGCCGATGAGTTGGCGTTCGGCCACGGCGTAGAAGCCCAGGGCCGGAATCATGGACAGGACGACGTAGGCGAGCACCCGGGCGGTGTCGTCGGCGTACTGGCCCTGGAACGCCTGGACCCCGACGGGGAGCGTCCACCAACTCTGGTCGCTGAAGACGACCAGCGGGAGCATGAAGTTGTTCCAGCTCGTCACGACCGCCAGCACCGAGACGGTGGCCAGGGCGGGACGGGCCATCGGCAGCAGGACCCGCCAGAAGAACCCGAAGGAGCCGCAGCCGTCGAGGACGGCGGCCTCCTCCACCTCGGCGGGAATGGTCCGGAAGAACTGGCGCAGGATGATGATGGTGATCGGCAGCCCGAACGCGGCCTGGGGCAGGATGACACCGAGGGGGTTGTCCAGCAGGCCCAGGCCGCGGAGCAGGACGAACAGCGGCAGGATCGCCACCGCGAACGGGAACATCAGGCCGATCGCGAACAGGGTGACCAGGAACTCGCGGCCCCGGAAGGCGTAGCGGGCGAAGACGAACGCCGCCATCGCCGCCGCGCCGACCACGATGACGGTGCTGGTGACGGCGATGAGCAGGCTGTTGCCGAGCTGTCGCCAGAACACGCCGGAGGCGAAGAGGTCAGTGTAGTTCTGCGGCACCCACGGGTCGGGCAGGCCCAGTGGGTTGGTCGACAGCTGACCGTTGTCCTTGAAGCCGCCGATCACACCGAACCAGACCGGCACGACGATGAGCGCGCCGACGCCGATGCAGATGAGGTGCAGGACGAGGCTGCGGGTCCGCTGGGCGCGACTGGTCGTGGCGGTCATCGCTGGCCTCCCTGGTTGGTGATGGCGCCCGCGGTGTCCCGACGCAGGACGATGCGCTGGTAGAACAGGGCGAAGACGAGGCTCAGCAGGAACATGACGATGCTGATCGCGCTGGCGTAGCCGACCTCGAAGCGGCGGAAGCCGTACTGGTACATCGTGACGGCCATGGTCTCCGAGGTGTGGATCGGGCCGCCGCCGGTCAGCACCCAGACCATGTCGAACAGTTGGATGGTGCCGATGACCGACAGGAAGATGCTGATGCGGATCGTCGGGCCGAGCAGGGGCAGGGTGACGTGCCGGAATGCCTGCCAGGCGGTGGCGCCGTCGGTGACCGCGGCCTCGGACAGCTCCTTCGGGATGCCCTGACGGGCGGCCAGGAAGAGCATCATGTAGAGGCCGAAGTACTTCCAGGACACCACCAGGAAGACGGCGAACAGCACGGTGTCGGGGTCGGCGAAGATGGCGCCCGCGTCGGCGCCCAACCAGCGGGAGACCGACTCGCCCAGGCCCCGGTTCGGCGAGAACACCAGGGTGAACAGGACGGCCGTGGTGACCTCGGAGAGCACGTACGGGGCGAAGAAGATCAGCCGGTACGCGGCCCGGCCGCGCAACGGCTGGTTGAGGAGCATGGCCAGGGCCAGCGCCGCGGGCAGTTGCACGGCGAGGGAGAGCAGCACGAGCACGAGGCCACGCCACAGGTCGCCCCGGAAGGTCGGATCGCCGAAGGCTCGGGTGTAGTTGTCCAGCCCGACGAAGTTCTCCGGCAGCCCGAAGCCGTTCCACTTGTAGAGGCTGGCGTAGCCGGCCACCAGGATGGGCGCGATCACCAGCAGCAGGAACAGCGCCAGGGCGGGCGCCAGGAAGACGGCGAGGACGCCACCCCGCCCCGGCCGGGGCTGGCGGCCACGCTGTCGCGTGGTGCCCGGCCCCGGTGCCGGCGGATCGGTCGCCGTGTCGCCGCGCCTCGTGTCCGACACGGTCGATGGCCTGGTCATGCCTGCTCCACTCGGGTTCTATCGCCGGCTACGGATGGATACGGGGTCACGGTCAGACGGTCTTCGCCACCTGCGTGATGTCCTTGAGGATCGCCGCGGGCTGCTTCTTGCCGGCGATGATCTCGGCGACGCTGTCGTTGATCTGCTGCCCGAGCGCGGGCGCGTACGCCTGGTCGAGGTAGAGCTGGAAACCGGTGTTCTTGGCCAGGGTCTCCGCGACGACCTTGTTGTTGGCGTCGGTGATGGCGTCGGTGGCGTCCTTCACCGTGGGCAGCACCGCGCCGGTCTTCGCGGAACGACGCTGGTTGTCGACGCTCAGCAGGAACTTCAGGAAGTCGATGGTGGCGGCCGGCGCGTCCTTGCCGACGGCGAAGCCGTTGCCACCGCCGAAGACCTCGGTGGCGGTGCCCTTGCCGCCGTCCACGGCCGGGAACGGGAAGAAGCCCAGCTTGTCGCCGAGGCCCTTCTTGCTTGTGGAGCTGGACGCCTGCACCGCCGGCGCCCACTGCCCCATCAGCTCCATGGCCGCACCGCCGTTGCCCATCGTGGCGGCCTGCCCGTCCGGGGAGCCGTACTCGGCGCCGAGGAAACCCTTCTGGAAGGGCTGCAGGTCGACGAGTTCCTTGAGCCGCTCACCCGCGGCGACGAGGTCGGGGGTGTCGAAGTTCTTGTCATCGACGGCCTTCTGCAGCGCGCCGACGCCGCCGATGCGCATGGCCAGGTAGGACCAGTAGAAGTGGGCCGGCCACTTGTCCTTGCCGGCGATGGCGACCGGGGTGATGCCGGCGGTCTTGAGCTTGCGGACCGCGTCGAGCACACCCGTCCAGGTGGTGGGCGGCTCGGTGATGCCGGCGCGGGCGAAGAGGTCCTTGTTGTACCAGAACCCGACCATCCCGATGTCGAACGGGATGCCGTAGATCTTGCCGTCGATCGTGTACGGCTGCATGGCGGCGGGCAGGATGCCGCTGACCAGGTCCTTCACGTCGTCGGTGAGGTCCTTGACCAGGCCCGCGTCGACCTGCTGCTTGAGCACGCCGCCGCCCCAGGACTGGAAGAGGTCCGGCGGGTCGCCGGCCTGGGTGGCGGTGGTCAGCTTGGCCTTGAACGCCTCGTTCTCCAGCGGCTGGATGGTGAACGTGACGTTGCTGTGCGCGGTCTTGTACTCGTTGGCCATCGCGGCCCACACCGGCAGCATCGGCTCGGTGTTCTGGATGTGCCACCAGTTGATGGTCTGCGGGGCGTTCGGGTCGCTGGACTTCTCGTCGCCACTACAGGCGCTCAGCAGGTAGGCGCCGGCGCCGGCGCCGGCCAGGCCGAGCAGCGATCGGCGGGAAAGGTGCGCTGTCATGATCCATCCCTTCGGGGGACTCACGGGGTGCTCGGACGCCGGCCGAGCCGGCAAGGGTTCGAACCTGGATCTCCGGAACTTTCATTGCTTCGTCGGTATTACCGATCGATGGCCGGGACGCTACGAGCAGTTCCCCCAGCGGTCAAGACCCCTGTCCTATCGCGATAAGACCGGCTACCGTACGAGGGGCTTCCAGTGATCTGGTCCCCGCAAGTTTCCGGAAGTTTCATAGCCGCACAGAGGAGCCCCCGTGTCGACCGACACCGCTGACGTGGCGACCGCTGCCTGGTCGATCCGCAACCCCGTCCTCGCCGGGTTCCACCCGGATCCGTCGATCCTGCGCGTCGGCGACGACTTCTACCTGGCCACCTCGACGTTCGAGTGGTATCCGGGGGTTCGCGTGCACCACTCCCGCGACCTCGTCAACTGGCGACCGTTGGGCGGGATCATCACCGATCGCCGCCTGCTCGACCTGCGTGGCTGCGGCGACTCCAACGGTGTGTGGGCGCCCGACCTGACGTACCAGGATGGGGAGTTCCACCTCGTCTACAGCGACGTCGCCAGCTTCGCCAGCGGCTACTGGGATCCGCAGAACTTCCTGATCACCGCGCCCGACATCGCCGGCCCCTGGTCGGATCCGGTGAAACTGCACGGGCGCGGCTTCGACGCCTCCCTGTTCCACGACGACGACGGCACCAGCTGGCTGCTGAGCATGAGCGCCGACTGGCGACCCGGCCGCGACCGCTTCGGTGGCATCGAGATCCAGCAGTACGACCGAGCGGCGCGTCGTCTCGTCGACCGGCCCCGCATGCTCTTCACCGGCACGCCGGTCGGGGTCACCGAGGGCCCGCACCTGTACCGCCACGACGGCTGGTACTGGTTGATCACCGCCGAGGGCGGCACGAGCTGGGAGCACCAGGTCACCGTGGCACGCTCGCGGGAGTTGTTCGGTCCGTACGAAGTGGACCCGGAGGGGCCGTTGCTCACCTCCGTCGGTCGGCCGGACCTGCGGTTGCAGAAGGCCGGTCACGGCAGCCTGGTCCAGACCCCGGACGGCGGGTGGTATCTGGCCCACCTGGTCGGCCGTCCCTACTCACCGCTGGGCAACTGTGTGCTGGGCCGGGAGACGGCGATCCAGCGGGTCGAGTGGCCGTCGGGCGGTTGGCCCCGAATTCCCGGAGGGGTGCCCGCCGAGGAGGTCGCCGCTCCCGACCTGTCCCCGCATCCGTGGCCCCAGGAGCCCGCCACCGACGACTTCGACGCCGCCGAGCTGGGTTCCTGCTGGTCGACGCTGCGCCGGCCGGCCACCGCGGACTGGGTCGACCTGACGTCCCGCCCCTCGCACCTGCGGGTCCACGGTGGGCAGTCGCCGGTGGGTCGACAGGCGCCGAGCCTGGTCGCGCGACGGGTCGGGGCGACGCACTGCTCGCTGGAGACCGTTGTCGAGTTCGACCCGGTCGACCACCGTCAGCTCGCCGGGATCACCGCGTACTACAACACCCTCAACTGGCATCACCTCTACCTGACCCGGGCCGACGACGGGCGTACGGTGCTGGAGCTGCTCAGCTCGGACAACGGGCGGCGCACCCCGTACCCCGAGCTGACCGTCGATGCCAGCGGTGTCGACCGGGTCGGTCTGCGGGCGGTGTTCGACGGGCCCGTGGTGCGCTTCGACTACGACCTCGGCGCGGGCTGGCAGCGGCTGCCGATCGACCTGGACGCGACCATCCTGTCCGACGAGCACGCCGCCCTGATCATCGACGGGGAGCCGGCGGCGTGGGGCTTCACCGGGGCGTTCGTCGGCCTGTGGGTGCAGGATCTCGGCGGCGACGGGGTGTACGCCGACTTCGACCGGGCCGCCTACCGGGAGCACTGACCACGCGGACGCGGCGCGGCGGGCGCCGTCCGGTCACCTCGACGCGCTCGTCAGCTCGTCCAGGCGCCGGAGCGCCCGCCGCGCGGCGTCCGGACCGGCGGGCAGCAGCGGCAGCCGTACGGCGGCCGTCGGGATGCGACCCCGCGCGTGGAGCACCGACTTGATCACTGTCGGGTTGGGTTCGGCGAACAGCGCCGCGGACAGGCCCGCGAGCCGATGGCCGAGCGCCCGCCCCCGCACGAGGTCCCCGGCCTGCCAGTGTGCGACCAGCTGGACGAAGTCCGCAGCGGCGACCTGGGCCGAGGCCGCGATCGCGCCGTGCGCGCCGAGGGCGAGCAGCGGCGAGATGAGCGGGTCCTCGCCACCGAGTACGGCGAAGCCGGGCCGGATGCCGGCGAGGAAGTCGACGGTGTCCCCGTCGATCCCCCCGGTGGCGTACTTGATGCCGATGACGCCGGGCAGGCCGGCGAGCTGCCGAAGGTCGTCCGGGCTGAGCTGCTGCCCCGTGCGGTACGGGACGTGGTAGACGACCAGCGGCACCGGGCTGGCCTGGGCGAGGTGGGCGAAGTGGGCGAGCACTCCCGCGCCGCCCGGCCGCAGGAACGGGGGCACCAGGCAGAGCGCCGCTGTCACCTCGGGCCGGTCGGCCAGGGCGCGCAACGCCTCGACGCTGTTGGCGCCGACGAGAAGGTGCACGCGGCGCGCACGGCAGACCGCGGACAGGACGTCGAGCACCGTGCCGCGCTCGTCGTCGCTGAGGGCGGCCGGCTCCCCCGTCGTGCCGAGCGCGACCACACCGGCCGCGCCGGCGTCCAGGGCATCGTTCGCGAGGGCCGTCAGCGCGTCGACGGCGATGTCCCCCGCGAGGTCGAACGGCGTGATGAGCGGAACGTACAGGCCGGTCAGGGTCATGCCTCCACTCTCGGCGGACCGACCGGGAAGGTCCAGTTCCGATTGCTCCACCTATCCGTAAGCTGAGCTGATGCTTGACGTCCGTCGCCTGGTCCTGCTGCGGGACCTGGCCCGCCTCGGCACCATCGCCGCGGTCGCCCAGGCGCACGCCTACACGCCGTCCGCCGTCTCGCAGCAACTGGCCGCCCTGCAACGGGAGGCGGGCACCCGGTTGCTGGAGCGCACCGGACGCCGGGTCAGCCTCACGTCGACCGCCACCGCGCTCGTGCAGCACACCGAGGTCGTTCTCGCCGCGCTGGAAGCCGCCGACGCGACCCTGGCGGCCGCCCGAACCGGTCTGCGCGCGAGCGTCCGCATCGGGGCCTTCCCCAGCGCCGTACGCACCCTGCTGCCGGCAGCCCTGGCCACCCTGGCCCGCGACCATCCCGCGCTCGACCTCATGATCAGCGAGCTGGACCCGGTCGACATGCCGGCCGCCCTGCGGAGCCGACGGCTCGACGTCGCCCTGCTGCACGACTACGACATCGCGCCGACCCCACCCGACCCGACGGTGGACTCGATCGCCCTGCTGGAGGAGACCGTCTTCCTCGCCGTGCCCAGCGACACCGCCGACAACACCGCCGCCGAGCCGATCAGCGCAGCACGCGACGCGCACTGGATCCTCGGCAGTCCCGGCACGCTCTGCCACTCGGTCGCCCTGCACGCCTGCCAGCTGGCCGGCTTCACTCCGGCGGTGCGGCATCACGCCGACGATTTCACCGCCATGCTCGCTCTCGTCGCCGCCGGTCAGGGCGTCGCTCTCATTCCACAGCTCGCCATCGCCCAGCCCTCCCCGCAGGTCCGGCTCCTGCCGCTGGCCATGCGCCGCCGCACGCGCGTCGCCTACCGCAGGGGCGCGGGCGGCCACCCCGCGGTGGTCGCGTGCGTCTCCGCGCTGCGCAGCGCCACCAACACCTTCCTCGATTGATCCTGATCGTCGCCGATGTGGCAGTTGATCGACGTACCACTATCTGTTAATACTGTTTCCTGAAGCTCGTGGTGCCCGCCGGGGCCGATCGCCGCGCCGGGCACCGACCGGCCGGCGGCACGCCGCCTCTTCCCCGAGGAACACCATGGTGCGCAAGAGAACAGCCGCCTACGTCGTGGGCACCCTGCTGATCGGCGTCGCGGCGGTCAACTACGGCCTCCCGTCGGCCAGCGCCGCGACCGCCGGCCCGATCACCGGCCTCGGTGGCAAGTGCGTCGACGTCGCCGGCGCCAATCCGGCCAACGGCACGGCGGTGCAGCTCTACGACTGCAACGGCAGCAATGCCCAGACGTGGACGGTCGGCAACACCGACAGCTCGATCCGCGCGCTCGGCAAGTGCCTCGACGTCACCGCCGCGTCGACCACCAACGGCGCCAAGATCCAGCTGTACGACTGCAACAACACCGGCGCCCAGAAGTGGACCGCCGCCAGCGGTGGCGCCCTGGTCAACACCGCCTCGGGCAAGTGCCTCGACGTGACCGACCGGAGCACCGCCAACGGCGCCCGGTTGCAGATCTGGACCTGCGGCGGCACCACCAACCAGCAGTGGACCCTTCCCGGCGGCGGCAACCCCACCCCCACGCCGACCGCCACCGTCCCGGCCGGCACCAACCTGGACGACCCGGCGAAGAAGGACGTCGCCATGCAGCTCGTGTCGGCGGCGGAGAACTCCTCGCTCGACTGGCGCGCGCAGTTCTCCTACATCGAGGACATCGGCGACGGTCGCGGCTACACCGCAGGCATCATCGGCTTCTGCTCCGGCACCGGCGACATGCTCGAACTGGTCCAGGCGTACACGAACACCAAGCCGGGCAACGTGCTGGCCGGATACCTGCCGGCGCTGCGCGCCGTCAACGGCACCGCGTCGCACGCCGGCCTCGACCCCAACTTCCCCCGCGACTGGCGCACCGCGGCCAACGACTCGGTGTTCCGGGCCGCGCAGGAAGCCGAGCGGGACCGGGTCTACTTCAACCCGTCGGTCCGCGACGGCAAGAATGACGGGGTGCGGGCACTCGGCCAGTTCGCCTACTACGACGCGGCGGTCATGCACGGGTACGAGGGAATGCGCCAGATCCGCAGCCGCGCCCTCGCCCGCGCCAAGCCGCCGGCCCAGGGTGGCGACGAGCGGACCTGGCTCAACGCGTTCCTCGACGAGCGGGTCATCGAGATGCGCAAGGAAGAAGCCCACTCGGACACGTCCCGCGTCGACACGGCCCAGCGGGTGTTCCTCAACAACGGCAACGTCAACCTGAACACGCCGCTGACGTTCGCCGTCTACGGCGAGCAGTTCCGCATCGGCTAGAACCCCCTCCGGCACGCACCGACGCTCAGGGCGCCGCCTCGCGGCGCCCTGAGCCGTCCCGGGAGCGACCTTGCCTTGACGCTGACGACAAGGTTTAGCCTGGTCACGACGGGCTGGTCGAGGAGGTCTGATGCTGATCGGCGAGCTGGCTGAACGGGCCGGCACGAGCACCCGGACGCTGCGCTACTACGAGGCCCACGGGTTGGTACGCCCGCAGCGCTCGGCCAACGGCTACCGCGTCTACGACGAGGCGGAGCTGCGGGTCGTCCGGGAGATCCGGGCGCTGCTCGACGTCGGCTTCGGCCTCGACGACGTCCGTCCGTTCGTCGCCTGCCTGCGAGCGGGCAACGCGTCCGGCGATGTCTGCCCGGATTCGGTGCTGGTGCTGCGGCGCAAGCTCGCCGAGGTCGACGACTACCTCGATCGGCTCACCGCGGTCCGTCAGCAGTTGCGCACCCAGCTCACCCACGCCATCGCGCACCGGGAGGAAACATGCCCCAGGAAACGACCGTCCGCCCCCTGATCAGCGTCACCGACGCCACGTTTGCCGAGCTGGTGTTGGCCAGCGACCGGCCCGTCGTGGTCGACTTCTGGGCAGAGTGGTGCCCGCCCTGCAAGATGATCGAGAAGAGCCTCGTCGAGCTGGCCCAGGAGTTCGGCGACCGCATGACCATCGCCAAGCTCAACTCCGACGACAACCCGCAGGCCACGCGGCGCTACGGAGTCATGTCCCTGCCGACGCTGCTGGTGTTCCGTCAAGGCGAGGTCGTCGGCTCGGTCGTCGGGTCCCGGCCGAAACTCCACCTGCGGCAGAGCCTGACCCTGCACGCGGGCCTCTGACCGGCGGGCAGGGTCAGCGGCTCAGCTCTCGACCCAGCCGCACCCACCGCCACCACCCACCCCGCCACTCGACCAGGACCTCGACCTGGCCCGCACACCGTCTGGCAACGGTACCGGAACACCCGTGGTGACCCGTGGTGAGCGATCTCGTCCGAAGAGATGATCCGCCGGCAGGCGTGGTGCCGGCCCGGCGCGTGGCGACGCCCCGACCGCTGTGACGGATCCGGTCGGGGCGTCGCTGGTCGCCGGTCTTTCGTCAGTCGTCGTCGCCGGAGCTGTCGTCATCGTCGTCGGACCGGTCGCCCTTGTCGTCCGACTGGCCGAACCTGTCGTCGTCGTCGACCGGCTCCTGCTCGGCCTTGACCACCGCGCCGTTGTCCCGGTCGACGTCCACCTCGTGCTCGATGTCGCCGGCGATGATCTCGACGCTCCACACCGGCCGGCCGTGCTCCTGCTCGGCCTCGACCTCGACGATCTGGCCGCCACCGGCCCTGGCGAGCGCGATCTCACCGGCGCGCTGCTCGTCGACCGCGCTGCCCGCCGGCGCGGTGCCGGCGGACGGCGTGCCGCTCGACGGCGTACCCGACGGGGTCCCCGCCGACGGCGTGCCGCTGGCCCCCGGCGCGACGGTGCTGGCGCTGTCGTCCGGCGCGTCCGTGCCCGTCGGGGCGATGGTCGCCGCGGCGAGCGCCGTGTCGCCGCGCCGCGTGTCGTTCGCGGCGGCGACGCCCAGCGCGACCCCGGCCACCGCCAGCACCGCCGAGCCGCCGACCGTCGCCAGAAGCAGATTGGTGCGCTTCATCGTGGTGTCCACCTCTCCTCGGTTGTCGACTCCGAGGATCGGTCGGATCGGGATAGCGGCGCGCTGTCCGGACGCTAAGGCCGGGTTAAGTCCGTCAGCCGCGCCGGTTGAGTTCCGCTTCGAGCCGCTGGACGAGCGTCTTGCGGTCCTTGCCGGCGTGCTCGTTGCGCAGGGCCGTTCTGAGCTGCCGCGTGTCGAGGCCACGGACCAGCTTGCTGGCCTCGGCGACTGACATCTCCGAGATCCGGCCGGCGGTGGTGGCGTCTCGACGCGCCTTCTTGGCCGGCCCGGTGTTGGCGACGTACTGCCTGCCGGTTCGGGAGGCTTCCCGCTTCTTGGTGTCGGTCGCGCGCTTCTGGCTCTCCGACATCTCGTCCCAAGCCTTCTTGGGCAGGTAGCGGCTCGTCGTGCCGTCCTTGCGCGCACGGGTGTCGCCCTCTTTGGTCTGCCACTTCTCGTTGCCCCAGCGCTGGAGCGCTTTCTGCCGCTCGTCCTTTTCGCCCAGGAAACCGCCGCCGCGCTTCTTGTACTCCTGGGTGACCAGCTGTGACTTGCGTGCCGACCACTGACCCGGCCGACCGCCCTTGTCGGACGCCTTGATCTCTTCCTTGATCTGCTCTCTGAGCTCGGGTTTCGTATACCGCGCCATGGGTGGCAGCTACCCGGCACCGCAGCGGCTATGCCTCTCGCCGCGACGTCGACGGACCGAGCCGGAGCAGCACCTGCGCCCCGCCCTGCGGACCGGACCGCAGCTCCAGCCGACCGCCGCCGGCCTGCGCGGCGCGGCGGGCGATGTCCAGGCCGAGTCCGGTCGACCCGGCGGCGCTGGCACCCCGTCGGACCGCCCCCGCCGGCATGCCCGGTCCCTCGTCGGCGACGGTGAGCAGCACCTCCCCGTCGTCGCGCGCGAGCCGGACGGTGAACGGTGTGCCGTCGGGGGTGTGCGCGAAGACGTTGCCGAGCAGGGCGTCCACGGCGGCCGTCAGGTCGTCGGCGGGCACCCCGACGGTGAGCGGGCCGGGGGCCAGGTCGAGGTGCACGGCCCGACCGGTGTCCTCGGCCAGCACCGACCAGAACGCCACCCGGTCCGCGACGATCGCGGCGGCATCCGACGCGGCCGTCCCCGGCGTCGGCGCGCGACGCCAGCGGGCCTGCTGGATCAGACCGGTGACCGCCCGTTCGAGCCCGTCGGCGGCGGTGGCGATCCGGGCCGCGTCGTCCGGGTCGCGCAGCGACTCCGCCTCCAGCCGCAGCGCCGTCAATGGCGTCCGCAGTCGGTGCGACAGGTCGGCGACCTGCTCGCGCTCCTGCAGCAGGAGAACCTGGATCCGGCCGGCCAGGTGGTTGAGAGCACCGGCCACCTCGCGCAGCTCCGCCGGGCCGGCGGGCGTGACCCGGGCGTCCAGTTCGGCGTTCGCCAGCCGATGCGACACGACGGAGAGTTCGCTGATCGGCCGCACCAGCGTGCGCGCCAGCCGGTCGGCGACCGCCAACCCGATCAGCACCAGCACCACACCCAGCAGCGCCAGCACCAGCCAGGCCCGGGTCACCCCGGCGGTCAGCTCCTGCCGCGGCACCACGATCCGGATCACGCCGGTGCCGTCCGCCCGGCCCTGCACGGCGATGACCACCTCCCGGCCGGCCGCCGACTCCCCGGTGAGGCTCTGGCCACGCGCGGCCAGGGCCACCGCTGGCGTACGGGGCGCCTGGGCGCCGAGCACCGTGCCGTCGGGCAGGAAGACGCTCACCTGTCGACCGGACTCCGCGGCGAGCTGCTCGACGGTGAGCCGGATGGTCGGCGCGTCGGCGGTGCCGACCACCGGCACGAGGCTCTGCGCGTCGGCGGTGGCCCGGACGGTGGCCCGGTCCTGGGCGACGGTGCGGACGAGCAGCGCCAGCGGCACCAGGAAGGCGACGAGCGTGAGCACGCTGACCGCAGCGACCAGCAGCGCGAGCCGTGCCCTCACGGCGCCTCCAGTCGTACCCCGACGCCGCGCACGGTGTGCAGGTAGCGGGGCTGCTGGGCGCTCTCCCCCAGCTTGCGGCGCAGCCAGGACAGGTGCACGTCGACCGTCTTGTCCGCGCCGCCGTACGGGATCTGCCAGACCTCGGTGAGCAGCTCGCGTTTGGTGACCACCTGTCCGGGCCGGCCGGCCAGGTGGTGCAGCAGGTCGAACTCGCGCGGCGTCAGCTCCACCAGCGTGCCGTCCAGGGTGACCTGCCGGGACCGGGGATCGACGCGCAGCCCGCCCACCACGAGGGACACCTCCTGCGCGTCGGCGCTGGCCGGGCCCCGCCGCAGCACCGCTCGGGCGCGGGCGTCGAGCTGCGCGGCGGTGAACGGCTTGACCACGTAGTCGTCGGCGCCCGCGTCGAGGACCCGGACGATCTCGGTCTCGTCGTCGCGGGCGGTGGCGACGATGACCGGCACCGAGCTGACCGCGCGCAGCATCCGCAGCAGCTCGCGTCCGTCCAGGTCGGGCAGACCCAGGTCGAGGACGACCAGGTCCGGTCGGTCCTCCAGCGCGTCGCGCAGCCCGGCCATCGCGGTCGAGGCCGCGGCCACCGCGTGGCCGCGTTCCCGCAACGCCCGGATCAGCGGCGTACGGATCGTCAGGTCGTCCTCG
The DNA here is from genome assembly GCF_040607775.1 of Micromonospora sp. NPDC005237. Taxonomy (NCBI): domain Bacteria; kingdom Bacillati; phylum Actinomycetota; class Actinomycetes; order Micromonosporales; family Micromonosporaceae; genus Micromonospora; species Micromonospora sp. NPDC005237. The sequence goes on along the minus strand of NZ_JBEXHJ010000009.1, from coordinate 277,356 downwards.
ATGAGCAGCAGGCGGGCCACAGCAGGCAGGCTAGCCGCTGCCGCTGCCGGCGAGACGCGCGTTAACCGTGCCTTAGCCTCCGGATGTGCCGACGACAACCTCCGATCGGGGATAGTCGGTGGCATGAGCCGTCGTTCCGTCCTCGTCGCCGCCGGATGGGTGGCCACGGTCGCCGTGGCGACCCTGATCGGGTTGGGCGCGATCCGGCTGGTGGGTGAGAGCCTGACCGGTACGCCGGGCGGGGTGCGCAGCGAGGCGGAGATCGAGCGGGCGCTCGCCTCGCCCGAGCCCGCGCCGGGTGGCACCGTCGGCGCGACAGCGGGCGGGCCGACGACGCCCGCGCCGTCCGCCAGCGCCGGGGTCCGCCGCAGCTTCGCCACCGACGGTGGCACGGCCGTGGCCGAGTGCGGCCCCGATGGGGTACGCCTCGTGTCGTGGGCGCCGGCGCAGGGCTACCGGGTGCACGAGGTGGACCGGGGTCCGGACGACGACGTCGAGGTCACCTTCGAGGGCTCGGCCGGTCGGCACGAGCTAAAGGTCCGCTGCATCGGCACCGAGCCGGTGGCCGTCGCCGACGACTGAATCCACTCGTGGCAGCTGCCGCAAGATCGCTAAGATCCCGCGGTGATCCGTACCCTCGTCGTCGCCTCCCTCCTGCTGGCGGGCTGCTCGCCCGCCGATACGCCCGACCCCGCTCCCCGCTCCACCGCGCCCTCGGACAAGTCCGCGGCCTCCGCGTGCAGTCGCGTGGCCTTCAGCATCGAGAAGAACAACCCACCCGTCGAGGACATGAGCACCGCGATGCTCGCCATCGGGTCGACCGACCCCGGTGTCCGCGAGGCCGGGAAGAAGCTGGGACCAGCCGCCAAGGAAGCCGGCGACCTGTGGGTGGCGGACGACCCTGCCGTCGACAAGGGGCCGGCCAACCAGCGCGTGGCCGACGCCCGGCAGGGTCTGCTCAACGCGTGCACCGACCTGTTCGGGGCGTACCCGTGGCCCTTCGTCAGGGGCGTGTCACCGACGCCCCGGTAGCTGAACGACGGGGCGTGACCGGCACGGACGCCGTGCCGGTCACGCCGTCGTGGTGGTTCAGCTCGTGTACGCCTCCACCTCCCAGAGCGAGTGGCCGTACCCGGTCCCCCGGGCGGTGCCGTAGATGCGCAGGTAGCGGCCGTTGGCGCCGAGGCCGCTGTGCTCGTCCACGCCGCCGTCGGCGCCGGTCACCGTCTTCACGGTGGTCCAGGTGGTGCCGTCGTTCGAGGTCTGGATCTGGTACGCGCTGCTGTACGCCGCCTCCCAGCTCAGCTTGACCCGCCCGATGGCGGTCGGGGCGCCGAGGTCGACGCGGATCCACTGCGGGTCCGAGAACGCGCTCGACCAGCGGGTGGTGAGGCTGCCGTCGACCGCCTGGGCGCCGGTCACGTCGGCCCCCTCGGTGCTGGACGTCGACGTCGGCTTGTTCAACAACAGGTTGCCGCCGGTCGGGCCGCCGGTGGCGCCGTACACCTCGAACTCGTAGAGCGAGTAGCCCCAGGCCGTGCCGCGGGCGGTGCCGAGGAGCCGGACGTACCTGCCGGAGCCGGTGAGCCCGGTCAGGTCGTCCACGCCGCCGTCGCCGCCGGTCACCGTCCGGACCGTGGTGAAGGTGACCCCGTCCGGCGAGGTCTGGATCTGGTACCCGCTGCCGTACGCCGCCTCCCAGGTCAGCTTGACCCGGCTGAGGGCGTACGTGGCGCCCAGGTCCACGTCGATCCACTGTGGGTCGCCGAAGGCGCTGCCCCAGCGGGTGCCGGCCACGCCGTCGAACGCGTTGGCCGCGACGTACGCGCCCTCGACGCTGGACGCCCGCGCCGGCTTGCCCCGGGCCAGGTTACCGGTCGGCTCCGGATCCGGGTCCGGCCCGGGACCGCCGGGGCTGGTGGAGAGGGTGAACTCGTCGATGTCGAACCACGGGCCGGTGCCCTTGAAGACCAGGAACAGGGTGCGGGTGCCGGTCGGGGCGGTGACCCCACCGGTGACCGTGGCGAAATTGGCGTACCCGCCGGTGGGCGTGACGGTGGCCGAGCCGACCAGCGGTCCGGTGGGCGAGTCGACGCGCAGTTCCAGCGTCCCGCCGCCGCCGGCCGGGGCGCCGACCCGTGCGCTGAACGACTGGATGCCGGTCAGGTTGTAGGGGCGGAACGAGATCCAGTCGTTGTTGTCGATGTAGCCGACCGCGGCGCCGCCGTGCCCGGCCGCCCCGGCGACGATCTGGACACCCGAGGAGTCGCCGAAGTGCTCGGCCTGGCGCACGCGCGGTTGCAGCACGGCCTGGGTGTGCGTGGTCAGCGCCGGTTGGCCGCCCCCGCCCAGATCGGTGTACTCGGCGTCGATGATGCCGAAGATGTTCGCCGCCGTGTCGTGCTCGCCGTCGGCCGAGGTCTGGATGACCCCGGTGCAGCCCTGCACGCTGCCGAGCTGGTGGCCGTGCGAGTCGTGGCCGAGGACGTAGTTCACCTTGACCCGGGCGCAGTTGATCGCGCCGTCCTGGGCGTCGGTGACGGTGACGCTGAACGGCACCGCGTCCCCGAAGGCGAAGGTCTGCCCGTTCAACGGGGTGTTCACGGTGACGACCGGGGCGCTGTTGCCGACGGTGACGACCACGCTCGCGGTGGCGGTCTTGCCGGTGGTGTCCCGGACCGTCAGGGTCGGACTGCGGGTCCCGTTGGTCGTGTACGTGAAGCTCGGGTTCGGCGCGGTCGAGTCGGTGGTGCCGTTGTTGTCGAAGTCCCAGGCGTAGGTGAACGGGTCGCCGTCCGGGTCGAGGGTGCCGGCCGAGGAGAAGGCCACGGTCAGCGGCGCGGTGCCGCTGGTCGGGGTGGCGGTGACCTTCGCGACGGGCGCTCTGCCCTCGCGGGCGTACTCGATGCGGTAGAGCGCCGAGTTGGCGTCGCCGTTGAACCAACCGGTGCCGTAGTCGAGGACGTAGAGCGCGCCGTCCGGGCCGAACTCCATGTCCATGACCTGCGTCCCGGTCCACGGGAACGGGTTGATCTTCAAGGGCTGGCCGGCCGCGTCGAGCTTGACGTTCTTGATCCAGCGGCGGCCGAACTCACCGGCGAAGAAGGTGCCGTCGTAGTACTGCGGGAACGCCACGGCGGAGGTGTTGTTCGGGTCGTACCGGTAGACCGGGCCGGCCATCGGCGACAGCCCACCGCCGGTGAACTCCGGCGGGGAGCCGGAACCGCCGTACGGCAGCCAGGCCGGGACGGCCGGCGGCAGCTGGGTGATGCCGGTGTTGTTGGGCGAGTTGTTGACCGGCCCGCCCGCGCAGTCGAACTTCGGCCCGGACGGCCCGGACGGGAACGTGTAGTCGTTGTAGGCGTCGTTGCGGGCGGTGCAGTACGGCCAGCCGTAGAAGCCGGGCCGGTCGATCCGGGCGAACTCCACATTGCCCGCCGGCCCCCGGTTCGGGTCTGCGGTGCCCGCGTCGGGGCCGTAGTCGCCGAGGTAGACGATGCCGGTGGCCTTGTCCACGCTCATCCGGAACGGGTTGCGGAACCCCATCGCATAGATCTCCGGGCGCGTCCGCGCGGTGCCGGGCGCGAACATGTTGCCGGCCGGGATGGTGTAACCGCCCGCCGCGCCCGGCTTGATGCGCAGCACCTTGCCGCGCAGGTCGTTGCTGTTCGCCGCGGTGCGCTGGGCGTCGAAGGCCGGGTTACGGCCGGCCCGCTCGTCGATCGGGGTGAACCCGGCCGAGTCGAACGGGTTCGTGTCGTCGCCGGTGGACAGGTACAGGTTGCCGGCCGCGTCGAAGTCCATGTCGCCGCCGACGTGGCAGCACATGCCCCGGCTGGTGGGCACGTTCAGGATCAGCGTCTCGCTGGCCAGGTTGATGGTGTTGTCCGCGTTCACGGTGAAGCGGGACAACCGGTTGACGCCGTCCCAGACGGCGAAGTCGGCAGGCGTGCCGGTGGCCGGGGCGCCACCGCCGGGTGTGCTCAACGGGGGCGCGTAGTAGGCGTACACCCAGCGGTTGGTGGCGAAGTTGGGGTCGGCCTTGATGCCCTGCAGGCCCTCCTCGTCGCCGCTGTAGACGGCCAGGGTGCCCGCGATCTTGGTGTTGCCGGCGGCGTCGGTGTGCCGGATCACGCCGTCGCGGGAGGTGTGCAGCACCCCCCGGTCGGGCAGAACGGTGAGACTCATCGGCTCGCCGGTCTCGGCCGCGCCCTTGGCCAGCTCCACCTGCTGGAAGTTGGTGGTCACGGTCGGGCCGCAGTCGGCGGTGACCGCCCCGGCCGCGGTCTGGATGCCGCCGAGCAGGTGCTGGCGGAAGGCCGTGTCGGTGTACGAGGCGTCGGTGTGGCCGAGGCCCGTGTACCAGGCCCGCCCTCCGGAGTAGTTCTGGCACCAGGAGATCGGGTGGTCGTACCCCATGCTGCCGCCGGTGTAGGTGCTCTCGTCCAGGGTGGCCAGCACGTGCACGTTGCCCCGGGGGTTGGCGCGGTAGTTGTAGAGCTCGTCGAACCGGCTCCACCGCTGCGGCAGCGCCCTGGTCGACGGGTGCACCTGGTCGGCGACCTTCACGGTGGCGGTCTGCTCGGCCGGGTGCGAGGCGAAGTACGCGCCGACGAGCCCGCCGTACCAGGGCCAGTCGTATTCGGTGTCGGAGGCGGAGTGCACGCCCACGTACCCGCCGCCGCCGGTGATGTAGCGCTCGAACGCCGCCTGCTGTGCGGCGTTGAGCACGTCGCCGGTGGTGGACAGCCAGATCACCGCCGCGAACCGGTCCAGGTTGGCGTCGGTGAACTGGGCCGCGTCCTCGGTGGCCTCGACGGTGAACCCGTTGGCGGCGCCGAGCTGCTGGATCGCGGTGATGCCGGGGGTGATGGATCCGTGTCGGAATCCGGCGGTCTTGCTGAAGACCAGCACGGTGAACGGCGCGGCGCTGGCCGCGGGCGGCGTGGCGACGACGCCGCCCAGGACGAGGATCGCGCTCAGCGCAGCGCCGAACCACGCTCTCAGGGATCTGCGCACGGGTAGGTCCTTTCGCGGGTGCGGGACGACGTGCGCCGATCACGCCGGGTGGTGGTGTGCATGCATCGTTGCCGCTCGATACCCGGTCCGTCAAGGGTTCTCGCATCATCCGTGAGAGCGTTATCTCCGCAGCTCAAGGCGACTCTCGGGGGCAAGATCAGATTACGGTTTTCCCGCCGTACTAGGCCCGGTCCTGCATGAACCGGCAGGACTTCAACCAGAGCCGCACCGCGGTGGCCGCCGCGACGGTGCTGACGAACTGCCAATCCTTCACGCGATCGGGCTCACCCAGGTCGGCGATCCCGCGCATCACCATCCAGGGCACACCTTCCTCGACGCAGGCCACCGCGAATCCGGCGCCCTCCATCTCCAAGGCGCCGGTGCGGCGCTCCGGGCCGAACCGCCGTGCCCGCCGCCCTACCTTCCCGTCCTCTATCAACTCGTCCTTCGCGAGGATCGTCTTCGGGATGAGCCGTGGACGGTAGGTCGCCGGGTCGAAGAGTTCGGGGACCTGCAGATCGTCCAGGTCGGCGGTCGCGGCGGCGATCTGCTTGGCAATCAGTTCGTGCCAATCCAGCCGCTCCGGCCGAAACGAGGTCATCTCCCGCGCGATCCGGAGATCCGGATTCAGTGGGGTCGGGTCGGGCACGTAGCCACGGGCCGTCGAGATCCCACCACCGGTATCGATCACCTTGTCACCGAACACGACGTCGCCCACCTGGACCTGCTTCTTGTGACCGGCCGCCATGCCGACCAGGCAGCACAGCCGGACGTCGTACGCGGAGAACACGGTGTGCAGGAAGGCCGCCATCCGACTGTTGCCGGCGGTCCCGCACTTGGTGATGATCCCCTTCAACGGCGGCTGGCCGTCGCGCGCCACTTCGACGTCGAAGAAGTATGCGCCGCGGACCGAGTAGTCGGGCTCACGTCGAAGGTCGACGCCCAGCGCGGCCTTCGCGGCGTCGAACTCGCGCTCCTTCACCGTCACGAGCGCAAAATCGACGCTGCGCGCAACCTGCCACCTGTCAAGCTGTTCGTAAATGTCCCGCATGCGGTCCGCCTCGAGCCAGCGGGAGCCCATGATTGCCGCGGCGTGGACGAGAACTTTCGACCGGAATCTCTCGTCGAGGCGACTGACAGACCAGACAAGGTCGTCGAACATGATCGACGCAACGTCGTCCGAGGTTGCCGCCCGTAGCAGGGCGAGCAGGGTGAGGACATCGTTCTCGGTCGGCTGTCGGGTCATGGCCGGCGCACCGCTGCCCCGTCCGCATCCGGGCGCTGCGCGGGGAGGTCCGTCTGGGAGGCGGGTGGCTTCCAGCCGTAGAGCGAGTGCCGTTGCCCGGCCGCGTCGGGCGAGAAGTCGAGCAGTGTGCAAACGGCCTTCACGTTCAGGCCCTTCGCCCGGGCGATGCGCTCCATCGCTCTGATCGTGTCGCCGCTACCGACGAACTCGTCGATGAGGACCACCTCCTTCGTCGCGACGGAATCCAGTTCCTGGCACCAAGGGGCCCTGGCATCGAAGACCTGTTCCGGTGCGGTGCCCTTGACCACCCTTTCGATATCCTCGCGCGGGATTCGTACCACCTGAGCGCCGGAACGCAGGGACAGGCTGTTGGACAATTTTCGGGAACCCTGTTCGCGTTCGGGGCAGACCAACAGGATGTCCTGTCCCACGGTGCTGGTTGACCGACGCACGAACATCCACAGCTTGTCGGCCAGCCAGTTTCCGTACTGCTCGAGGATCTGTGGGACGTCAGGGACCACGGCGTAGCCGCGACGGCGGGGAGCCGGGACGTCATCTTCAGGCTTGACGCCGCATGTTCGTACCAGATCCCAGAACTCGGCGGTGGTCAGCGTGTTGGTCCGCTCCTCGTACCGCCTGGTCTCTCCCACCACAGCCAGGCGGCACTCGGCTTCCGACTCGGTGCGCTGTTCAACCGACAGGAAGTATGCAACCTCGTGCTCCGTGCCGTCATTTCCCTCGATCCGGCGGCGACCGAACCGTGGCTGTGGGCCTCCGACGCAGAGGACGGACAGGACCCGCAGTCGTTCGGGACGCAACCGGGCATGGAGGGTGGTGACCCGCTCGGTCAGCGAGACGCCGGTGTTGACGACGGGCACGACCAGCAGCACCGACCGGGGTTGAGGGCCCTCCGTCGGCGTCGTGTCCATCGCTTCGGAGAAGGATCGGATCGGCAGCGAGCCGGCGGAGATGCAGGAACCCTTCAGGGGATTGGCGAGCCAGTCCGAGACGGACTCGTGGTAGACGATCAGGTCCGGGCGGTCCGCGCCGATCGCCTCGTCCAGCAGGTGGCCGAGTTCGTCCTGTGCCCGGCTGGCGTCGAAGTAGTGGCGTAGCACCTTCCGCTCGCCCTGCCGGCCGTGCGGACGAAACCAGCCGAGCCGGGTGATGAGTTTGCGTTCGAACAGGTCGATCGACGCGGTCTGTAGACGGGCCAGGGCACTGCGGTAGTCGTCCTCGTCGGTGCCCGGCCAGGAGGCGGTGCCACCGTCGGAGAGAAGGTGAATCTGACCAGAGGCCAGGCGCGCGTCCAGTTGTTCACGGAGCCTGATGTCCTCTGCCTGCTCGGTCGGGAGCAGGATGACCAGGGTGCGGGCGGCCCATTGCTCGCTGCCGCAGGCGGCGCTGACCGCCGAGGCGAGATGCAGCAGAGCCTCCGGGCGGAGGAACAGCTCGGTGTTGACCGTTCGGGTGCTTACCGAGAGGTCGAGAATCCCGATATCCGCCCGGTCAGGAAGCTCCATCAACGCCCGGTAGAGCGGCTCGTAGATGGACTCGGTTTCGACGAGCGCCGTCGCCGTGTCGATGGTGTGAAAGGCAGCGGCGGATCCTACGTAGCGCATCGTGTGGCCGGCGACGATCCGGGCCACGTAGGCGTAGAAGGCTCGCTGCTGCTCGTTCGGTTCCTCGCCCGGACCCAGCCCGAAGCGAACGAGGTCGAACGTGGTCGGTGGTGTCTGTTGTTCACGTTCCAGCATCGGGCCAGACGCCGAACTAGTCGCTGAGCGGAAGGGTCACGACTACGAGGTCGCCACGCACTGTCCCACCGTGCGACTGATCGCAGGTGATCGTCGGTGGCAGAGCTGAGACGTCGCTGCCGTCACTGCTGTCGCGGGCCACGGCGAGGTGCACGTCGGCACCGTAGGCGTCGAGCTGGCCGCCGAAAATGTCGATCACCGCGCTGGCGAGCACGGTGGGATTGTTCGGCGGCTGCCAGGCGTCTCGGAGCGCGGTGGACGTGGGCGCCGCAGTGGCGAGCGTTTCCTGCGCCTCCTCGAAGACCAGGTCAAGCAGATCGGCCGTTGCCACCTGGGTCGATCGATCGTCGGCGCCGTCCCACCAGAAGGCGATCTGCAGGTGGGCGCGACCGGAACGTCGCATCCCGTAGTGCGCGGCGACAACCGCGGTCCGCTTCTCGTGGCCGATCGACGCGCGGATCAGGGTCTCCAGGATGACCCTGCGGGCCACCTGCGCGCCATGGCCGTCCAGATCCCGATCGAGCGCCGCGACCACATGCTTCGACAGCCAGTCCGCCGCGTACCGCACTGCCGGTGCGTGCCGAGTGCTCGACCCGAGTGGCAGGACCTTGAAGGGAAAGATGTTGAAGGGCAGGGTCGGGCGTCTGGCCGCCGCCCGGCGGTGAGGATAGGAGTCGACCCGGGTCAATCGGTACACGCTCTGCGTGGTCAGCAATTGAGGCAGCGGAGTCTCGGTGGCGACGGTCATCGCCTCCAGGAAGTTGATTTCCCGGAGGAAATTGATCATCTCTGGCTGCTCGGGAAGTCGGACTCTGGTAACCAGCCCGAGGCGGTGCCGCTCGACCATTTTCGAGATGAGAAAGGCAGGACCTGCCACATCGGAGAATGCGCAGTTGGTGAGGTCGAGGCAGGCTCTCTGCTCACTCCGCCAGCCGGTGGCGACCTCGCCCCACCGGTGCCACAGGCGGTCGATCGTGGCGTCACCCGGGACGGAGACCCGGTAGCCGACTTCGGCGGCCGACCTCTTCGCCGCCAACCAGCGATCAAGTCCATCCTGGACAGTACGGCTCAGCGGGTTGGTCGCCAAACCCACGACCAGCTTGGACACGTGCAACGCCAGGTGCTCGTTCCACGTCGGCTGGTACACCGTCGCCGATATCGACGCCTGCCGACCAGTCATCGATGCCCCGAGTCATGTTGCGGACGGCGTGAGGCACAGCCGCCCTTGTCCGATTGGGTGTAACCCCCGGCTCCCCCACACGCGCCGGGGGCGGATCCTGGGCAAACCTAGCAGCGCCAACACGGCCTGTGAAGATGCGAAAGTGCCGTCCATCGGTGTCGAAACCCGACAATGGACAGACGACTGACGGGAAGACCTACGCTCGGCCAAGGAGCACGACCGACAGGGCGACAACAATGCCGGGTAATCGCTGGATACCTGCTCGTCTGCGCCGCCCGACGGGCCAAGGTTGTCGACTTATTCACCGATCGCCCGTCCTTGGTGGCCTCGGGCATCATGGGGCGCATCACCTGTCGATCCGGGAGGACGTGCATGGTCGGCGAGATCACTACCGGCGGTTTGCTGCTCACCGAGTATGAGCAGCTGAAACAGGAGCAGCGCACCCGGATCGGGTTCCGCGACAATCTGATCTATGCCACCCTCGGCTCGATGGCGGCGGTTGTCGCGGCCGCTCTCTCCGTGAAGGGCCACGCCAACCTGTTGCTCCTGCTGCCCGTGGCAAGCGTCGTTCTCGGATGGACTTATTTGATCAACGACGAAAAGATTTCCGCGATCGGTCGCTACGTCCGCACCGACCTTGGCCCCCGCCTGGTCGCGCTGACCGCTGGAGGTGAGGCCGCCTTCGGCTGGGAGACGGCTCACCGCTCGGACGCCCGCCGCGTCTCCAGGAAGTATCTGCAACTCGCCGTCGACCTTGGCACCTTCGTCGTCCCGCCGCTCGCCGCTCTGATCGTCTTCTGGGCGAACGGGCCCCTGAGCGTCGCCTTCGTCGCCGTATCTGTCATTGAGGTCGCCGCCACGGCCGTGCTCGCCTGGCAGATCGCGGTCTATGCCGACCTGACCCGCTGATGGCCGACGTCGACGGCCGGCAGGACGATGCCGACGAGCAGCACGGCGACGCTCCACCACGGCAGCCGCCGGGGGTGCGGCCCCGGTTTCCCCTCAGGTCTTTTACCGAGCGACCCTGATTCCCGTCACGCGGGTGAGGGCAGATCATCGGCATCTTTCAGGTGGCTGACCAGCGTGTCGGCCCCGCCGACGAGGACGAGCACCACGGCGGCCATGACCAGGACCGCCAAACCCGGCAGCAGGGCGCCGACCGGGACTGCCGCGGCCAGCACCAGCGCCCCGGCCAGCCGGTGGACGGGGCGCCGCCTGAAGACCTCGTACTCCGCCCAGGCCTGCGCGAGGAGGAACAGCGCCGGACCACCGAGCATGATGACCGCCGGCGGCAACGCGCCCTCGTCGGCGGGGTGGGCGATGACCAGCTCGAATCCGACTGCGGTGATCAGCACGCTGGCCACCGTCACCAGGTGGATGTAGGTCGCCCTCTCACCGAGTCGCGCCGGGGACCGGGAGTCGCGGATCGCCGGGGGGAGCAGGTGTCCGGCACGGTGGAAGTAGATCCGCCAGAACAGCACGGTGACGGCGAACGCGATGACGAAGGCGGCGACCGCCGCGGGGGTCAACGGGTCCGCGCTGGAGGCCAGGCCGATCACCAGGATCGCCTCGCCGAGTGCGATCAGGAACACCTGCTGGTAGCGCTCCACCAGGTGGACCCCGTTGATCACCCACTGGTTCACCCGGGAGGCGCCGAGCCGGGGTATCGGCCAGCCGGTGGCGAACCCCACGTACTCGATGGCCAGGGCGCCGGCCCAGACCGCGGGCCGGGCGTGCTCGCTCACGGCGGCGCCGACGAGCCAGGGCACTGCGGCGACGGCCGTCCAGATCGTGATGCGGGTGGTCACCAACCGTCGTGGTTGGCGGCGCAACGCCAGGGTGAGCGCGAGCGGCCGGCCGAGCTGGTTGGTGACGTAGGTGCCCGCGAACACCACGGCTCGGCCGCCGAACACGTGGGGCATCCCGATGGCCAGCACCAGCGCGCCGAACATGACCCACGATGACCAGCGCCTGGACGAACGGCAGCGCCGGATCGTAGAGGCTGGTGACCCAGGCCGCCAACATCCAGATCAACCAGAGCAGCAGGAAGAAGAACAGCGCCTCGGCGGCGCCCGCCACCGGATCCCGCAGCAGCCGTCCCGTCCACGCGTGCGACATCCCGGACACACCCCCGGGCATTAACGATCTTTTGGACGGGGGGTTGCGTGCGGTGGGCCGACCCGGTCCGGCGCTCCTATAGTCGGGCGGTGGGCACGGAACAGGTACGGCAGGCGTACGCCGCAGTCGCGGATCTCTACATCGAACTGTTCGGCACGCGTGAGCAGGTGGACCCCGACGACCTCGCCCTCATCGGCCGGCACCTGGGGGGCCGACCCGGTCCGGTGCTCGACCTGGGCTGCGGCCCGGGTCACCTCACCGACCACCTTCGTTCGCTGGGCGTCGACGCCACGGGCGTGGACGTGGTGCCCGAGTTCATCGCCCACGCGCGGGCGACTCATCCCGGCGGCAGCTACCGCCTCGGGTCGCTGGACGACCTCGACGTCGCCGACCACTCCGTCGCCGGCATCCTGGCCTGGTACTCGCTGATCCACCTGCCGCCGCAGCGCCTCGACGGCGTGCTCGCCACGTTCCGGCGTGCCCTGGCCCCGTCCGGGAGGTTGGTGCTGGGCCTCTTCGCGGGCGACGAGGTGGACGCCTTCGACCACAAGGTCATGACCGCCTACCGGTGGCCCGTCGACGAGATCTCCGAGCGACTGGCGCGCGCCGGCTTCACCGAGGTCGAGCGCCTGGAGCGGCCCGACGGTGGCGTCCATCGGCCGCACTACGCCATCGCGGCGGTCGCCACCGAGCAGTAGGGCGACGAGCCACCGCGGCAGCCACTGCCGAGCGGCCGGTCGGACGATGAAGCCGCTCGGCGCAGGGGGTGAAGCGGCTCGACCATCCCTCGTCCGGCATCCCATCGAGGGCCAACAGCTCGAACCCCTTGCCGTCATGGCTGACCAGCAGCCCGTCGCCGAATGTGTAGCGCTCCGGGGATTGCTGGTCACGCGTGGGCGCGGCCTTGCGTTCCCCGAGGTCAAGTCGCACCCACTGGTCGCCGTCGTCGTGGTCCTCGTCGTATTCGTCCTCGTATTCGCTGAAGGTCCACGTGCCCTGAGCCGAAGCAGGCCGGCGGCCGTCGAAGTAGGTGCGCCAGATGTACTCGTCGCTCCACGTGACCCGGAGATCCCTGACGACGTGAAAGAGGTAGGCGTCCGAGATCGCGTCCAGCCGCGCCGACCCGTCCTCGCGCAGATCAATCCGGTCGCCCGAGGAGCCGCACCACATTCCCGTCAGATCAGCGCTCGTGGGCTGCGGCGAAGGGGCTGAGGGCGCACAGGCGACCGCAGCGACGAAGAGAAACGTCAGCGTCGTCGTCAGGGCAGCGGTTTTCATCGGCACGCCGGCCACTCTAGGATCCCCACCGCTCGTCGCCTCGGCGGGCTCGAGCTGGATGAGGCCGTCCTCGCCGAGAGCGCGGACCGCTCGCTCGGGCCGCGCGCAGCGGACACCGCGACGAACCCTCAGCCGACGCTAAGACCGCTGTCACGGCCCGTTCCTAGCGTGTGCGGGCATGGCGACACCACCCGTATCCATGCCGACGACCGCCACCCGAGCGGCCGGCGCCGCAGCCTGGTTGAGCTGCGTCGCGCCGCGCCCGGCCGCCCGGCTGCGGCTGGTGTGCCTGCCGTACGCCGGTGCCGGAGCTGCCGCGTACCGGCCATGGACCACCCTGCTCGGCGATGACGTGGAGGTGTGGACCGCGCAGCTGCCCGGCCGTGAGCGCCGGCTGGCCGACCCGCCACTGAGCACGATGGACGAACTGGTGCCCCCGCTGGTCGAGGCGATCGTCGAGCGGGTGCCGGCGCCGTTCGCGATCTTCGGCCACAGCATGGGCGGCCTGATCGGGTACGAGGTGGCCGCCCGCCTGGTCGCGCGGGGAGACCACGTACCCCAGCGTCTGGTGGTCTCGGCGGCCCGTCCGCCGCGCAACGCGGCACCGCTGGGCGCGGCGCACCGCCTCGACGACGCGGCGCTGACCCGGTGGCTGCACGACCTGGGCGGGATCCCGGACGAGGTGCTCGACGACCCCGGCCTGCTGGAGCTGATCCTGCCCACCGTGCGGGCCGACCTGACAGTCGTCGCGTCGTACCGGCCGGCGACCGTGACGCCGCTGCCGCTGCCCGTGGACGCGGTGGCGGCGGCCGACGACCCCCTGGTCAGCCCGGACGAGGTGGCCGGCTGGGCGGCCTGCACCGACTCCGGTTTCTCGCTGACCGTCGTGCCCGGGGGTCACCTCTACCTGCACGACTCCCCTCCCCCGCTGTCCCGCCTGCTCGGCGGCGGGCCGGCCGCCGACCGCGCGTACGTCGAAGGGGCCACCCGATGACCCAGGACCTGCACCCGGACCTCGCCGACCTCACCCCCGAGCAGCGGGAGCTGCTGGCCCTGCGGCTGCGCCAGGGCCGTGCCAGCCAGGGCCCTGCCAGCGAGGCCCGCGCCAGCCGACCCGACACCGCCGTGCCGACGCCCCGATCGGGCGGCGTACCGGCCAGCTATCCGCTCTCCTTCACCCAGGAGCAGCTCTGGTTCCTGGACCGGCTGGAGCCCGGCACGCCGGTCTACAACGTGCCCTTCGCCGAGCGGATCACGGGCCCTCTCGACGTCACGGCGCTGCACCGGGCGGTCGACGCGGTGGTGGCCCGGCACGACGCGCTGCGGATCGTGTTCGCGAGCGTCGACGGCGTCGTCACCCAGCGGGTGTCGGAGGCCCTGGAGGTGCCGCTTCCGGTCCTCGACCTGACGGCGTTGCCGGAGTCGGAGCGGCAGGCGGCGGTCGACCGGGAGGTGGCCGCGCACGCGGCCGTCACCTTCGATCTCACTACCGGGCCGCTGCTCGCGGTACGGCTGCTCGCCCTCGCCGCCGACGAGCACCTGCTGCTGGTGAGCGCGCACCACATCGTCTTCGACGCCTGGTCGGCCGGCGTGTTCGTCGAGGAGTTGGTGAGCTGGTACGGCGAGTTCGCCGCCGGCGTACCAGCCGGGCTGCCCGCGCTGCCCACCCGGTTCGTCGCGCACGTCGCCGCCCGCCGCCGGCCGGAGGCGGAGCGGGAGCTGGCCGGTCACCTGGCCCACTGGCGGGAGCGGCTCGCCTCGGCGCCGGCCCGCTCGACGCTGCCACCGGACCGCCCCCGGCCGCCGGTGCAGACCCACCGGGGCCGGAGCCTGCCGTTCACCGTCGACGCCGAGGTGGCCGCCGCCCTCGCCGGACTGGCCCGCAGCGCGGGCGCCACCGTCAACGCCGTGGTCCTCGCCGGGCTGACCGCCCTGCTGCGACAGGCCACCGGCCAGGACGACCTGCTGCTCGGCATGCCCACCGCCGGCCGGGCGAGCACCGACCTTGAGCCGCTGATCGGCTGCTTCGCCACCATGCTGGTGCTGCGGGTGGACACCGGCGGCGACCCGAGCGTGCGCGACCTCGTCCGCCGGGTGCACCGCACGGTCAGCGAGGCGTACGCCCATCAGGAGGCCCCGTACGCGCGGGTGGTGGAGGAGGTCCGCCCGGTCCGCGATCCGAGCGTGAACCCGCTGTTCCAGGTGCTGGCGACCATGACCGACGGCGGCGTGGAGCAGCGGCAGGCCGCCGGGGTCACCTTCCGGCCGGTGCCCGCCGAGAGTGGCCTCACCGACTTCGACCTGTTCGTCAGCCTGACCGCGCACGGTGACCGGATCGACGGCGCGGTCGACTTCAACGCCGACCTGTACCTCGACGAGACGATCGCCGCGACGGTGGGTCGGCTGCCGGAGCTGCTGCGCGTCATGGCGGACGCGCCGGACCGGCCGCTGTCGGAGGTGACCGGGCTGCGCCGCCACCGCATCGCCCTGGCGGCCACGTTCACCGTGGACCCGCTGCGCGATCCGGTGGAGTTCTGGCTGCGCTTTTTGCGCGTACCCGCGTCGGTGGAGCTGGCCGGTTACGGCCAGCTGGTGGCCCACCTGCTCGCCGGGCCGACGGCCGACGCCACGGTCTGCCTGCTGCGGTGGGAGGACTGGTTGCGCAGGCAGGACGACACCGGCGCGGAGGCGGCCCTCGACGCGGCGATGGACGACCTCGACGCGGCGGTGGCCGCGTACCGACGGCGGACCGACGCCCCGCTGCTGCTGGTGGTGTGCCCCGCGTCGCCGCGCGTCGCCGACCGGCTCGGCGAGCGGTCCGGCCGCCTCGACGACCGGCTGGCCGCGTTGGCCGCCCGTACGCCGGGGGTGCACGCGGTCTGGGCAGCCGACCATGCCGGCGCGTACCTGGTGAGCGAGGTGAGCGACGAGCGCGCGGACGAGTTGGGCCACGTGCCGTACACGGGCGAGTACTTCGCGGCGCTGGGCACGATCGTGCTGCGGGAGCTGCGGCGGCTCGTCGGCCAGCCGCGCCGCCTCGTGCTCGTCGACGCCGAACGGCTGCCGGTCGACCGGCTCGTCGGCGCGCTGCCCGGTCACGAGGTGCGGGCGTACACGGCCGCCGCGCTCGCCGACGCGGACCCGGCGACCACTGTGGTGCTCGACACCGACCCGCAGGCCGTCGCGGCGCTGCGTGAGGCGCACCCGGGCGTGCTGGCGCTGGCCGTGCCCGCCGGGTGGGACGAGCTGCGCCGGCTGCTCGCCCACGTCTGGCCGCTGGACCCGCCCGCGCCGGTGCCGGCGACCGGGGCGAGTGGGCTGCGCACGGCGATCGGGTCGGAGCGGGCCGCGTACGTCGTCGAGGAGTTGAGCACGGCCGCGGCGGTCGCCGACCGGAGCCGCCCGGCTCCGGCGGTTGTCGCGGCGGCCGACGGCGAGATCGTCGCGCCGCGCACCCCGACCGAGGAGCGGCTCGCCGGCCTGTGGGCCGCCGCGCTCGGTGTCGAGCAGGTCGGTGTGACAAGCGACTTCTTCCACCTCGGTGGGCACTCGCTGCTCGCCACCGGTCTGCTGTCGCAGGTGCAGGCCGAGTTCGGTCGCGAGGTGTCGCTCTACACCCTGTTCACCAACCCGACCGTGGCCGGGCTCGCCGCCGTGCTGGACGCCGACCCGGACGCCACCGCGCTCGCCCCGCTCACCCCCGCCCCGCCGGGTACGCCCGCGGTGGCCTCCTCGGCGCAGGTACGGCTCTGGGCCCTCGACCAGCTCGGCGACGACGTCGTCCGGCACAACACCACCGCCGCCGTCGAGCTGCGCGGCGACCTCGACAAGACGTCGCTACGCCGGGCGTTCGACGACGTGCTGGCCCGGCACGAGGTGCTGCGGACGACCTTCTCCGACCGGGGCGGCGAACCGGAACCCGTGGTACGCCCGCACGTCGACCCGTGGCTGGAGACGCTGGACCTGACCGGGCTGCCGGCGGCGAAGCAGGCCCGGGCGCTGCGCCGGGCGGCCGCCGAGCTGGCCGCGCACCGGTACGACCTGGCCGCCGGCCCGCTGGTGCGGGCCCGCCTGCTGCGGCTGCCCGAGCAGCGCTGGCACCTGCTGCTCGGCATGCACCACATCGTCTGCGACAACACCTCGTGGAGCATCCTGCTCGACGACCTCGCCGCCCGGTACGCCCACCACGCCACCGGCGTCGACCGGCCGCTTCCCCCGCTGCCGGTGCAGTTCGCCGACTACGCCCGACACCAACGCGACTGGTTGGCGTCCACCGCCGTCGAGCCGCACCTGGCGTACTGGCGGGAGCGGCTGGCCGACGCGCCGCCGCTGCTGGACCTGCCCACCGACCACCCCCGCCCCGCGGAGCGCTCGGACGTCGCCGGCTATCAGGCACAGCGGTTGGGCACCGGGCTCGGTGCGGCGGTGCGGGAGCTGGCCCGGGCGGAGGGGGTCACCCCGTTCGCTGTGCTGCTGGCCGGCTTCGCCGCCCTCCTGCACACCGAGAGCGGGCAACCGGACCTGGTGCTCGGCGTACCCACCGCCGGCCGGGAACGCGCCGAGCTGGCCTCGCTGATCGGCTGCTTCGCCGACCTGCTGCCGCTGCGCGTGGACGTGGGCGGCCGGCCCACCTTCCGGCAGCTCGTGACCCGGGCGTACCGGACGGCACGGGAGGCGTACCGGCACCAGGGGCTGCCGTTCGCGACCATCGCGGAGGCGCTGCGGCTGCCCCGGCAGGCCGCGTACCACCCGCTGTTCCAGTGCGTGCTCAACGTCCTCGACGGCGCCGACGAGCTGCCGGAGTTCGCCGGGCTGGCCGCCACGCCGGTCGAGGTGCCGAGCGTCGGTGTCGACTTCGACCTCTTCCTCAGCGTCACCTGGCAGGGCGACGACCTGCACGCCGACCTGGCGTACCGGGCCGACCTGTTCGGGCCGGAGCGGATGGTCCGGCTGCTGACCGGGCTCGCGAAGGTGCTCGACGAGGGGGTTCGTCGGCCGGACGCCCCACTCGGCGGGGGACGGCGCGCGTCGGCGCCCCGCCGCCTCGCGCCGCCGGCGCCCCGGCTGGTCGTCGGCGGCACCGTCGAGGTGCCGGGGCTGGCGGCGACCGTCCGCTTCTGGACGGGACTGCTCGGCCTGCCGCACGCCCTCGAACACCTGCCGTCCGGCGCGCTGCTGCGGCTGCTGCGCGATCCGGCCGCCGGCCTGGCGACCGGGCAACGGGACCACAACGTGCTGGTGCTGCGCTGGGAGGACCGGCGGACACCCGGTCCGCTGGGGGCGGGCATCGTCGGGCTGCGCGACTTCCACACCGAGCTGCTGGCGGCACTGGACGTCCACCGGGGGCACAGCGCGGCGGCGCTGACGCTCGTGGTGTGCCCGCCGTCGCCGCCGTACCGGACGTCGCCGTGGAGTGCGTTCTTCGCGGAGCTGACCGCGCGGCTGGCCGAGGCCTGGCCCGACGTCGACGTCGTCGCGGTCGAGGCGTGGGCGCGACACTACCGGGTGCCGGAGCTGTTCGCCGGCGACGCCTGGTCGCCGGAGCTGGCGGCGGTCGCCGCGACCCTGGTGGTGCGGCGGGCGGTCCGGCACCCGGCCCTGAGCCGGCTGGTCGTACCGGCCGGGCCGGCGCACCGGCAGGCGGAGCTGGCCCAGCTGCTCGCGGCCCAGGCCCGGTCCGGGCGCGAGGTGCTGCTCACCACCACGCCGCAGGGCGCGGAGCTGTCCGCGCTGGTCACCGCCGGGATCATCGGGTACGCCCCGACCCCGCCCACCGACGCCGCCACGCTGGTCCTGCACCCGGCCACCGAACCCGCGCCGCCGGACGCCCCGGCGCTGCCCGTCGACCCCGCGAACGGGCCCGTGGACGTGCTGCGTGGCCTCTGGTCGCTCGACGCGGACGTCTCCCGGGCCGCCGACGCGCCGGTCGACCGGATTCCCGCCGGCCTGCTCGCCGAGGTGGCCACCGAGCTGAGCGACGCGGCGGCGCTGCGCGGCGCGGTCACCGACGGGTACCGGCGCTCGGCCGACCGGGCCGCCGCCGCGCCGCGCACCGACCGGGAACGTCAGCTCGTGGCGATCTGGTCGGAGCTGCTGCGCACCAACCAGCTCGGCATCAACGACGACTTCTTCGCCGTCGGCGGTGACTCGCTGCTCGCGATGCAGCTCGTCGCCCGCTGCGCGGCGGCCGGCATCCACATCACCCCGCGACAGCTCGTCCGCCACCCCACCGTCGCCGAGCTGGCCGCCAGCCTCGGGGAGACGACTGTGGCGCTGGACGCCGAACAGGGCGCGGTGCACGGCGACGCCCCGCTGACCGGCGCGCAGCGCTGGTTCACCGACCTGGTCGCCCCCACCATGGGCCGGCCCGCCCTGTTCAACCACCCCTACTACCTCCAGCTGGCCCGCCCGCTCCCGGCCGACCTGCTCCGCGAGGCGGTCCGCCGGCTGGTGGCCCAGCACGACGCCCTCCGGCTGCGCCTGACCCGCCAGCCGGACGGGAGCTGGCGTCAGCACCACGCCGACCCCGCCGACGCCGTCCCGTTCGTCAGCCACGACCTGACCGGGCTCGGCGTCGACGAGCGGGAGGCGGCCGTCGAGGCCCGCTGTGCCGAGGCGCAGACCGGTCTGGACCTCACGGCCGGCCCGCTGGCCCGGGTGGCGCATTTCCGGCTCGGCCCGGAGCTGCCCGATCGGCTGCTGCTCGTCAACCACCACCTCGTCGTCGACGCGGTCTCCCGGGGCGTGCTCCTGGCCGACCTGGAAACGCTCTGCGACCAGCTCGAACACGGGGTCGAGCCGGCGTTGCCCGCGAAGACCACGTCGTACCGGGCCTGGGCGCGGCGGCTGGCCGAGTACGCGGGCTCGCCGCAGCTGCGCGAGCAGTTGCCGTTCTGGCTGGCGCAGGCCGACGAGGGTGTGCTGGCCCAGCTGGCCGACGAGCCGACCGCCGCGCCGTTCCGCCTCGGTGACCTGGGCCTGGCCACCGTGACGCTGGACGAGGCGGCGACCCGGGGACTGCACGCCGTCGCCCGCCGGCTGCGCGCCAGCGTGCGGGACCTGCTCGTCTGGGCCGTGGTGGCCACCGTGGCGGGGCGTACCGGGGGCGCGGTCACCGTCGCCACGACCGGCCACGGCCGGGAACCGCTCTTCGACGACGTCGACGTCAGTCGCACCACGGGATGGTTCCAGGTGCTCTATCCCCTGCGGCTGGAACTGCCCGCCACCACCGATGCGGCGCGCTCGGTCCGCTCCGTGATCCGCCAGCTCGGCCGGGTCCCGGACAACGGCATCGGGTACTCGCTGCTGCGCCATCTCTGCCCCGACGACGACGTACGGGACCGGTTGGCCGCGACACCGCCGCCGCCGGTCGCGGTCAACTACATGGGCGGCTTCGGCTTCGACGACGTCGCCCCAGCCAACCAGCTCCTCGATGTCTGCACGGCGCCGTTCGGGCCGACCGAGGACCCCGACGGGCACTGGCCCTTCCCCTTCGACGTGACGGGGTCGCTCACCGGCCCCGCACTGCGCGTCGATCTGAGCTACGCCACTCCGGCCTTCCGGCCGGAGACCGCTGAGAACCTGCTCGACGGCATCCGGACCAGCCTCTTGCGCCTGGTCGGGAACCACGGGCAACCGCCACGGCAGTAGGAGGAGACCCCATGGCGTTCCGACGCCCGTCCCGGTTCGCCGGGTTCACCACGATCTGGTTCGGCCAGCTGCTGTCGGCGCTCGGCACCCGGATGACGAACTTCGCCCTGAGCATCTGGGTGTGGGACGCCACCGGCCGGGCCTTCGACCTGACCATGCTGATGGCGTTCGCGTTCGGCGCGACAGTGATCTTCAGCCCGATCGCCGGCGCGCTGGTCGACCGGTGGGGACGACGACTGACCATCGTGCTCAGTGACGTCGGCTCGGCGATCACCACCGCCGTCGTGCTGCTGCTGTTCCTCAGCGGCTCGGTCGAGGTGTGGCACCTGTACCTGGTCAACCTGGTCACCGGCGCGTTCCTCGCGTTCCAGCTGCCGGCGTACCAGGCGACCATCACGGTGATGATGGAGAAGGGCCAGTACCCGAGGGCCAACGCGATGATGTTCGCGGTCCGGACCATCCCGGTGATCTTCGCCCCCGGCTTCGCCGCCGCGCTGCTCGGCCTGATGGACATCAAGGTCATCCTGTTCATCGACGCGCTGTCCTACCTGGTGGCGATCGGCGCGGTGCTGCTGGTGCAGCTCCCACCCGTGCCCCGCTCGACGCAGCAGGACGAGGGCGGCTTCTGGTACGACACGATCTACGGCTTCCGCTACATCCTGGCCAGTCGGGCGTTCACCGGGCTGGAGGCGATCATGTTCGCCATCAACGTGCTCGCCGCGGTGGGCTTCGCCCTGCTGGTGCCGCAGATCCTGGCCCGCACCGACAGCAGCACCAACGCGGTCGGCCTGGTGCAGACCATCGGCGCGGTGGGCGGTGTGGCCGGCGCGCTCCTGCTCGGGCTGCTGCCCAACACCCGCCACAAGATCCGCCGGATGCTCATCGCCATCCTGGTCTTCAGCGTCCTCGGCCGGATCGTCTACGGCGTCGGGGACAGCATCGTCGTCTGGTCGGTCGCCCTGCTCTTCTTGCACCTGTCCATCCCCTTCATCGACGGGTACGCCCAGTCGGTGTGGCAGGAGAAGGTCGAGCCGTCGCACCAGGGCCGGGTCTTCGCCGCCCGCCAGTTCATCGAGGACCTCGCGTACCCCGGCGGCACCGCCCTGGCCGGTATCGCCGCGGACCGCTGGTTCGAGCCGATGATGCGCGACGGCGGGCCCGGGGTCCCGTACTTCGGGTGGCTGGTCGGCAGCGGACCCGGCGCGGGGATGGGCCTGATCTTCGTGATCGTCGGCCTGTTCGGCATCGGCGTCGCGGCGGCCGGGTTCGCCTCGCCGAGCATCCGCCGGATGGAGGTCGACCTGCCCGACTACGACGAGCCGACCGACCCGCCGGCCCCGCTGCCATCGCCGAGCGGCACCGACGAGCTGACCGACGACCGCGCGGTGGTGGCGAAGTGACGCTGACCGAGGTGGTGGCCGGGGTCCTGGAGGTCGACCCGGCCGAGGTGACCGACGAGTCCGGGCCGCAGACCATCGGCACCTGGACCAGCCTGCGGCACCTGCAACTGGTGGTGACCCTGGAGGAGGTCTACGGGCTCTCCTTCGCCTTCGAGGAGATCCGCGACGTGCGCAGCGTCGGCGAGCTGCGCACCGTGCTGCGCGCCAAGGGCACGGAGACCCGATGAGCGCCGACCTGTTCGCCCGACGCACCCGCTGGCAGGCGCTCACCCGCCAGCGGCCGACGCCGGCGCTGCGCGTCGCGCTGCTGGCCAGCTACACGGTGGACCCGCTGGTGCCGTACCTGGGTCTGGGCCTGCACGACACCGGTCTGCCCGCCACGCTCGCCGTCGGCCCGTTCCAGCAGGTCGTGCAGCAGTGTCTCGCCACCGACGGCTTCCTCGCCGAGGCGCGACCCGACGTGCTGGTGGTGGCGCAGCGCCTGGAGGAGGCCGGCGACCCCGGCCCGGCCGGCGACGCGTGGGCGGCGGAGCTGCTGGCCGGGGCCGAGGCGGCAGTCACCGCCGCGCGCCGGCACCGGGCCCTGCTGGTGTACGTCCTACCGGCCGTCCCCGCCTCCCGACCGTACGGGCCGGCCGACGCGATGCACGCCGACGGGGTGACCGCCAGCGCCACCGCCGTCCGGCAACGGCTGCGCGACCGGCTGGCCGGCGACCCGTGGGTGCTGCTCGTCGACGCCGACGAGGCGGTCCGCGCCGTCGGTGACGAGCGGGCGTACCACCCGGCGCTGTTCCGCTTCGCGAAGGTGCCGTACACCGAGGAGGTCTTCGCGCGGCTCGGCGCCACCGCCGCCGCGCTGGTGGCCGCCGGGTTCGGCGCGGGCTGCCGAGCGCTGGTGCTCGACGGCGACGGGCTGACCGCGGCGGCGTACCTGCTGCCGGCGCTGCGCGAGCTGCGCGCCGCCGGCGTACGCGTGGCGCTGCGGGCCACCGGCGCCGACTGGTGGTCGAGCGCCGACGCCACCGACCTGTTGGCGGTGCTGGACGGCTGGGTCACCGACGAGCGGCCGCTGGCCGACCAGCTCGCCGAGATCGCCGACGAGCTGGACGTCGCGCCGGCCCAGCTCGTGCTGGCGGGCACCGGCCCGGCGCAGGCGCCGCCGCGACACGTCCCGCTCGGGTCCGACCCCGCGCTCTGGTCGGACGAGCTGCGGGCGGCGGGGCTGACCGACCGGCTCCCGGCCCGACGGTGGACCGGCGGCACCGCCCGGCCTGCCGTCGCGCCCACCGAGCTGTCCCTGGACGACTTCGTGGCCGGCCTGGACGTCCACGTCGACTACCGGCCGGTGGCCGCCGACAGCGTCGCCGAGGTCGCCGAGGTCGTCGCCCGGGCGCACGACTTCGCGCTGGCGCCCGCCCCACCGGCCGCCGCGCTGGCCGAGCGGGCCGCCGACCTGCTGGCGATCCGGGTACGCGACCGGCTCGGCGACTACGGCACCTCGGGCCTCGTCGCGCTGGACCGGACCGTCGACCGCTGGACCGTCGACGTCTTCTCCCTCTCCTGCCCGGTGCTCGGCAAGGGCGTCGAGGCGGCCGTGCTCCGGGAGGTGACCCGGCGGGCGGGCGCGGCCGGCGCCGGCGAGGTGCTGGTCCGCTGGACCGACACGGGCCGCAACGGCGCCGCTCGGCGCTTCCTGTCCGAGTTGGACGGCGTCGCGCCCGCCGACCCCCGGGTCCGGCTGCGCGCCGCCCACACGGCCGACGACAACCCCGTGCCGCCGTCGGCGACAGCATCGACAGCGATGGCATCGACCGCATCGACACCGCCGACAGCCACGGCGGTACGGCGATGAGCGGGCCGCCGGTCGGCGTCGGGGTGGCCGCGCTGGCCCACGTCCTCGGCGAGCCGGTCGACGTGGCGGCTGCCGCGGCCGCGTACACCCAGGATCTGGACCGGTTGCGGTCCTGGGAGTACCGGGCGTTCCACCGGGCCGGCCCCGGCGTCGGGGTGACCGACCTGGCGGTCGTGGCCGGCGGCACAGCCCTGGACCGGGCCGGGCTGAGCGCCGCCGACGTGGACCTGGTGGTGCTGGCCATCCCCGACCTGGCCGAATACCTCTACTGGGATCCGGCCGCGCACACCCAGGCCCGCCTCGGCGCGCACCGGGCCGAGGCGGTGCTGCTCAACCAGGCGTGCGGCGGTGGGGTTGCCGCGTTCGACACGGTGGCCGGGCGGTTCGCCACCCACCCCGAGTACCGGACGGCGCTGCTGATCGGCGCGAACCGGGTGTGCGAGCCGTACTGGAACCGGATGGAGGTGAACACCAGCGTCTTCTCCGACGGAGCGGCGGCGGCCGTGCTGGTGCGCGACCACGACCGGTGCCGTTGGCTGGCCACCGAGACGATCACCGACGGCCGGTACGCGGGCTTCATGCGCATGCCCGTCGGTGGCGCGGCGCAGCCGTTCACCGCGGACGGCGGCACCCCCCGCGTCGGTGACCCGGCCGACCGGCTCAACGAGTTCTTCGCCGGGGACGTACGCCGGATGTTCCGGTTCGTCGCGACGATCCGGGAGCGCAACCGGCAGGTGGTGGAGACGGCGTGCGCCCGGGCGGGCGTGACGCTGGCCGACGTCCACCGGTTCGTGCACTTCCACGACAACGCCCGGCAGTTCGCCGAGCTGGCCAAGGACCTCGGCGTGGACCTGGAGCGGACCAACGTCGAGCTGGCCCTCGCCCACGGCCACATCGGCTGCGCCGACCAGCTCATCGGCCTGGAACGCCACCTCGACAGCGGCGAGCTGACCGACGGCGACCTGGTCGCCCTGACCAGCACCGGCAGCGGCATGCACTGGGTCTGCACCCTGCTGCGGGTCTGACCGGCCGGACCACACCCGACGGGAAGGAACACCGAACATGAGAGTCGAGGAGGTCCTGCACCGGATCCGCCGGCTGCGCCGACCCGACGCGGCCGCCGACCCGGAGCTGGCGCCCGGCCTGGTCCACCTGGACGACGCGGCGGTCACCACCGTCGCGTCCGCCGGTCGGCTACTCGCCGACGTGCCCGTCGAGAAGCTGGCCAGCCCCGACTTCCCGCTTCGCCCGCTGCGGGTCGCGGTCACCGGCACGTTCACGCCGGGCACGCTGGAACCGCTGCTGCGGGTGGCGCTGCTGCGGATCGGCATCGCCGCCGAGATCCACGTCTCCGGCTTCGACCAGCTCGTGCTCGACCTCAGCGACCCGCGCTCGACGCTCGCCGAGTTCCGGCCGGACGTCACGCTCTGCCTGCTGCACGACGGCTGGTTCCTGCCCGCCGAGTGGGACCCCGGCGACCTGGCCGGCCTCGCCGACGTGCTGGGCGAACGGGCCGGCGTGCTCGCCGCCGCGCTGCGCGGGTACGCGGCGCGCAACGAGGGCGCGGTGCTGCTGCACACCGTGCCGCTGTCGCCGTTGGAGCACCGCGGCCTGGTCAGCTTCCGGGGCCGGGCCGAGCTGGGCCGAATCTGGCGGGAGCTGAACTCCCAGCTGTTGGAGCTGGGCGGGCGGGACACGACGTACACCCTGGATCTGGAGACGCTGCTGGTGGACCACGACGGCCCGGTGCGCGACGAGCGCCTGTACCGGTTCGCCAGCATGGCGTGGACGCCCACGGTGGAGCGCCGGTACGCGCACGAGGCCGCCACCTTCTGCCGCGCGGTCCTCGGCCGGGCGGCGAAGGTGCTCGCGCTGGACCTGGACAACACCCTCTGGGCGGGCGTGCTCGGCGACGACGGGCTCACCGGCATCCGGCTGGGCACCGACTATCCGGGCAACTGCCACCGGGACGTGCAGCGTCGCGCGTTGGCGCTGCGCCGGCAGGGCGTGCTGCTCGCGGTGTGCAGCAAGAACGACCCCGAGCTGGTGGCGGAGGCGTTCACGCAGCATCCGGACCTGCTGCTGCGCTCCGACGACTTCGTCGCCCAGGCGGTGAACTGGGGACGCAAGGACGAGAACCTGCGCCAGCTCGCCACCACCCTCAACCTGGGCCTGGACGCCGTCGTGTTCGCCGACGACAGCCCGTTCGAGTGCGAGCTGGTACGCCGCGAACTGCCGACCGTACGGGTGGTGGAGTTGGCCGGCGACCCGGCGGGCTTTCCCAACCGGCTGCTCACCGAGGGGCACTTCACCGTGCTGGCCACCGGCGCCACCGACCGGGAACGCACCGAGCTGTACCGGGCCCGCGCCGGGCGGGAGCGCTTCGCCGCCACGTTCGACTCGGCGGCCGACTATCTGCACGAGCTGACGTTGCGCGTCACCGTCCGGGAGGTCGACGAGCACAGCCTGCCCCGGCTCGCGCAGCTCGGGCTGCGCACCAACCAGTTCACCATGACCGAGCGCGCGCACACCGAGGCGCAGACCCGGGCGCGCGCCGACTCCCCCGACCACCTGGTGCTCACCGTCGAGGTGACCGACCGGTTCGGTGCCGAGGGGCTGGTGGGCGGCCTGTGGCTGGACCGGAACGACCCGGACGCCTGGGTGATCGAGAACTTCGTGCTCAGCTGCCGGGTGTTCTCCCGGGGTGTCGAGCAGGCGGCGCTGCACCGGGTGGCGGAGCTGGCCCGAGCCGCCGGCGCGACCCGGCTGGAGGCCCTGTTCCGGCCCACCGCCCGCAACAAGCCCGGCGGGGCCGTCTGGCCGTCCGCGGGCTTCACCGTGGCATCCGTCGACGACGGCACCACCCGGCACGTGTTGCCGCTGCATCCCCCGCCCCGGCTGCTGCCGGCGTGGATCGCCCTGGAGGAGGGAGACATCCGTGCCTGACCTGTTCACCACCGTCGCGGACCTCATCGAGCAGGTCGCGGACGTACCGGCCGAGGAGATCTCGCCCGACGTCCGGTTCGCGTCGCTGGCCAACTGGACCAGCCTGGAGGCGCTGCGTCTGCTCTCCGCGCTGGAGGACAACCTCGGCGTACGCCTGGACCTGCGGGCGTACCTGGCGGTGAGCGCGGTCGGCGAACTGGTCGACCTGGTCGCCGGCGAGCTGGACGGGGCATCCCGGTGACCGCCACCCGCACCGAGGCGCCGCCGATCGCGCCGACCCGGCTCGCCGACGCCGACCTGGACCTGTTGCTGCTGATCCGGCACTTCGAGCTGGCCCTGCTGGACATGTTCGGCCGGGGCGAGCTGCACGGCACCACCCACACCTGCCTGGGCCAGGAGTACGTGCCGGTGGCGCTGCGCCCGCTGCTCACCGACGGCGACTTCGTGTTCAGCAACCACCGGGGTCACGGGCACTACCTGGCCCGGTTCGCCGACCCGCACGGCCTGCTGGCCGAGGTGATGGGCCGCGAGGGCGCGGTGTGCCACGGCGTCGGCGGCAGCCAGCACATCCTGCGGGACCGCTACCTGTCGACCGGGGTGCAGGGCGAGAGCGTGCCGGTGGCCGCCGGGGTGGCGCTGCACCTCAAGCGCACCGAGCCGGGCCGACTGGCGCTTGTCTACCTGGGCGACGGCACCTGGGGTGAGGGCGCCGTCTACGAGGCGTTGAACATGGCCGCGCTGTGGGGGCTGCCGCTGCTGCTGGTGGTCGAGAACAACGGCATCGCCCAGTCCACGCCCACCGACGCGCAGCTCGCCGGCAGCATCGGCGGGCGGGCGCGGGCGTTCGGGGTGGAGCATCTGCGGGTGACCTCCACCGACACCGAGGTGGTCCGGGCCGCGCTGACGCCGGTGCTGCGCCGGGTCCGCGAGCGGTCCACGCCGTACGTGGTGGAACTGCTCACCCACCGGGTGGGACCGCACAGCAAGGGCGACGACAGCCGCCGCCCGGAGGAGATCGCGCACGCGCGGGCGCACGACTGGTACGCCCGCTACGCGCAGGCGTACCCGGAGCAGTTCGGCGCGCACGACGAGCGACAACGGGCGTACGTCGCGCAGGTGGTCGCCGACGTCGCCGGCCGACCGGCGAGCCGCTGGGCGGAGGCCGACCGTGGCTGAGCGGGTGGTGGAGAACCTCAACCAGGCGTTGCACGCGCTGCTGGCCGACGACCCCGCGCTGACCGTGCTCGGGGAGGACCTGGTCGACCCGTACGGCGGGGCGTTCAAGGTGACCCGGGGACTGTCGACGCGCTGGCCGGAGCGGGTGCTGTCCACCCCGCTGAGCGAGGGCGGCATCGTCGGCGTGGCCGGCGGGCTGGCCCTGGCCGGGCAGAGCGCGATCGTCGAGATCATGTTCAGTGACTTCGTGGCGCTGGCGTTCGATCAGATCCTCAACTTCGCCAGCAAGTCCACCGCCATGTACGGCCGGCGGGTGCCGATGCGGCTGGTGGTGCGCTGCCCCACCGGCGGCAACCGGGGGTACGGCCCGACGCACAGCCAGAGCCCGCTGAAGCACTTCATCGGCGTCCCCGGCCTGAGCCTGCACGAGGTGTCGCCGTTCCACGACAACCGGGCGGTGCTCGCGGGCATGCTCGCCACCGGCCGGCCGGGTCTGCTCTTCGAGGACAAGGTCCTCTACACCACCCGCATGTACGCCGACGGCGTGGTGGACGAGCTGTTCCGCTACGACCTGATCGGCCCGGACGCCGACGTCGCCCGGGTCCGGGTGGACGAGGAGGAGCAGGTCGACTGCGTGCTTGTCGTACCCGGCGGGTTGGCCGCCCGGGCGGTGTCGGTGGCCCGGGAGCTGCTGCTGCGCGACGACATCGTCTGCCAGGTGCTGGTGCCGTCGCGACTCTGGCCGCTGGACGTGGACACCCTGCTGCCGCCGATCGCGCGGGCCGGGCGGGTGGTGGTGGCCGAGGAGAGCACCGCCGGCGGCACCTGGGGCGCCGAGCTGGCGCAGGTCGTGCACCGGCGGCTCTGGGGATCGCTGCGCGCGCCGGTACGCCTCGTGCACTCCGCCGACAGCGTCATCCCGACCGCCGCGCATCTCGAACGCACCGTGCTGGTGCAGGACACCGACATCCGCCAGGCCGTGAAGGAGGTCGTCAGTGGTGACTGACCTGGTCGTCCCCAAGCTCAACAACAACGACACGACGTACGTCCTGCTCGACTGGCTGGCCGAGAACGGCGAGCAGGTGCGCGCCGGCG
The DNA here is from genome assembly GCF_040607775.1 of Micromonospora sp. NPDC005237. Classification (NCBI taxonomy): domain Bacteria; kingdom Bacillati; phylum Actinomycetota; class Actinomycetes; order Micromonosporales; family Micromonosporaceae; genus Micromonospora; species Micromonospora sp. NPDC005237. The sequence continues at coordinate 248,639 of NZ_JBEXHJ010000009.1, read as the reverse complement.
AGCCGATCGCCGAGGTGGAGACCTCCAAGGCGGCCGAGGAGCTGCTCAGCGACGGCGACGGCGTCCTGCACCGGCTCGTCGAGGTCAACCGGGAGTGCGCCCCGGGCGACGTCATCGGTCATGTCTTCGACAGCGAAGAGGCCCGGCAACGCTTCCTCGCCGATGCGGTCGCCCCGGCTGTCGTACCCCTGCCGAACGTCTCCCCCGGCGGGCCGGTGCTCACCGACTCGGCCCGGGAACTCGCGGCAGCGCACGGTCTCGGCGACGACGAGCTGCGCGGCCTCGGCAAGGCGGTCGTGCGGCGTACCGACGTGGAACGCCTGCTGGCCGACCGGTCGGCGGCGCCCGCGGCCGCGACCGAGCCGGTGGTGGTGGCCGCGGCCGCCGCGCTGGCGGCCGGCGACGGCCCGGAGCCGGACGATCCGCGCCCGGTGCACGCGCTCTCCCGCGCCCAGCGCGCCGTGGCCGCCGTGGTCACCGAGTCCCACCGCGAGGTGCCGGCGGCGCTCGCCGTCATCAAGGTCCGGGTCGACGCCGCCCTCGCGGTGGCCCGGCAGCTCACCCGCGCCACCCGCACCCTGGTCGGCCTGCCGGAGCTGCTGGTCAAGGCCATCGGTGGGTTGCGCGAGGACCACCCGTTGCTCTTCGCCTCACCCGGCGACGGCAGCAGCGTACGACTGGCCGAGGCGGCCCACGTCGGCGTCACCATCGACGTCGGCACGGGGCTGTTCATCCCGGTGGTCCGCGACGTGGAGGAGCTGACCTGCGCGGAGATCGCCGAGACGCTGATGGACTTCCGCTCCCGGGCCGGCGGTGAGGGCTTCCGGGCCGGCGAGCTGGCCGGCGGCACCATCGTCGTCTCCCTGCACACCGACCCCGACGTGGTGCTCGCCGGGCCGATCGTCTTTCCCGGCCAGACCTGCGTGGTGGCGATCGGCGGCACCCAGGACGAGCTGGCGCTGGACGCGGACGGCCAGGTCGTGACGCGCCGCTACGTCAACCTGAGCGCCGTCTACGACCACCGGGTGGTCAACGGCCGGGAGGCGGTCGCCTTCCTCCAGGCCGTGAAGGCCGCGCTGGAGTCCCCCGACCACCTCGCCGAGGAGTGATACGGCCGTCAGCCGAAGGACTCGTCGCACACCTGCCAGCCGGTCGTCGATGTCAGGTACAGGTCGAGCCTGGTGGTCTGGCCCGTCCGGCCGGTCAGCTCGACGGTCACCGAGGCGTTGTTTCCGGCCTCGTTGGTGAAGACGGCCCGACCCATGGTGTGCGACACGGGCCGGCCGAGGCGCTCCACCGCCGCGGTGAACGCTGCCAGGTCGGTTCGTGCCTTGATCTCCCGGCACAGGGAATCGTGAGCTGCGGCGTCGTCGTTGCTCTCCAGTCGACGGACGAACTGGTCGGCCGCCGCGCGCGGCTCGTCCACGTCCGGCCCGGTGTACATCCACAGCAGGAAGCCGCCAACCGGCAGGGCGAGTGCGCCCAGGCACGCGACGACGAGAGCGGCCACGACGATCCACGCGGTGCGCTGGGCCTTCGGAGGTGGGTCAACCGACGGAGGGTGGGGCGACAGGGCTGGACGCATGGCGGAACGTTAACGACCGCCGATACCTCCCCAGCGGCGGTACGGCCACGGATCGATCTCGGTCCCTCGCAGCCCGTCGCACCCTTGACGCCATCTGTCGGTAGTGATCGTTGGCAGCTGAGCAGTGGTGGAGCCGGCGTGTCGTACCGCTCAGCTGCCAACGATCACGAGCGGGGCGCTCGCTTCGGGTTGTCGTGGCCTGGGCGGGCGCAGGGTGACCGCGGCGGTCAGGCAGAGCACGGCGGCGGCGATCAGCGGCGGACGGCCACCGAAATGGACGGCGGCGGAGCCGAGCGGGATCGCCAGGACGAGCGGGCCGAACATCGCGGTGTTGGCCGTCGCGGCGACCCGGCCGAGCAGCGCCGCCGGGCTGTGCGTCTGTACGGCGGTCACCGCCGCGACCAGGGTCCACGGCAGCCCGATGCCGGCGACGACGGCACCCGCGACCGTGGCCGGCCACCAGGGCAGGCAGCGCGCCAGGCAACCCACGGCGAACAGCACCGTTCCGGCGACGCCGACGGCGGCGGGGCCCCGTCGGGTGAGGAGCCGGCCGACGACCAGTCCACCGAGGATCGAGCCGGCGCCCTGCGCGCTGGCCAGCACACCCAGAAACGTGGTCGGAAGGCGTAGTTCCGTGACGACGACCGCGTAGACGGCCGCGGTCGTGAAGCCCGACATGGCGATCGACACGGCCGCGAGCACGACCGGTACGCGGATCGTCCGCTGTCCGAGCAGGACCGCAAGCCCGGCGCGCAGGCCGCGATGCCGCCGCGTCGGCCGTTCGGGCGGCGTCCGGTTCAGGCGCACCGCCAGGTACAGAACGGCGACCAGGAGCGGCATGGCCGCGCTCAGCACGGCGACCGCGTGGCCGCCGTGCCAGGCGTACAGGCCCGCACCGGCCAGCGGGGCGACGAGCTTCATGCCCTCATGCGCGCTCGACCGCCACCCGTTGACGTCGCCGAGGTCCGTCGGCGACAGCGCGGACGGCAGCAGCGCCGTCTCGCCCGCGTCGATCAGCACGTAGCTGACACCGTAGGCGCACGAGACGGCGAAGATGACCCACGTCTGCCCCGGGCCGCGGACGGCGAGGAGCGCCAGCAGCGCGGCTGCCAGCAGGAGGTTGACGGCGATCACCAGCGCCCGTCGGGGCGCCCGGTCGAGCAGGCCGCCCAGCCACGGGCCGGCGAGCACCGGGGCGTACACGCAGAGCCCGACCAGTGCGGCCAGACCGGTGGAGCGGGTGAGGTCCAGGATCCAGATGCCGGCCACCAGGGACATGGCGCTGCTGCCGAAGCCGGACAGCAGCGAGATCGCCACGAACAGACCCGCGTTGCGCCGCATGAGCCCTCCAGGTTGAGCCGAGTTGACTCACATCCTGATTCTTGAGCCAGTCTCAGGCAATGGCGTCGGGCGATGTCAATGGCTCGTTGACAGCACGGTGTCCACCGTCGACGCCATGACTCGCACCGCTGGCGGCAGCCGGTCGCCTGCGGCTTCGAGGTCGGCGCGGAGGTGCAGGGCCAGCGCGTAGAGCGAGCCCGGGGCGGCGTCCAGGGCGGCCTCCACTGTGCTCCGAACGAGTGCCGCCCGAGGAAAGCGGGAGTCCCACCGCCGGTCCGCCGCGATCCAGCGCCCGAGGTCGGCCACCGCGCCCCGCAACGCCGCGATCTGCGACGGGTAGCCACGGTCGAGGTCGTGTCGCCGAGCACGTCGCGCGGCCGCCAGGCGCTGACGGCGCTGCTCGGCGGCCTGCCGGCTGCCGAGCCCCAGCGCCGTCGCGACCTGCGCCCAGGTCGCGCCGTCGTGGCGCGCCCGGTCGATCAGCTCCGCCTCCCGCTCGTCCAGGTGGGCACGAGCAGCGCGCACCTCAGCCAGGCCGGCCAACGGCGTCGTCGTCATCCGTCAACATTACATTGACAGTTCGGTGCGGCGGACCCCCGAGCGGGGGCGCGCCCAATCTCCGGGCGACGCGAGCCGCCCCAGGCATGGGGCAGCTCTACAGGCAGCAGAGGGGGGCCTGCCAGCGGCGTCGAGACGGTGCCGACGGTGGCTACCGGACGCCCAGCCCTGCGATGAGGATCTCCACCATCCGGCGCGCGTCGTAGCGGGGGTCGCCCGCGCCGATGCAGAGGTTGCCGACGCCGCGCAGCAGCTCGACGGGGCTCAGGTCGGTGCGGATCTCGCCCGCCGCCGCGGCCGCGTCGAGCAGTTGGGCGCACACCGGCACCAACCGGTCGAGGAAGTAGCCGTGCAGAGCCTGGAAGGCGACGTTGTCGGACTGCAACGCCTGGGCGAGACCGTGCTTGGTGACCAGGAAGTCGACGAAGAGGTCGATCCACCGCGCGAGGGCGGCGTACGGGGTGCCGCTGGCGGCCAGCAGCGTCGGCCCGGCCTCGGCACAGGCCTCGACCTGGTGTCGGTAGACGGCCACGATCAGGTCCGCCCGCGTCGGGAAGTGCCGGTAGATCGTGCCGACGCCGACGCCCGCCGTGGCGGCGATCTCGCGAACGGGCACGTCGACGCCGGACGCGACGAAGGCCGCGGCGGCGGCGTCCAGGAGCGTCGCCTCGTTGCGCCGCGCGTCCGCCCGCTTCCGCGGTCGCGGTGACGTCGATCCGCTGTCGATGTCGGCCACTGCGCCCGACCTCCCATGATCACTGTTGGCAAACGGAACAGTGTTCCGTATATTGGTTAGCGGAACATGGTTCCACTTGTTCAGGATGCCAGAGCAGGTGGGCCACGGCCAACCACGCCCCTTGAGCACGGAGGAACAACCATGCAGTACCGCACCTTGGGTCGCACCGGCGTCCAGGTCAGCACACTCGTGCTGGGCGCCATGAACTTCGGCAAGCTGGGACGCACCAGCCAGGACGAGGTCACCGCGATCGTCGACGCCGCCCTGGAGGGCGGGGTCAACCTGATCGACACCGCCGACATGTACAGCCAGGGCGAGTCGGAGGAGATGGTCGGCCGGGCGATCACCGGCCGCCGCGACGACATCGTGCTGGCCACGAAGGCCGGCATGCCGATGGGCGACAGGCGCGACCACCGGGGCAGCTCACGCCGCTGGCTCGTCACCGAGTTGGACAACAGCCTGCGCCGCCTCGGCGTCGACCATGTCGACCTCTACCAGATCCACCGGTGGGACCCGACCACCAGCGACGAGGAGACGCTGTCGGCGCTGACCGACCTGCAGCGGGCCGGAAAGATCCGCTACTTCGGCTCGTCGACCTTCCCCGCGTACCGCATCGTGCAGGCCGAGTGGGCCGCGCGGGAGCACCACCTGAGCCGCTACGTCACCGAACAGCCCAGCTACTCGATCCTGCAACGCGGGATCGAGACCCACGTCCTGCCCGTGACCGAGCAGTACGGCCTCGGCGTTCTGGCGTGGAGCCCGCTCGCCTCGGGCTGGCTCTCCGGCGCGGTCCGGGCGGGCCGGGAGATCACCACCAGCCGGTCGACGCTTCTGCCGGAGCGCTTCGACACCGCACTCGCGGCCAACCAGGCCAGGATGGACGCCGTCGAGCAACTGGCCAAGGTCGCCGACGAGGCCGGCCTCACCATGATCCAGCTCGCGCTCGGGTTCGTCACCGCGCACCCGGCCGTGACCAGCGCGATCATCGGTCCCCGCACGATCGACCACCTGCACTCCCAGCTCGCCGCCGCGGACACCGTGCTCTCCGCCGACGTGCTGGACGCGATCGACGCGATCGTCGCGCCGGGCGTCGACCTCGCCGCACACGAGAAGTTCGACACCCCGCCCGCCCTGCTCGACCCGGCCCTGCGCCGTCGCTGAGCCCGGCGCGGGCACGTCATTGGGTCACCGACGCCGCTCGGCGGGCCGGTGACCGGTCGCTCAGCCGGCGGCCAGGTGCTCGCGGACGCTGCGGGGACGCATGTCAGTCCAGGTGCGCGTCACGAAGTCCAGGCACTCCTGGCGGCTGCCGGCGCAGCCGGCGTCCCGCCAACCGTCCGGCACCTCCTTGTGCCGCGGCCACAGGGCGTACTGCTCCTCGTCGTTGACCACCACGCGGTGTTCGTCAGCCATCGGGGTTGCCTTCCTCGTGTCGGGCCAGGTGCAGCTCGCGAGCGAGACTCTCCGGGGACAACGCCCGGATCTCCGCGAGCAGGTCGGTGAGGTCGCCGTCCGTGGGCGGGGAAATCGCCGGGGGTACGGCGGGAGCGGGCCCCGCCAGCGCGGCGACGGTACGGGCCATCGCGGCGGGGGTGGGTGACTCGAAGATCGCGGCGGGCGGCAGGTCGACACCGAGCGCGTCGCGCAGTCGCGCCACCACCCGGGTGCCGAGCAGCGAGTGCCCGCCCAGCTCGAAGAAGTCGTCGTCGGGGCCGATCTCGTCGACGCCGAGCAGGTCCGCCCAGATCCGCCGCACCACCTCGTACGGCTCGTCCCCCGTCGAGGCCGTCGCCGCCACCGATCCCGCCGTCACCGATCCGGCCGGGGCCGGTGGCGGCGGCGCGGTGACCGGCGTGACCTCGTCGGCGGCAACGGGTCCCGGCCGGTACGCGTCAACCCAGTGCCGGTCACGCGCGAACGGGTACGTGGGCAGGGGTACCCGACGTCGTCCGTCGGCGCGGCCGTCGGGCCAGCGCACCGGGGCCCCGGCGAGCCAGAGCCGGCCGACGGCCCGGGCGACGGCGTCGTCCTCGCCGGTCGGCGTGCGCTCGGCGGGCAGGCTGGTCACCACCGGCACCCCCCGTGCGGCGTCGTGCTGCCGGACGAGGGTGGCCAGGGTGCGACCGGGGCCGACCTCCAGCACCGCGTACCGCTCGCCGAGCAGCAGGGTGGCCGCGGCGGTGAAGTTGACCGGACGGCGCAGCTGCCGCACCCAGTAGTCGGGGTCGGTGGCCTCGTCGTCGGTGAGCCAGCCGCCGGTCACGTTCGACACGACAGGCAGGGTGGGCGGACGCAGCGGGACCTCCCGCAGGTGCGCGGCGAAGCCGGCCAGGGCCGGGTCCATCAGGGCCGAGTGGAACGCGTGGGAGGTGCGTACCTCCCGACAGGCCACCCCGCGCCCGCGCAGGTCGGCGGCGAGCGCGGCGACGGCGGCGGTCTCGCCGGAGACGGTGGTGAGGCGCGGCGCGTTGGCGGCGGCCACCTCCACTCCGGCGGGCAGCAGCGCCGTCACCTCGTCGACGCCGAGGGCCACCGAGAGCATCGAGCCCGGCGCCTGGGCCTGCATGAGCCGGCCGCGGACGGCGACGGTGGCGAGCGCGTCGGGCAGGGTGAAGACACCGGCCAGGCAGGCGGCCACGTACTCGCCGAGGCTGTGCCCCGCCATCGCGGCCGGACGTACGCCCTGGTGGCGCAGCAGTTCGGCGAGGGCGTACTCGACGGCGAACAGGGCCGGCTGGGTGAGCCGGGTCTCGTCCAGCTCGGGCGCGGCCGGGACCGCGTCGCCGGGTGGGCAGAGCAGCGCGCGCAGGTCCACGTCGAGGTGCGGGCGCAGCAGGTCGGCGCAGCGGTCGAAGGCCTCCCGGTAGGCCGGTTCGGTGCGGTAGAGGGTGCGGCCCATTCCCGCGTACTGCGCGCCCTGCCCGGGAAAGAGCAGCGCCACGCCGGCCGGCGTGCCGGTGGCGACGCCGGTGCGGACCAGCGTCGAGTCACGGTCGGCGAGTTGGGCGGCGGCGGTCGTGGCGTCACGGGCGACGGTGACGAGCCGGTGGCCGAACTCCCGTCGGGTGCGCGCGAGGGTGTACGCGACGTCGGCCAGCGGCACGTCGGGGTGCTCGCTCAGGTGGGTGGCGAGCTGGTCGCGGGCCCGGTCGAGCGCGTCGGCGTCCCGGGCGGAGATCACCAGCAGATGCGCTGAGCGGCCGTCGTCGGGGAGGTGATCCGCCGGTTCGGCGGCCTGGAGCACGACGTGGGCGTTGGTGCCGCCGATGCCGAAGGAGCTGACCGCCGCACGGGACGGCGTGCCCAGGTCGGGCCAGGGCTGCGCGGTGGTGGGCACGTGGAACGGCCCGCCGGCCAGCTCGGGGTGCGGGTCGGTGCAGTACGGGCTGGGCGGCACCACCCGGTGATGCAGCGCCAGCGCGGCCTTGATCAGCCCGGTCACCCCGGCGGCGACGTCGAGGTGACCGAGGATCGACTTGACCGAGCCGAGCGCGCACCGGCCTCCGTCGGTGCCCCGACCGCCGTCCGCGCCCGGGCTCGCATCTGCGCCCCGGAACGCCTCGGCCAGGGCGCGCAGCTCGATCTGGTCGCCCAGCTCGGTGCCGGTGCCGTGCGCCTCGACGTAGCCGATCGTGGCGGGGTCGACCTCGGCCACCTCCTGGGCGGCCCGGATCGCGGCGACCTGACCGTCCACACCGGGCGCGGTGAAGCCGACCTTCATCCGGCCGTCGTTGTTGATCGCGGAGCCGCGGATGACCGCGTACACCGTGTCGCCGTCGTCGCGGGCGTCCGCCAGCCGGCGCAGGACGACCACGGCGGCGCCGTCGCCTCCCACGGTTCCGGTGGCGCGCACATCGAACGGGCGGCAGTGCCCGTCGCGGGACATGATGCCGCCGGCCTCGTGCCGGTAGCCGGTGCCGGTGGGCAGCAGGACGTGCGCGGCGCCGGCGAGCGCGACGTCGCACTCGCGGGCGAGCAACGCCTGCGCGGCGAGGTGCACGGCGACCAGAGACGACGAGCAGGCCGTCTGCACCGCCACGGCGGGTCCACGCAGGTCCAGGTGGTACGCCACCCGGGTGGGCAGCGAGTCCTTGTCGTTGGCGAGCATCAGCTCGTACTCGGAGACCGAGTCGAGCCGCGGGTTGCGGAACAGGTGGTGCAGGAGGTAGCCGCTGGCCGCGGCGGCGGCGTACACGCCGACCAGCCGGTCGGGGTTCCCGGCGAGGTGACCGGCGCGTTCCAGGGCGGTCCAGGCGGTCTGCAGGAAGAGCCGCTGTTGCGGGTCGAGCAGCCGGGCGTCGCGGGGCGAGTAGCCGAAGAAGCCGGCGTCGAACCGGTCGATGTCGGCCAGCGCGCCGTGCGCCGGCACGTGGTCGGGGTGCCGCCGCTCCTCCTCGCTGAGGCCGGCGGCAGCCAGCTCCGCGTCGGTGAACCGGGTGATGGTCTCCTCCCCGGCGAGGATCCGCTGCCACAGCTCGTCGATGTCGGCGGCGCCGGGAAAGCGGCCGGCCATCCCGACGATGGCGATCTCCAGTCCGGTCTCCTGGTCGGTCACGCTCGTCCCTCCCCCGCCGGCACCGGGCGGGCCCGGCGGGCCCGGTCGGCCAGCGCCTGCTTGCGTTCGTCTCGTCGCCGGCCACCGGCCGGTGCGGTCGTCGGGGCTGCCGTGCCGTCGAGGAACCGGGCCAGCAGCGCGATGGTCGGATAGCGGAACAGCTCGACGGCGGGCACCGGTCGGCCCAGCCGTTCGGTGAGCCGGGTCTGCACCCGCGCCAGCAGCAGTGAGGTGCCGCCCAGGTCGAAGAAGTTGTCGTCCGCGCCGACGTCGTCGAGCCCGAGCACCTGCCGCCAGGTGTCGGCGATGGCCCGTTCGACAGCGCCGTCGGGTGCCACGTACGCGGCGCCGAGGTCGGCGCGGGCCACGGTGGGGGCGGGCAACCGGGACGGGTCGAGCTTGCCGCTGGACGTCACCGGCAGGTCGGGGACCACCACGAAGGCGCTCGGCACGAGATAGCGGGGCAACCGCCGGAGCAGGCTCTGGCGCAGCTCGTCGATCGCCAACCCGTCGCCGACGAGGTAGCCGACCAGTCGTCGACCGCCGGGCACGTCGGTCCGCACCACGGCGGCAGCCCGGCGCACCCCCTGACACTGCCGCAGTTGGGCCTCCACCTCACCCAGCTCGATCCGATAGCCGTTGATTTTGACCTGGTTGTCCGCCCGGCCGAGGAAGACCAACTGCCCGTCGGCACGCCAGCGGACCAGGTCGCCGGTGGCGTACATCCGCTCCCCCGGTGTCGGCGCGTACGGGTCGGGCAGGAAGCGCCCGGCGGTGAGCGCGGGGTCGCCGTGGTAGCCGCGGGCCACCCCGGCCCCGCCGAGGTGCAGCTCGCCGGGCACCCCCGGTGGCACCGGCCGCAGCTCGGTGTCGAGCACGTAGGCGCGGACCCCGGTCAGCGGCCGGCCGATCGGCAGCTCGGTGTCGGTGGCCGCGCAGTGGGCGGCGGTGGCGGTGACGGTGGCCTCGGTGGGGCCGTACCCGTTGATCAGGAGCCGGTCGCGCGACCAGGCGGCGGCGACGTCCGGGGCGCAGGGTTCGCCGCCGACGGTGAGTATCCGCAGGTCGGGCACTGCAGCGGGGTCCAGCGCGTCGAGGACCACCGGCGGCAGGTCGGCCACCGTGACGCGGTGCCGGGTGAGCGCGGCGGCCAGGTCGGGGCCGGGGGTGCGCTCGTCCGGGCCGAGCAGGCGCAGCGTGGCGCCCGCCGTGAGTGCGGTGACCACATCGGACAGCGCCACGTCGAAGCTGATCGAGTGGAACTGCAGGACCCGGTCGCCGGCCCGGACGCCGACCAGCCGGGCCTGCGCGGCGGCGAGGTTGCTCAGCCCCCGGTGGGTGCCGAGGACGCCCTTGGGCAGCCCGGTCGAGCCGGACGTGTAGATCAGGTAGGCGGCGGCGTCGGGGTGGATTGCCGTCGGGAGCGCGGCGTCGACGGCCGTCGGCTGCTCGTCGAGGCGCAGCAACGGCACGCCGGTGGTGGGCAGCGCCAACTCCGCGTCGGCAGTGGTGACCACGAGGGCGGCGGCGGAGTCGGCGAGCAGGTGCGCCAGCCGGGCCGCCGGCAACTGCGGGTCCAGGGGCAGGTAGACCCCACCCGCCCGGAGTACGGCGAGGAACGTGACCACCCAGTCCGGGCCGGCGGGCAGGCAGACCCCGACGGTCGTCTCGGCCCGCACGCCCCGGGCGGCGAGGGTCCGGGCCAGGCGGTCGGCCCGCGCGTCCAGCTCCCGGTAGGTCAGGGCCTGATCGCGGTACGCCAGGGCGACCGTCTCCGGTGTCGCCGCGGCCCGGCGGGCGACCAGCTCGCCCAGGCTCGGCTGGCCCTGCGGCGCGGGCGCGGTGGCGGCCCACCGGTCGACCAGCTCCCGTCCGGCGGGCGCGTCGAGCAGCGGCAGCCGGTCCACGGGGGTGTCCGGGGCGGCGAGCGCGGCGGTGAGCAGGGTGTCGAGCTGGTCGGCGAGCGCCCGGGCGGTGGACTCGTCGAAGAGCCGCGTCCGGTACTCGATCCGCCCGTCGATGCGGCCCTCGTACGGGATGACGGTCAGCGTCAGGTCGAACATGGACGTGCCGGTGGGCGTCTCACCGCTGGCCAGCACGTTCACCCCGGGCAGGGTCAGCCGCTGCTCCCAGCCGTCCTCGACGGCGAACATCACCTGGGCGAGCGGGTGCCGGCCGGCGTCGCGGACCGGGCGCAGCTCCTGCACCAGGGCGTCGAACGGCACCGGGTCGGTCAGCGCGGTCAGCGCGGAGTCCCGCAGCCGATCCAGCAGCGCGGCGAAGGTCAGTTGACCGTCGACCCGGCTGCGCAGCACCAGGGTGTTGACGAAGAAGCCGACTGCGGTCTCGCTGTCGAGCGTCTGCCGGTTCGCCACCGGGGTGGCGATCAGCAGGTCCGGCTGCTGGCTGCGGCGGTGCAGCAACGCCGCCCAGGCCGCCGCGAAGATCATGTACGGCGTCGCGCCGGTGCGGCGGCCCGCCTCGGCGACCCGGTCGGCCAGCTCCGGTGGCCAGGAGAATTCAATCTCGTGGCCGGCGTCCTCCAGCTCGGCCGGGCGGGGCCGGTCGGTCGGCAGGTCGAGCCCCGGCGGCGCGCCGGTCAGCGCGTCGCGCCACCAGTCCAGCCGCCGGGCCAGCTCGGTCGGGCCGAGCAGTCGGTCCTGGGCCAGCACGGCCGGTACGTCCCGGGGCACCGGCGGCAGCGCCGGACGCCGCCCCTCCCGCAGGGCCGCGTACGCCGTCGACAGCTCCTCGAAGAGCAGACCCATGCTCCAGCCGTCACACACCACGTGGTGCAGGGAGAGCAGCAGCGCGAAGTCGCTGGGGCCGGTGCGGCACAGGGTGGCCCGCACCAGCGGCCCCCGGGCCAGGTCGAAGGGGCGTACCGCCTCGGCGGCCGCGTACTCGTCGATCCGCTCCGGCGCGACGTCCTCGACCACCAGCGGCAGACCGGTCGGCGGCAGGACGAGCTGGTACGACTGCCCGTCCAGCGGCACGAACACCGTGCGCAGCGCCTCGTGCCGCGCCACGACCTCGTCGAGCGCGCCGCGCAACGCGGCCACGTCCAGGTCGCCACGCAGGTCCACCCGGTACGGCACGTGGTAGGCCGGGCTGTCCGGGCGGAGCTGCGCCAGCAGCAGCATCCACTCCTGGGCGGCGGTGAGCGGGTGGATGCCGTACCGGTCGCCGTCGGCGCGGATCGCGGCGAGGAACGCCCGCCGCCGTTCGGGCGGCAGGGCGTCCACGCGCTGGCGCAACTGCGCGGGCGTGAGGGCTCCGATCATCGGGCGATCCCCTGTTCGAGCTGGTCGAGCAGGCCGGCGAGGTCGGCGGGTGGCGGCCCGTCCGACGCGACCGGCAGGGCCGCTTCGGTGGGCTCGACCGGCACTCCGCTGATCTCGTCGGCCGCGGCGGCCAGCCCGGCCACGGTCGGGTGGTCGAAGATCAGCCGCAGCGGCACCTCCGCGCCGATCGCGGCGGCGAGCCGGGAGCGGACCCGGGTCGCCTTCAGGGACCGCCCGCCGAGGTCGAAGAAGTCGTCGTCGCGGCGGCGCACCGGCACGCCGAGGACGTCCTGCCAGATCTCGGCCACCGCCCGCTCGGTGGGTGTCCGCAAAGCGTCGTCGTCGCCTGTCGCGGCGGCGTCGGGCGCGGGCAGCGCCGCGACGTCCACCTTGCCGTTGCGGTTCAGCGGCAGCCGCGGCACCACCACGAACACGGCCGGCACCAGGTGATCGGGCAGTTGCTCGCGGGCCCGCTCCCGGACCGCCTCGACGCGCACCCCGTCGTCGGGCACGACGTACGCGACCAGTCGGGCGTCTCCGGCGGCGTCGCGGTCGGCGCGCACGATCGCGTCCCGCAGCAGGCCGCCAGCGCGTAGCGCCTCGGTCACCTCGCCCGGCTCGACCCGGTACCCGCGGATCTTGACCTGGTGGTCCGAGCGGCCGACGAACTCGATCAACCCGTCCGGGCGTTGCCGGACCACGTCGCCGGTGCGGTAGAGCCGACCCCCGGTGCGCGGCCCGAACGGGTCGGGCACGAACTTCTCGGCGGTCGCGTCGGGGCGGCCGAGGTAGCCGCGGGCCACCCCGTCCCCGCCGATGAACAGCTCACCGAGCACGCCCGGCGGCACCGGTTGCAGGAGCCGGTCCAGCACGTACACCCGGGTGTTGGCGACCGGGCCGCCGATCGGCACGATCGGGTCCACGGCGGTGAGCCGGGCGCAGTCGTACGTCGTGGTGTAGGTGGTGGCCTCGGTCGGACCGTACCCGTTGACCAGCGTCGTGTCCGGACAGGCCGCGCGGAGCCGGTCCACTGCCGTCCGGTCGGCCTGCTCGCCGCCGAACGTCAGGTAGCGCAGCGCGGCCAGGGCGTCCGGCGCCTCGGTCGCCACCTGCCGGGCCACGGACGTGGCCAGGAACATCATCGTCACGCCGGTGTCGCGCAGCCGGGCGCGCAACCGGTCCGGCACGATCACGTCGTTGATGTCCAGGTCCGCCAGGCAGGCGCCGTTGAGCAGGGCGCCCCACACCTCCAGGGTCGCCGCGTCGAACGACATCGTGGCGGCCTGTCCCATCACGTCGTCCGGGCGTACGTCGACGAAGTTGGTGTCGCGGACCAGCCGGACGATGTTGCGGTGGCTGACCCCGGTGCCCTTGGGGCGGCCGGTGGAGCCCGACGTGTACATGACGTACGCGAGCTGGTCGGGATGGATGGTCACCGCCGGCGGGTCCGCCGGGCCGTCGTCGGCCGGCAGCCGGTCCACGACGATCCGGGGCGTGTCGTCGTCCGGGAGCCGGTCGGCCAGCGCGGCGGTGTGCAGGATCGCTCCCGGTGTGGCGTCGCGGCACATCAACGCCAGCCGCTCCGGCGGGTATCCGGGGTCCAGCGGCAGGTACGCGGCGCCGACCTTGAGCGTCGCCAGCGCGGCGATCACCCAGGCGGTGGTGTCTGCGAGGCAGATGCCGACCAGCGTCTCGGCGCCGATCCCCAGCCGGCGCAGACGCTCCGCCAGGTGGTCGGCACGCCGGTCCACCTCCCGGTAGGCGAGGACCCTCTCGCCGTCGCGCAGCGCGGGCGCATCCGGGGTCTGCCGGACCCACTGGGCGAACAGGTCGGGCACCGACCTTTCGCGCGGGTAGTCGGTGTCGGTGGCGTTCCAGTCGATCACCACCTGCCGTTCCGTCGCCGGGTCGAGCAGCGGGAGGTCGGACAGGCGCGCTCCGGGCCGCTCCTGCGCCCGGGCGAGCAGCACGGCCAACGCCGCCCCGATCGACGACCCTGGGTGGTGGCTCACCGTGGCCGCCGGGCGTTCGTCGGTGTCGTCGATCAGCAGCCGCACCGCACCCCGATAACCGGGGGGCGCCTGATCGGAGCTAATCGATACCACCGGCCGATAGTCGGGAACCGTTTCGGGCAATTCCGCGTCGTGCTCCCGGGCCTCGCGCAGAGCCGTTCGGACCAGGTCCCGCAGCTCGGTCCACGTGGGATCCTCGGGCAACCGGACCCGCACGGGCAGCCAGCGTCCCGGGCCGGTCGGCGCGGCCGGCGTCTCGGCGAGCAGGTCCCGGCCGCCGACCCAACGGTGCAGCAGCGCGAACAGGCCGGCCAACGAGCTGACCTGCGGCTCGACCGAGTCGCATGGCAGATCCGCACGGGCTTCCCCGGCAGGGGCGGTCGGAGGCGCGAAGGGCAGGTCCGGCGGCTCCGGGAGGTCCGTGAGCTGCCGTTCCCAAAAGGCGGAAAGGCCAGGGAAAACTGTCTGTTCGGTCATCGGATCTCAGCTCCGATCGGCGGGTGACACGCAATGCCGGGAAGTCTGGACCGCGCCCGTGCCAGTTGCTTGTAGGGGCCGTTCGGGTGCCGTTGCGGCGGTCTGAGGGAAACCTGAGTGCGTGTTTATGCCGATAGCGCATTGCAGTCAGTAAGTACACCGACTCTTTTGGTTATGGCGATGCCGCTCGATGAAGACAATGATCGGGCCCGGGGGGAAGCCACGCCGGGGGCGACGACTCGTAGTGCCCGGTTGTCTCTTCGCTCGCCTGAGCCTCCACGAGAGAACACAGGAGCGGTGAATGTCCGGAGACAATGTCAACCATGCCTGGCGCCCGTCGACGCCGGCTCGCAGCGAAGGTGGGGACGAGGCATCGACCGCAGAACGACACCCTACGGGTGGTGACCCGGGTCGGGCGCTGCGCCGCCTCGCCTCCGCCGGTGACCGCGCGGCCGCGCACCTGTGGCTCGCCACCCAGCCCGACCTGCTGGCCGCGACACCCGACCCGGCCGACGCACCGGTCGCGGAGATCTGGCGCGCGGCGCTGCGGCACCACCTCGCCGGGGAACCACACCTGGCGACGGCCCGCCTGGCGACCGCGCCGATCGGCGCGACCGGCCCACACGCCGTGCAGCTGTACTGCCACGCGGCGGTGCACCACCTGCTCGACGACGACATCGAGCGCGCCAGCACCGACGTCGAGGAGGCGGCGCGTGCCGCCCACGCGTGCGGCGTCCCGACCGCCCACCAGGCGTACGCCCGGGTGGTCGTGCTGCTCGCCGCCGCCACCGGCGACGCGGCGGCGACCCGCGGGCGTGTGGAGGCGACCGACGGGCTGCGCCGCGCGGACGCCGGCCTGTTCCGGTTGATGGTCCACCTGGACCTGGCCGGCCACCTGCTGTGGGCCGGCGACGCCGCCGACGCGCTGCGGCACGCCGAGGCGGCCGTCCGACTGACCGAGGTGGCGGGCGACACCGGTTTCGAGCCGTACGCGCTGACCCTCACCGCAGTGGCGAAGTGTCAGCTCGGCCGGTTGGAGGAGGCGCTCGCCGACGGCGCCGCAGGGCTTCGCCTGCGGGAGCTGGCGGGAGTCGCCGCCGACGAGGCGATCTCGCTGGCCGCCCTCGGGATGGTGCACCGCCGCCGGCGGGAGCCGCGGCAGGCCCGGCAGGCGTTGGAGAGCGCTCTGGCCGCGGTGGGCAGCGGTCAGCCGCGCATCGTCTCGACCGCCTGGGTCCTGGCCGAGCTGGCGCGGATCCGCGCGGCCGACGACCTGTGCGCCGCGCAGGATCTCGCCGAACGGGCGGTCACCATGGCCCGGGAGCCCGAACGGCCGTACGCCCTGCTGGCCCGCGGCTGGGTGGCGTTGCTGCGCGGTGACACCGTCGCCGCCCACTTCGACGCCGCCGAGGCCCGCACCGGCGCGACCGTCGGGCGGCGACGCGCCACCCTCGTCGAGGCGCTCCAGCTCACCGTGCTCGCGGCGGACGACCCGCGCGCGTCCGCCGGGCTGCTCGACGACGCCGCCGCGCTCTGCCGGGAACTGGGCGACCCGGCCGAGGAGGCCACCGTCCAGCTGATCGCCGCCCGGCTACAGGGACGGCAGGCCCGCCGCGGCGCCGAGGGCGCCGAGCAGAAGCTGCGCCGCTGCGGGGTACGCCTGGACCCGGGCGTCGCCGACGGGCTCACCGCGATCACGCTGCGCGTACCGGCGGTGGTCATCCACACGCTTGGCGACTTCCGGGTGTTCCGGGCCGGCGCCGTCGTCCCGTACGGCGAGTGGCAGTCCAAGAAGGCACGGGACCTGCTGAAGATCCTCGTCGCGCACCGGGGACGCGCCGTGCCCCGGGCCAGGCTGATGGAGCTGCTCTGGCCGGACGAGTCGCCGTCGCGGACCGCGAACCGGCTGTCGGTGCTGCTGTCCACGTTGCGCCGGGTGCTCGGCACCGGACGCCGCACCAGCGGCCGGGGCGCGGTGCTGGCCGACCGGGGTTCGGTGGCGATCGACCTGGACGTGATCGACGTGGACGTCGAGACGTTCCTGACCGCCGCCGAGGAGGCGCAGGTCGCCCTGCGGGGCGGACACCCGGACACGGCCCGCGCGCTGGTCCGTGCCGACGAGCTGTACGGCGGGGACTTCCTCGCCGACGACCCGTACGAGGACTGGGCGCAGCCGCTGCGGGAGGAGGCGCAGGTCGCGCACACCAGCGTGCTGCGGGCTCTGGCCCAGCACGCCTCGGACACGGACCAGAAGCTGGTCTACCTGATGCGGCTGGTGCACCGGGACCCGTACGACGAGGACGCCCACCTGGAGTTGGTGCAGGTGCTGCGCGCGGCCGGGCGGCACGGCGAGGCGCAGCGGCGTTATCGCACGTACGTCGAGCGGATGCGGGAGTTGGGCATCGCGCCGGCCGGCGGCGAGGCGACCGACCCCGACGCGGGGCCCGCCGGGGCCGGCGGCGGGCAGCACGCCGAGCCGTCGGCCGGGGCACTGACCCGGTGGCGGGCGCCGGCCGCGCAGACCCGGCCGTGGACGACGGAGTTGGGCGGCGCCCACCGCCAGACCGGCGTCCCGGCGCAGCGGACGGGGAATCCGAGGAGGCTCATTGAGCATCCGGCCTGACCGGGCCGCCCGACCGTCGCCGGCCGCGCCGGGGCAGGCCCGCCGCACGGGACCGGCCCCGCGAGCGCGCCAGGCGGCTCACGGGACCGGCCCCGGATCGGGCGTGCCGGTCAGTGGCGGGGCTGGTAGCTCTTCGGCAGCCGCATGCCACGCTCGGCCATGATCGCCCGGACCCGGTTGGGGTAGTTGGTGATGATCCCGTCGACGCCCATGTCCATCAGCGCGGACACGGTGGCTGGGTCGTCGCAGGTCCACGGAATGATCTTCAGGCCCCGGGCGTGCGCCTCGGCCACCATGGTCGCGTCCGGGTAGAAGCGGAAGTTCGGGTCGCTGATGGTCCCGTTCTGCGGGAATCCGTAGTTGGGCGACAGGGCGGTGACGCCGGCAATGGCGGCGGCGGCCTTCACGAAGTCACCGTCGTAGTCGTCAGCGTCGATCCCGCCCAGCCAGGGGGACGCGCCCGGCTGGCCGACCTGGAGAAAGTCGTAGTTCGTGAGGGCCACCAGCGGCCACTTCGGCGCGAGCCGGTGCATCTGGCTCAGCGCGCCCCAGTCGAACGACTGGATGGTGACCTGCTTCTCGATGCCGGAGGAGTGGATCTCCTCGAAGACCCGCCGGACGAACAGCTCGCGAGGCGCGGTCTGCTCGGGCGCGCCCGGTCCTTGATGTACTTGCCGACGTACGGGTACATCGGGTCACCGGCCGTGACCGGTGCGGTGTCGGCGCACTTCTGAGCGCTGATCTGGCGGTCGTGGTTGACGACCACCTTCTGGTCCTTGGTGATCTGGGTGTCCAGCTCCAGTGTGGTGACACCGAGACGCATCGCCTTGCCGAAGCCCTCCAGCGACTCCTCGGTAGTCATGCCGATGCCGCCGCGGTGGGCTTGGAGGTCGAAATGGGTCTTCCGGGGGTGCAGCGCGCTGGCGCTGTCGACGGTTGACGCGTGCGCGGCCACCGGAGCGGCGAGCGCGGGCAGAACGGCAAGGCCCGCCAGAACGTGACGTAGGGACATGGTGCAAACCTCAGCTCTTTCAGGTGCAGATGCCCTGGTGAGGCTAGGTGGGAGGCGATCCGGCGCGATGACCTCGCCACAAGCGGGGTGTGAACGCTCGCCGAACCCTCGACGGCCGTGGCCGCGACACGACGGACCTGACGGGCAGCGCGGCCGCGCCGGAAGTTCACCGACGGCCACCGGATCGTCGCGGTGGCCGTCGGCGAACGTGGGCGCTAGTTGCCGAGGGTGACGTGCAGGACGCGTTCGTTGCTGTTGTTCGGGGTGCTGTCCTTGTCACCGGTGTTGGTGGTGGTGAGCCACAGTCCCCCGTCGGGCGCCGGCTCCACCGTCCGCAGCCGGCCGTAGGTGCCACTGAAGTACGTCTGCACGTTCGTCAGGCTGCTGCCGCTGATCACGGCGCGGTACATCCGCGTACCGCGGGCGCAGGCGACGTAGAGCGCGTCGCGCACGATCGCGATGCCGGAGCAGGAGCCCTCGGCGGTCGGGTAGGTGCGGGCCGGCGCGATGTAGCCGGCGGTGCCGCAGGTGCCGCTGGTGCCCTCGCAGGCCGGCCAGCCGTAGTTGCCGCCTCGCGTGATCAGGTTGGTCTCATCCATGATCGAGTTGCCGAACTCCTGCTCCCACAGGCGGCCCTGCGAGTCGAACGCGAGCCCCTGCGGATTGCGGTGCCCGTAGCTCCACACGTAGTTGCCGAACGGGTTGTCCGCCGGGACGCTGCCGTCCGGGTTGAGGCGCAGGACCTTGCCCTCGAGGCTGGAGCGGTCCTGGGCGTAGGCGCCGTTCTGCGCGTCGCCGGTGCTGGCGTACAGCTTGCCGTCCGGGCCGAACCGCAGGCGACCGCCGTCGTGGAACTTGTTGCGCCGAATCCCGCTGAGCAGGACCTGCTCGCTGGCGGTGGTGAGCCGGTCGTTCTCCATCTTGATCCGGACGATCCGGTTGTCGCTGGGCGAGGTGTGCATGATGTAGAGCCACCGGTCGCTGGCGAAGGTCGACGAGATCGCGAGACCCAGCAGGCCACCCTCACCGTCGGTGCTCTGCACGTTCGGCACGGTGCCCACTGTGGTCTTCGCCCCCGTGGTGGGGTTGAGATGGATGATGTCGTGCGCGTCGCGGCGGTTGTAGAGGACGGTGCCGTCCGGCAGCGTCACCAGCCCCCACGGGATGTCGGTGTCGGTGGTGACCTGCCGCACCGTGCACACCGGGTTGGCGCAGGTGCCGCCGGTGCTCACCGAGACAGAGGCGCTGCGCGCCGAGGCGTTGTCCTGCCCGTCGCGGGCGAGGACCTGGTACTGGTACGTGGTGTTCGCCGCCAGGCCGCTGTCGGTGAAGGTGGTGGCCGGCGGGGCGCCCGTGACAGTGCCGATCTTCACGCCACCGCGGTAGACGTCGTACGCCCGGACCCCGACGTTGTCGCTCGACGCGGCCCAGCGCAGGGTCACCGTGGTCCCCGACGCGGTGCCGGTGAGCTGCGTCGGCGTGCTCGGCGGCACGGTGTCGGCCTGGCAGGGCGGCGGCGTGATCGTCACGGTGGCGCTGGCCTGCGACACGTTTCCGGCGGCGTCACGCGCGTTGACGTACAGGCCCCAACTCGCTCCGGGGACGACGGTGAGGCTGGCCGACAGGGTGCCGCCGTTCACCGAGGTCATGAGCTGGCCATCGTGATAGATGTCGTAGAACGCCACCGCGACGTTGTCCGTCGAGGCGTTCCACGCGAAGGTCACCGAGTTGCAGGTCAGCCCGCTCACCCGAGGGTTGCCGGGCGGTGTGGGTGGCTGACTGTCGGTGCTGCCGAGCGACGACGTCCAGCGCTGGTTGGCCTGCCCGTTGCACGTCCAGAGGCCGACCGTCGTGCCGTTGGCGGTGCCCCCGCCGGTCACGTCCAGGCAGAGTCCGGACTGGACACCGACGATGCTCCCGTCGGCGTTGATCCGCCAGCGCTGGTTGGCGCCGCCGGTGCAGCCGTAGATCTGCAGCGCGGCGGGCGCGCTCGTGTCCTGGCCGACCACGTCCAGGCACATCGTCGCGTCGTACACCCGCAACTCGCCGGCGGCGGTGAACGTCCACGCCTGGTTGGCCTGGCCGACGCAGTCGTAGATGTTGATGCCGGCGCCGGGTGTGCGTGAGTTGCCCACCACGTCCAGGCACCGACCGGACGCCACACCGACGACGGTCGACGGGCCCGCGGCCGACGCCGGCACGCCGACCGCCACGGCCAGCAGCATCGCCGCGGCAAACGCCGGCACCAGCCGTCGTGGTCTGACTCGGGCGAAGGTTCGCATCCGTCCTCCAAGGTCGGGGCATCGAACGGCCCGACCCCACGCCGGACGACCCAGCGCCCGACCGGACCGACGAGGAAGCAACATCGACCATCAAAGATGGATTCGCGACACATGTCAACGATCTCGTTCGATCGAGGACAAACCCGATCAACGAGGTCGTCGTCGAAGTCGGGCGGTACGCGCGGCACCACCGCGGGCGCCCACGGTGATCCGATCCGGCGGCCGGACCGCCCAGCCCGCCGTGCGGGGCGATCCGGCCGGCGGTCAGCTCGCCCTGCGTGAGACCGTTGGCCAAGGTGCGGCCGCCTGCCGTCGCCGCCCGGCAGACCAGGTCGCCGCGAGCGACCCGAATCGACACCCGTCAAGGTCTGTCGATGGCGGAAGTATTGGTAGTACGTCGGCGCACTGTCAACGTTTACCGGAAAGATTGCGGAGCCGCCTGGCGACCCCCGCGCACTTGACGAACTGTCGAGCCTGGCCACGGCCCTGATCAATCTCTCCAGAACGGATGCTTCGGCGAAGCCGTTCGTTGATTGGTCGGATCTCCGTCGGGAATTCCGGGAGGTTTCCGGATCACGACCGTCCGGCCGCCCTGAATACCGAGGCGATCAGCCCCACCGCCGCAGCCACCGGATCGCCATTGCGGCGACATCCCGGCTGCTCCGGATCGGTCCGGTGACGCGAGGACAGCTCCGGGTGGCTATCGGCGCGGGTTCCGGAAATTGTTGACGCGTCGGAATTCTCGCTGTAATACTTCGATCCATTCTGGTCGATGCGATCCCGCTTCCGGCGGGTTTCGGTCGATCTCCCCACCCACCACCCACACGTCCGGACCGGACCATGCCGCCCGCACACCGGGGCACGTTCGGACCGGTAGAAGGGGCACAGATGAGCACTGTCTCCGCTGGCACGCTCGTACGGTCGAGGCGACTACGTGCGGCGCTGTCCATCCTCGCCACCGCCGTCGCGACGTGCGGCATCGTCGTCGTGGCCACCGCCAACCCGTCGAGCGCCGCCACCTGCAACGGCTACGTCGGCCTCACCTTCGACGACGGTCCGACCGGCAGCACCAGCGCACTGCTGAACGTGCTGCGCGCCAACGGCGTACGGGCCACCATGTTCAACATCGGGCAGAACGTGCAGAACAACAGGTCGGCGGCGCAGGCACAGGTGGCCGCCGGCATGTGGGTCGGCAACCACAGCTGGAGCCACGCCCACATGACGTCGATGAGTCAGTCCCAGATGCAGTCCGACCTGTCCCAGACGAGTTCGGCGATCCAGTCCGCGACCGGCATCCGGCCCCAGCTGTTCCGGCCGCCGTACGGGGAAACCAACTCGACCCTCCAGTCGGTCGCCTCGTCGCTCGGGATGCGGCAGGTGATCTGGGATGTCGACTCACAGGACTGGAACGGCGCGAGCGTCAGCCAGATCGTGTCGAACGCCAGCCGCCTCCAGGCCGGCCAGGTCATCCTCATGCACGACGGGATCCAGAACACCCGGGACGCCATCGGCCAGATCGTGGCCAACCTGACCAGCCGCAACCTCTGCCCCGGCATGATCTCGCCGTCCACCGGTCGCGCGGTCGCACCCGACGGCGCGACCCCGCCACCGGGCAGCACGACTCCCCCGCCCAGCAGCACGACCCCGCCGCCGTCCGGCGGCAGCTGCACCGCGACGGCGACGACGACGAACGTCTGGGGTGACCGGTACAACACCTCGGTCACCGTCAGCGGCACCAACACCTGGACCGTGGTGGTCGCCCTCACCTCGCCGCAGAAGGTCTCCACCATCTGGAACGGCAGCGCCACCTGGGACAGCAGCGGCAACGTCATGACCGTACGTCCCAACGGCGGCGGCAACACGTTCGGCTTCACCACGATGTTCAACGGCAACAGCAGCGCCCGACCGCAGATCCGCTCCTGTACGGCCGGCTGACACCGCGACGGTCCTGCGTGGCGTCAGCCGGATGCCACGCAGGACCAGAGCCCGTCTTCACTGCCTCGCGGCAGGAGGCGATTCGCTCGAACAGGTGCTCCACCTGGGTGATGCGCAGTACACGCTGGGTGATACCGCCGGCACCCCTGATCGAGAAGCGGGAGCCGCCCCGCTTCGCCCGGTCGGCGGCCAGGAGCAGGACGTGGACCCCTGCGGCGCTGAAGAAGTCGACAGCCGCGAGATCGCAACAGACGTCGGGGTGGCTGTCCAGGGCGCTGGTCAGCGCCGCCCCCAGCAGCGGGGCGGTGTCCATGTCGACATAGGCCGCCGGGGCGACGATCAACCGGTCGGCGGAGAACGGGGCAGACGAGTTGATGGGCTCGGTGTAACGGGCCACGGAGAAGGGCCGTCCCGGGACAGCCGGGCCCCAGAACCCACTCCGGTAGCGACGAGCGAATCGGGTCGATGTCGCCCGCGGAGGCTAGATCGCCATCTCTACGCGGTCGATCATGGGCACACGCCTCCCGTTGGAGATCCTGGACAGGATGGGCGCGTGACTTGACCCAGTCACACCGTAATGAGGATTTCCGCTGGCCGCCAGTGCACTCGTCCCCGCACGACTTGCACGCCGTGGCGTGACGGCCCAGCCGTGCGGGCCCGCCCCGAGCCGGCCCACCCCGATCACTCGACTGGGTTTTCGGACAAAAAGGCTCATCTCCGAATAACTCTCCCGTAATACCGTGAGTTGCGTGCCACTGAACCAGAGTCGCTCTGGTCGATCGCTGGCGTAACCCACATCGAGAGGATCGGACCATGCGCGACCTATCTCGTCGCGAAGTACTCAAGGCGACGGCGGCCGTCGGCGCGGGGGCCGCGGTTTTCCCCGGCATCGTGGCCGCCGGCGCCCCGGGATTCGCGGCCGACGGCGGCCCGGGTCCGTCTTCCACCGCGGAGTATCCGCCGGCGGAGCTGACCGGCCGCATCGTCCGCCCTCAGGATCCGGGGTACGCGAACGCGAGCCTCGGCTGGGACGAGCTGTTCGTCCGCTACCCGCTGGTCATCGTCTTCGCGCAGAACACCCAGGACGTGGTCAACGCCCTGACCTGGGCGCGGCAGAACGACGTCGCGCTGCGGGTACGCAGCGGCCGGCACAGCCTTGAGGGCTGGTCGAACGTCGACAACGGCATCGTGATCGACGTGAGCGAGCTCAAGTCGACCCACATCGACTACGCGAGCCGCATCGCACGGGTGGGCGCCGGGCTCAACCAGCTGGAGGCGGTCACCGCGCTCGGCGAGCACGACCTCGCGGTGACGACCGGCACGGAGGGAAGCGTGGGCCTGTCCGGCGCGACCCTCGGCGGCGGTCTCGGGTTCCTCACCCGCTACCTCGGGATGGCCTGCGACAGCCTGATCGGGGCGGAGATCGTCGTCGCGTGGGGCACCAACGGCGCCAAGGCGATCGAGGTGGACCTGCACAACCACGAGGACCTGCTCTGGGCCCTGCGCGGCGCGGGCAACGGCAACTTCGGGATCGTCACCTCGCTCACCTACCGGGTGACGCCGCTGCGCAGCGTCGCCTACGTCCAGGCGACCTGGGACGGCCTCGGCGACCTGGAGGAGATCTTCGAGACCTGGCAGCGCGTCGCTCCGTTCACCGACTACCGCCTGGGGACCCAGGTCGAGATCCACAAGTCCGAGATCCTGCTGTTCGCGGTGCTCGCCGACGGTCCGGAGGCGGAGGCGCGGGAGCTGCTGGAGCCGATCCTCTCGATCGGCAATCCCGAGGTCACCGTGCAGACCGGGGGCTGGGGCGAGATCTACGCGGGCTTCCAGATCCCGACCGAGGACGAGCCCGCCAACTGGAAGTTCTTCTCGCAGTTCTCCAACAGGCCGTTCCCGAAGAAGGCGATCAGCGTGGTCCGCGCCTTCATGGAGGAGGCGCCGACGGACGACAGCAACTTCTTCCTCCAGGCGTTCGGTCGCGGGGCCCAGGCGCACGAACCCCGTGGCGGCTCCGCGTTCCCGCACCGCGACGCGCTCTTCTACTCCGAGCCGGGCGCCGGCTGGGGCACCCGCGGGGAGCCGGACAGCGGCGATGCGCTCACCCCGATCGCCCAGACCTGGATCGCCGAGTTCAGCCAGGCCCTGCGGCCGTACGTCGACGGCGCCTACGTCAACGTGCCGAACATCGGGATGGCGGAGTGGGAGTCGGCCTACTGGGGGTCCAACTTCTACCGACTGCGCAAGGTCAAGGCGAAGTACGACCCGCACAACGTCTTCCAGTACGAGCAGAGCATTCCACCCGCGACCTGCTGAAGCGACGGTCCCGGGCCACGCGTGGGCGTGGTCCGGGGCCGCGGCCCCTCGGCGACGGTCGTGGCCTGTCCCGGCGTCGGCCAGCCGGAGCGAGCGGAGCGGCGCCAACTTTTGCCGTCCATGAAAAAAGATCAGCTCCTTGTGAAAAAAGCCTCACCCCGGTGAGGATATTCAGATGCGTCGTCTCCCCCAGAGTCTCGGCCGGCTGATCGCGAGCCTGCTCGCCCTCGCCCTCGCCACGGCGGTCACCCTCCTCACGTCCGCTCAGCCCGCCGCAGCTCACGGGACGCTCGCGATGTCCACTCCCGAGAGCGGCGCCACGGTACAGGGGCCGGTGACGTCGGTGGCGCTGTACTTCACGGAAAAGGTCGGCGCCAACGCGTACTTCACGGTCACCGCGCCGAACGGCGTCCGCGTCGACAACGGCTGGACGTACGGGGAGCCGAAGACGCTGACCAAGCCGGTGCGGGAGTACTTCCTGGTCGACGGCCAGTTCCAGCCACGCGAGTACACGACGGGGTTTCCGGCGATGGTGTCGGTCGCGCACCTACCGGCGGCCGGCCAGTACTCGGTGAGCTACCTGTCGGTGGCCTCCGACGGTGACGCGGTGCGCGGCACGATGACGTTCCGCTACACCGGCCGGGCGACCACGGCGCCGCAGGGTTGGCAACCGCCGACCCAGCAGCCCGACCCCGCGCTTCTGGCCGCCATCGACCAGCACGCGTCCACGGGGCAGCAGCCGGTGGCCTCGGCGGCGCCCGCCGGATCGCCGAGCACAGCGCAGGCGGCTCCCGCCGTACCCTCGGATGGGCGAAGCGGCCCGGGCGCGCTGCTCTGGGTCGGCGGGGCGGTCGCGGTCCTGGCGGCGGTGGCGGGCTTCGTCGCGTGGCGTCGTCGCTCGTCGACGGCGGGTGGACCGCCTGGCCGGGCCCGCCCGTCGAAGGCTCCGACCGGCCGGGGTGGCCGCGTCGCACCCTCGGCACGCAAGCCCGTCGCCCGCAGGAGCGCGGCAACCGCGAGCAGGAGTGCGGCAACCGCCGCCAAGAACGCGGCAACCGCCGGCACGAACGCGGCAACCGCCGGCGGCGGTCGCCCGGCCGGCGGCAGACAGCGAAGCGCCGCCGTACCCGCGGCGCGCAGGAGCGGCGCGCTCGCCAGCGCGCGGAGTCCGGTCGTCGTTGAGTCCGCGCCGGCGGGACGGCCGGCGCCGTCCGCGCGGGCCCTGGCCACACCGGAGGACACGTCGACAGTCGACCGGCCGCGACCCGAGGCGCAGGACAGCAGCGTGGTACGCGGGTCACGGCTGACCAACACCCACCTGGCGCTGCTCGTCGGCGGCTTGGTGGCGGCTCTGCTGGCCGGCTTCGGGCTCGCCCGCATCGGCACCGGCGACGCGTCGCCGGCCGGTGACGCGCGTCGGCCCGCGGCCGCCGGCGGAGTGCCGACCGGCTCCGGGGAAGCCCTGTCGGCCGGGAACGGGCACGACCACGCGCCCGGGACCGGGCCGCACTCCCATCCGGGGGACGTCAGCACGGGTGAGACGCTGGCGACCGGGACGACGGTAAGCGCGGGCGGCTACACGTTGCAGCCCCTGGAGCGGACCCAGCCGCCCGGCGTACGCGCGGACTACCGGTTCCGGATCGTCGGGACCGACCGGCAGCCGGCGACGCGTTTCGCCGTCGTGCACGAGAAGCCGTTGCACCTGATCGTGGTGGGTCGCGACCTGGGCGGCTACCAGCACCTGCACCCGACGATGGCGCCCGACGGCACCTGGAGCGTCCCCCTGACACTGGCCCGGCCGGGTGGCTACCGCGTCTTCGCCGACTTCTCCGTCAGCGCCCCCGACGGTCGACAGGTGCCCCTCGTGCTGGGCGTCGACCACCACGTGCCGGGCGCGTACGCCCC
Source organism: Micromonospora sp. NPDC005237 (assembly GCF_040607775.1). Classification (NCBI taxonomy): domain Bacteria; kingdom Bacillati; phylum Actinomycetota; class Actinomycetes; order Micromonosporales; family Micromonosporaceae; genus Micromonospora; species Micromonospora sp. NPDC005237. The sequence goes on along the minus strand of NZ_JBEXHJ010000009.1, from coordinate 222,018 downwards.
GGCCGCGTTGCCACCGGCCCAGGCGCAGGCGACGGCCGGACCGTTCACGGTGTCGATGACCGGGACGCCCACCGCCGGGGTGACGGCGCCGGTGCGATTCCAGCTCACGCGCACCGACGCCGCCGGGCCGGTCCAGCCGCAGCGGTACCTCGGCGCGTACGGGCACCTGGTCGTCGTTCGCGAGGGTGACCTCGGGTACGTGCACGTCCACCCGGAGCAGGAGCTCGTCGACGGCGCGGTCGCGTTCTGGCTGACCGTCCCCAGCTCCGGCCGGTACCGGGCCTTCTTCGACTTCCAGGTCGACGGGAAGGTCCAGACCGCCGAGTACACGATCAACCTGCCCTGACAGCTGGCCCACGCGGCCACGACACGCGTCGATGGTGTTGTGATGAGCACAGCATCGGCTCGGGGATTTGTCCGGTTCCGCCGCTCTGTTCCCCAGGTTGGTGGAACGATGGCTGTCGTGGGAACTGCCGATACTGCCATGCCTGCCATCTCGCCGCTTGCCGGTGAGCCGATCAAACGCGCGGATGCCGAGCGGCTCGCGGGGGTGCTGAAGGCGTTCGCCGATCCGGCCCGCCTGCGACTGCTCAGCCTGATCCAGGCCGCCCCGGAGGGCGAGGCCTCGGTCACCGACCTCACCGCGCCGCTCAACCTCTCTCAGCCGACCGTGAGCCATCACCTGCGGATTCTCACCGAGGCCGGTCTGATCGAGCGCGAGAAGCGCGGCGTCTGGGCGTATTACCGCATCGTGCCGTCGGCGATCGCGGCGATCGCCGACCTGTTGACGCCGCCCCGCAAACGGCCGACGAAGAAGACCCGCTGAGCGACCGCGGCACCGGCTTCGGTGGCGGTCGTCGTCACCGGACCCGGGCGACGGCGCCGTTGAACGACACGTCCTGCACGGACGGACGCGGCTGCGGCGCGTCGTCGGCGTGCCACCGCGCCACGGACACGACGCCGGGCTCGACGAGCTCCAGCCCGTCGAGAAGGGCCGCGAACTGCTCGGTCGTCCGGGCCTGGAACCGGCCGTCGCGGTTGTTGGCTTCGAGCTGAGCGATGGCGGCGGGCGGCAGGTATTCCCAGGTCACGTGCGAGGCGACCACGTAGCTGCCGGACGGCAGCGCCGCGATGAGCCGATCGAGGATGCCCTTGGGGTCCTCGTCGTCCCGGATGAAGTGCAGGATGGCCACCAACATCAGCGCGACGGGTTCGGTCAGGTCCAGTGTCGTGCGCAGGTCGGGATGGGCGAGGATCTTGTCCGGTTCCCGCAGGTCGGCGTCGAGGTAGGCCGTCCGCCCCTCGGGCGTGCTGGACAACAGCGCGCGGGCGTGGGCCAGGACGATCGGGTCGTTGTCGACGTAGACCACCCGTGCCGACGGTTCGATGGCCTGGGCGACCTCGTGGGTGTTGTCGGCGGTCGGGATGCCGGTCCCGATGTCCAGGAACTGCCGGACGCCGTGCTGCGCCAGGAAGCGCACCGTGCGTTGCAGGAACATCCGGTTCTCCACGGCGGCGAGCCGGATGGTGGGCATCGCGGCCGCGAGCGCGTCGCCGGACTCCCGGTCGGCGGCGAAGTTGTCCTTGCCACCCAACAGGTAGTTGTACCGACGGGCAGGGTGCGCGACGGAGGTGTCGATCCGGTCGGCCGCCGAAAGGTCTGCACCGCGTGACGTCATCCGGCCTCCCCAGCGCTGCGCGTTCTCCACAAGGTACACACCTCGTCGCCGGTGGGGAGACCCCGTCAGTTCCCGTTCAGGTCGCGCAGCTCTCGACCGTCGCCGATGCACCGCCCGGGTCCGGAGCCGGGTCCGCACGGAGTACCCCGGCGAGGAGGTCGGCGGTGGTGTGCGCCTGGATGCCGGGCTGCGTGCCGTCGACGAACCGCGCGACGACCGACCGGACGTGGCGCGCGGCGGGTTCGGCGAGGCCGTCGTAGACGGCTTCGAACAGCTCCCGGGCCGGCCGTCGGAGCCATCCCGCCGGCAGCAATTCCAGCGGCAACCGGGGGTCGAGGGTGGGAAACCGGCGGAAGGTGTCCATGACCTCGGTACGCGCCCGCACCGCCGCCGCGCCGTCGACGGCTCCGGATCGCAGCATGGGCACCAGGGGCGTCCACCGTCGCAGGAACTCCTCGTAGTGCCGACCGATCGCCTCGATGTCCCAGGCGTCGATGGGAGCGCGCTGGCCGATCACGTCGAGCGCCGCCTGTCGCCCGCGAAACACCGTGACGGCGCCGAGGGTGAACCGGGCGAGCTTCGCCCTGCCCTGCGCGCCCAGTTCGTACGGCGAGATCCACAGCCCGTCGTACAACGGCGCGAACCCGAGCCAGCGGAGCTGGCCACGCAGGGCCCGCCGCTGGGTGCTGTGATCCTGCGGCAGGGAGAAGGCGACGAGGGTCCAGCATCCGTCCCACGCCGTGACCTCGGTGGTGGCGGCCAGGATCCAACTGCCTCCGCTGGACAGGTTCGCGGCGGCGGCGCGGCTGATCCGGTAGGAGCTGCGCCGTCCCTCCCGGCTGCCCTCCAGCACACCCCGACGGGCCAGGCGGCTGATCGCGGCGCGGGCTCCGGCCGTGCTCACCCCGGCCTCGGCGAGCAGCGCGACGAGGGCGGCGGACGGGATCCGCGCGCGGTACCGCAGGGTGTAGTCGGCCAGCAGGGTCACCGCGAGATCCTGCGGCGAGCTGCCGGCCTGCCGCCGGGGCAGCCGCGGCGGGTCGTCCCCGTCGTCGGGATAGATCTCCTCGATGGTGAAGGGGCTTGCCACAGGCGCTCCCGGCTCGGCTCAGGGACGGTGCACCGACTGTAGACGGAGGGCCCGTGCCGCCGGGCCCGTCGCGGCGGGCACGACCACGCATGCAATTGAGGTACGTCGATTGACACTTCGGCGACCGCGAGGAACACTATCTGCTACGCGACGCCGCACGGAGCCGGGCACCGGGCAAGCACACGTAGTGGGCGAGGCGCGATCACCACGGGCAGTCGGGCGCACCCGTGACCGCCCCGCGACCACACGCAACCCGCACAGGTGATCGAAGGAGTCGTCCCCGTGAAAATCCGAAGGAAACTGCTGCTCGCCCTGGTCACGTCGCTGGCGGCGGCCGGCCTGGTGGCACCCGCGCTCCAGCCCGCGTACGCCGCGTCGCTCACCGAGGTGACCAGCTTCGGCGACAATCCGGGCCGGATGCGCATGCACGTCTACGTGCCCGACACCCGCCCGACCAGACCCGCGATCGTGGTCGCGATGCACGGCTGCGGAGGGTCGGGCCCCGGCTTCTACTCCGGCAGCGAATTCGCCGCCCAGGCCGACCGGTACGGGTTCATCGTGATCTACCCGACGGCCACCCAGCAGGCCGGCTTCGGCAACTGCTTCGACACCTGGTCGGATGCCGCCAAGCGCCGCGGCGGCGGCAGCGACCCCGTGTCGATCATCTCGATGATCCGCTACGCACAGCAGCAGTACGGCGGCGACCCCGACCGGGTGTACGCCACCGGCAGCTCGTCCGGCGGCATGATGACCAACCACATGCTGGCGTTGTACCCCGACGTGTTCAAGGCCGGCGCGGCGTTCATGGGGGTCCCCTACAACTGCTTCGCCAACGCGGCGGACTATCCGCCCGGGAGCAGCCAGTGCACCGGCGGGAACATGAACCGCACGCCGCAACAGTGGGGTGACGCGGTCCGGCAGGCCTACCCCGGCTACTCCGGCCCCCGCCCGCGCGTGCAGTTGTGGCACGGCACCAGCGACACCCTCGTGCCGTACTCGCTGCTGCAGGAGACCATCGAGCAGTGGACCAACGTGTTCGGGCTCAGCCAGACACCCACCTCCACCGACACGCCGCAGACCAACTGGAACCGGCGTCGGTACGCCGACGCGAGCGGGACCGTCCAGGTCGAGGCGTACAGCATCCAGGGCGCCGGGCACAGCCTGCCCGCCGGCGGCATGGCCGCTGCCGCCGTCGCCTTCTTCGGCCTGACCGCCCCGCCGAACCCGACCACGCCGCCCCCGAACCCGACCACGCCGCCGCCCAACCCGACCACCCCGCCCCCGAACCCGACCACGCCGCCGCCCAACCCGACCACGCCGCCGCCGAACCCCACCACGCCGCCGCCGAGTTCCGGCGCGTGCCGCGTGAGCGTGGCCATCAACGCCTGGAACACCGGCCTGACCGAGAACCTCACCATCACCAACACCGGCGCCAGCGCCGTCAACGGCTGGTCGCTCGTCTTCACCCTGCCCGGCGGGCAGAGCGTCACCTCGGGCTGGAACGCGACCTACTCCCCCGCGTCCGGCCAGGTGACGGCCCGGAATGTCGCCTACAACGCCAGCATCCCGCCGAGCGGATCGGTCACCATCGGCTTCCAGGCCACCCACACCGGCAACACCGCCCGACCGAGTTCGTTCACTCTCAACGGCGCGACCTGCACGATCGCCTGACCGCGGGCGATCCCCGACGTCCACCCGGGCCGAGCTGTCCGAGCCCGTACGAGATCGAGCCGGCCCCGTCGCGGCAAGCGACGGGGCCGGCTCGGACCAGGCGTCGGGCGGCCGGCGAGATGGGTGGCCGAGTCGCCTAGTTTCCCGCGGGCACCTGGTCCTTGACGTCGTCGTAGCCGACCGCGCCGGGCGCGTCGGTCGGCGCGTAGATCACGCGGAGCACGCCCGTCGGGAACACCTCGGTCGCCATCACCCGCAGGTGGTACGGCGTGTCGCCGTCGTCGAACAGCCTGCGGCCCTTGCGCGCCGCCACCGGGTGCACCAGCAGACGCAGCTCGTCGACCAGCCCGGCGGCGAGGAGCTGCTGCACCACGGAGATCGACCCGGGAATGAGGATGCCCTTGATCCCGGCGTCGGCCTTGAGCGCGGCGACGGCCGCCGGGAGATCGCCGTCGATGACCTCCGAGTTGCGCCAGGAGAATTCCAGCGGCTGGCGGGAGACGACCACCTTGCGCACGTCCCCGAGCTGCTTGGCGAACCCGGCGTCCTCGCCACCCGCCGCCTCCCGGTCGGGCCAGGCTCCGGCGAAGCTGTCGTAGGTCACCCGGCCGATGAGCAGCACGTCGGACGTGTCGTAGTCCTCGGTGACGGCGCGGCCCATGTTGTCGTCGAAGTACGGGAAGTGCCAGTCGGGGTCGATCTCGGCCACGCCGTCGGCCGAGATGAACAGCGTGGAGATGACCTTCGCCATCGCGGTGCTCCTTCACGTCAGGTGCTGTCGGCAGATAGACGGGCACAGCATCCCAAACTCGTCGGCCACCTACCGTCCCTCGAACCGCGCGCCGCCGACCGAATCCGCCGAGAACGGCGGAACCGTCGGATGCGGCCGGTAGGTTGCACGGACATGGCCACGCCCGCCGACGTCCGACGCGAACTCGCGAGCCTCGCCGACCCGGCCCGGGCGGCCGGATCGAGCCGGTTCCTCCAACTGGGCCCGGGCGGCTACGGCGAGGGTGACCGGGCGATCGGGGTTTCCGTACCCGAACAGCGCCGGGTGGCCGCCCGGTACTGGCGCGATCTCTCCCTGACCGGCACGGCGGAGCTGTTGACCAGCGACGTGCACGAGGAGAGGTTGACGGCACTGTTCGTCCTGGTCCGCAAGTTCGCCAGGGGCGACGAGGAGGAACGGGGCCGCGTCGTCCGCCTCCTGCTGGACAACACCGACCACATCAACAACTGGGACCTGGTGGACTCGTCCGCCCCGTACATCCTCGGGCCGTGGCTGATCGACAAGGACCGGAGCGTCCTGGATCGCCTGGCCGCGTCGGACCTGGTGTGGGACCGGCGCATCGCCATCATGGCGACCTTCGCCTTCATCAGGATCGGTGACTTCGACTGGACGTTCCGCCTGGGTGAACGGCTCCTGCACGACCCGCACGACCTGGTCCGCAAGGCGGTGGGCTGGATGCTGCGCGAGGTGGGCAACCGCGACCGGGCGGCCGAGGAGGAGTTCCTGGCCCGGCATCACCGGGTCATGCCGCGCGTCATGCTGCGGTACGCGATCGAGAAGTTCGAGCCGCAGCGACGCAGGAAGTACCTGTCCGGGCTGGGCTGACGGGCCTCCCGTCTTCGGCGGCGGCAGGACGCGGACGAGCCCCGGTCGATCGCTGACGGATCGGCCGGGGCTCGTCGGTGAGCGCAGGATCAGGCGAGGTCGAAACGGTCGAGCTCCATGACCTTCGTCCAGGCCGCGACGAAGTCCTGCACGAACTTGTCGCGCGCGTCCTGGCTGGCGTAGACCTCGGCGAGGGCCCGCAGCTGGGAGTTGGAGCCGAAGATGAGGTCGACCGCGGTGGCGGTCCACTTCACCTCGTCGGTGGCCAGGTCCCGGATCTCGTACACGTGCTCGTCGGACTTCGACGCGCTCCACCGGGTGCCCGGGGAGAGCAGGTTGGCGAAGAAGTCGTTGGTGAGCACACCGGGCCGGTCGGTGAGGACGCCGTGCTGGCTGCCGCCGGTGTTGGCGCCGAGCGACCGCAGACCGCCGACGAGGACGGTCATCTCGGGCGCGGTCAGGTTCAGCATGTAGGCACGGTCGACGAGCAGCACCTCCGGCTGGGTCTTCTCACCCGGGCGCAGGTAGTTGCGGAACCCGTCGGCGCGCGGCTCCATGACCCGGAAGGACTCGACGTCGGTCTGCTCCTGGGTGGCGTCGGTGCGGCCCGGCCGGAACGGCACGGTCACCTCGACACCCGCGTCGCGCGCCGCCTTCTCGACCGCTGCCGAGCCGGCCAGCACGATCAGGTCGGCGAGCGAGATCCTCGCCCCACCGGCGGCGTTGAACTCCTGCTGGATGCCCTCCAGGGTGCTCAGTACCGACGCGAGCTGCTCGGGCTGGTTGACCTCCCAGTTGCGCTGCGGCTCGAGGCGGATCCGCGCGCCGTTGGCGCCACCGCGCTTGTCGGTGTACCGGAAGCTCGCGGCAGAGGCCCAGGCGGTGGAGACCAGCTGGTCGATGGTGAGACCAGAATCCAGAACCTTGGCCTTGAGGGCGGCGATGTCGGCGTCGCCCACCATCTCGTGGTCGACGGCCGGCACCGGGTCCTGCCAGAGCTGCGGCTCGGCCACCCACGGCCCGAGGAAGCGCTCGATCGGGCCCATGTCGCGGTGCAGCAGCTTGTACCACGCCTTGGCGAAGGCCAGCGCGAACTGGTCGGGGTTCTCCAGGAAGCGGCGCGAGATCTTCTCGTACGCCGGGTCGACGCGCAGCGACAGGTCGGTCGTGAGCATCGTCGGCCGGTGCTTCTTCGACGGGTCGAAGGCGTCCGGGACGATCGCCTCGGCATCCTTGGCGACCCACTGCTTCGCGCCACCAGGGCTCGTGGTGAGCTCCCACTCGTAGCCGAAGAGGATCTCGAAGAACCGGTTGCTCCACCGCGTCGGCTGGTCGGTCCAGGTCACCTCGAGGCCGCTGGTGATCGTGTCACGGCCCTTGCCGCTGCCGTGGGTGCTCAGCCAGCCGAGGCCCTGCGCCTCCAGCGGGGCGCCCTCGGGCTCCGCGCCGACGTGGCCGTCGGCGACGCCGGCGCCGTGGGTCTTGCCGAAGGTGTGGCCGCCGGCGATGAGGGCGACGGTCTCCTCGTCGTTCATCGCCATCCGGCGGAAGGTCTCGCGGATGAAGTGCGCCGCCGCCGCCGGGTCCGCGTTGCCGCGGGGGCCCTCCGGGTTGACGTAGATGAGACCCATCTCCGTCGAACCGACGCCGGCCGCCATCTCCTTCTCGGAGGCGTACCGCTCGTCGCCGAGCCAGGTGTCCTCGGGGCCCCAGAAGATCTCCTCGGGCTCCCACACGTCCTCGCGACCGAAGCCGAAGCCGAAGGTCTTGAAGCCCATCGACTCCAGGGCCACGTTGCCGGCGAGCACCAGCAGGTCGGCCCAGGAGATCTTCTGGCCGTACTTCTGCTTGACCGGCCAGAGCAGCCGGCGGGCCTTGTCCAGGTTGGCGTTGTCCGGCCAGCTGTTGAGCGGCGCGAACCGCTGCCCACCGTCGCCGGCGCCGCCTCGACCGTCCTCGATGCGGTACGTGCCGGAGGCGTGCCAGCTCATCCGGATCATCAGGCCGCCGTAGTGGCCGAAGTCGGCCGGCCACCAGTCCTGCGAGGTGGTGAGGACCTCGACGATGTCGCGCTTGAGGGCCTCGACGTCGAGCTTGGCGAACTCCTTGGCGTAGCTGAAGTCCGCACCCAGCGGGTTGCCCTTCGACGAGTGGGCGTGCAACACCGAGAGGTCGAGCTGGTTGGGCCACCAGTCCCGGTTGCTGCGCGGACGACCACCGGTCTTCGGGGTCGGCGAGTCGATCGCCGGGTTCTCGCTCTCGCTGCCGTGCGCGGTCACCGAGTCGTGCGCGACCGGGCAGCCGGCCGCGGCCTTCTCGTCCACGCCCTGCGCGCTGATGGGGCCGTTGTCCTGGGTGTCGCTCATGTACTTCCTTCCGAACTGGCGGATCACTGGGAGGTGCGAGCGGCCGCGCAACCGGGGCAGGTGCCCCAGTAGACGACCTCCGCCTCGTCGACCACGAACCCGTGGTCATTGGAGGCGGTCAGACAGGGGGCGTGGCCGACGGCGCACTCGACGTCGGCGATGGCGCCGCAGGAGCGGCACACGACATGGTGGTGATTGTCCGCCACCCGGGACTCGTAGCGGGCGGTGGCGCCGGCAGGCTGGATCCGGCGTACCAGACCGGCGTCGGTGAGCACCCGCAGCACGTCGTACACGGCCTGGTGGGACACGGTGGGATGCTCCGCCCGCACCATCGCGATCACCGCGTCGGTGCCGACGTGGGGGTGGTCGCGCAGGGCCGCGAGCACCGCCAGCCGGGGCCGGGTCACGCGCAGCGAGGCGGCTCGCAGTTGCGCCTCGAAGTCGGGCATCACCCGAGGAACACTAGCTCACTATTTTGGAACGGATCAAGTTTTAACCCATCCGGCACGCCGGAGTGGCGGTGCCCCCTCCCGGACCCACTTCCCGCACCTGGTGGTCAAGGTCCGGAAAGTCTTCGGAAATTTCGGCGGCTTCCGGCCGAAGTGAGGTCCGTCGGCGCCGGCAGTCGTATGACGATACCGAACTCTGATTGACTACTGACCTGGCTCGACACGCGTCCCTCCCGCAGGGGGAGCCGAGAGCGATGTTGCCACGGCGTTTCCGGAAATTGTTGACAAGTCGACGACCTGGTTAATACGGTCCCCATCGACGACGCTCAATCACCGTCAGCACCAGCCACCACGGCCCACTCCTCCGGTCGTCGTGCAGGACGACCGGCCAACCACCACCACGCGGCACGACGCCGTGGCCGTTACGAGGAGGAACCACCCACATGACCGACACCAGCCACACCCCCACCAGGCCAGGGAGGCGCGGCCGAATCCGGTTGCTCCTGGGCGCCGCCTGCGCCGCCGTCCTGGCCATCGCCGGCACGGTGACGGCGACCAACGCGTACGCCGAGGCCGACCGGACGCTCACCTCGAGCCTGACCGGCACGCACAACGGCTACTACTTCTCCTTCTGGAAGGACGGCGGCAACGCCAGCATGACGCTGCGCGCCGACGGCCGGTACTCCAGCAGTTGGGACCGCAGCACCAACAACTGGGTCGGCGGCAAGGGCTGGGCCACCGGCTCGCGGCGGACGGTCAGCTACTCGGCCAACTACAACCCGGGGAACAACAACACCTACCTCGCCCTGTACGGATGGACGCGCAACCCGCTCATCGAGTACTACGTGGTGGAGAACTTCGGCAGCTACAACCCGAGCAGCGGCGCCCAGCGGCTGGGCACGGTGACCACTGACGGCGGCACCTACGACATCCTGCGCAGCCAGCGGGTCAACGCCCCGTCGATCGACGGCAACCAGACGTTCTACCAGTACTGGAGCGTCCGTCAGAACAAGCGCTCGAGTGGCACCATCACCACCGCCAACCACTTCGACGCCTGGGCCCGCGCCGGCCTGAACCTCGGCACCAACCACAGCTACCAGATCATGGCCACCGAGGGCTACCAGAGCAGCGGCAGCTCCGACGTCACCGTCCAGGAGGGCGGCGGCGGCAACCCGACCTCCGGGCCCACCTCCGGGCCCACCACCGGTAACCCGGGGACCGGCACCTGCAACGCGACGCTCTCCGCCGGTCAGCAGTGGGGCGACCGCTTCAATCTGAACGTCGCGGTCAGCGGCACCAGCAACTGGGTCGTCAGACTCGGACTCGGCGGCGGCCAGAGCATTCAGAACAGCTGGAACGCCTCCGTCAGCGGCACCAGCGGAACCGTCACCGCCAGGCCGAACGGCAACGGCAACAACTTCGGCATAACGATCATGGCCAACGGCAACTGGAACTGGCCGACGGTCAGCTGCGGAACCAGCTGATCCCGACCGACTCCGCGCACCGACACCCGGCCCCGCCGCCACGCGACGGGGCCGGGTGCTGCGCCTGCCCGATCCGGCGGCCCGCGATGGGACTCCGCGGCTAGAGGCCCTGCCCGATCTCCACCAGATAGCCGTCGGGGTCGCGGAGGTAACAACGGATCTCCGTGCCGTGGTCCTTCGGCTCGGTGAGGAAATCCGCGCCGCGGGCCTTCCACTCGGTGTAGAGCGCGTGGATGTCCCGGACCCGGACATTCATCGCGCAGCTCAGGGTGTTGGAGTCGACCGGGGCCTTGGCCTGGACCGTCGGCTTGTCGTCCGTCGGGCCGCCCTCGACGTTGATGATGATGTAGCTGTTGAAGAACCTCATGATCAACGGGTTCGCGTCATGGACGCACGTCGCCCCGAACACCCGCTCGTAGTATTCCCGCGACCGATCGATGTCGCGGACGATGAGCAGCGTCGCCAGGAACATGCCGTCTTCGGGCTCGAAATAGTCGGGAGCCGGGTTGGCCAGGGTCATAGCCACCTCTTCGTCGCCTGCCTCCGCTGCACGGGCGGCGACGGGGTTCCCGCCAGGGTCGGGCCGAAACCGGGAACGGCGCGGGAGATCACGAGTACATCAGGTGCAGCGTCATCCCGGCGTCGGCGTGCCCCAGGTTGTGGCAGTGGTTGGCCCACATCCCCGGGTTGTCGGCCTGGAACGCCACCTCCCACACCTCACCCGGCCGGACGTCGAACGAGTCCAGCCACAACGGACTTCCGATCGCCGCCTTCCGGGTGCGGGACAGCACGAGGACGTGGTGGCCGTGCAGATGCCACGGGTGCACGGTCTGCGACCGGTTGACGATCGTGAAGCGGACGACGTCGCCGCGGCGGACGACCTGCGGCGGGATGTCCGGATCGGCCGCGCCGTTCACGGTGTGGGCGTATCGCGGGAGCAGTCCGTGCAGGTCGAGACCACGGTCGAGGACGAGGGTGAACTTCCGGTCGAACCGGGCCCACGGCACCGGAGCCGGCACGCCGTAGGTGAGCGGGTCCAGGACGGGCCACCCGCCGGTCGCCGTCGACACCTCCCCGGTGGAGTAGACCACCCGTCCGTCGACGAACAGCGCCACCGGGCTGGCCGGCGCGGTGAACACCAGGTCGTAGCGGCCTCCGGCCGGGATCAGCACGGCGGTGTCCGCGAGCGGCGTCGGACCCCGCAGATCAGAGCCGTCGATCGCGGCGACCCGGAAGGCGGCCCCGGCCAGGGCGTACCGGTGCGTCGTGTTGTCGGTGTTGATCAGGCGCAGCCGCACCGGCACGCCGGCCTCGACCCGTTCCACTCGCGCCGGGGGCAGCGGACGACCCGCCAGGGTGTGCACCGGCACGGTGACGTCGAGGCCGGTCGTCGGCCCCGGGCGCACCACCAGGACGCCGTAGAGGCCCATCCGCACACCGACGTCGGACACCGCGTGGGTGTGGTACCAGTACGTCCCGGCCTGATCGGCACGGAACCGGTAGACGAACTCCTGGCCGGGCAGCACCGCTGCCTGCGTCACCCCGGGCACCCCGTCCTGGCTGTTCGGCACGTCGTACCCGTGCCAGTGCAGGGTGACGCCCCGCCCGATGTCCCGGTTGTGCAGCGTCACCTCCACGACGTCGCCGACGGTGGCGGTCAACTCCGGCCCGGGTACCTGCGCGTTGAACGCCCACGCCGCGACGTCGCGGCCACCCACGTTCACCCTGGCCGTCCCGGCCGTCAGGGTGAACCGCCGAGTGGGTTCGTCGGTGGTCCGGATCTGCGGATAGCCATGATCGAGCGGTACGGCGGGCGCGGCGTCCGTGGCGACGGCCAGCCCGGTTCCGGCCAGCAGGGCCGCGACCGTCACCACGGTGGCCGCCCGGGACACCGTCCGGGACGGGCGCGCGTCGAGGAAGCGCCACGAGACCGCCGCCGCCGTGCCGACCCCGGCGACCGCGAGCAGCCCCACCGAGGCCGACGCCGGATACCCGTGCAGGATCGTCACGAGCAGGGCGCCGCTCACGGCGTACCCGGCGAAGAGGAGCGGGACCGCGACGGACCGGAGGTCGCCCGCGGCCCGCAGCAGCCGCGGCCCGGCGACGACCACCGCGGCGAGCGACAGGGGCGCGGCGATGAGGACCTTCTCCGCGGCGAACCACCAGCCGGCGCGGGCGAGCGCGATCACCGTGAGCGCGCGGCCGAGCGTGGCGAGCAGCGCGACGGCGGCCAGCCCGAGTGCGAGCGGACGGCGCCGGGCGGCCGCCGCGGCGCCGCCACCCAACCATCCGGCGGCGGTGAGAACCGCGAGCACGAGGTCCGCCACGAGCAGCGAGCCGGTGGTCATGCCGGCTCCCCCTCCCGGACGGCCTCGCGGATGTCGCCCACCGGCGCCGGACCACCCAGCCTCCGCGCTGCCCGAAGGACGCCGACCACGACGTGCACCGCGACGATGCCGTTGAGCGCGTGCAACCCGCCGAGGGTCAGGCCGAACGCGGTGCTGACTCCGGCGGCGTCGGTGGAGGCGTTGGCGAGCATGGCGAGAAGCGCCTGCACGACGACGAGGCCGACCGGCAGGATCGCCAGTCCGACGAGTCGGCCCGGCGCCTTCGCCAGCGCGGCGAACAGGGCGGTGAGCAGGGTGAGGACGGGGATGACGGCCATGCCGTTGACACTGTGCAGGGCGTACGCGCCGTCGCCCCCGGGTTTCGTGAACGCGCCGACGGCGGCGAAGACGAACTGGACGGCGAACGCGATGAGCAGCAGGGCGGCGCTGACGACGAATGCCTTACGCATGGTGATCTCCTAGAGGTGCGCCGAGGCCAGGGCCTGGGCGACATGGTCGGTGGCCGTGATCGCCCCGTACGCGACCAGCCGGACGAGGTCGGCGTCGGCGGGGTGCGACAGCCGCCAGAGGGCGACGTCCCCCACGCTGATCGCGCTGGGCGCGAACGCCGCCAGCAACGCGATCCGGGTTCCGATACGGTCCCTGCCGGGCACGTCCCGGACCAGGTCGACGGCCCAGTCGGCGGGCCGGGCCGGGAACCGCCCGTCCTCCCAGCGCACGGTGGCCGTCACGGTCTGGCGGGCCACGTCGCCCAGCAGGTCCCCGCCCCGGGTGGCGGCGGTTCGCAACGACGCGTAGGCGACACCGACCGGGCTGTCCCCCGCCCAGGCCGGCGGCGGCGTCGGACCCGCCTCGATGAGCGGGAGACTGCGACCGGGTTCCCTCGGCTCCCGGGCGGCCCTGGCGTACAACCGGCCCCCGACCGAACGCACCAGCGGGGAGCGTTGCAGGCCGCCGGGGAGCAGGTCGGGGTCGAGCAGCGCCGAGACGATCCGGTTGATGAAGTGGAAGGCGAGCAGCGTACCGGTGACCTCCGGGCGGTACGTGCTGCTCCAGTCGGCGGCGCGAGGGCTGCGGCTGGCCTGGGCCCAGCGGGCGAGTTCGGCGTGCCTCGGGTCGGGTGGCGTCCCGCCCCGGGCGACGACCTCGGCCAGAGCGTGCTCGCCCAGGGCGTGCAGCAGCAGCACGTGGGCGTCGACGCAGAACTGACAGCGGTTGGCCCGGGACACGGCCGCCGCGACGAGTTCGCGCTCGACCCGGGACGCGTCCCCGGCGAGCAGGGCCTCGCGCAGCAGCGACCAGGTCGCGGCCAGCACCTCCGGCACGGCCGAGAGCACCTGGAAGGTGGGCAGCGGCCCGAGGAAGTCCTCGCGCGACTGCTGGTAGACCTCCGCGGTGCGGCCGGTGGCCGCCTTCGTGGGGATGGGGGTGAAGAAGCGGTATGTCATGAGGTCGATGCTTGCCGTGGCGGGCTGGGAAAACGTCGTTCCGCCGCAGACACTTGCTCCGCCGCGATACCACCCCCGTGGTACGCCTGATCTACCGCACGCGCGGGATGCTCCACGGACGACGGCCGTTCTACAGTGCGACCATGCGCCGCGACCTGCCGTACGCCCTCAGTGGACTCGCCCTCGGCGGCCTGCTGCTCGGCAACGCCGCGCTCGCACCGGACGCCGCGACCGTCGGGGCCCTCGACGTCGCCCTGGTCCTCGCCATGGCGGCGGCCCTCGCGGTGTGCCGGCGGTACCCGGTGGTCGCGCTGGGCGTGGTGACCGCCGCCATGCTGGCCCTGCACATCCGGGTGCACTCCGGGGTGTCCGCCGCGTTCCCGGTGCTCGGCGTGGTCTACCTCGCCGCCTGGCAGGGTCGCCGGGCGGCCGCCGCCGTGGCCAGCCTCGCCTTCCTCGGTGGCTTCCTGGCCCGCGACGTCTCGGTGGCGCCGGCCGACCGCCCCAACCAGCTGATCGTCGAGCGGACGGCCCTGCTGCTGGGATGGTTCGTGGCGGCCAACGTCGCCGGGCTCGTCGGCAGGCAACGCCGGGCGTACCTGGAGCAGGTCGAACAGCGGGCCATCGAGGCCGAACGCACCCGCGAGGAGATGGCGTTGCGCCGTGCCGGGGAGGAGCGTCTGCGCATCGCCCGCGACCTGCACGACTCCCTGACCCACAGCATCTCGGTGATCAAGGTGCAGGCCGGGATCGCCGTGCATTTGGCCCGCAAGCACGGCGAGGAACCGTCGGCCACGCTGCTGGCGATCCAGGAGGCCAGCGGCGCCGCGATGCGGGAACTACGCACCACCCTCGACATCCTGCGCGCCCCCGACGACGACCGCGTCGGGCTGGCCCGGGTGGACGAACTCGCCGAGCGGACCCGGGCGGTCGGCGTGCCGGTCCAGGTCACCGTCAGCGGCCGGCCCCGGAGCCTGCCCGACGAGGTCGACCAGGCCGGCTACCGGGTCGTCCAGGAGGCCCTGACCAATGTGGCCCGCCATGCCGGCCCCGCGACCGCGCACATTCACGTCGAGTACGCCCCGGCCGGGCTGACCGTCGCGGTCACCGACGACGGGCGGGCGTCGCCGGCGCGGCCCCCGACACCGGGGGTGGGACTGCGCGGTATGCGGGAACGGGTTACCGGACTGGGCGGCACCCTGCAAGCCGCCGCCCGCGACGACCACGGGTTCACGGTGCGGGCCACGTTCCCCCTCGACGAGCCGGCATGACCGGGCGACGGCGCGGGGAGCCGGCATGATCCGGGTCCTGCTCGCCGACGACCAGGCGCTGATGCGAGCCGGGTTCCGGGCGCTGTTGGAGGCAGAGGACGACCTGGAGGTCGTCGGCGAGGCCACCGACGGCACGTCGGCCGTGCACCTCGCGCGACGCCTGCGCCCGGACGTCGTACTGATGGACGTGCAGATGCCGGGCCTCGACGGCATCGAGGCGACCCGGCGCATCGCCGCGGACCCCGACCTTGCCGCGATCCGGATTCTCATTCTCACCAACTACGGGCTCGACTCCTACGTCTTCGCCGCCCTGCGAGCGGGCGCCAGCGGTTTCCTGCTCAAGGACGCCGACCCCGCCGACCTGCTGCAGGCCGTCGCCGTCGTGGCGCGCGGCGACGCGCTGCTCGCGCCGGCCGTCACCCGTACGCTGATCAGCGAGTTCGTGGCCGGCCCACCGCCAGCCGTGCCGGCGGCGGGCCGGGACGTGCTGACCGCCCGCGAACAGGAGATCGTCGAGCTCGTCGCCCGCGGGATGACCAACGACGAGATCGCCGTGCGGATGGTGATCAGTCCGTTGACCGCCAAGACACACGTGAACCGGGCGATGACCAAGCTGCACTGCCGTGACCGGGCCCAGCTGGTCGTGTGGGCGTACGAGTCGGGACTGATCACGCCGCGCCGCCGGTGACCGCGCTGCCCGCCGGCGGCCCGGCCGCGAGATCTCGCCACCTCCCCGACGTTCAGCGCCGGGGAGGTGGCGAGGCGAAAGGTCAGGACCCGATCGCGATGGCGAAGACGTGCATGGTCGGCACGTTCGCCGCGGCCCGTGCGCTGATGTTGGGCAACACGACCTGGGTCACCGCCTTGCTCTGCAACGCCACGCCCACGTAGTAGATGCAGGCCGCCGTGGCCTGGCGGGCGTTGTTGGGCCGGTTCTGGTAGGCCGACACGATGGCGGCGGTCGCCCCGGACTGCGGCCCGCCGTACCAGTCGGGCGTGCTCAACGTGAACGTCTGGCGGGTGCCGTCGGCGTACACCACGGTGCCTGTTCCCGACACGGCGCCGTAGGTGCCGGTCAGGAGGAAGCCGAGCGTGCTGCCGGTGCCGCTGACGCCGATGGTCTGGCCCGAGGCGATGGCGTTGTCGGCCGTACCGGGGCTGACGTTGGGCCAGCGGAAGGTCACTCCGTTGCGGCTCACCGTGCTGCCCGGGCTGGCGCCGGCCTGCGCCAGGGCCTGCGCGGAGAGACTGGCGCCGTTGCCGTCGAAGTTTGCGACGTTGGTGTTGCTGTCGTTGCTGATGCCGGCATTGGTGAAGCTCTGCTCCAGCGTCGGCGTGGCGACACCCGTGCTGGTCACCCGGTAGGTCCGTCCCGCCTGCACGGTGACTTCGATCAGGTCGGATTCGACGCGGGTGACCCGGGGCGACGTCCCGTCGGCGGTGTCGACAACGCTGACGGTGCCGGTCAGGAACCGCGACCGCAGGCGGACGGTGCCGGCACGGTCCGGACGGACGAGCACCTCGGTGGCCGCGCCGCTCGCCCACGTGATGCTGACCGTGTGCCCACCGCGGCCCCGCAGGCCGGTCACCCGTCCGCTGGGCCAGGCCGGCGGCAGCGCGGGCAGGATGTGCAGCTCACCGATGTGGCTCTGGAGCAGCATCTCGGCGATGCCGGCGGTGGCGCCGAAGTTGCCGTCGATCTGGAACGGCGGGTGCAGGTCGAACATGTTGGGCGCGAGCCGGGCGGTGGTGGCGAGGTAGCGGATCAGGTCGTGGGCCCGCTTGCCCTCCTCCATCCGCGCCCAGAAGTTGATTTTCCAGGCCAGCGACCAGCCCGTGCCGTCGTCACCGCGCAACGCCAGCGTACGGCGGGCGGCCTCGAACAACTGCGGGGTGCCGCGCTTGGTGATCTGGTTGCTGGGGGCCAGCCCGTACAGGTGCGAGATGTGCCGGTGGTTGGGCTCGGTCTCCACCCAGTCGTAGAGCCACTCCATGATGTTGCCCCGCGAGCCGATCTTCATCGGCGCGAGCCGGTCCCGGGTGGCGCGGACCTGGGCCCGGAAGGTGCTGTCCACGTTGAGGATCTCGCTCGCGCGGGCGCACGCGTCGAACAGGTCACGCAGGATCTGGTTGTCCATGGTGGGGCCGGCGCAGACGCTGGCGTTCGCGTGGTGGCTGAGCTCCGGCGAGTTCGAGGGGTTGGTCACCAGATAGCCGAGGGTCGGCTCGGTCACCAGCGTGTCGAGGAAGAACTGCGCGGCGCCCTTCATGGCCGGGTAGTTCGCCCGCAGGAACTCGACATCACCGTTGAACTGGTAGTGGTCCCAGATCAGCGTGGACAGCCAGGCGCCGCCGGTCTGCCACATGCCCCAGAACGCGCCGTCCACGACGGCGGTGGCCCGCCACGCGTCGGTGTTGTGGTGGGTGACCCAGCCGCCCGCGCCGTACTGCACCTGGGCGGTGCGGGCGCCGGCCACCGACAGGTCGCGGACCATGTCGAACACCGGGTTGTGGCACTCGGCCAGGTTGGTCGTGTTGGCCGGCCAGTAGTTCATCGGCAGGTTGGCGTTGATCGTGTACTTCGAGTCCCACGAGGGGGTCAGCGAGTCGTTCCAGATGCCCTGGAGGTTCGCCGGCTGGGTGCCGGGTCGCGACGACGAGATCAGCAGGTACCTGCCGAACTGGAACAGCAGCGCAGAGAACTGCGGGTCGTTGACGCTGTTGTGCTGGGCGATGCGGACGTCGGTCGTCTGGTCGGCGGCGGAGGTGCGGCCCAGGTCGATGGTGACCCGCCCGAACAGCGCCTGGTAGTCGGCGACGTGCCGGCTGCGCAGCTGGTCGTAGCTGTAGGCGCGCGCCGCGCTGAGGCGCTGTCGCGCGATGCCCCCGTAGTCGCCACCGACGTTGCGGTAGTTGACGTAGCTGGAGCCGATCGAGACGAGCACTGTCACGCTTGTCGCGTTGGTGACCCGCAGGGTGCCGCCGGAGCTGGACACGGTGCCCCCGGTGACGGTGGCGTTGGCCAGGGCGAGGAAACGGACCTGCCCGGTGACGCCCTCCTGACTGCCGGAGACGCCGTCGAGGCCGATCGTGGCGCCGTCCGGGCTGGACACCGTCGTGCGCTGAGGGCTGTCGAACGTGGCGGTGAAGCTGATCGAATTGGTGCGGTCGGCGGTCAGTCGCATCGCGATGACCTGGTCCGGCGCGCTGGCGAAGACCTCACGCTGATAACGGATGCCACCCAGGACGTACGACGTCGTGGCGGTGGCGGTGGTGAGGTCGAGCGTGCGGTTGTGCTGGGACGCTCCGCTGGCGGATCCGAAGGCGAGCCGGAGGTTGCCGACGGTCTGGTACGCCAACTGCCCGCCGGGGTTGCCCATCATGGTCTGGTTGATGAGATCCTGGGCCTGCGTCCACTGGTTCGCGTTGACCAGTCGCCGGATCTCCGGCAGCGCGGCCGCGCCTCTGGTGTTGCTGGGGTCGTGCGGGCCGCCGGCCCACACCGTGTCCTCGTTGAGCTGAAGTCGCTCGGTGTCGACGTTGCCGAACACCATCGCGCCGAGCCGGCCGTTGCCGATCGGCAGGGCCCGCAGCCAGTCGGTGCCGGCACCCTCGTCGTACCAGAGGGCGAGGTCGTTGGCCGCCAGCACCTGCGGCGGCGCGACGGCGTCGGCTTGGGCGATCGCCGTCCACGGCAGCGGCAGCAGGGCACCGCCCGCGCCGGCTGCGCCGATCTTGAGGGCTTGGCGCCGGGTCAGGTCTGACATCGATCCTCCAAACGGTGACCGATCCGGCCACCCCAAGCGCGACAACGCCGAAGCCCGATAGCGGATCCGCGCGGTGGCACCGACCTGACCTCGCTGCGCAGGCCGTTGGCAGACCCTCAGACGACGAAACGTCTGATGTGTTTCGGGAAGATTACTCCGGCGTCACGCAATAGGCAACGGTCGATAGCTGGAAGGATCGTGGGCGGCGACCCGACCCTTATCAGGAGAGATCGGACTCGCCCGGAGCGGTGGCGGGGGCCGGCGGCCACGGTGGACACCTGCACCACCGACCAACCTCGCCAATACATCCGACGATTCTTGTCGGTGTGCCGGTGGAGGCGGACACGCAGCAACACCGCCGCGCCGGCCTCGGTGGACGGTGGGGCGGGCCGACGTCAGGTCGCCGTCGACGCGCCCCGGCACCGGGTCGTGATCGCGTGCGGGCAGCGCCGTCGGCGATCACCGCGCCACGTCCTGCGCCGGCGGCGGGTGCGGTGTTCCCGGCATCAGCCGGGTGCCGCCCTCGTCGCTCTGCGCACCCCGAGCAGGGCGACGAGGGCGAGGAGGATGACGGCGACCGAGTACTCGCCGGCCGTCTGCGGCAGACCGCCGGCGTAGACGACGAGGAAGCCGGCGATCACGGTGGGCAGGCCGAAGCCGACGTAGCAGACGACGTAGAGTGGGTGGGCGTGGGCGGCTCCCCCCAGTCGGTGGTGCGGACCGCCCGGTACGGCCTGCCGCTCATGCTCGCCATCATCGGCGGCGCTCCCGAGCGTTTCTCGCCCTACATCGACCTCTACCGCCGGGCGGCCGACCAGCTCGGCGCCACCGCGCACCCGGTCGGGATGCACTCGCCCGGCTTCATCGCCGACACCGACGAGGAGGCCAAGGAGCTGTTCTGGCCGCACTACCGGGTCATGCGGGACCGGATCGGCGCGCTGCGAGGCTGGCCACCGATCCGCCGTACGGAGTTCGACTCCGAGGTCGAGCACGGTTCGCTCTACATCGGCTCGCCCGAGACGGTGGCCCGCCGGATGGCTGGTGCCATCCGCAGCCTGGGCGTCGGCCGGTTCGACCTCATCTACACCGCCGGAGCGCAGCCCGTGAGCGCCCGGATGCGCGCCGTGGAGCTGTACGGCTCCCGGGTGATCCCCATGGTCCGCGACATCCTGGCCAGCTGACCCGCCGGCCGACCCTCCCGAAGGAAGACATGAACGACAGCGGCCCCGACCGCCCCCGGACCCTCGCCGTCCTCGGCGCCGGCAAGGTGGGCACCGTCCTCGCCCGGCTCGCGCTCGCCGCCGGCTACCGGGTGCTCGTCGCCGGCTCCGGCGACCCGGCGAAGATCGCCCTGACCGTCGAGGTGCTCACGCCCGGGGCGGTGGCGACCACCGCGGTCGACGCGGTGGCCGGCGCCGACATGGTCATCCTCGCCCTCCCCCTGGGCAAGTACCGTGCGCTCCCCGCCGAGGCGCTGCGCGGCAAGCTCGTCGTCGACGCGATGAACTACTGGTGGGAGGTGGACGGCATCCGCGACGACCTGACCGACCCGCGCACCTCGTCCAGTGAGATCGTCCAGGCGTTCCTGGCCGACGCGCGGGTCGTCAAGGCGTTCAACCACATGGGCTACCACGATCTTGAGGACGAGGCGCGGCCGGCGGGCACGGCCGGCCGCAAGGCCATCGCGATCGCCGGTGACGACGAGGTCGACATCGCCACGGTCGCGTCCCTTGTGGACGATCTCGGCTTCGACCCGGTCGTCGCCGGCCCCCTCGCCGAGGGGGTACGACTCGAGCCGGGCAGCGAGTTGTTCGGCGCCAACGTGAGCGCTGACGAGGTGCGCGCGATGCTCGACCGCTTTCCCGGGTCGGAGCGCGGCCAGGCCGTCGCCGCCGCGCGGGCCCGTGCGGGCGACGATCACGATGCCCGGTCGGCCCCCGAGCCGCCGGCCTGACCGCCCGTACCTCTCAGTGGTCGTCGTCGAACGCCGTACGGGGATCGAGGTGCCCACCCCGCTCCTGCGCGGCGGCGTAAGCGGCGGGGCCGAGCGCCTCGATCGCGGCGTCTCGCACGGCGGCGAGGTCGGCCGCGTCGTCCGGGTCCGGCACCTGGCCGAGCGCCGCGAACGCCGCGTCCGCGAGACCGACCATGAGCGCCGCTCGCGGGTGGTCGCCCTCGGCGGACGCGAGCGCCGCGCCCGCCACGCAGACGTACGGCACGAACTCGTCCCAGCCGTGCCGGAACACCCGGGTACGGCTGAGGGTGAACAGCCTCCTCGCCTCGGCGAGGTTGCCGAGACCCAGCTCGCAGAAGGCCAGGTTGTGCGTCTCGGAGTTGACGGTCTCCGGCCGACCCAGCGTCTCGTTCAGCGCGATGCTCTCCCGGTACAGATCCCGCGCCCGGGTCAGGTCGCCGGCCATCCGCGCCACCGCGGCCAGCACGTGTCTCGGCCGCTCCTCCAACGCGCGATCGCCGGAGCGCACCGCGACGTCGAGTGCCTCCCGCGCCCGCGCCTCCCCGAGCGTCAGGTCGCCGCCACGAATCGCCACCCGCGCGAGGCTGTACCGGGCCTCCACCTCGCCCGCCGCGTCGCCGACGCTCCGAGCCCGCTCGATCTCGGCCGTACTCATCCGCACCACCGCGTCGGTCTCCCCACGCCGAAAGGCCGAGCGGACATCGTCACTGAAGCTCACGGTCGAGGTCCCCTCGTGTCTCGTGCACGGGCCCGTCGACGCGTCGACCGCGCCGCGACCCCGACCGCCTCGGCGCGTGGTCACGCATGGAAGGCCGTCCAGTTCTCCAGTGCTGTCCGCCGCGCCGACCCGGCGCACGCGCTCGCGCTGCGCCTCGTCAGCCCGCAAGGCCAGCTCGCCCGCCGTGCAGGCCAGCAGCGGCAGCTCGCTGCGCTCCCGGAGCCCGTGGCGGCCGGCGAGATCAGCCACCGCGCCGTCGGCGTCGCTCCGAACCATGATCGACCAGGTCTCGACCTGCCGGGCCACGTCGGTCGTCACCGCGTCCAGCGAATCGAGGTCCGGCTCCCGCGACAGGTCGTACGCCACGTTCAGAGTCGGCGCTCCCGCATGGGTCACCGCCGCACGGGCGGTGCCCCGCTTCGCGTACCAACCCTTCGGAGTCGCCCCACACAGATCCTCGATGGCATCGTCGTACGCCGCGGCCATCCGATCGGCGATGGTGTCCATGGCCCTCCCCCAGACGGTCTCCACCGAAGTGCAGAAAGATAGCCGCAGCGGTGTGACCTGCGCGAATCGAGGTCCAATGGGACGCGGGTGGATCAGCTCCGGCGGGCGTCGCGGATCCGCCGCCGCAGCCCGTGGCGGAGGCCCTGGCTGGTGGCGCCGTGGAAGATGATCATCACGACCACACCGATCAGGCCGAGCAGTGGGGTCACCAACCAACCGAGCACCCGGTCAGGCCGTAGAGCACCAGGCCGACGATCGGGCGGGCCTCCTGCACCCGGACCTGCTCCTGGTCGACGGTGTCGGCACGCAGCTCCGGATGGCGGCGCACATAGGCGAAGAGCACCCACCAGGGCGCCGACATCAGTGCTGCGGCGAACGCGTACAGGACGACCGCCACGCGCAGATCGTCGGTGTTGCCGTCGGCCAGCGCCGACGCCAGGACGGCGGCGGGAAACGGAATGATCACCACGCCGAAGAGGATGCCGAGGTTGATCGAGCTGAAGGCGGCAGTGGTGCCCCGGACCAACTGGAGCACGGCGTGATGATTCAGCCAGAGAACACCGACATAGATGAACGACACGACGAAGGCCAGATAGGCCGGCCCCTCCCCGAGGAGCCCCTCGGCCAGCCCACCCTCGTGGAACTCCGGGACCCGCAGATCCAGCACCAGCAGGGTGATGACGATGGCGAACACGCCGTCGCTGAATGCCGCCAGGCGACCCGCGTCGGTCACCCCGGGACCGCCGCCGCTCGCCTGCGTCCCCTCTCGACCTGCGGACATCGCCGTACACTAACAGTCATTCGACAGCCACCGAGCGTGATTGCCCGGGACCAGCGCGATCCGGCCCGCGTCCTTCGTGGACCACGACGGTGGCGGGAGCGGCCCGGCCGCCACCCCCGCCCATCCGGCGGCTAGTTGGCGTACGTCTCGAACTCGCCGACCCGCGGCGTACCGCTTGAGCTGGTGATCCTAAAGGTGATCTTGCTCAGTGCCGTCGCGGTGAAGGTGATCGCGCCGGCGCCACTGCCGGAGGCCAGGACGGCGCCGGTGTCGTGGTTGACGAGCTGCCAGGAGCCGATGGAGCCCTGGGTCCCGGAGGGCTCCCGAATGACCACCCGGGACACCCGGGTGGCGGATCCCCACTTGATCGAGATGGAGCCGGTCGATCCGGCCGGCGACCAGTAGGTGCTGATGTCGCCGTCGCGCACGTTGCCGTAACTGGTCCCGCTGGCCTTGCTGGAACCGTCGGCCCCGGCCCCCAGACTGAGGTTGGTCCCGCTCGTCGGCGGCGGCGTGGTCGGCGGTGCGGTGGTCGGCGGCGCGGTGGTCGGCGGCGCGGTGGTCGGCGGTGCGGTGGTCGGCGGCGCGGTGGTCGGCGCAGCGGTGGTCGGCGGCGGCGTCTGCGGCGAGCAGCTCCCGTCGGAGACCCGCAGGCCCGTGTTGGCGCCGGCCGTCTGACGGACGACGTCCGGTACGCAGCTCGCGCCGTCGAGGCGGTACGCGTACGGAATGCTGACGGTGGTGTTGGACGTCGGGTTGGGGCCGGCGGGGTAGTTCTCACTGCCGGCGCTGGACCAGGTGACGTTGTCGAAGGTGTTGCCGCTGACCTGCCAGTAGCCGCGCTCGTTGGTGTAGAAGGTGCCCAGGACGTCCTTCGAGTTCCGGAAGTAGTTGTTCTCCACCTTGGCCCGTGCGCCGGCCCGGGAGTTGATGCCGGACTCGTGCAGGCTCACGTAGTGGTTGTTGTAGATGTGCGCGATGCCGCCGCGCAGCAACGGCGTACGAGAGTCGATGTTCTCGTACAGGTTGTGGTGGAACGTGATGAAGCCGTTCGAGAGGTCGCTCTCGCTGGAGCCGATGAGGCCGCCACGACCGGAGTTGCGCAGGATGCTGTACGACAGGGTCACGTACTGGGTGTTGTCCTTCATGTCGAACAGGCCGTCGTAGCCCTCCGACTCCCCGCCGGACGCCTCCAGGGTGACGTGATCGACCCAGACGTTGCGGACCGTGCTCTCCATGCCGATGGCGTCTCCACCGTTGGAGGTGGGCGAACCCGACTTCTTGACGTTCCGGACCGTCACGTTCTGGATGATGATGTTGCTGGAGTCGCGGATGTGGATGCCCAACTGATCGAAGATCGCACCGCTGCCGACCCCGATGATGGTGACGTTGCTGATCTGCTTGAGCTCGATCACGCCGTCGGCGGTGTTGCAGCTCGAACCCGACACCTTGCTGGTGTTGCCGTGGTTGATCGTCCCCGTCACCTCGATGGTGATCGGGGTGCTGCTGCTGGCACGCCCGCACAGCGCCGCGTGGATCGCGGTGCCCGTGCTGGCCCGTACCGTCTGCCCGCCCGCGCCGCCGGTGGTCCCGCCGTTCTGGGTGGCGTAGCCGGTGGCGGTGCCGGCCGCCGCCGACGCCTGCGGGGTGGGCAGTGTTCCCCCGACCGCGATCCCGACAGCGGCCGTGGCCAGCGCCGCCAGAAGTCGCAGTGCGACTGGTCGTCTCATGTCGCGTCTCCTTCGTCATCGTCTGAATGTGCCGACGGCAGCGGCGATCGACACGCCGACCCTCCACGGGTACGCGATTCAAGTCGATCAGTGTGCATTGACGGCAATCAATTGTCTGCTCATCGCGGAGAACCTCATCGCCCTGGCGTGCGCGGCGAAACCGCTGGCCAAGCGGCGCGTCGTCGAAGGCGCATCCCGATACGCGCCCGCCCAGTTCGGCGATGAAACATCGATGTAACGCAATCGTAGGAAAGCGGTTTCCCTCTGGGCAAGGGTTAGCGTTTGCAGGTTTTTTGCAGACGTTGCGACCTCTGGGACAGGGTGCAGGTCTGCGAGGGCACCAGGACCGGCCCTCCGTTCCCCCAGTGCCTGCGGACCACCCCCACCTACGTGATCCTCAATGGAGGATCCGGGTCGAACCACGACTTCCTGCTGGTCCCCAGTTGTCGGATCCGCGGCATCGAGTGCCCGTTCATCACCACCGCCAGCGCGCCGAACTACTGGCTCGACGCGTGGGACAACGCCCAACCGGGCCAGGCAGGACACGTCGTCTATCCCCACGTCGGGCTGGGCATCAACTCGGCCGACCCGGCGATCCGTACGCAGGACCAGCTGCACATCCACCTGGCCGGAATCCACTCGGGCATCCAGACCCAGCTCAACACCCACGACAGCACGATCACGAACAAGCCGTCGCGGTGGCGCAACCAGATCGTGCCGATCTGGGGACTGACGAGCACCGGCGCTCCTGCCCCCCGCTCGTACCGGATGCTCCACGTCGCGAACCTGAACACGAACCTCTTCCGGCTCCTGCTCGACAGCGTGGTGCGGCCGACCGGCGCGACCATGGCGGCGCAGACGATGGCCGTGACACCCCGCCTGATCGGCAGCGGCGGCTTCTACGTCCTGAACAGCGAACCCGGTCTGCCCGTCGCCCCGGGCCAGCCCGGCGGCACCGGGACCGTCGACTTCCTGCTCGCGTACGCGTGACGCATTGACAGGCACCACTTGGCGAAATAAATTCCTGACAACAAGAAACTATTTCGTACGCTCGCTGTGCGGCACTCACCCGCGAGCCCGCGAATGAGCAGCGAGGCCGGCCCGCCCCAGGAGCCGGCCGACAGAGGAGGGTGCCACAGTCCCGCTGGACCCGTTCGCCGCACCATCAGTCCTGCCGCCGCTCGCGTATCCGCGACCGATGGCACGAGGGCCGATCGGTGCCGCCGCCCCGGCCTCCGCACCGGCGTTCCCCCGGTGTCTTCTCCGCGCCTGTCTGCGTAGCGCGAGAGTCGGTGGCCGACAGGTGATGTCGCGGGTTGCCATGCGGGACTGAAGTGGACGGGCGATATTTCGACACCCCGCCGCCGCACGCTTGGGAGCGCTCCCGAGCATCGCCTGACGCACTGCTGACGTACCGCCCGGCGCTCGCCCGAAGACCGCACCACCGGACGCGTCGGCCGCCACCACCCCTTCAGGAGAAGTCTCATGAGAAGACGAAGAGTGACCAATGCCGCCCTGGTCTCGGCCGGTGCCGTCCTGCTGGCGTCGACGGCGGTCGCCCTGGCGGCGCCGGCCGG
This sequence comes from Micromonospora sp. NPDC005237, assembly GCF_040607775.1. NCBI lineage: Bacteria > Bacillati > Actinomycetota > Actinomycetes > Micromonosporales > Micromonosporaceae > Micromonospora > Micromonospora sp. NPDC005237. Next base: position 195,542 of record NZ_JBEXHJ010000009.1, on the reverse strand, counting down.
TGCCGCAGCCGCCGGCTGTGCGGTGAACTATGCCGTGTCGTCGCAGTGGCAGGGCGGCTTCGGCGCGAACGTCACCATCACCAACCTCGGCGACGCGGTCAGCAGTTGGACGCTGACCTGGTCCTACAGCGCTGGCCAGACCGTCACGCAGGCGTGGAACACGACTCTGACCCAGAGCGGCGCCGCGGTCACCGCCAAGAACGTCAGCTACAACGGGGCCATCCCCACCAACGGCACGACATCGTTCGGGTTCAACGGCTCGTGGACGGGCAGCAATCCCGATCCGTCCAGCTTCGCGTTGAACGGTGTGACCTGCACCGGCGGCACGACGCCGACCACACCGCCGCCGACCTCGGCACCCCCGACGACACCGCCGCCGACCACGCCGCCACCCACCACTCCGCCACCCACCGGGCCGGCGGACATCACGGTGAACAGCGCCACCCGGTACCAGACGATCGACGGGTTCGGGGCCGCCCAGTCCATCTGGGGCAGCGCCTGGTCGACGACCGACACCCAGACGCTGGTCGGGATGGGTGCCAACCAGCTCGGGCTGTCCATCGTGCGCACCGGCCTCTCACCGGTGTCCAGCGAATGGTCGACCCACGTGAACTCGTTGAAGACGGCGAAGTCGTACGGGTCCGGTGTGAAGATCCTCGCCTCACCGTGGACGGCGCCGGCGGCGTGGAAGACCAACAACAGCCGAACCAACGGCGGCAAGTTGAAGACCGACTACTACGACGACTACGCCAACCACCTGAACAGCTATGTCCAGTACATGCGCGGCCAGGGCGTGACCATCGACGTCACGTCGGTGCAGAACGAGCCGGACTGGCACCCGGACTACGACTCGATGGACTGGAGCGGCACCGAGCTGCGCAACTTCGTCCGTGATCAGGGCACGAAGGTGCAGAACAGCAAGCTGATGGTCGCCGAGGCGGTCAACATGAACTACGGCTACACCGATCCGACCCTGAACGACGCGACCGCCCGGAACAACATCGGCTACATCGGCGGCCACCTGTACGGCACCGAGGCCGCGGGTCGGCTGGCGCCGTACTCCCTGGCCGCTCAGTACAACAAGCCGGTGTGGATGACCGAGTGGAACTACCACGAGGCGGACGGCGGCGGTTCCAACATCTGGGGTAACCCCGCCAACCTGGCGGTCTGGAACGAGACGCTCGACGACATCATGCGCACGGTGCACAAGTCGATGGAGTCGAACTGGAGCGCCTACATCTGGTGGTACGGCAAGCGTTACTACTCCTTCATCGGCGACGGCGAGGCGGCCTACGGCACCACCGCGGGCGCTCCGCTCAAGCGCGGGTACGCGTTCTCCCAGTACGCGAAGTACGTCCGGCCGGGCTATCAACGGGTGGCCCTGACCAAGAGTTCCAAGGCCTCGCCGCTGGAGGTGACCGCCTACCAGGGCGACGGCAAGATCACGCTGGTGATCCTCAACCGGTCGAACAGCGCGGTCAACAACGCCGTGATCCAGGCGCCGCAGAACGTCAGCAGGGCCGAGTACTACCTCACCTCGCAGAACGCCAACGCGGCCAGCCAGCCGACCAGCGTGAACGGAGGACAGGCCACCATCAACGTCGGCGCACGCAGCATCTCGACCCTCGTGTTCACTCTCTGACCGCTCCCGGGAGTCGGTCGCGCGGCGACCGGGCGTGGGGGTGCGAGCGACCGTGCGCTCCCCCACGCCCCACCGCGCCAGCGTGCCGGCGTCGCAGGGCCAGGTCCACGGCGGCATCGGGCCACCCCGGATGATCGAACGTGAAGCCCGCGGCGGAGAGCCGGCCCGGGGCGACGCGCCGGCTCTTCAACAGCAGTTCGGTGTCCGACCGGAGCACGAACGCGCCGACCTCCGCCATCAACCTGGTGGCCGGCAGGCCGACCGGCATCCGCCAGGCCGACCGCAGCGCCCGCATGAATTCCCGCTGTGGCACCGCGCCGGGCGCCGCCAGGTTCACAGGCCCGGCGAGGTCGTCGCGGTCGATCAGAAAGCACACCGCGCGGACGAAATCCTGGTCGTGGATCCACGAGACGTACTGCCCACCGCCCGCGACCGAGCCGCCGAGCCCGAGCCGCGCGAGCCAGCTCAGCACATCGAACACGCCACCGCGGTCGGGGCTCATCACCATGGCCGAGCGCAGCGCAACCTTGCGCGTGTGGGGAGTCGCCGCCCGCTCCTGCGCGGCCTCCCAGTTCTGGGCGATAGCGACGCTGTACGACCAGTACCCGGGCACACCGTGCTCGCCGCCGCCGAGCACGCCGTCGCGCTCGTCGTTGGCGGCGTCGAAGCGGTGCGCGTAGATGGTCGCGGTGCTCATCTGCATCCACACCCTGGGCGGCCGGTCGGCCGCGGCGATGGCCTCGCCGACGACCCGCGCCGACTCCACCCGTGAGCGCATCATGGCGTCGAGGTTCTCCGGGGTGTACCGACAGCTCACGCTGCGCCCGGCCAGATTGATGACCACATCGCTGCCGTTGATCTGCCTGGCCCAGTCGCCGAGCGTGGCGCCGTCCCAGCGAACCTGACGCGCACCCCTGGGCGAGCGGGTCAACAGCACCACGTCGTGACCCTGCGCGGTCAACGCCCGGTCCAGGATCGCGCCAACCTGGCCGGTGCCGCCGGGAATGACGATCTTCACGGTCGATCCTCGGCCGGCACCAGTTTTTGAACATGTTCAACCATGCTCCGAGCGTACGGCGGAACGGCCGCAGGATCAAGATCGATCACCGCGGCTCCCTCCCTGCGGGGAGCGCCTTCCCCGACAGGAGGGGACCGCTCCGGTCGGGGCCCCGCGAGGATCGGACGCATGACGACACCGACAGCGATCGCGCGCAGGAGCGGCAACCGCCTGACGTACGCCGTACTCGCCTGGACCGTGGCCTATGGCGGCGTACGTCTGGCGTGGACGGTCGGAGAGGCGCCGGAGTTCGGCCCGTTCGGATCCGACCTGCTCGGCTTCACCGGCTGGCGGTCGGTGGCGTTGTGCCTGGCCGCAGGCGCGGCGGCGGTGGCGCTGGACCGGGCGACGACCTGGCGGCCGATGCTCGCGGGACTCGCCTGGGCCCTCGGCGGGGCGCTGGTCGCGGCCGCCGCGATCCTGCTGCCGGAGCTGGTGAGCCTCCTGCTGTTCGCCCGTGGCCCATCCTTCGATCCGGTGGCGTTCGCGAGCCGGCTCGGGTGCGTCACCGGAGCGGCCCTGCTCGGCCTGGCCACCGCCAACTACCAGCGGCGCACCCGGGGCGACTGCCCGGACTGCTGCCGGACGGTCCGACCCGGCCAGCGGCGCTCGGCACCCGCGCCGTGGGCACGCTGGGCCGCGTACGTGGCGGTGGCCGGCCTCGTGACCCGATTCGCGGCCCAGGCGGTGGTGGGCTTCGACGGTCTCACGCAGGACGCCTCGGTGATCGGGTTGGAGATCGGTCTGGTGCTGGCCGGGGCGCTGCTGCCGCTGGCACTGGTGCGGCACTGGGGTGAGGTCTGGCCGGGATGGGTGCCGCTGCTCGCCGGCCGCACGATCCCCCGACGGTTGTTGCTGGTGCCCGGCTTCGGGCTCGGGGCGAGCATCGTGGCCTACTTCGGAATGGGGCTGACGCAGGTGGCATCGGGATCCGCCGGCGAGTTCTCCGACCTGTTCCTCTGGGTGGCCATGTCGGCGTACTGCCTCCTGGGGCTCGGCCTTCTCGCCGCGTCCAGCGATTACCACCTGCGCACCCGCAGCGCGTGCAGGTCCTGCGGTCGCTGACCGACTCCACTCCGGCGGACGCCCGACACCCGCCGGTCCCGGTCAGCCGGTGTCGCGGTCGTGGGCCTCCCGCCGGTGGGGTGCGGGAGTCCGGCCGAGGGACTCCTCCCGGGCCGGTACCGTCCGCGGGCCGCGCGCGGCCGAGCGTGGCGCGGGCGAGACCGGCAGCCGTGGCGCCCCGCCGTTCTCCGCGAGCAGGTGCTCGGTCTCCTGCACCAGGTAGTGGGGTCGGCGCTTGGTCTCGTAGTAGATCCGGCCGATGTACTCCCCGATCACGCCCAGGATCGTCATCTGGATGCCGCCGAGCCCGATCACGCTGACGATGATGGTGGTGTAGCCGGGAACGTCGATGCCCTTCTCGACGGCGTCCGCGACCACCCAGGCCATGTAGACCAGCGCGATGAGGGTGAGGAACAGGCCGCCGTAGATCGCCAGGCGCAGTGGCCGGTTGTTGAACGACAGCAGGCCGTCGAACGCGTAGTTGAAGAGCTTGCCGAACGTCCACCTGCTCCGCCCCGACTGCCGGGTCTCGTTGGGGTGGGCCACCACCGCCGTCCGGAAGCCGATCCAGGAGAACAGTCCCTTGGAGAAGCGGTTGTATTCCGGCATGGCCAGGATCGCGTCCACCGCCAGTCGGGACAGCAGACGGAAGTCACCCGCCCCGTCCTGCAGGCGCACGTCGATCCACCAGTTGATCACGCGGTAGAAGGACCGTGAGGCGACCATCCGTACGAACCGGTCACCGCGCCGGTCCCGACGGGCGATCACCTGGTCGAAGCCCTGCTGGTACAGCATCACCATCTCGGGCAGCAACCGCGGCGGATGTTGCAGGTCGGCGTCCATGATGACGACCGCGTCGCCGGTGGCCCGCTGCAACCCGGCGAGCATCGCCGCCTCCTTGCCGAAGTTTCGGCTGAGCGACGTGTAGCAGACAGCGGGGTCCGCGGCGGCGAGCCGGCGCAGCGCCGCGAGGGTGCCGTCCTCGCTGCCGTCGTCGACGTACACCACCTCGACGTCCACGTCGGGCAGTTCGGCGAGGGCGGCGCACACGGTCTCGTGCAACCGCTCCACCGACGCTTCCTCGTTGAAGCAGGGCACCACGACTGACAATCGCACTGTCGTCACCCCGCCCCGCCCGTACCCGGGCATCCGCCGCCGGCCGGCCCGTCGCCCGCGCGGTCAGAGGTGGTAGACCAGCGTGCCATCAAGATCCTCCCGGGTGATGCCCAGCCCGTCGATGGGCCGGGCCGCGATGCCCTCCCACGGCGTCCCCGCGGCGCGGCTCGGCACGAACACCACCGACCGCACGCCTATCCCCCGCAGGTACGCCACGCTGCCCGCATCGGGGAACGACGCCACCGCGGTCCGGGTCTGTGCCTGGCTGACCGGCTCGAAGCCGGCCAGACCGTTGGTCACCCGGGGGAACCCGTCGGTCGTCCACAACATGTACGTCAGATCGCCCACGCTGCCGGCCGGCAGCACCAGGATCGGGTCCTGCACCGTCCGCATCGCGGCCGGTGGCTGTGGCACGGTCGGGTGGGGTGTCCGGTTCACGCCCTCCAGGGTGACCATGGTCAACGGCACCAGCAGGACCAGCGGCGTGAGGATCCGCGTCCACTGGCGGGGCGAGGACTCGCGCAGCGATTCGGCCAGCGCCGTCACCGCGCCGGCGGCCAGCACCGCCAGCAGCAGGCTCGTCCAGTGCATCATCCGCCCGGGGGTGCGCAACGCGTCCCAGCCCGGCAGGAGCGTGGACAGTGTCAGGTAGCCCGGGTCGCCGTCACCGCCGAGGGTGGCGCCCAAGCCCAGCAGCACCGTGCCGAGCACGCCGAGCCCCAGCACGACCCGGTGGCGCAGCGGATACACCGAGAGGAACAGCCCCGCCGCGGCCAGCCCGATCAGCATCATCCCCGGCAGCAGCGCCATCTCCGGCGGCCAGGACAACTGTTCGCGTGCGGCGGCGTGCCGCTCGCCCCACAACCACGAGTCCGCCGGCGCGGTGACGAACCCGATCAGCGGAGGCGAGAACATCTTCGTCCAGTCCAGCGTCCGCTCGGCCTGCGGGTTGAGATCGACGACGCGCAGGTAGACCATGCCCAGCAGCAGCGTCACCGCGCCGAACGCACCCCCACCGAGCAGATCCGCGAGCAGCAGCCGCCGGCCGAACGGCGGGCGCTCCCGCCGCCGCCACCAGGACCAGCCGTAGCAACCCGCCGCCACCAGCACCGCGGCCAGCAGGAAGTACACCAGCGGCAGACCGATGCCGAAGCCGAGGCTGATCTGCCAGGCGGCGACCAGCCACCCGGCCAACGCCCAGCCCGGCCGGCGGAGCTCCGGCCGGTACCCGTGGCGCAGCGACCAGCCGTGACCACGAGCCAGCATGGCAAGCGACAGCGCGATTCCCGCGCTGGACAGGATGTTCAGGTGCCCGGAGTGCGCCAACCGCCAGGGCGCGTACGCCCACGCGATCGCGGCGACGGCCCCGCCCCACCGGTTCGCGCCGAGCTGCCGCGCCAGGGCGTACGCCCCGAGCGACGCCAAGGCGTGCAGCAGCACGTACAGCACGTTGTACCGGACCACGGCTGCCTCGAAGCCGGACCCGAGCATCCCGATCGGCGCGTAGCCGAGCAGGGTGTCGCTGTAGGCGTACGTGTACTTCTCGGGGTAGAACGTGTTGGAGTGCCAGAGGTCGGCCGGGTTGCTGAGCAGAGCGTGCCCCGACCAGGCGACCTGCCAGGCCTGCAACAGCGGGTCGCCCAGGTCGCCGGGGATCGTGCTCGCCGGATGCCGCAGCGTCGGCCAGGTCAGCACCGCCGCCAGCAGCAGGCTCGCCAGTACCGCCACGGTCCATTCGGAACGGGCCCAGCGCCATCGACCCCAATCGGCCGGTGGCCGGTCGTCGGAGGTCGGCTCGGGCGTCGCGTTCTCCGTGGTCGGTGGCGGGGTGGCGGACCGGATAATCATGAAATAGATGCTCTCCAATAGTCCTGGCCTTGTCCATCCGCTGTCCGAAGCGTGGATGTGCAGGCACCGGGTTCAACGGTCGCGTACCGCTGGGCGTCGCGGTCAGCGGCGACGGTGGCGCGGACGAGGTGCGTCCGCGCCACCGCGCTGCCGGTTCAGCGGGTCAGGTGGCTACCCGACACGGACCAGTTGCCACTGCTGGTTGTTGCCGCCCCAGTCGGCATACTGCACGATGTTCCCGCCGTCGGCGGTCGACGCGCCCTGCACCTCGACGGCCTTGCCGCTGTTGCGGTTGATCAGACGCAGGTAGCCGCCGGAGGACTCGGCCAGCCGGAACTGCTGGTTCGTGCCGTTGCCGTCGCTCCACTGCACGATCGCCGCGGAGTCAGCGGTGGAGAAGTTGTAGACGTCCAGCACCTTGCCGGAGTTGCGGGACTTCAGTCGGTAGTAGCCGCCACCGGAGTCCACGAACTGCCACTGCTGCCACGCTCCGTCGTTGCGGGCCCACTGGTCGATCCGCGCGCCGTCGGTGGTCGCCCGCTCGTACACGTCGAGCGCCTTGCCGCTGTTGCGGTTCACGAGTACGTACCAGGCGGTGGTGTCCACCCCGGTGCCCGGCGGAGGCGTGGTGGGTGAGGTGCTGCCCCCGTTGAGGGCGTTGAGGACCGAGGTGTACGCCGCCTTCTTGTTGCCCGACCGGTCGAACAGCAGGGCGTTGTCGGAACCACGCCAGGAGTCGCTGTCCCGGACGCCCCAGGTGGTGATGCCGGTGCAGCGGGCGACGGCCAGGCAGGCGCGGGTGACCGAGGCGTAGATGTTGGCCTGGTTGGAGCCGGTCATCACGTCGAGCTCGGTGATCTGCACGTCGACGCCGAGGTCGGCGAAGCGCTGCAGGTTGGCCTGGTAGTCACTGGCCAACGTGGTGCCCAGGTGGGACTGGAAGCCGACGCAGTCGATCGGGACGCCGCGGGACTTGAAGTCGCGCACCATGTTGTAGATGCCGGTGGACTTCGCGTTGATGCCGTCGGTGTTGTAGTCGTTGTAGCAGAGCTTGGCGCCCGGGTCGGCGGCGCGGGCGGCGCGGAACGCCGCCTCGATCCAGTCGTTGCCGGTGCGCTGCAGGTTCGAGTCCCGCCGACCGCCGCTGCCACCGTCGGCGAACGCCTCGTTCACCACGTCCCAGGCGTAGATCTTGCCCCGGAAGTGGGTGGCGACCTGCGTGACGTGGTTGATCGCGGCGTTGCGCAGCGCGGTGCCGGACATGCCCTGCGCCCAACCCGGCTGCTGGGCGTGCCACAACAGCGCGTGCCCCCGCACGCTCATGCCGTTGGCCTGCGCGTGGCTGACGAGACGATCACCACCGGTGTAGCTGAACCGGCCCTGGGACGGCTCGGTGGCGTCCCACTTCATCTCGTTCTCGGGGGTGACGCTGTTGAATTCGCTGTTGAGGATGCCGACGTACTGGCCGTCGGAGAGCTTGCCCGTCGCGACGGCGGCGCCGAAGTAGCGGCCCTTCTCGGCCGCCGACGCCCGCAACGTCGTTCCGGCGCTGGCCATGGGCGCCAGCGCCACCGTCATACCCGCGGTCAGTGCGACCGCGAGGGTCGCCGTCGCCAGCAGAGCTTTCTTGGGTCTCATGTCGTTCCTTCTCAGTGGTTGCATCGGTGGTGGTGATGTGCCACTTCACTCAGGACGGACTGATCCCGACGGCGGACGCCGGCGTGAGCCGAGGAATCCGGAACGGTCATCCTGGGCACTGCGCACCGGCGCACGCAGCCTGGCCGGCGCTCGCCGGCAACCACGCGAGTCCTGAGACGACGTCCGCTGCCCGGGGACGCCATGCTTCGAGGCGCGACCGCGGGACTCGCCCGGTGAGCCACCGACGCCGCCGACCTCTGCATCGAGAGTGAGCGATAACATGCTGTTCGTCAAGACGTAACGAGCCGGCCACATAGCCGCCCGGCCGAATCGGTTCGCGGAGCGTGCCTCATTGCCACCTGTCGACGTCCGTACGGGAACGGGTCGACGATCCGTGCGGCCTCGACGCTGTGGGCGCACCGGGCAATGGCCTTGTTATCGCTCACAGTCCAGGTCACCTGCCCCGCGTACCGCAGGGGCGCCCAGCGGGAATCCGCGCGCCGCTCGTGCCCGGCGAAGCTGGACCGGCGCGGTGGCCGCGGATCGGCCCGCGACAGGTGTAGCCCGAGTTGCCCGGGGGCAAAAGTCCGCGCATGGATGGGACGGCGTGAGGCGGCCGACGCGGTGTTCGCCGCCGGCGGCGCTCGGCGCGGCGGCGTTCGGAGCGGCAGCGCTGGGTGCGGCAGCCCTCGGCGCGGCCCTCGGCGCCGAGCCCGCGCACGCCGCCCCGTTGCCGTCACCGTCGCCGACCACCCGTGCACCGGCGGAGGACGCCACCGCACCGGGGATCGTCGGGGCGCTGGTGCACGACGTGGTCGAGACGCCGCTGGACGTCGGCCTGCCCCTGCCGACGGCCCTCCCCCGACCCGCGCCGACAGCCGTCCCCCGGCCCGTGCCGACGGCCGTCCCCCTGCCCCTGCCGACCGTCACCGCTGCGCTGTCGGTCGTACCGTCGACCGCCGCGCCAACCCGACCACCACGTGCGCGACAGTCGTCCCCGCCGCCGGCCGCGCCCGTTCCGTCGCCGTCGGCCTCGCCGGCCGCACGCACCACCGCGCCACCGTCGCCACCGCCGCCGACCCACGTGACAGCGATGGCGTCCCGGGCCAGCCTCCCCGGCATCGTCAACGGCGGCGCGCCGGCTCGAACGCTGGCGACGATGACCGCGCAACCGCTGTCGGCACCGCCCCCTCCCGCCGGGCCCCTCCCGGGGCAACCGGCGCTGGTGCCGGCATTCGTGTCCGCACCCGCCGGCGCCGGCGCCAGTGGGCTCGACCAGAAGGCGTCGGCGACCGGCGGGCCGCCGTCCATCGCACCGCTGCACCGGGGGCGCGCCGTCCTCCCCTGCGACAGCCACGCGGCCGGTCGGCCCGTGGAGCGGGGTCCCCCACCGCCACGGCAGCTCCTGATCTTCCACCCGCGTCCACGACGTTGATCAGGAGAGATCATGGAACTAGCCGTTATCTGGGTACCCGCCGACATCGAGCCGTCGGAGCACGCCATCGCGACGTGTCTGACCCACCTCCGCCAGCATGACTACCGACTGAACGGGATCATGCGGGCACCGTGGGAGGCCGTCGAACAGAAGATGATCGACGGAGAGGTGGACGTGGTCGTGATCGCCGACCGCGCTCATCTTCCGCCGGACCGGTCGCCCCGGATCGAGGTGGCCGCCCCGGCGTCGAACGCGGACGAGGCCCGACCGGTGCCCGGCACAGACGTCGGCTGAACCGACGAAGCACCCCGTCCATGCCGGACGGGGTGCTTCGTCGAGCCCTCATTCGAAGCCGACGAGCCGTCGGGTCCATTCAGCCGGGGTCCGCGGCCGGTTCGGAGACGTGGGCGGTGACGATCCGCCAGCCGACGGGCAGGCGTACCCAGGTCTGGGTCTGCCGCCCGGTGACGGCGGCGCCGGCGTACCCGAATCGGGTCGTCACGACCGCGAGGTCCGCGCCGAACGTGCTGATCATCGGGTCGACCAGCCGGCGGCCGGCCGGCAGCGGTGGCTGCGCGGCCCGCCACTTGCGCTGCTCGTCCAACCCGTACTGGTGGTCGGCGAGGCCGAACCGCACGGTCCGGTCGGAGTCCCAGAAGTACCCGCAGATCCCCTCGGCGTCGCCGTCGACCAGCGCCCGCTCGTAGCCGGCGAAGGCCGCCGCCACCTCGGCGACCACGTCCGTCCGATCGATCTCCACCCGGTACGTCCTCTCGATCCGTCGGGTCGGCACCTGGCCGCTTCGGTGCGAAGGCGTCGGCATCTCCTCCGGGACCGCCGGCTCAGCCGCTCAGGGCCGACGTCTTCTGCTCGTCTTCCGCTCGATCGGTGGCGGGGCTGGTGGAAGCGGCCGGATTGGGCGGCCGGTCCAGCTCGGCCTCCTCCGGGTCGGGATCGCGCGGCGTGGGCCGACCGAGCGCAACGATCACGCAGATCGCCGCGACGAAGAGGTAGCCGAGCGCCACCTGTCCGTTGGCGTTCCACTCGATCCGTTCGCCGTGGATCAGCCCGATGAACGAGAGCACCGCGCCGGTGCCGGCGAAGATCGCCGCCCGGACGAACCGCTTGTCGATGATGAAGACCACCACCGCGCCGAGCACCAGGCCGGCGAGGATGGCTCCCCGGCCGAGCACCAGCAGCCCGTCGTACACCACGCCGGCGCCGTTGAGCGCGTCGTCGCCGACCGCGGCGGCGCTGGTGCCGGCCGCCGCCAAGGCGTTGTCGATCTGCCCGGTCGCCCAGGCGGCGATGTTGGGAATCAGCGCGGCGACCACGGCCGCGGCGTGCGCCCGTGGGGTCGCCTGGAACGCCTGCGCCCCGATCAGCAGACCGATGTAGAGCAGGATCGGCACGATGGCCGCCGTCGGGAAGATCGCCGCGAGCAGCCCGAACATGCCGAGGAAGCAGAGCACCGCGATCACCACGCCGGTCGCCATCGAGTAGCCGCTGCGTCCACCCGCCGCCTTCCAGCCCGGGTGGCCGACGTAGACGGCGGGCGGGAACGGCGACCCGAGCGCCGCACCGATCACCGCGCCCGCGCCGTCGGCCAGCAGCACACTGCGCAGGTTGTAGTTGTCCCCGGCGGTCGCCGCGCTCTCCACGTTGGTCATGCCCTCGGTGAAGTTGTAGACGCCGAGCGGAATCGCCGTCGCCAGCAACGGCGCCATGTCGGCCAGCCCGGTGACCAGCAGGTCCAGCTTGAGCGAGGGTACGGCGACCGCGATGTCCCGCGCGGCCGCCGTGACGTCGGGCACCGACATCGCCCCGCCGGCCCAGCCGATCGCGGTGCCCACGAGCAGCGCCGCGAGCCCGATCGGGAAGTTGAACGGCAGCTTCACGTCGGTGAGCAGACCGATCAGCAGCAACGCGAAGACCGGCAGGGCGACCCAGGCCATGCGCCACATCTGCCCGGCCGGGTTCATCGAGATGAAGGTGATCGAGATCCCCGCGAGGGTGCCGAGCAGCGCGGCCCGGGGCGCGTACCGGCGGATGTAGGGCCCGACGAACGCGCCGATCAGCACGATCACGCCGATGATGAAGGCCCACGCCAGCCCGGCCTCCCAGGCCCGCACCGGATCCTGGGTGCGCAGGTAGATCGGGAGCATGATGACGAAGATGACGATGAACATGTGCGGCACGCTCGGCCCGTACGGCAGGGCCGTCACGTCGGCACGGTTCTCCCGGCGGGCGAGGCGGCGGGCCAGGAAGGTGTAGTAGACGTTGCCCGCGACCAGGGCGATGCCGAGCGCCGGCAGGATGGTGCCGAACACCTCCCCCTCGGGAAGGTTCACCACGGCGATGCAGAGCCCGGTCAGAGTGAGCACGTTGACCAGGACGTTGACGCCGAAACCGAAGAACGCGTTGGTGTCGCCGCGCACCCAGTACGGGAGCGGGACGACGGTGGGCTTCGTGGGGACCATGGCTGCTCCCGGTCAGGAAGAGGGCTGCAACGCGGACGTGGTGGGCAGCGCGGCGCGTACCTGCGCCGAGTCGGCGACCCACCCGAAGATCCCGCCCTGGGCGGCGATCATGTCGAGCCCGACCCGCTGGAACTCGGGGAAGTAGGACCCGACACAGTCGGCGAGCACGAGGCACTCGTACCCGCGGTCGTTGGCCTCCCGGACGCTGGTGTGCACGCACACCTCGGTGGTGACCCCGGTGACCAGGAGGCTGCGGATGCCCCGCTCGGCGAGCAGGGCGTCCAGATCGGTGGCGTGGAAGGCACCCTTGCCGGGCTTGTCGATGACCGGCTCGCCGGGCAGCGGCGCCAGCTCGTCGACGATGTCGTGGCCGTACTCGCCGCGGATCAGGATCCGGCCCTTGGGGCCGGGGTCACCGATCCGCTTGCTCGGCGCGCCCCGGTGGAGCTTGGCGGGCGGGCAGTCGGACAGGTCGGGCAGGTGCCCCTCGCGGGTGTGCACGATGGTCAGGCCGACGGCGCGGGCGTCGGCCAGCAGCGCCGCGAGCGGCGCGATCGTCGTGCGTAACTGGCTGACGTCGTTGCCCAGGCTCGCACCGAAGCCGCCGGGCTCCAGGAAGTCGCGCTGCATGTCGATGACGAGCAGCGCGGTGCTCGGGAGGTCGAAGGAGTACGGGCCGGGTCGTGCGGCGATGGTCAACATGGGCGCACCTCACTTCGCCGTGGCGGCGATGACGTCCTCGGATGTGGTGACGCAGCCGAAGACGCCGCCCTGCATGGTCACCATGTGCAGCGCGGCGTCGTGGTTGGCCTTGTCGGTGGCGCCGGTGCAGTCGGAGAGGATCAGGCACTCGTAACCCCGGTCGTTCGCCTCGCGCATGGTGGTGTGCACGCAGACGTCGGTGGTGATGCCGGTGAGGATCAGGTGGGTGATGCCCCGGGTGCGGAGCACCAGGTCGAGGTTGGTGGCGTAGAAGGCGCCCTTGCCCGGCTTGTCGATGATCACCTCACCGGCCACCGGGGCGACCTCGGGCACGATCTCCCAGCCGGGCTCGCCCCGGACCAGGATCCGGCCGGCCGGACCGGCCGCCCCGATCTCGGCGCCGATGCGCGCCGAGCGCCACCGCTTGTTCGCCGGCAGGTCGGACAGTTGCGGGTCGTGCCCCTCCCGGGTGTGCACGACGAGCATCCCGAGCGATCGGGCGTGCTCCAGCAGCCGGGCGGTGGCCGGCAGGCCGGCCCGGGTGAGGCCGATGTCGTAACCCATCGCGTCGACGTAGCCGCCCGGCCCGCAGAAGTCGGTCTGCCAGTCGATGCAGAGCAGTGCGGTACGCGCGGTGTCGGCCGCGCCGTCGTACGGCCACGGGTAGGGGTTGGCCGGTACCGGTCCGATGCTGCCCATCCTCTCGCCTCCTGTCGTGATCGCTGGTGCCGCCCGCGTCAGCGCCGGACGGCGGAACGGCGGTAGGCCCGCCACCCACCGCTGGCGCTGATGTCCTCGGCCGGCGGGCCCGCGGCATACGCTTCGCAGAGGAAACCGAGCACGTCCCGCCCGTCGTGCAGGCGGACCCACCCGAGCGAGAGGGGTGCGGGCACGCCGGCCAGCAGCCCACCGACCGCGGCGCTGGGCAACCGCCACAGCTCGACCTCGATGGGATGGCCCGACGGCCCGTCCGGGGCGATCCGGACCAGACCGGGCAGTCCCTCGCCGTCGGACGTGTCCATGCGGTAGAGCCGGTAGAGCGGCGCGGTGCGGGCGGTGCCGGCGAGGACCGCGCCGTGCCCGAGCAGCTCGCCGTTGCGGGACTCGCCGGCCAGGTGCCGGCCGACCACGGCGATCAGCACGTCCGCCGGGCGCTGCGCCTGCGGTGAGCTGGACTCGACCGCCCCGGTCGGTGGACCGCCCTCGGTGAGGGTGGCGGCCAGCCGGGCCAGTGTGGTGTCGCTGAACGCCGGGCCGAGCAGGGTCAGGCTCGCCGGCCGGCCGGCGGCGGTGAACCCGTTGGGTACGGTCACGGCGGCCAGGTCGAGCAGGTTGGCGAACTGGGTGTAGCGGCCGAGCATGGCGTTGCGCCCGATCGGGTCCTCGGCGATCTCGTCGAGCGTGAACGTGGTGCCGACGGTGGGCACGACCAGCACGTCGACGTCCTGCCAGAGCTGGTCGACCTGCGCGCGCAGCTCGCGCAGCCGGTGCTGGCCCCGGAAGGCGTCGATCGCGTCGTAGCGCCACCCGGTCTCCAACACGGCCCGGGTGACCGCGAGGACCGACTCCGGGTGCGACCGCAGGAAACCGCCCAGCGCGACGAGCCGCTCGGCCACCCAGGGCCCCTGGTAGAGCAGGTCCCCCGCCGCGAAGAAGGGGCCGAGCGGCACCGACCGCGGGGACCCGACGAGGGTACGCAGCAGTTGCACGCCGGCGGCGAACCGGGCCTCCTGCCCGGTGTCGCCGAAGAATTCGAGGTCTTCTGCCCGCGGCACCCCGAGGCGTAGGGTCCCCGGCATGCGGGGAACCACCCGCTCGGCCGGCAACGGACGTCCCCACGGGTCGGCCGAGGTGACGGCACGGGCGGCGTGCAGCACGTCGAGGGCGCCGGCCACGTCAGGGGCGAAGACCGACACGCAGTCCAGCGAACGGCAGGCCGGCACCACGCCGGCCGTGCTGAGCAGACCCCGGGTGGGCTTGAGGCCGACGATCCCGTTGAGCGCCGCGGGCACCCGGCCGGAGCCGGCGGTGTCCGTACCCAGGGCGAAGCTGACCTGGCCCGCGGCGACCGCGACCGCGGAGCCGGAGCTGGAGCCGCCGGAGATGAGGCCGCCGCCGAAGACGCTCTGGCAACTGCCGTACGGCGAGCGGGCCCCCGTGAGGCCGGTGGCGAACTGGTCCAGGTTGGTCTTGCCGACGAGCAGCGCGCCGCCGTCGAGCAGTCGGCGCACCACCGGAGCGTCCTCGGCGGCCAGGTATCCGAAGTCGGGGCAGCCGGCCGTGGTGACCATGCCGGCGACGTCGATGTTGTCCTTGACCGCGAACGGGATCCCGTACAGCGGCAGTGCCGGATCACCGTGGCGGGTCAGCGACTCGGCCCGTTCGCGCAGCCGGTCGGCCGGGACGGTGCTGATCCAGACCGGCTCGCCGTCGCGCCCGGCCAGGCCGTCCAGGATGCGCTCGGCCTGGTCGACGGGGGTCCGGCCACCCTCGCGGTACGCCGTCCGAAGCTCCGAGATGGACTCCACTCGTTCTGGCATACTGTCGATTGTCGACCGTTCTGTTACAGCGAATCACGCGCTCTGTAACGAGGACATGACGGCACGCGTACCCCGGCCGGGGGCCTAGTCGAGGTACGAACGCGCCCCGTGCGCGGACAGCACGGCGAGAACCTCCTCGGGGTCTCCCCCGACGACCGCCTCGAACAGCCGCTCGTGCCGGTGGACCCCGTCCAGCGGCTGCGCCACCTCCGCCTCGCGGCGCAGGTTGATCGCCATGTAGAGCTGCAACTTCACCAGGATCGAGCCGTACACGGCGGAGAGTTGACGGTTGCCGGCGAGCGCCACCAGCGCGACGTGGAACGCCCGGTGCGACTCCGCGACCGTCATCCGGTCGCCGGCCCGGGTCGCCTCCCGCATCTGGTCCAGCGTCGCCCGCAGCCCCGCCAGGTCGCTCTCCCGGCCGACCGGGATCCCCGCTCGCACCGAGAATCGTTCCAACACGTCCCGCAGCTCGTACAGCTCCCGCACGTCGCGGTCGGACAGGGTGGCCACCCGGACTCCGCGCCGGGGCACGTGCTCGACCAGGCCCTGCTGGGCCAGCAACCGCAGCGCCTCCCGCAGCGGAGCCCGGCTGATCCCCAGCCGGCGGGTCAACTGCTCCTCGACGAGGCGTTCACCCGGGTCGCTCTTGCCGCTGAGGATCTCCCGGGTCAGCCGGGAGACGGCGAGGTCCACCAGACTGACGCTCTCCAGCTCGCCGTCCACCGTCGATGCGGCCATGTCGTTCACGCCGACGAGTCTGCCACCCGTCGCCGTACGACCGGCGCGGACGCGTCCTGTCGGCCCGGCGGCCGACCCGGCCGCGCCGGGCTCCCCACGCGCGTGCCGCCCGCCGCGGAGGTGCGGCGGGCGGCACGGTCGACGCGTGACGTCAGGAGATGACCACGTCGCGGTAGTAGTAACGCAGGATCGCCTGGTAGTTGCTGCCCGAGTTGGCGAGGTCACGCGAGCCGTACTGCGACAGCCAGTCCCCGTCCACCCAGCCACCGCACGCGGTGGTGGTCGCACAGTAGTGCGCCCGCAGGATGTTGCCGCTCCGGGTCATCCGGGTCGACCAGGTCCGGTCCACCGCCGCCGACGTCGACGTCTGCGCCGACGACGGCCGGTAGACCTGGTCGCCGGTGTCGTCCCGAACGTCGTAGCACTGGCCGCCGGACGTCTTCCGGGTCGAGTGCAGCGCCCAGTACCACCCGTAGCTCTTGACGGCCATCGCACCGGCGTCCAGCGAGGCGGCCGGCCAGCTCGTCACCCACTCGTTCGGGAGGACGTTCTTGACGTACGTCTTGAAGTCGACCCGATCGACTCGTCCGAGACTGACCCGGTAGACGAGGATGGTGCTCGGCAGCTTGCTGTTGGTGCCGTCGGTGCTACAGCCCGTCGGTCCGCTCAACAGCTCGTGCGAGGCGTTGTTGTTCTTCAGCGTGGCGTTGAGGTTGCCCTTCGCCCCGGATGCGAAGTCCTGGGTGGCGCCGGCGAAGTTGCTGTTGAAGTAGACCCGCACGGTCTTGCCGGTCCGGTTCCACACCGACGCCGCGTTGTTCTTCACGCACAGGCCCTTGCCGGAACCCGCGCCCTTGAAGTCGTAGCAGGTCGGCTGGGTCGTGCCGTAGTCGTCCAGCGAGTCGGTGAAGTCGGAGACCGAGCCGGCCTGGTTGCTGTTGTAGTAGTAGCAGAACTCGCCGCTGTCGCAGGTTCCGTCCCGTTCGGCCGCCGCTGCCGGCGAGGCGACACTCAGGATGGAGGTGGACATGGCGAGGACGGCGCCGACGACGGCGAGGCCCTTGCGGATATTCATGGCGTCCTACCTCTCGTTGTAGCCCTGGGAGTTCCAGAACGCGGTCGGGTCGGCGTTGTCCAGGGTGGGGTCGCCGACGCTGACGGCCGCGTGGGTCTGCCGGCCGGCCCGGACCTCGACGTGGGTGTGCGCACCCGAGCTGGAGGACACTCCGTGCCACGACTCATCGGCGATGATCTCGCCCTTGCTGATGGCGTCGCCCACGCTCACCCCGGACCTGGGCGCGGTGTGCAGGTAGATCACCGTCTTGTTGAGCGAGGAGTTGTAGACGGAGATCGTGGACAGGCCGCCGCTGCCGGTGCTGCCCTGCGCGACGTAGATGACCGTTCCGGAGACCAGGGCGCGCACGTCCGAGCCGACGCTGCGGGCGATGTCGATGCCCTCGTGCCGGCCGGGCGTGGTGGTGTAACCGTCGAAGCCGCACGTGACCGTGCCGCCGCTGGCCTGGTACAGGGCGTACGACAGGTTCGTGCGCGTCGACGGCGAGAACTGGTGCGAGGCGTTGTTGTTCTTCAGCGTGGCGTTGAGGTTGCCCTTCGCGCCGGCCGCGAAGTCCTGGTAAGAACCGGCGTAGCCGCTGTTGTAGTAGACGCGGACGGTCTTGGTGCTGCGGTTCCAGACCGAGGCGGCCTCGTTCTTGATGCACAGGCCCTTGCCAGCGCCAGCGCCCTTGAAGTCGTAGCACGAGGGCTGCTCGGTGCCGTAGTCGTCGAGCGATCCGGTGAAGTCCGAGATCGATCCCGCGTTGTCGCTGTTGTAGTAGTAGCAGAACTCGCCGCTGTCGCAGACCCCGTCTCGGGCCGCCGCCGACGCGGGCGATGCGACGCTGAGGATCGAGGTGGTCGCGGCCAGCGCGACGCCGACGGCGGCGAGGCTCTTACGGATGTTCATGGTGTCCTTTCAGAACGGTGAGGGGGTGCGGGTCACTGCCCGCGCTGGTACTGCTCCCAGGTCTTGATCGGGATCTGGGGGCCGTCGTCCGGTCCCTGGTTGGCCAGGCCGTTCATGCCGAGGTAGTAGTCGCCGACCTGGTGCTGCGCCTGACTGGACAGGTCCGTGTCGTTGATCGCCGTGGCGTGGATGTGCCATGGCCAGTCGCCCTGGTTCGGGTTGCGGACCCAGGCGGCGAAGCCGACCTGGCGCAGGGCCCGGGCGACGGCGGTGCGCCGGGCCGCGGTCATGCCGGTGACCGCGATGTCCACCACACCCCCGCCGTCGTGCGTACCGGCCGAGGTGGGGTCGCCCCCGGGGTTGTACGAGCCCTGGTCGAGCACCAGGGTGTAACCGAGCAGACGCTGGGCCTCGGCCAGCATCGCCTGGGTACGGGCGTTGACGACGTACCCGTCGCGCTGGACCTTCGCGCCCGGACCGATCGTGTTGCCGACGGTGTAGCGGTTCAGCCCGAGCTTCGTCAGCGACGTCGTGCCGGGCAGCCCGTTCGCGGCCAGCCCGGTGTAGCCGAGTGAGCGTTGGTACGCCGCGTACGCCGAGACGGTCACCGTGCCGAAGTAGCCGTCGACCCACTGCGCGTTCAGCAGGCCCTGCGCCTGCAACGCCTGCTCCACGGCGAGCACGGAGTTCTTCGCACCCGGAGTCAGTGTGTTGTCGGCCCGGCGGGGGTCGATCTGGGCGGCCAGGACGGTGGCCTCCATGTCCACGACCGGCCGCGCGGCCGTGGCGGCGGTCGGCTGCGCTGTGGCGCCGGATGCCGCCGCGTGGGCCGGGACGCCGACGGCCACGCAGAGCGCGGCGAGCCCGACGGTTAACCAGGGACGGCGCAAGATGGGTCCTCCTCGTAGCTGGTGAGTCGTTCTCGGTGCGACATCACCCTGCGAGAAGTGCCCCGCTGTTCGGTACCCCCGGTGTCCTGTCAGATCCGTCAGGCCGTCACCGACCTCGATGAACGCGGTGTTGTCAGCTTGGGTCGAGCCCGCGCCTGACATCGAGCGTGCGCATCCGCACGCCGCTCGGGGCGATTCGTCAGGCGGTCACGGTGACCATGAAGTACACCGGCCGCCGGGTGGGGAAGTACTCCCGCCCGGTCTCGTCGACCATCTTCCAACTGACCCAGCACCTGCCGGGGCGGCTCGGCGCGGTGACCCGAACGCGGATCATCACCTGCTCACCGGGCGGCGTGTCACCGATCGGCACCCGATTCGGTGTCTGGCAACCGTCACCGTCGGCGGTGGGCTCCGTACGCGCCAGGTACCGGTGGTGCCAGTCGACCCCTCCCACGTTCGCGAGAGCCCACACCTTGTCGAACTGGGTGTTCACCTTCACCTGGGTGCCGTCGGGGATGGTGACGTCGGCGACGAACCTGCTCGAGTCCCCGGGAATCAGCGAGTCCGAGAACGCCGTCGTGGACGGCGACGCCACCGACGACGGTGACGCGGTCGGGGTGCCGGAGCCGTCGGGGCCCGACCGGCCACGAACGATCAGGCCCAGGACGGCGGCCACCGCCACCACCAGCACCACCGCGGCGGCGTTGAGCCACGGCAGGCGACGCCGCCGCGTACTCGCGACGCCATCCGCGGCCCGCGGATACTCCACGACCTGCAACGCGCCCTGCTCCGTCGGCGCGGACGCGGCGACGACCGGCGCGAGGTCACCGTCCCCGCTGGGCTGGGCCATCCCCGGGCGCTGCGCGTCCTCCCATCGGCGCCGCCACTGGGCCTCGTCCGCCTCGCAGGCTCGGACGAACTCCCGCGTGGTCTCCCACGAGGGAAACCTGGTCCCGGCGGCGGCCTCGTGCAGGGTCGTGTGCGAGATCCGACCCGACCGCCCCGCCATCTTGCGGAACGACGGGTCTCCCGCGGCGCTGCGCAGTGTCCGCAACTGCTCGGCGAACCTCTCGGCGGCCCGTCCGTCCTGACTCGACTCCGCGGCGGCACGCTGGTCCTTCATCAGTCCCCCATGTCAGACGACTCCGTCAGACGTTGTCAAGGCGTGTCAGAGGCTACCGAACGGGCCACGGTGACCATCAATGTGGTGCATCGACGACACGGGGATCGACGGTCCCGGTGCATTGAAGGAGGTCATCGATGAAGAGCCTTTCCCGACGCGGCGTACGCATCCTCGCGGCCGCTGGGCTGGCTGCGCCCGCGACGTTGGCGTTCGCCGGCCCCGCCCACGCCGAGACGAACCCGCGCTGCGCGAGCTCGGTGCAGATCGGCGCGACGGCGTACGTCACCGTCGGCGGGCAGACCGCCGCCTCGGTCAAGCAGTACAAGGGCTGCGGCAAGAACTACGCCTACACGTACGTGTGGCAGCAGTACCGGGCCAGCCACGGCTTCTACCAGGTCTGCACCTCGATCGTCACCGGAAGCACGCTTCGCGACCTGCAGTGCTCGAGCGGCCCGGACGTCTGGTCGCTGGGCGCCAACACGCTGACGGTGTGCACCCGGGCCCTCGGTGGGATCTCCGACGTGGCGCAGAAGGAGACCGAGGTGCGCTGCTGACCGGCACGGGTGGGCGTCCGGTGCCGCCGCCGGGGATCACCAGGCACGGCCGGCGGCACCGCGCCACCGTCGGGTGGCAGGGACGACTCAGCTGTGCAGGGTGGGTCGGTAGATGAGTTCCTGGGAGCGGCAGTCCAGCGTCCGGCTCTCGATCAGCTCCAGGTCGTAGTCGGCCATCCCGTGGAAGATCGGCTCCGTTCCGGTCTGACCGGTGAGCACCGGAAAGAGCGTCACCTGAACGAAGTCGACCAGACCGGCGGCCAGCAGTGCCCGGTTCATCGAGAGGCTGCCGTGTGACCGCAACGGCACCTCGGACTCCTCCTTGAGCCGGGCGACGACGTCGACGGCGTCACCGCGCACGATGGTCCCGTCCGGCCAGTCGAGGGGGCCCTGCACCGTGTTCGACACGATCGTCGCCGGAAGGTTGACCATGCGGGTGACCCACGCGTCCCGGACGTCGGACTCCTCGGTGCTGTCGGCCAGCATTCCCACGAACACCCGGTAGGTGCCGCCGCCGAAGACCATTCGCTGGTCCTCGCCGTACGTGGCGAGTCGGCGCTCCAGCAGCTCCGGCCCCTGCTTACCCCAGTAGCCGCCCCAGTTGCCAGTGCTGGCGCCGAAGCCGTCGAGGCTGGCGAAGACGTCGAAGGTGTAGGTGGCGGTCACGATGGTCTCCTCGGGTGGGTGAGTTCGGTACGACGCGTCCGCAGGAAGGCGCGCTCGGTCTCGTTGCTGGTCAGTGCGATGGCCTGGTCGTAGGCGGCGCGGGCCTCGGAGTCGCGTCCGAGCCGGGCCAGCAGCTCGGCCCGGGTGGCGGGCAGCCGGTGGTAGCCCGGGAGGTCGACGTCAGCCAACGCGGCGAGGGCCGCCGCCGGCCCGTGCACCTCGGCGACCGCGACGGCACGGTTGAGCGCGACGACTGAGGTCGGCGCGAGCGCGAAGAGCTGGTCGTACAGCGCCAGAACCTGCGGCCAGTCGGTGGCCGCGCCATCGGTGTGCACCGCGCCGATCGCGGCCTGGATCTGGTACGGCCCGGGCCGGTTACGCCGCAGGCAGCGCCGGACCAGATCGTGGCCCTCGGCGATGAGTGCCCGGCTCCACAGTGACCGGTCCTGGTCGGCGAGGAGCACCAGTTCGCCGGTCGGGCCGAGCCGGGCCGGCCGGCGCGCCTCGGTCAGCAGCAGCAGAGCGAGCAGGCCCAGGACCTCGGGTTCGTCGGGCATCAACGCGGCCAGCTCGCGGGCGAGCCGGATCGCCTCGGCGCACAGGTCCGTTCTGATCAGTGGCCCGGCGGTGGAGGCGTAGCCCTCGTTGAACATCAGGTAGAGCACGGTGAGCACGGGCGGCAGCCGGTCCGGCAGCTCGTGTTCAGCGGGTACCCGGTACGGGATGCCGGCGTCCCGGATCTTCTTCTTCGCGCGCACGATCCGCTGCGCGATTGTCGTTTCCTGAACCAGGTAGGCCCGGGCGATCTCCGGTACCTCGAGACCGCCGAGCAGACGGAGCGTGAGGGCCGTCCGCGCGTCCGGGGCGAGCGCCGGGTGACAGCAGATGAAGATGAGTCGTAGCTGGTCGTCCTTCACCGGTCCCACCTCCTGGGGCTCGTCCTGTTGGTGCAGCAGCAGGGCCTGGGCGTGCCGGGCCTCGCGGGTCGACTCCCGGCGGAGCCGATCGATGGCCCGGTTGCGTGCGGTCGTCACGATCCAGGCGCCGGGGTTGGGTGGCAGGGTCTGCCACTTCTGCAGCGCCGTGGTGAAGGCGTCCTGGACCGCCTCCTCGGCGAGGTTGATGTCACCGAGGAGGCGGGCCAGGGTGGCGACGCAGCGGCCGTACTCCGCGCGGTAGACGCTCGCCAGGTCCATGTCGGGCGACGGCTCCCCGCTCAGGCCTGGGACAGATCGTCGAACGGGCGCACCTCGACCGCGCCGCAGGCCGCCGCGCACCTCTCGGCCCAGGCCAATGCCTGGTCCAGGTCCGCGCACTTGATCACCCAGAATCCGACGATGTGTTCCTTCGTCTCGGCGAACGGCCCGTCGCTCATGGAGGTGGCGCCGTTCTCGACCCGGACGACGGTGGCGCTGTCGGGTGACGTGAGCCCCCCGGCGAAGACCCAGGCGCCCGCGGCCTGCATGTCGTCGTTGATCCGCCCGGTCTCCCGGAACATGATCTCCATCTCCTCGTCCGACGGCGTCGGCGCGCCCTCGACGAAGTGCACGGACAGCAGGTACTGCTTCATGATGATCCTCCGATAGCTCGACGATGGGTGGAACAGGTCAGGCGGCCAGGCGGCGCGCGACGGCCGGGATCACGATCGCGGCCGCGACCAGGTGGGTGAGCATCAGCAGCGCCTTGGTGGCCGTCCCGGCGTCGGCGAGCACGTCCGGCACCAGGGACAGGACCGTCAGCACCACAGTCGTACGGACGAACGCGCGCCGCGGACGCCGCGCGAAGCGGGACAGCAGCACGGCGAGGAGCACGCCGATCGACGAGAAGACGGCGGTCAGCACGCCGAACCCCGTGACCGGAATCGGGGCGCCGCTCATGTCGAGGCTGATTCCGGCCGCGTGGCCGACGGCGGCGACGGCCATGGTGGCGGCGCTCGCGGCGACCGTGGCGATCACGCCGGCCCCGATCAGCGCGCGGAAGGCCGACGTCGTGGTGCGGGTGGTCTGCGCGGTGGTGGTCATCGTGCCCTCCAGCGGGGTGTGGCCCGTCTCGATTCCGGGCTCTCACCATGGCTACGAAGAGAGCCGGTCCCGATCGACAGCCGCACCCACAATATTTCGACGGCCTCGTCGCCGATGTACGCCGAGCCGGTCTCCGGGCCACCCGGTCCGGCTCAGCCGGGGCGGTCGGTGGTCTTGTCGTCCTCGCCGTACTCGCCGCGGATGGGCAGGTAGTAGGCGGGCAGGAAGGCCGCGATGATGGCGACGCCCGCGATCGGCACGAACGCGCCGACGAGGATGCCGCCGCCGATCCAGACCAGCGCGAGTGCGAATCGGCGGCCGATGGCCCGGACGCCGAAGGCGCCGAGACTGGGGTCCAGGAGTCTCGCCCGGCGAAGATGGACCCAGATGACGTTGAACAGGGCCGCTGCCAACCACAGTGTCGTGCCGTAGACGACGACCGCCGTCCGCAGCCCCTGCTCCGCGCGGAGCGCGGCGGCGAGCAGCGACGTGGAGAACGGCAGGAACGCGATGACCATCAGGAGCAGCGTGTTGAGGAACAGGACCGGACGGTCGACGTGCCGGACCCGGTCGAACATGACGTGATGATTGACCCACACCTGCCCGACGAGCAGAAAGCTCAGCGCGTACCCCAGGTACGACGGCCACAACGCCCCGAGGCCCGGCAGGAGCCGTCCGAAGTCCTTCGGCGGTTGGATCTCCAGCACGAGAAGCGTGACGGCGATGGCGAAGACACCGTCGCTGAAGGCGACCAGCCGCCCCGGCCGGCGCGTGAGCCGAGGAGCGCCAGGGCTGGACGACATGCCCTCCAGTATCCGATCGGAAGACGATTCGTTACCGCAAAATCCGTAATCAGCGGGGCCGGGTCGCCTGCAAGGAGTTAAAACAAAATTAAGGCTGCGTGGGCGAAAAACTGTTATCCGAAGCCGGGACGACGGCTACCAGGAGACCTGCCCACCGCCCTCCTTAATTCTTTTTCCGCACGTTGATGCAGGCTCTGGACGTGCACATACTTCACCCGACAGGAGCGTTATCGCCGACTAGAAGGAAACCACTGGTAATGCGGACTCCCCCCGCGCATGTCGCACTGCCGGACCGGGCGCGAAAGCGCCGTCGCCTCGCCCGCGTCACGCTCGCCTGCGCGGTCGTCGCCGCGTTGGGCGGCAGTGGCATCTACCTCGCCGGCGCCCAGGCCGAGGAGGTCGCCGTGCACGGCCGGGTCCAGGCGGAGGCCTTCGCGGCGCAGTCCGGTGCGCAGACCGAGAGCACCGGCGACGCCGACGGCGGCAGGAACGTCGGCTGGCTCGCCAACGGCGACTGGCTGCGGTACGACGGCGTCTCGATAACCGGCGCGGAGCTGACGGCCCGGGTCGCCGCGCACAACACCGACGGCGGGGCCGTCGAACTGCGCCTCGGCACGCAGACCGGCACGCTGCTGGCCAGTTTCCCGGTCGCCCACACCGGCGGCTGGCAGAAGTGGACGACCGTCACGGCCAGGGCGTCGAGCGCGCCGGCCGGCCCGCAGACCGTCTTCGCCGTCATGAAGAGCACGTCGACGTCGGACTTCGTGAACCTGAACTGGTTCACGTTCGGCCCCCCGACGGCGACGTCGCCGAGCGCGTCGGCGGCACCGACCACGCCGTCGGCACCAAGTTCCACTCCGTCGGCGTCCCCCTCCGCGTCCGCGTCGGT
The DNA here is from genome assembly GCF_040607775.1 of Micromonospora sp. NPDC005237. Taxonomy (NCBI): domain Bacteria; kingdom Bacillati; phylum Actinomycetota; class Actinomycetes; order Micromonosporales; family Micromonosporaceae; genus Micromonospora; species Micromonospora sp. NPDC005237. The sequence goes on along the minus strand of NZ_JBEXHJ010000009.1, from coordinate 170,366 downwards.
TCCTCCGAGCGCGCCGGCCGGCGGCTGGGTGCCGGTCGACCAGGCCGCGTGGAGCAAGGAGTTGGCCGCCTTCAACGCGATCAAGCCGAAGGCGTGCCGCCGGGCACCACCCGCGTCCCCGAGTTCCACACCGACTGCGAGGTCGCCAACTCCGCCCCGGACGACCCGATCGTCCTGCCCGGCCTGTCGGGCGCCTCGCACCTGCACACCTTCTTCGGCCCCAAGGTCGACGCCTTCACCACGACCGACAAGCTGCTCTCCTCCAAGACCACCTGCAACGCCCCTGGTGACCTGAGCGCCTACTGGGTCCCGGAGTTGCGCAAGGACGGCAAGCCCGTACCGATGAAGAGCTTCCGGGTCTACTACGGCTCCCGGGTCAAGGACCCGTCGACCGTCAAGCCCTTCCCGCCGGGCCTGCGGGTCGTCGAGGGCGACGCCAAGCGGCAGGTGGAGACCCCGAAGAGCAGCGGCAGTAACCAGTTCTGGTGCGCGGGCAGCGCCGAGATCGGCCGCAGCGCAGACGGCAACTGGCCGGTCTGTGCCGCCGGCGGCAACCTGATCTTCCAGCTGGTGTTCAAGGACTGCTGGGACGGCAGGAACATCGACTCGCCCGATCACAAGTCGCACATGGGTGACCCCGTGAACGGCGTCTGCACCGGCAGGTACCCGGTGGCGGTGCCCGATCTCTCCTTCATGGTCAACTACGAGTCGCTGGGCGGGGACGGCCTCAGTCTCTCCTCCGGCAAGCCGTCCTCGATGCACGGCGACTTCATGAACGCCTGGGAGCCCGGCCACCTGGGTGCCCTGGTGAAGTCCTGCCTGAACCAGAACGCCAAGTGCGGAGTGGAACCGACGTTCGCGGGCGGCTGATCCCCGCCGGCGCGCTCCTGGACGGCCCTCTCGCCCCGGCGAGGGGGCCGTCCGCCGTTCACCGCACCGATCGGCTCGGTCCCGGGTGGCCGACACCCGACACCGGAGCACGCGGTAGCCGACTGTGACCATCACGTCACGACAAGCACACTCCTCCCCGACATGTTCCCGTCGAATGGAGGAACACATGCGTCTCCGATCGTTCGTCACCGCCGCGCTTGCCGCCGTCCTGGCCGCCAGCGCGCTCGCACCACCGGCACCGGCCGCCGCGGCCACCGCCGACCGCTGGGGGTTCGCGTACGTGCAGGACCCCACGGTGCCGGTCTGGACCGTGCTGGACACCAGCCGGCAGTGGGGTAGCTGGAAGACCGCGTTCCCGGCCGCCTGGGCGGACGGCGTCAAGCTCGCGCCCGGCCGGTTCCAGGTCCGCTTCCCACAGGTGGGCGCCAGCTCGCGGGGCGTGCCGCACGTGACCCCGGTGAACCGGACCGGGCACTACTGCGAGGTGGTTCGCTGGTTCCAGTCCGGCGCCGACGAGATCGTCGACGTGCAGTGCCACAGGCCCGGCGGCACGCGCGAGGACACCCCGTTCACCGTGCTCTGGACGACCAGTTCGGGCGTACTGCCGGCCGGCCCCTCCCACGCGTACGTGCAGTGGGGCGGCGGCGTCGTGGTGCAGTCGTACAACTCGACGGGCGTGGTGAACACGGTCGGGCCACTGGGGGTCGGGCAGTACCTGGTGCGGCTGCCCGGGGTCGGGCTGGCCGGAGTGCTCGCCGGCGACGTGCAGGTCACCGCCGTACAGCCCAACGCCGGCCCCCGCCGGTGCAAGGTCTACTCCTGGGCCGCGGTCGGCAGCGACGTGCAGGTGTACGTCTTCTGCTACGACCAGGCCGGCGCGCTCACCAACACCGACTTCGCCCTGTCGTACCACCGCCGGCGGCCGGTGATCGGCTCCCTCGCGCCGCCGTCGTACTTCGGTTACCTGGGCACCGCCGTCGGTGGGCCGACCAACGACAACTCGGTGCTCGGCGTCGGCGCGAACACGGTGGCGCCGCTGGTGCCGGCCGGCCGCTACCTGGCTACCTTCCCGCAGATCGGGCTCAAGGAGACCCACGTCCAGGTGGTGGCGCAGGGCGCGGGCAGCAACTACTGCCACCTCACCCAACCGTGGACGTACACCACCAACGCCGACGTCGACGTGATCTGCTTCGACAACGCCGGCGTCGTCACCCCGCACCGCTTCCTGGCCACCTTCACCTCCCGACTCTGACGCCACAACCGCGCCGGCGGTGGCCGCTCGCGGTCGCCGCCGGCAGGATGAAGCCGGCCATCCGCTACCGGGCGGAGAGCAACGGCGCCGACGACCTGCGCCACCTCATCAACGAGGCCTCCGACTGACCCGACGTGCGGTCCCGCGCTGGTCAGTCGGTGCGGTGGCCTGGGCCAGGGTGAGCGAGCCGTCCCGGATCGCCGCGGCTACGGAGCAGACTCGACGGTCTCCCGGCGCTCGTCCCTGCTGACCAGGATCTTTCTGCCCGACCACCGAGCGACGCGGCCACCAGGGCGCAGGCCCACGAAGGCGACCACACCGGAGGCCAGGTACAACGCGGCCTGCACGTTGAGGACGAGCACGACGCTGAGCGCGTCGCCGAGCAGACCGGCCGCCACCATGCCCAGGCCCTGTGCCGCGTTGTAGATCGCGTAGTACGCGCCGAAGGCCCGGCCGAGATCGGTGTCCGGCACGCTCTGCTGAATCTGCGCGAACGCCCCGCTGCTGTAGGCGACGCCCGGCACGCCGACCAGGATGAACAGCAGGACGTACCACCCGGGTTGACGGGTGACCGCCGGCCCGTTCCAGATGACCGCGCTGATCAGGCCGAACGTGGTGGCGCCGAGGCTCATCAGCAGCCGGGAGCTGAGCCGCGTCCCCAGCATGCCGACGATGAGCCCGCTGGCCACACCGCCGATCGCCTGCACGCCACGGAGCACGCCGGTGAGCGTGCCGTCGGCATGCAGCGCGCGGCTGACGAAGACCACGAAGAGCACCACGAACAGGCCCTGCGCGATGCCACCCAGCGCCACGCTCAGCATCGTCACCCGCACGGTGTGGTTGCGCAGCATCGCCGCGAGGCCGGACCGCCAGGTGGCGAAGAACGACGACGTACGCTCCGGTGGGTTCGACGCCGCGACGCCGCGACGCGCGGCCCGGCGGCCGACGACGATCAGGGCTGCCGTGGTCGTGAAGGCCACGACGGCGCCGATGGCGAGGTAACCGGTGCCGGCGCGGGTGATCGCGAACCCACCGAGCGAGCCTCCGATGAGCCGTCCCACACTGATGTTGAGCGCCACCATGCTGTTCGCGCTCACCAGGTGCGCGGGCTCGACGAGGCTGGGCAGCGCCGCGTTGCGGGCGGAGTCGAACGTCTGGGTCAGCACGGCCTGGGCGCCAGCGATCAGGCAAATGATCCACAGATGGTGGCCGGGTTCGGCGAGCAGGGGAAGCACCGCTGCCGCCTGCGCCACGGCGGCGCAGCCCATGAGCCGGAACCTGTCGTAGCGGTCGGCCAGGGCACCGGCGAACGACCCCAGCGTGATGCCGCACAGCAGCTCGACGAGGAAGACGGCGGAGGTGGTGAACGCCGACCCGGTCACACCGAACACGTAGATCGGCAGCCCGGTGAGCAGCAACCAGCTCGCCACGCTCGAGCAGAGCCCCGCGGCCCAGATCACGACGAATCCGCGGTGACGCAACAGCGTCACCATGTCAGACGAATTCCGGTGTGGGGTAGGCCTGCAGGCTGAGGCTGACCGGTCGGGCGTCGCTCGGGGGCGCGTTGCGCAGGGGGCGCAGGTACGGCCGGATGACGGCGTCCAGGGTCAGCGTGAGGTGTCGCAACTCCTCCGGGGTGAGCGACAGCGTGTAGTTGTGGAAGGTCGCGCTCCCCCGCCACTCGTCTGTCAGCTTGTGCTGCCGGTTCTGGTAGCGCTGCAGCGACCGGAACACCTCGTCGAACTCGAGCGCGGTCAGTGCGTCGTTGACCTGCTGTCCGTCGGCGTCGTCGGAGTCGGGGAGGTATTCGAGCCCGGTGGCGGCGGCACGCCAGGGCCGGTCACGTCGGTTGGTCCCCTCGGCGGGGGCCCGTTCGATGAGGCCGTGCCGGGCCAGCTGGTGCAGGTGGTAGCTGCAGTTCGAGCCCGTGTCATCGAGAGCCTCGGCGCACTGGGCGGCGGTTCGCGGGCCGGCGGCCAGCAGGTAGCGCAGCAACCGCAGGCGCAGCGGGTGAGCGAGCGCGCGCAGCGTGGTGGCGTCGCGTACCCGCACGCGACGCTCGGACCCGGTCGGTTCCATGGAGTGACACTCCTAATCGAAAGACTCCTTTCGTTTATACGCCCCTGGAGATAGTTTTCGCAATGAGTGTTTCGCATCAGCGATGGGTCCGTGTCCGCCGCCAGCAGGGCGCGGCCTCGTGGCGGAGATGACGTGGCCGACGACCCGCGCGCATCACCGGATGCGAATAGGTGAGTGCATCGCTACTATGGGTCAGCAATCCAGAGGGAATGGGGTAGTGCCCGCGTGCGAAGTCCCGTCAACGGAACCACGACGATGTCTGCGTCGAGCCGGTCGGCTGCGCCCGTGGCCGGCCGACTGCGCAGGCTCGCCCGGCGGTTGGTGCTGATCGCGGCTGCCGTCGGGGCCGGTTTCCTCCTGGCCGCCCTGTTCCAGGGGCCGGCCGCCGCCGACGGGATACGCAGCGACCCCGGCAACGAGCCTCATCGGCAGATCCGCGCTCTGGTCGAGCCGATCGCACGGCTCACGGTCGCGGAGCGCTCCGCGGGTGAACGCCCGCGCGTCGTGCGGGCCGACGAACCCCGCCCTGATCGGCCCCGCGCCCCGCTGGCCGGGGCCATCGGTAGCGTCGTCACCCCCCGCGACGTGACACCCTCGACGCCGCCTCGCCGGCCCAGGGCCGCGTCGCCCGGGTCCGTGCCGCTGCCTCGAGTCGGCGCAGCCGTCCCGCCCGGCGCTGCCGAGCGCGCGAGGCTCCGGCCCGCGTCCCCAGCGCCCGCGGCTCATCGTCCAACTCGCCATGGGCACCCGTCCCGGCCGGCCGCTGATCCGGCACCGCGGCCGGTCCCCGCCGCGGCCGAGGCACACGCGCTGCCCGTACCGGCCGGTTCTCTCGCGGTGGGCCTGATCACCGCCCCACTGCCGCATGTCGTCGCCATCGTACGGACAGTGCCGATCCAGTCTGTCATCGTGGCGCTTCTCCGTGTCACCGACGCCGTTCTACCGCCCGATCTCAGGGCGGTGATCCCTCCGGCGACACCTCCGCTGACCGCTCCCCCAGCGCCCGGGCCGGCCACCGTGCCGATGACCGACTCGCCTCCCGTGGCGGCCGCGCCGACACCACCGGCGGATTCGGCGGTGTCGCCCGTCCGCGCCGCGCCGGTGGTCGTATGTGCCACGGCAGCGCCGCCTCCCGCCGCGCCGCCGCCGATGTCCGTCGCCGTCCCCACGCGTCCCACGGCCTCGAAGGGGCACCTCGCCGCACGCCCGGCCCCGTTGGCGGTGGCCGCCGAACTTCCCGGCCGACCCGTCGCGCCGGTCGACCAGGAGGCCGCCGGCGTCGACAATGGATCGACGGCGGGGCCGGGTCTGATCCGGCCCGTCGACCGGCAGTCGCCCCTCGCCTCCGGGGTGCCCTGCGAACTCGTGCCACTCCTCGTCGAGAGCCACGCTCCGTCTGCGATCGCCCGCCCGGGCTGAGGCGCGTCGACCGACCCGGATGCCGGCCGACACGCTCGGTCCCATCCGCTGGCCTGGTCGATCAGTGCCCGTGCCCGTCTGCAGTGACGGTGCCGCGGGCCCATGCCTATCCGTCCGTCGCGCACGACCGCCCTGACCAGCCCGTGGACGTTCCGGGATCGGTGGCCGGTGTGACGCGTACCTGAGATCGGAGAAACGTGGTGATCCACGTTGTCGTCGCCGAGGACATGGGTTTACTGCGCGGTGCGCTCTGCGCCGCGCTGTCAGGTGAGGAGGACATGAAGGTGGTCGCCGACGTCGAGGGTGTCGGCGAGTTGTTGACGGTGGTACGCCGGTGCAGACCCCAGGTGGTGGTGCTGGCGCTGACACCGGAGTCGCCCGACCCGGTGGAGATGGTCACCCGGATCAGCGTCGAGGCGCCGCACGCCGCCGTGCTGGCGATGAGCCCTCGGTGGAGCCCCGCCCTGGTGGAGGCCGCGCTGGCGGCCGGCGCACGCGGCCTGCTCGGGAAGGACAGCTCCCTGGTGGAGCTGGTGCGGGCGATCCGCGCGCTCGCCGCCGGGGAGCGGGCGATCGATCCGGCCGCCGCGGTGGCGGTGCTGAGCCCTCCGGAGATCCCGTTGACGCCTCGGGAGATGGACGTGCTGCGGATGGCCGCCGAGGGTCTGCCCCTGAAGGAGATCGCGGCCCGCCTCTATCTGGCACACGGGACGGTGCGCAATCACCTCTCGGTGATCCTGCGCAAGACCGGTGCGCGCAACCGGTTGGAAGCGGTGTGGCGCGCGCGGAGTAACGGCTGGTTGTAGCCGTCGAGGGCGGGGCCGGTGGACGTGTCCGGCCCCGCCCCCGTCGCCGTGCGGGCCCAACGGATGCGTGTTTGAATATCGACGTAGTGTAATCGCCTTCGGAGTGCGGAAAGGTTCATCGTGATCCGTACCCTGCTCGCTTTGGACGGTGCCCTGGTGCTGGGCGCGCTGTCGTTCGTCCTCGCCGCCGAGGACGACATCCGCGTCGTGGCGGAGGTGGATCGCGGCGACGCGGTCTCCGCGGCCGTCCGCGCCCAACGCCCCGACGTGGTGGTGGCCGACCTCGACGTCGTCGAGGGAGTCGACCCGAGCCGCTTCGGTCGGTGCCCCGTCCTGGTGCTGGCCCACCCACATCGGGCACGGCGGCTGCGCGGCATGCTCTGCCCGACCCGGACGGTCGGCATCCTGCGCAGCGACGCGGGCCCCCAGCGGGTCATCGACGGGATCCGCCGGCTCGCTCGCCGGGAGCCGGTGCTCGACGCGGATCTCGTCGTCGCGGCGCTGCGCTCGGACAGCCCGCTGACCAGCCGCGAGACGGAGGTGTTGACGCTGACAGCGGCCGGGGCGCCGGTCGCCGAGGTGGCGGCGACGCTCGGGCTCAGCCGGGGCACCGTCCGCAACCACCTCGGTCGAATCACCCGCAAGGCGGGTGCGCGCACCCGGGTGGAGGCCGTGCGGATGGCAGGCGAGGCAGGCTGGATCTGACGGCGCCGTCGGCTCGGGGCGCGGAGGTCAGCTCAGCCGGGCCCCCGTCCGGGACAGCGCCACCGGATCATCCCAGCAACCGACGAGGGCCCGGTACGTGGCCGATCGGGCCATCAACTGCTCGTGCGTTCCCACCACGGGCTCGTCGCCGTCGAGGACCAGCACCCGATCGGCCCGCAGCGCGGAACTGATCCGGTGCGCGATCACCACGAGACTGCCGTGCCGCCGGGCGAAGGCACTCTCGACGGTCGCCTCCAGCGCCGGGTCCAGGTGACAGGTCGCCTCGTCGAGGACCACCAGCGGGACGGGCGCCAGCCAGGCCCGGACCGCCGCGATGAGCTGCCGTTCACCGGCGGAGAGCAGAGCCGGCACGACCGGCGCGTCCAGACCGCCGAGGCGGGTCGCCAGGGGGCGCGCACCGAGCGCGGCGAGGGTGACCTCCAGCAGGTCGTCGTCGGCGTCCGGCCGCAGGTAGCGGAGGTTGTCGGCGAGGCTGCCGGTGAAGACGTACGCCTCCTGAGGCACCAGCACTCTCATCCGGGCCAGGTCGGCCGGCTCGGCGTCGGCCACCGTCGCGCCGGCCAGGCGGACCGTGCCCGCCTGCGGCGGCACCAGACCGGCGAGCAGGGCGGCCAGTGTGGACTTGCCCACGCCGCTCGGGCCGACCACGGCGAGGTGATCCCCGTCGGCCAGCGTCAGTGCGAAGTTCCGGAGAACGGGCCGGGCGCTCGGGCCGTAGCCGAAGGTCAGTCCGCGGACCTCGACGGCCGGTGAGCCGTCGACCGGACGGGCCGGCGGGCGCGAGCGCGGCGTCCGGGTGGTGGGAGTGGGCAGGTGGGGTCCACCGGACACCGGACCGGCCCGCAGGATGTTCTCCAGGGTGACCGCGTACCGCAGCCCGCCGCCGCCGATGCCCTGCACCAGCGTGTGCAGGGCCGGTTGCAGGCCGGTGGAGACGTAGATCAGCGCCCCCAGCACCGCGCCCGCCGTCAGTCCGCGTTCGACCAGCCACGGAGCGGCCGAGAGCAGCACGACCAGCGGCAACCAGCCGCCGATGCCGAGGCTGAGGCTGCGGATCACCGCCATCCGGGCGAGGGCGCGTTCGGCGGCGGCCTGTGCGGACACCTGCCGTTCCACGTCGGCCGTGACGCGTGCCTGCGCGCCGCAGGCCAGCACGTCACGGTGACCGGCCAGCGCGGCCGACGCCGACTGGCCGAGCTGTTCACCAGCCCGGACGTACGCGCGCTGGTGCCCGGCCATCGCCGGCAACGCGGCGAGGAACACGGCCAGACCGGCGACCAGCGGCGCGGCGGCCAGCGCCGCCACCACCGGCGCCAGGGCGAGCAGGCCGAGCAGGGCCGCGCCGGCGGAGAAGAGGAAACCGCGGGTCACCATCAGCAGGCCCGCGAAGGTGTCGCGGACGATCTCCATCTGGTGGGTCAGCCGGGTCACGGCCGCGCTGTCCGGGCGGCCACCCGCCCGGGTGGCGTCGCGCAGGGCACCCCGGACCACCTGAGCGGCCACCTCGTCACGGAACGGCTCGACCACCGCGCCGAGGCTGCGGTACGTCCGACCGGTCGCCGCCGCGCCGACCAGCACGGTCACGGCGAGTACCCCCAGCCACGCCAGGCCGTTGAGGAGCCGCCCGGCCAGGAAACCGTCGTCGACGGCGCGGGCGACCAGGAGGCCGGCGAGCAGCGCGGGCAGCGACTCGACGAGCGACCAGCCGCAGAGCCGGGCGAGGTCACGCCGGCGGGCCCGCAGCGCCCGCCAGGTCACCCGTCGTACGCTGGGACGGCTCACGGCCCACCGCCGGCCGGCTGGAAGAGAGCACGGTAGTCCGGGTCGGCCCAGAGTCGCCGGTGCGGCGCGAGGCCGCGCAGCCGACCGCCGTCCAGCCAGGCGACGAGGTCGGCCGCGGCGGCGGCAGCGGTCCGGTGGGTGACCACCAGTCGGGTGCGCTCGCCGCCGCGTCCGAGAACCGCCTCGGTGATCCGGTGCTCGGTCGCGGTGTCCAGACTGGACATCGCGTCGTCCAGGATGAGCAGCCGCTCGGCGGCGAACGCGCGGGCCAGGCCGAGGCGTTGGGTCTCGCCTCCGGACAGCGGCGTGTCCGCCAGTGGGGTGCGGTAGCCGTCGGGCAGACGGTCGATCACGTCGGCGACCGCCGCCCTACGGGCCCCCCAACGGACCGCCGGCGTGGCCGGGCTCCCGTCGGCCGGCGGCGTGGCGGACTCGACCGGCAGCGCCAGGCCGATCGCGTCATGGACGGTCGCGCCGATCAGCACCGGCTGGTCGAACGCATAGCCGACGGCTCGGCGCAGCGTCGCCCCGTCGAGGTCGCGCAGCGGCACACCGTCCAGTAGCACCTCACCGCCGTCGGGGTCGTGCAGCCGTCCCGCCACGGCGGCCAGGGTCGACTTGCCGGCACCGGACGCGCCGACGACGGCCACGATCGCGCCGGCCGGTACGTCCAGGTCGATGCCGTCCAGGATGGGCCGGCCGTCGTCGGCGTGCACGCGTACCCGGTGCAGTCGCAGGGCCCCGCCGCCGGGTGGAAGGGGTCGCGCGCCCGCCGGTGCGGCGGGCTGTTCCAGCAGCTCGGCGACCCGGTGTGCCCCGGCGCGGCTGCGGACCAGGTGGTTCAGGGTGGCGAGCACCCCACCGAGGCCGGCGCCCATGGCCGCGTACCGGACGGCGGCGACCAGTTGGCCCGGCGTGAGCCAGCCCGCGGTCAGGGCGTACCCGCCGACCGCGATGACGCTCAGGTGCAGCAGCGGCGCCACGGCGGAGGTACGCGCACTCGCCCGGGCCAGCAGTTCCCACGCGCGCCGGCCGTGCAGGCCCAGCTCCGGCAGGGCCGCCAGCACCCGGTCCTCCTCGCGGCGGACGGTTGCGGCGGCGGCGATGGTCCGGGCACCGGTCAGCGACTCCAGCAGTCGGCCGGCGATGGCCCCGAGCACCCGCTGGTATCCGGCGGTCGCGGCCGAGGCGTCGGCCACGAAGGCGCGCATGAGGACGGCGAGCAGGCCGAGGCCGGCGAGCAGGGTGATCCCCAGGACCGGTTCCATGATGGCGAGCGCGACGACGCTGCCGAGTGGTGGAAGCACCGCCACGATGGCCAGGACGACTGCGTTGCCGGCCTGTCCCGCGTCGGCGGCCTGGCCGACCAACCGGCCGACGAGATCACCCACCGGATAGCGGCGTGTGGTGCGGACATCCACGGCGAACAGGTGACGCAGCAGCCGCCGGCGCAGTCCCGCGGTGGCGCGTGCGGCACCGAATCCGCTGGCCAGGTCGGTGAGGGTGTCGACGCAGACGAGGACGACGACCAGGGCACCGGCGGACACCGCCCACCAGCCGGAGCCGCCGGCGAGGGCGGCGTCGACGGCACGGCCGAGGGCCGCGGGCAGCAGCAGTTCAGCGGCCGCGCCGAGCAGCGCGACCGCCGCGAGTCCTCCGGTCCAGCCGCCGCCGGCCAGAACCGTCCGCCTCAGCAGCCGGTCCCCCGCCTCGAACGTCGGCATCGGTCCTCCCAGTGCTACGCGGTCGCCCTGGGTGGGCACGTCTGCCCGCCCAGGGCGACCGCGTTCTGCGATGGATCAGTTGCAGGTCGTGACGGAGAGCGAGCTGTCGCCGCAGAGCAGCAGGCTCGCCCGGCTACCGCCACCCGTGCGGTCGGCCGGAGCCATCTCCAGGCCCTGGAGGTCCAGAAGCGCCATGTCGTTCACCTCCCTTCCATCCGTTCGTCGATCCGGTCGCCCCCGCTGTCGCGAGGGAGTCTCTGCGCGCCCGACAGGGGCGCGAGGAAGGGCAGCACCGGCGGCTCGTCGTGTCGCGCACAGGCCAGCGCGTAGAGCACGCCGGCGGTGCCGGTGCCGAAGTCCATGGAGAGCCGCAGCAACTGCTCGCCGGGGAACGCGGTCCCGTCCCGGTACGGCAGCGCGTGCCAGGCCAGCCGGTCCACCTGTGCGGCGAGTTCCCGGCGGTCGGCATCGTGGGCCGAGGCGGCGAGGTAGGCGATGATGCCGGCACGGCCGGCGAAGAGCCCGGACTGTGCGTAGAACGGTGACCGCGCCGCGCGGCGGATCCCCGCGCTGGCCTCGGCGAACCGGTCGTCGGCCCGGTGGCGCAGGTACGCATCGAGGACCAGCCCGATACCGACGCTGCCGTGCGCCAGGTACGGCATCGTCCGCCAGCCCTCGTTGACCTCCAGGGCGCCGTCCGGCCGCAGCACACACCGGCGCAGATCCTGGCGCAGTGCCGTGGCGGCGTGTCCCAGCAGTTCGTCGTCACCGCTGAGCTCGTAGAGCCGCAGCAACATCAGCGCCGGTCCGGTCCGGCCGCGCAGCAGCCCGGCGTACGGATTGCGTCCGCCGCTGACGTCCGGGCCGGGGTCGTCGGCCAGTTGCCCGATCACCCGCTCGGCGGCCCGCCAGGCGGCGTCGCGCAACGACGCCTCCCCGGTGCGCCCGGCCAGCTCGGCCAGGTTGAGCGCGATCCCGGACAACCCGCTCGCCAGGCTGTGGTCGAGCCCATCCAGGGGCTCGCGCAGGCAGATGTCGAGCACGTCCAGCGCGTCCTGGCGGCGTCCGAGGTGATCGAGGGCGTACGCCACGCCATGCAGGCCGTCGTAGAAGCCGCAGCGGGTGCCGGACGGTGGCGCTGTCGCCCGCCGCACCAGCCAGTCCTCGTGCTCGGGCCACCGCCCGGCGCCGCTCTTGTCGAGCGCGTACAGCACTCCGGCCGCCCCGTGGGCGAGGTTGAGGCCGCCGCTGCGGAACTGCTCGATGTCGCCGGGGAAGAGCCGGTCGTCGCGCTCGGGGGTGGCGCTCGCCAGGGTCGCCGTGGTCAGTCGGTCCCGCGTGGTGGGCCACTCATCCGCGCCGAGAGCCCCGTGCGGGTCGGCGGCGGCCTGGGGGCCACCGGTGATCTCCTCGACGGCCGGGTCGAGGAAGGACCTCGGCACCGGGAAGTTCGCGGCGATGATGTCGGCCAGGTGAGCCGCCTTCGCCGGCGCGAGCCGCACCAGCTGGGTCAGTGGGAGGAACAGCGCCAACCGCAGGCACGCCAGGGCGTACCGGTCGACGGCCGGGCCGGTTCGGTCCCGCGGTGCCGCAAAGCCCTGGTTGCGCAGTCCGGGCCGGCGGTGCCCGGCGATCGGGGCGGCCACCTCGAAGTCGACCAGGGCGACCCGGTCGTCCGGCCGGATCATGATGTTGAACAGATGCAGGTCACCGTAGACCAGGCCGCGCTCGTGGATCGCCGCGACGAGGGACTCGACCTGCTCGTGGATGTGCCGGGCCCAGCGGGCGTACTCCGCCCGGTCGTCGTCGGTCGCGTCGGCGTCGATCAGCGGGTACCGGTCGACCAGCACCTTGTTCAGCGGCCGACCCTCGATGAACTCGAGCGCGAGGAACCGGTGCTCGCCGAGGGCGAACTCGTCGTGCACCCGCGGCACCTGCGGCAGGTCGGCCAGTTGCCGCAGGGCCTCGGCCTCGCGGGCCAGCCGGGCGACGGCGTCGGTGCCATCCGCGTCCAGGCCGGCGTGCGGTCGGGCCTCCTTCAGCACCACCTGGGTGTCGGTACGCAGATCCCGGCCCACGTACAGCCCACCGCCGTTGGAGAAGTGGATCACCCGTTCGATGCGGTACGGCACCTGGTTGGTGCTGGTGTCGTTGCGGGCGGCCAGGTGCGGGCCGAGGAAGTCGGGCAGGGTGATCCAGGGCGGTACGTAAAAGACCGGCTCACGGCGATCCGGCACCAACGTGCCGGAGTCGTCCTCGATCGCCGGCACCACCTGACCGTCGGGCGAGTGGCAGTAGCGGGCGGCGAAGCCGCCGTAGCGCACGTGGACCGGGCCGTCGCCGTAGCGGAGATCGCTGAGGATGTACGGTCCGGTCTCGCCGGTGAGCAGCTCGTCGAGCTCCTTGCAGACCAGCTCCAGCTCCGCGTCGTCGCGCGGGTAGACCGTGATGAACTTGCCGCTGGCGGCCCGCGCGGCGTATTTGGAGTTGCGCAGCAGCAGCGTGCGGGGCCCGCGGAGGAACTTGAAGGACAGGCCGCGGGGGACGCAGTAGTTCCAGACGGCGTCCAGCACCCGCTCGGCGTTCGCCAGGCCCGCCGACACGTGGATCTTCCAGCCCTGCTGCGGCAGCGAACCGCCGTCCGGCGCGTAGATCAGCCAGTCGTCGAGCGGCTCGCGGCGCCAGCCGGTCGGGATGGGGCGCTCGGCGGCCGGGAAGACGGGCTGCGCGACGGCGCTGCCGAGCGAGTCGTAGAACAGCCGATCCGCCGCGCAGTAGCTGTCGTAGCGTTCGTCCACCGTCCCGCCTCCTCTCGAACTCGGCCGGCTGTTGTTCCGGCGTTGAATCGAGTTTCGTCGACGGGAGGCGGTGGGCCCCAGTGCGCTTAGTCACGGACTTCGATGCAGGGCGCATCGGTACTCATGACATTAGTCAGGCCCATGGCGCCGGCTCCACGGATCACCGCCCACCGGCCCGCACCCGAGGCCGCCCGCGAACCTCGTCGGCGCTGTTGCGGCTTGACGAGCCCCTGACCTGGGACTATTCCGACCGGATCGGTGAGGCAGCGCGTTCTTCCGCTCACCGACGTGCTCGTTCTTGGCCCCTCGAGCGGGCGGAACCCAGACCCCGGTGATCGCTGGGTTAACAGTGACGTCACTCAATCGAAATCGGAGAGGTCATCGCCACCGGAGCCACCGTCACTCTCGGTAGCGACGCCTGGCCCGAGGCGCTCGACGTGGGCGAGCACGCTGAGGGGCCCGGCCACGCGACCCGCGCGAGCTCAGCCGGGTGGCTGCTCCTTCGTCAGGTGGAGCAGCCACCCCTCGCCGGTGCGGATGAGCGCGTACCGCCGGCGGCCGGTACGCCCGTGCAGCGTGAACAGCATCCGGCGGTCGGTGCGGTCGTGCTCCTCCCACGTGCCGATGTCGGCAATCGACTTGTCGGCATCCTCGTAGGTGAGGTGATCAAGGTGGTGATCGGGCACCGCGATCGCGAGCCGGTTGTCGCCGGGACTGTCCGGCAGACCACGGGGAACCGCCCACGAGCGCAGCACACCGTCCTCCTCGAGCCGCAGGTCGAAGTGCGGTCGGGGCTTGCGGTGGTGGTGCAGGACGAAGGCGGGGTCCACCCTTGCCATTGTCGACGACCTCCGCCCCCGGCCGCCGGTCAAGCGCCCGTGAGCAGGAAACCGTGCAGGCCTCGCAGGTCAGCCCAGGTACTTCTCCCACGGGCCGGTGATGGCCAGGGTGAGGCCGGGGTCCTGCATGTTGACGAAGAGCACCTTGCCGTCGGCGGTGAAGGTCGGCCCGCAGAATTCCGAATCGTTGAGCTGGTTGCGGGCGATCGCGTACGTCGGCCCGCCCGGAACCGTGCTGAGCACGTGGGAGGCGCCGGCGCCGTCCTCGGCGAGCACCAGGCTTCCCCACGGGGTGACTGTCACGTTGTCCGGGCCGTCGAAGGTGAGGTCGGTGTACTTGACCGGCGCCCCCTCCTCGGACTGGGTCTGGTGCGGGAAGTACGTCACCAGCTGGATGGTCTGGTCCTTGAAGTTGTAGAACCAGACCATGCCGTCGTGCGGCGCCGCGTCCGCCGGCAGGTCACCCTCGTCCCAGGCGTACGAGTTGACCACGTACACGCCCTCGTCGGTGGCCCACACACCCTCAAACTTGCGTCCCCGGGTGACCTGGCCGTCGGCGAACTGCTCGCGTACGGACGTGGTGCGCGCGTCGCGGTCCGGCACCTCGATCCACCGCACCGGGAAGGGGCGGCCCAGCTGAGCGGAGGTCAGGTAGGCGACGTCCGGCAGCACGGAGCCGTCGTCCATGATGATCTGCATCGCGGCGAGGACGCCGGCGTTCGGCGCGAGGCGGGTCAGCACGCCGGGGCCCAGCTTGACCCCGGCCGGGGCCGCCCAGCGGTAGAAGAGACCGTTGGGCTCGTCCGCGTCCTCGGAGAGGTAGACGTGGGTCCGGTCCTTGTCGACCGCCAGGGCCTCGTGGGAGTAGCGGCCCAGGCACTTGATCGGCCGCGGGTCCGCGCTGCCGTCGGCCCAGACCTCGAAGACGTACCCGTGGTCCTTCTGGAAGGCGCCGGTGCGGCCACCCTCCTCCCACTCATCGCCGGCCCGGTCCTCGGTCTCCTCGCAGGTCAGCCAGGTCCCCCACGGGGTTGGCCCGCCGGCGCAGTTGGAGACGGTGCCGGAGAGGGCGACGAACTCGCCCAGGTTGCGGCCCGCACGGTCCGTCGTGATGACTGTGCAGCCACCGGCGTCGACGGCACCCGTGTCGTAGACCGTTCCCTTGACGTGCGGCACGCCGAACTCGGCGCCCGGGTCGATTTCGTGGTTCTGGATCAGGGTGTAGCGCCCGTGGCCGGCGTCGTAGACGGCCATGCCGTCGTGGTCCGACGGGGTCGTGCCCTGGCCGCGGTCGAGTCGGGTGACGCCGGTCCGGGTGACCACGGTGTAGCTGAAGCCCGCGGGCAGGGCCAGGATCCCCCTGGGGTCGTCCACGAGCGGCGGGAAGGGCACGGGACCGCCCAAGCCCTGCGAGTGGGGCCGACCGGGGCTGGCCTGCGCCAGGGACGGCAGGCCACCGGCGACGGCAAGGCCCACACCGGCGGCGGCGCCGCCAGCGAGGAAGGTACGACGGGAGGAAGGCACGCGTATCAGCTCCTGGTCAAGGCAAGTGCGACGGCTGACAGCCAACTCCGGCCGACGGACACGAACACGTCACCCGGGGGGTCGCGTGGTGACATCGGAGTGAAGAATCAGGGCCGCGCGCCACCCCGCCGAGCCGACGGTGCGGTCCCTCGCCCTACCGGGCCCGCCGCGGCGATGTCCAGCCCTGCTGGTGCAGCCGTTCGATGCCGTCGAGCAGCAGGTCCAAAGCGAACTCGAACTCGAACTGGTCATCGCAGCCCTGCCCCACGACCGACTGGTCGTCGTGGGACGCCGCCCCGGCGATCTCCGCCAGGTGCGGGAACTGGGCGGCGAACTCCGGCGGTAGGGCGGCGGGCGGCTCGGGGCTGGTGGCTCCGGACCGACCGGCCTGGCGGGAGGCGTCGAACAGTTCCTGGCTGAAGCCCAGAACCCGGCTGCCCATCGTGTGCATCACGTGGTGGGCGAGGTTGGCGGAGAACCCGCCGGCCTTGAAGGTCGCGACCACCGAGTCGAGATAGGCGAGGACGGCAGGCGTCGCCATGCTCCGGGACTCGATCGCGAGCGGCGCCCAGGGGTGCCGGCGCAGCACCTCCCGCGCCGAGAGGATGCGCCGGCGGATGGCGTCCTTCCAGTGGGTGTCGGACGCGGGCGGGTCGATCTGGCTGACGATCACGTCGATCATGCCGTCGAGGAGTTCGTCCTTGTTGGCCACGTGCTTGTAGAGCGCCATCGGCACGACGCCCAGATCCTGGGCGAGGTTGCGCATGCTGAGGGATTCGATACCGGCCTCGTCGGCGAGCGCCACGGCGGCACGCAGGACGCGATCCCTGCTCAGCGGCGTCCGGCGCAGCGTCTCAGCCTGCTCAGCCATCTCGTCCTCGTCCTGTCCGGCGGTTGTTGAACCATAACCGCCTTGACAGGTGTACGGCGTACACCTACCGTCAGTGTACGCCGTACACCCTCGGGAGGGATCATGAAGGCGATCGTTCAGGACCGATACGGCCCACCGGAAACCCTCGCGCTCGCCGAGGTCGCCACGCCGACGCCCGCCCCGGGCGACGTGCTCGTACGGGTCGAGGCGGCCTCGCTCAACGCGTACGACTGGCATGCCATGCGGGGTGATCCCCGGATGGCGCGGTTGGTGATGGGCCGGACGCGGCCCCGGGCGCGCATCCGTGGCCGCGACTTCGCGGGCCGGGTCGAGGCCGTCGGCGCCGACGTCCGGCAGGTACGGCCGGGCGACGCGGTGTTCGGCGACCTCGGCGAGGCCAACGGGGCGTTCGCCGAGTACGTGTGCGTGCCCGAGACGTTGGTCGCGGCGATGCCGGCGAACCTGACCCCGCAGCAGGCGGCGGCCCTGCCGCTGGCTGGCATCACGGCGCTCATGGGGCTGCGCGACGCCGGGGGCGTCGAGCCCGGCCACCGCGTCCTCATCAACGGCGCCTCGGGCGGCGTCGGCACTCTCGCCGTGCAACTGGCCAAGGCGCTCGGCGCCACCGTGACCGGGGTGTGCAGCACCCGCAACGTCGATCTGGTCCGCTCACTCGGCGCCGACCACGTCGTCGACTACCACCGCGACGACTTCACCCGCGGCACAGACCGCCACGACGTCGTGTTCGACCTGGTCGGCAACCGCTCACTCAGCGAGCTGCGGCGGGCGCTGACACCGACCGGGACGCTGGTGCTCTCCGGTGGCGGCGTGTACGACGGCGGCAGCCTCCTCGGACCGGTCAGGCTGATCGCGCGCGGACGGCTGCTGGCCCCGCTGGTCCGACACCGCATCGTCACGCTCACGACGACACCGGGCCGGCAACACCTCGACACGCTCCGCGGCCACGTCGAGGCCGGCCGTCTCACCCCGGTCATCGACCGTACGTATCCCCTCCACGAGGTGCCCGCGGCCATCCGGTATCTCGAAGGCGAGCACGCGCGGGCAAAGGTCGTCATCACCATCTGACGGCCGGCATCGCCGGCGGATCGCTGCTCGGCGGCGCCCTCCTGCCCACCTCGGGGCACGCCCGCTGGCACTCATCGGTGGATTGCTGACGCTGGCCGCCCTCACACTGCTCGCCGTGGACACGCGGCTGCGCCACAGTGGCGGGTCCGCCCCGACCATGGCCCGTCCCCCGGCCAGCCCCGCGGTTACGCCGTAGCCGGACCGCAGTAGTTCCTCCGCTGTCACCACTGACGGGTCTCTTGCGTCGTGTGCCCGATTGTCCGCAGTGACCGCCGCCTATACCGTGATCCCCGTGTTCGGGGAGGCCGTACAGGAGCTTCGGCGTCACAGCGCGCTGACGCAGGAGGATCTGGCCGCGAAGACAGGGCTGTCGGTTCGGCATCTCCGGGATCTGGAGGCGGGGCGGATCGCGCGGCCGCGACCCGCGACGATGCTGTTGCTGGCCGACGCCTTCGGCCTGCAGGGGGCGAAGCGGGACCGGTTCCTCGCCGGGGCACCGACGCCGGTCGCCTCGAACGGTGTTCCGGCGCAGCTGCCCGCGGACGGCTTCGGCTTCGTCGGTCGCGCCGACGCGCTGGCCCGCCTCGACGGGATCCTGGTCCGAGCGGCGGATCAGCCGACCGCGATGGGTCTCGCGATCGTCTCCGGCACCGCCGGGGTGGGCAAGACCGCGCTCGCGGTGCACTGGGCTCATCGCGTCGCCGCGCACTTTCCCGACGGCCAGCTCTACGTCAACCTGCGCGGCTTCGACCCGGGCGGCGTCCCGGTCAGCCCGAGCACGGCGCTCGCCGGATTCGTCAACGCGCTCGCGGGACCGGGCGCCCGTCCGCCGACCGCACTGGATGAGCAGGTCGCTCGATATCGCAGTCTGCTGGGCGGCCGGCGGGTGCTTGTCGTCCTCGACAACGCCGGCGACGCCGACCAGGTACGCCCGCTGCTGCCGGGCGCGCCGGGCTGCTTCGTCCTCGTCACCAGTCGGGACCAGTTCCTGGGCCTGGTCAGCGTGAACGGCGCTGATCCGATCACCCTGGACGTCATGTCCGGGGCCGACTCCCGTGAACTGCTTATCCGACGCCTCGGCGCGGAACGCGTCACCGCCGAGCCCGAGGCCGTCGACGCCATCGTCAGCGCCTCCGCCGGGCTGCCCCTGGCGCTGTCCGTCGTCGCCGCCCGGGCGGCCATCCACAGTGGGTTCCGCCTGATGGACCTGGCGGCGAGTCTGCGCCCGGTGGCCGGGCGCCTGGATGCCTTCGACGGCGGCGAACCGGTCACCGACCTGCGGCTGGTCATGTCGTGGTCGTACCGGACCCTCGAGGGGCCCACCGCCCGGCTGTTCCGTCTGCTGAGCGTCCATCCGGGCCCGGACTTCGCCGTCGCGGCGGCGGCCAGCCTCGCGGGGATCACGCTCGCGCAGGCCCACCGCCACCTGGCCGAGCTGACTCGGGCACACCTGCTCACCGAACACCGTCCCGGGCGGTACACGTACCACGATCTGCTGCGCGCGTACGCCGCTGAGCTGACGGCGGCGGAGGACAGCGACGCGAGCCGTCACGCCGCCCGGTCCCGCCTGCTCGACCACTACCTCCTGGTCGCGTACGCCGCCGACGAGCTGGTCTATCCGCAGCGGGACCGGCTGCCGATCGACCCGCCGGGGCCCGGGGTCGCGCCGGTGGCGCTGGCCGATCGCGACGCGGCCCTGTGGTGGTTCACCGACGAGCACCCGGTGCTGCTCTCGGCCCTGCGGCTGGCGGCCAGCCACGGGTTCGACCGCCACACGTGTCACCTCGCCTGGGCGATCACCACCTACCTCAACCAGCGCGGCTACTTCCAGGACTGGACCAGCAGCCTGCGGGCGGCGCTGTCGGCGGCCGTCCGGCTGGCCGATGACCGGGCCGAGGCGTACGCCCACGGGGTGCTCGGCTTCGCCGACATCGCGCTCCAGCAGTACGCCGACGCGCAGCGCCACCTGGAGCTGGCGTACGACCGGTACCGGCGGCTGGGCGACCTTGCCGGGCAGGCCCGGGTCGAACTCAACCTCGGGTGGATCTGCGACCGGACCGAGCAGCCCGAGCAGGCCCTCGCCCACGCCCTGGAGGCGCTACGCCTGCACCGGCAGGCCGGACACGTCACCGGCCAGGCCTTCGCGCTGAACGCGGTCGGCTGGTCCCACAGCCAGCTCGGTGACCACCACGCCGCGATCGAGAGCTGCGAGCAGGCACTGACCCTGTTCACGTCGGTCGACAACGTCCTCGGCCAGGCGATCACGTGGGCCAGTCTCGGGCACGCCCACCTGCAGCTCGACGCCTTCACGGAGGCGGTCACCTGCCACGAGCACGCCGTCCGTCTGCGCCGCGAGATCGGTCATCGACGGTTGGAGGCGGACGCGTTGGTGAGCCTCGGCGACGCTCACCTGGCCGCAGGCGACGCCGGTTCGGCCCGCGTGGCCTGGCAGCAGGCGCTGGACATCCTCGTGTCGTTGCGGGAGGCCGACACCGGCGCGATCGAGGCCAAGCTCGCCTCGCTGCGCTGAGGGGCCCCGAAGTGCCGGTCAATCTCCGGTCCGGCTCCTGTCCGGGCACCGCGGCGGACGAAACGATGGTGAGGCAAGCCGCGCACCGCAGCGTTGCGCGTGCGACCCACACCTCGACCTGGGGGTTCCCATGCTCCGACGTCTTTCTCGCCTCGGCCTCACCGCCATGCTCGCCGTCACCACCGTGGGCGGCGCGGTGGCGATCTCCTCGCCCGCCCAGGCCGCCCTGCCCCACTGCAACGGCGCGGGCGTCTACACCTCCACCTGGTCCGGCGCCCCCGGGAAGACGGCCTGGATCCCGGCGTACGTCAGCAGCACCATCAACTTCAACTGCCTGCTGATCCGCGGCGACCACAGCTCCGGCGTCGGTGAACTCCAGCGGACGTTGACGGGGATCTACGGGAGGTACCTCGGCCCCAACGGAGTCGACAACGACTTCGGCGGCTACACCCAGAGCGCGTTGCGCAGCGTCCAGGCCGACCTCAGAATCTCCGCCGACGGCGAGTACGGGCCACAGACCCGCGACCACCTCTGCTGGCGGTGGACGGGCAGCGACAACTCCTGCATCTGGCTCAACAACAACCACTGAGGACGCGCGGGGCGCGCCCACGGGGAGCGCCCCGCGACCGACCGCCCCGGCTCCGGCCGGGGCGGTCGCCGTGGCCGAGGTACGACGATCGAGGACAAAACCACGAGCATTGACGATCGGCAATTGACTGAGTGTCCAGGGTGCCTCTATAACGTTGTACGGGTGGTGATGGATGTCAATCGGATCACCATCGCCCGTAGGTGGAGATCCCGCCGACATCCGCCGTCCGCGTTCGAGAAGCCACCCGATGCCCACCGCCCGCGCGCTGCGGGCTCAGCTGCACGGCCCGCGGCGACCCGCCCCTCGGAGACGGCATGACACGTCAGGTCCCCGCCCGCCCCGCCCTGCCCCTACTGCTCATCCTCGCCCTCGTCGTCGGCGTGTTCGCCGCACCGACCCGACCGGTGCGGGCCGCACCGGCCAAGACGCCGCCACTGACCACCCCGTGGACCAGCCAGGCGCTGGCCGGGACGCCCCTGCCGGAGTACCCGCGACCGCAGATGACCCGACCGGACTGGCTCAACCTCAACGGGGAGTGGCAGCTGCGCCAGTCCGGCACCGACGACGCCCCGCAGTTCAACACCGACCTGCCCGAGCGGGTCAACGTGCCGTTTCCCGTGGAGAGCGCCCTCTCCGGTGTCCAGCGGGCCGCCAACGACAACCGCAACTACCTGTTCTACCGACGCACCGTCACCGTCCCGCCGAACTGGTCCGGCCGACGGACCCTGCTGCACTTCGGCGCGGTGGACTGGCAGAGCACGGTCTGGGTCAACGGCGTACGGGTCGGCGCGCACACCGGCGGCTACGACGCCTTCACCTTCGACGTGACCCCGCAGCTCAGCGGCGGCGTGAACGAGATCGTGGTGAAGGTGTGGGACCCGACCGACACCCGGCAGAACGGCAGCCTGCCCCCGATCGGCAAGCAGACCAAGCAGCCCGGCGGGATCTTCTACACGCCCAGCTCCGGAATCTGGCAGACGGTGTGGATGGAGCCGGTGCCCGCGGCGTCGATCAGCAGCGTGGACGTCTACCCGAACCTGGGCACCAACACCCTGCGGATCCGGGTCTTCACCCGGGGCGACGTGAGCGGGCACAGCGTGCTCGCCGAGGCGCTCGACGGCGCTACGGTTGTCGGCTCCGCCACCGGCGGCTTCACCGACTTCAGCGTCCCGGTGCCGAACGCCCGCCGCTGGTCACCCGACGACCCGTTCCTCTACAACCTGCGGGTACGCCTACGCAGCGCCGGCGGCGCGACGGTCGACCAGACCGTCCACTACTTCGGCATGCGGGAGATCACCACCGGCATGGTCAACGGGGTGCTGCGACCGAAGCTCAACGGCCAGTTCGTCTTCCAGGTCGGCACCCTCGACCAGGGCTTCTGGCCGGACGGCCTGTACACCGCGCCGACCGACGCCGCCCTCGCCTTCGACCTGCAGAAGCACAAGGACCTGGGCTTCAACATGGTGCGCAAGCACATCAAGGTCGAACCGCAGCGCTGGTTCTACCACGCCGACCGGCTCGGCCTGCTGGTCTGGCAGGACATCCCGTCGCTGACCGCGCAGAACATCGACCCCACCGATGCCCAGCAGGCGCAGTTCGAGAGCGAGGCACGCGAGATCGTCGACGAGCACCGCAGCTCCCCCGCGGTCGTCGCCTACACGCCCTACAACGAGGGCTGGGGCGAGCGCGCCCTGGCCGACACCCGCCGCGTGGCGCAGAACATCAAGAATCAGGACCCGACCCGGCTGGTCAACCCGCACAGCGGGCACAACTGCTGCCAGTCCCTCGGTGACCCCGGCAACGGCGACATCGACGACTGGCACGTTTACCTGGGTCCGGACTCACCCTCGCCATCGAGCGGCCGGATCGCGGTGCTCGGCGAGTTCGGCGGCCTGGGCCTGCGCACACCGGGCCACGAGTACAGCCCGAACGGGCAGTTCTTCGCCTACGAGTGGCAACCCACCTCCGCTGCCCTCACCGACCGGTACGTGGGGCTGGTGGAGGGTGCGCAGAACCTGATGCTCGGCAAGGGACTCAGCGCCTCGATCTACACCGAGATCGCTGACCAGGAGGGGGAGTTGAACGGCTTCCTCACCTACGACCGGCAGGTGGTCAAGATGGACCAGGCCCGCGTCCGCGCGGCCAACACCGCCCTCGTCAACGCCTCCCGGACGATCGGCAGCTCCGCCCCCGTCGCCCTGCCGGTCAACACCCGGCGTTCACTGCAGGTGACCACCCCCGGCTACACCAACCGGTACCTGCGCCACCAGAACAGCCTGGCGTACACCGAGGTGGTCGACGCGGGCAGCTCGGCGCTGCTCAAGAACGACGCGACGTACACCATCCGGCCCGGCCTGGCCGACAGCGCCTGCTACTCCTTCGAGTCGGTCAACTATCCCGGTCAGTACCTGCGGCACCAGGACTCCCGGGTCCGCAACTCGCCGAACGACGGGTCAGCGCTCCTGCGGGCCGACGCCACCTGGTGCGCCCGGGTGGGGCTGACCGGAAGCGGCGTCTCGCTGGAGTCGTACAACTTCCGCGGGAAGTACCTCCGGCACTACAACTCGGAGGTCTGGCTCAGCAACGGCACGGGCGGTGACGCCTACAACCGGCCCACCCTCTGGGCCGCCGACAGCACCTGGAACATCGCCGCCCCCTGGGCCCCCTGACGGCGGCGGACCGTGCTCTGACCAACGGTGCGGGCCGGCGGAGAGCCGCCGGCCCGCACCGGGTCACTTCTTCCAGTCGTTGACCGGAGTGAGCGGAACCGGTGCCGGCCGCTGCGCCACAGTCGTCAGCTCGATCCGCCGGCCTCCGGCCGCCGAGACGAGCAGCGAGGTCATCGTTTCGAGTACGTGCAGCGCGACGTCGCCGCTGGCGCGGGGCGGGCGCTGGCCGTCGGCGGTGACCAGGTCGATCAGCCCGATGCCGCGGGAGCCCTCGACGTAACCGGCCAGTGGTTCGAGAACGCGCCATTCGGTGCCGCCCAGCGGAAAGACGCGCACGTCCCCGTCGAACATGTTCGGATCGGGTACGGCGAGCGTGCCGGTCTCCCCGTGCACCTCGATCGGCGCGGCCGTCGTCGCGACGCCGTCGAAGCTCGTGGTGATGGTGGAGAGAGCACCGTTGGCATGCTCAAGCACACCGGTCACGTGGGTGTCCACCTCCGCCGGGACGCGCTGGCCGTTTCGCGGGCCCGAGCCGATGACACGCTCGGCGCGCAGGCGGCTGGCGGCTCCGACGACCGCGCGAACCGGCCCCAGCAGGTGGACGAGCGCTGAGATGTAGTACGGCCCCATGTCCAGCAACGGGCCGCCGCCCGGGGCGTAGTAGAAGTCGGGGTGGGGATGCCAGCGCTCGTGTCCCGGTGTGACCATGACGGCCGTCGCCGACAGCGGGCGTCCGATGAGCCCGCCGTCGATCGCCGCCCGTGCCGTCTGCGTACCTGTGCCGAGGACGGTGTCCGGCGCGCACCCGACGTGGACGCCAGCCGCGGAGGCCCGTTCGATGATCGAGCGGCCGTCCGGAAACGTCACGGCCAGTGGCTTCTCGACGTACACGTTCCTGCCCGCCTCGATCGCGCCGAGTGAGATCTCGGCGTGCGCCGCGGGGATCGTGAGATTGAGAACCGTCTGCACCTCCGGACGGGCGAGCAGACCCTCGACGCTCAACGCCTCGCTGCCGGGAATCGTGGCCGCGACCGCGGCCGACCGGGAGGCGTCGAGGTCGGCCAGCGCGACGATGCTCACCGCGGGGTGGTTCGCGAGGGTGTCGAGGTACGCGCGGGAGATGACCCCGAGACCTACGATGCCGACGCGGTGCGGGTCGCCCACACCATCCCCCTCTCGATGACGGTACGGACGTTCGCGTCCTCCAGCACGTCGAGGCTGTGCCCCGGTGTCGTCACGACGATGCGCCCGGCACCCCAGCGTCGCGTCCAGATCGCCGGCGAGGTGACCGGCCGGTGCCATGGATGCCACGCCTGCGTGGGATGGGTGGTGACGGCCAGGATGTCGATCAGGTCGTCGTGCAGCACCCAGTACTGCTCGGTGACCAGGTCGAAGTCCTCGATCCCCGCGGTGATCGGGTGCTCCCGGCCGAGGTCGGTGATGCGCACCGTGTGCGGCAGGAAGTTGTCCTCCGGGCCGCCGTGGCGCTCGCACGGCTCCTTACCCGGGTGGGTCGCGAACTGGCCGCCCACCAGATGCAGGTACTCCGACGACGCGCGGAACGCGTCCACGATCCCGCCGTGCCAGCCGGTGAAACCCGTGCCGGCGATGACCGCGGCGCTCAGGCCCGCCACCTGGTCAGCGGTGATCTCCGACATCGTCATGCACTGCACGACCAGGTCGGTGTCGGCCATCTCGGCGGCATCGGCGTAGATCTGGGTCGACTCCTCGACCCGTACGGCATAGCCGCTTCGTTCGAGGAAGGGGATGAACAACTCCGTCGCCTTGACCGGTTGGTGCCCCTCCCAGCCGCCCCGAACCACGAGTGCTCTCGGCTGCGCCACCCTCGCTCCCCTCCACGCTCCGTCGCCACCGGGCCGGACGTTCCCGCCCCGGCGACATGCCGTCGGTGCCCGTACCTGTCGAGCACAGAAACCGTACCCGTGGTCGCGGGCCGGGGCCGGAGTCGCGGAGCAGTCGCGGGGGGCGGACGGGCGGACGCACGGTCATCGGGGTCGCGCCGGTTCGGCCGGGGCCCCACGTCGGGCCCCGGCCGAACCTCAGATCACGGACGACACGACCACCACCATGGCCGGCAGCAACGCCGTGGCGACCGCCGCGGACTGCACCAGCCGCCGTGGCCCGGGACGCCCCAGGTCACTCACGCTTCCATGACCGGCGAGAATCGCCACGACCAGTGGACCGGTGAACGCGCCACCGAACACCAGCCCACTCCACTGCGGAGTGACGTTGAGCAGCGCCGCCACCAGCAGCACCCAGGTCGTCGCCGACACCCGGAACGTGCTCCACATGAGCCCGGTGTCCAGACCCCAGATCATCGGCGGAACCCACCACGGGATGTTCTCCCGATGGCCCAGTTCCTTGGACGTCTGTCGGCGCAGCCCCGGGGCGTACGAATCCGTCCGGATCGCGTGTACGTCGAAGGCCGCCGCCACCAGTGCCGCCACGAGACACAGCCCCACGGTGAGCTGGGCATCGAGCCGCCCGGCGAACAGGGTGCCGACCTGGTACAGCGACGCGGTGACGAAGCCCGCCATGGCGATGTGCGCGACGGACAGTACGGCGACGAAGCGCAGACCGCTTCGGACGAGACGGGACGAGTCCCCTTGCACGAAGGGGCGGATGACTCCGATGAAGGATTGGCCTCAAGGGCTGAAGAGCTGGGCGAAGCCCGCCACCGCGGCGAGCACGATCGTCCACAGAACTACCATACGTACCAGATCGAGCAGGCGAACGGACCGGACCAGCACGAGGTCTTGCTCTTGCTGCACTCACCGCAGCCGTACGTGCGGCTGCCGCTGGTGCAGGTCCAGAACGTGCGGTAATAGCCCGACGGGCAGGTGTAGCGATCGGGTTCGACCGCGTAGTGGCACCGGGTGCAGCTGGCCAGCGAGCAGCAGGGCGACCCCAGGCAGTCGGCCACCGCCGGGGATGCCTTCAGTACGGTGGCCAGGCCGGCGACGACCGCGGACGCCGCGCCCATGAGCGCGAATCGGCGGCTACGACGGCGGTCGGTGAGCACCGCCGTCTCGGTCGGTGTCACGCACTCCATCTGATTGGTCATAGCCGTACGGTTCCTTCCTTGGCGACGGGCAGGCGGGACGGGACGGTGCGGGCGTTCAACAGCGGTTGCAGTTGCCGGAATGACGGCAGTGTCTGGGCCAGGAAGGCCTCACCCGAGCGGTAGAGGACCACCGACGGGACGGTGTCGATGCCGATCGCCCGCGCGACATTTTCCTCGACATCGATGGTCGCCCGGTCGATTGGTATGTTCAGTCCTTCGAGCCAGGCGCGGCCCTCCTGCTCGGAATGCGCCTGCTGCAGGACGATCCACACCAGTTCCAGGTCTTTGCGGCGCAGGCCCTCCGCGATTGACCGGCAGGTCGTGCAGGACACGGACAGGAAGAGCAGCGCGAGATGCGGCTGCGCGTCGAGCCGTGCCGGGAGCCCGACCAGGGAGGGCCTGATCGAGTCGTCCATCGGGATCGGGATCGGCGACGGGTTGTCTTCGAGCTTGAGGGACGTACGGATCAGTTCGAGGGTTTGATATTGGTCGATCAGCGCCAACACGCAGATCCCCATCAGCACGCTCAATGCGGCGACGACGACCCAGAGGAAGCCCATTGACTCTCCAACACTTTGAGGTAGCTCCAGCTCCGCAGGGCCAGAGGCAACAGCTGACGGACGACGGTCGCCAGGCACAGCACCAGCGCCGTCACCGCGACGGCGTCCGGGCCGACGAGCAGATCCGATGAGTCGCGGTGCGCCGTCCAGGCGACGGCGAGCCAGATCGGGAGCAGCGCGAGCTGCGTCCAACCCAGCTTCGCCTCGGACGTGCCGCCGAAGCAGGCACAGCGCACCGAGGCGCCCCGTGCCAGAGCGATCGACGCCGCACCTGCGAACGACGCGCCGAGCGCGATCACGAGGCCCGCTGTCACCCAGGCGCGCGGTGCGGTCAGCAGGAGGACCGCGGTGACCAGCTCCACGCCGCTGACCAGCAGGGCCAGGACGCGCGGACGCGGCATCCTGAGCGCGACGAGCGTGCGGCGAAAGGTAATGGGCGCGGCGAGCTTCTGACCCGCCGTGTAGAGCAGGACTGCTGCCGCGACGATCCGCACCGTCGCGTCGATCATCGGCACCAGCTCAGGCCGGGACGACCGCGAGGACCTGGGCGTCGGCCAGTTCCGTGTCCAGGACGCAGACCCGCACCCGCCGTGCAGTCCGCTTGTCGAGCAACGGCGAGGCGACCAGCCGCTGGCCCGCGACCGCATAGCCGCTGCCGTCGCGCTTCGGCACTCCGGTCACCCAGTGCACCACCGGCACGGCGGCCACGGCGAGGCCGGGCCACAGGTCGGTCACGGTGACCAGGTCACCCGGTCGTGGGGCGATCCCGTCCGGGAAGCCGGCGAACGGAACCTGCTCCGCCGCACGGATCGCGGTGCGGTTCGCCACCTTCGGCGTACCCACCACGGCGCCGCCGGCCGCCACCGCTGACACGCGGGCCAGCTCACCGCGCGAGCCGGCCTGTGCCGCATCCGTCCCCGGGTCGGCCGATGCCGACTCGCCCGAGACAGCCACCACGGCGACGGTCGATCCCACCACGGCACCAACGCGGAGGATCTGCCGCCGCGATAGTCCCTTTTCCTGGTTCATGCGTACTCCTCGGATCTGGTCCATGAGGACGATCTACCGGTATCGGCGCCCGAATCGAGCGAGAACCCGCGGGTCCGGAGCGACGCCGCGGCGGACTGGGGCTGCTCGGTCGACCACCCCGCGGGGGTCGCCTCGACCGTGCTGCTGATCGACCCCCGGCGCGCCCCAGTGCGCTCCGGATGGTCCTGACACGACGGTGCCTCCCGAGGTGGTGACGACGGCGTCCGGACGATGGAGAGCATCGATGTGTCTCCGGACATCGACGCTGCTCTGGATCACTCCCATCACCGTTTCAAGAGAACAATTCAGGGGTCCAGGTCCCAGCGATGTTCTTGAACAGATCTTGACCGAAGCAGCCACGACAAGTGACGGCCGCACCGCGCCGGGCTTGTCCGTTGTGGACTCCAGGTCCCGGAGGGCGTTGAGACGCCTCGGCAGGAGCGTGACCGACGACACGGACGGCTGATTCAGGGGTGGGCGCCGATGGGCTGCCGGGGGCATGTCGATGGTGAGATCATTTCCAGCGTCGTGGATTCCTACGGATCGGACCGGGCGTGGACCAAGTGGAGGACGGCCTGCAGATCCGGCTGCTGGGTCCGGTCGGCGTGTGGCACGGCACCCGTTGGCTGGGCCCGTCGGCCGCGCAGCAGCGCACCGTGCTGGCCATGCTGGCGTTGGAGTGCGGAAACATCGTTCCCATCGACCGCCTGGTGACGGCACTGTGGGGCACGGCACCGCCCGCATCGGCTCGTAACGCGGTACAGGGCTGCGTCTCCCGACTACGGGCCCTGCTCAACTCGGTTGACCCGCCGCCACGCACAGCCGAGCTGGTGGGGGTGGGGACCGGCTATCGGCTCGCCGTCGACCGGTCCGCGGTGGATCTGCACGACTTTCGGGACCTACTGCGGTCCGCGCGCACGTGCGAGCCGCAGCAGGCTCGTGAGCTGGTCGACCGCGCTCTGCGCCGATGGCGGGGGCCGGCGTTGGCGGACGTCGCCGGCCCGTGGCTGGACGAACTCGTCGCCCCGCAGCTGAACGAGGAGCGGTTCGCGGCGGTTGAGCTGCGAGCCGACCTCGACCTCCGGCTGGGCCGGTACGGTGACATCGTCGACGATCTGTCCGACCTCATAGCCGACAACCCGGCCCGGGAGCGTCTGGCGCTGGCGGTGCTCATCGCGCTGCACCGGTGCGGCCGTCGGGTCGACGCGCTGACCCTGTTCCGTCGGGTCCGCGAGAACCTGGTCGAGAGGCTCGGCATCGAGCCGGGCGAGGAGCTCCAGCGGGCCTATCGCGCAATGCTCGCCGGCGCCGAGCCCGCCGCGGAACCCGCGGGGCAGCGGGTGCGGGATCCGACGGGCGTGGTGCCGCGGCAACTGCCGGCGGCCACCCCCGGCTTCGTCGGCCGCCGACGCGAACTGGCCCTCCTCGACGAGGTGCTGAAGGAGCGGGCGGCACCGGTCGCCGTCGTCTGCGGCCCAGCGGGGGCAGGGAAGACCAGCCTGGCGGTGCGGTGGGCCCACGACGTCCACCACCATTTCCCCGACGGACATCTGTTCGTGGACATGCGCGGGTTCCACAGTCGTCCACGCCGGACCCCCGGTGAGGCGCTGCCGCTGCTTCTGGACGCGCTGGGCGTCACCGCCGACCGGATACCGGCCGAGCCGGACGCGCAGGTCGCGCTGTACCGTTCGACGCTCGCCGGTCGACGCGTTCTGCTCGTACTGGACAACGTCGCCGACGCCGACCAGGTGCGGCCACTCATTCCGGGCGGCCCGGACTGCCTGGTGGTGGTGACCAGCCGGGACCGGCTCAGCGGCCTGGTCGCCCGGGACGGTGCCGCTCGGCTCACTCTCGACGTCCTGCCTGCCGCCGACGCGGTGGAACTGCTCGTCGGCACCGCGGGGGCCGAGCGGATCAACGCCGACCCGGCCGCTGCTCGGGAGTTGGCCGAAATCTGCGGGCACCTGCCGCTGGCCCTGCGCATCGCCGGCGCCCGCCTGGCCGACCGGGCGCACGTGAGCGTGCGCAGGCACCTCGACGAGCTGATCGCGCGGGGCCGGGTCGCGCAGCTGCGGGTCGAGGGTGACGACAGCACCGCCGTCCGGGCCGCGTTCGAGCTGTCGTACCAGGCGCTCCCGGCCCCAGCGGGTCGGGTGTTCCGGCTGCTCGGACTGGTGCCGGCACCGTCCGGCCTCGCCGTACCCGCGGCCGCGGCGTTGACCGGCCTGCCCTGCGACGATCTCGAACCGCTCATCGACACCCTCGCCCGACTGCACCTGATCCGAATCACCCGGGCAGCCCGGATCGTCAGCCACGACCTGCTGCTCGAGTACGGAGCGCAGCTCGCCGCCGAACATGGCGACGCGGCCGACAATGCCGCCGCCGTGCACCGGCTGCTGCACTTCTACCTGCATGCTGTCGCCCGGGCCAGCGCCGCGCTGAACGGCCCGTCGCGGCTACGGCTGCCGCCGGATCCACCGCCGACCGGCGTACGGATCCCTGAGCTCGACGATCAGGCACCCGCCCGCGAATGGCTCGGTGCGGAAACGGCGAATCTGGTGGCGGCGCTGGAACACGCGGCTGCCGACGGCCGAGACCGGATGGCGTGGCAACTCGCCCACGCCCTGTACGACTTCCTCCGCATGCGGACGCCGCTGAGCCAGTGGCGGTCGATCGCCCGGACCGGGCTCAAGGCGGCCCGCCGCGACGGCGACCTTCGCGGCGAGGCCGTGATGCGACAAAGCCTGGGACTGCTGAACTGGCGTACCGGCGATCTGCGCGCCGCCCGCGCCGAGTACGAGGCGGTCGCGGCGCTCGCCGCCCGAGCCGATTGGCAGGTCGGCGCCTCGGCGGCACACTGCAGCATCGGTATCGCACTGGCTCAGCTGGGCCGGCCCCGGGCCGCGATCAGCCGGTTCGAGCAGGCCCTCGTCATCGATCGGGAGATCGGCGACCGCCGAGCCGAGGCCGGCACACTGGCAAACCTGGCGGCCGCCTGCGAGGAGGTGGGCGAGCTGGCTGCGGCCGCACGGCACGGCGAACTGGCGATGGGGTTGCTGCGGGCGACCGGCCAACATCTGGGCGCCGCCGTGGCCAGCGAGAACCTCGCGCTGGTGGCCAGGGAGCTCGGCCGGCTCGACGAGGCGCGGACGGCAGCGGAGGAGGCGGTGCGCGTCGGCCGGACGATCGGCGCCCGGCACGAGGAGGCCGCTTCGCTCACCACGCTCGGCCGCGTGCACGGTGACGCGGGACGCTACGCGGAGGCCGAGGAGGTGCTCCACCTCGGCCTCGACATCGTCCAGGGACTGCCGGACGGCCGACTGGAGGTGGTCACCCAGACCGCGCTCGCCGAGGTACTGCTGCGGCAGAGCCGACTGGCGGAGGCGGGCCGCCGGCTCGATCTGGTGCTTGACCTGGCGGATCGGACCGGCAACGAGCGCGCCCGGGTCGAGGCGCTGATGCTGCTCTCCGATCTCAGCGCGGCCCGCAAGGAGTTCGACAGCGCCCACGAGCACGCCACCGGTGCGATGGCGGCGGCCCGCGCCGGTGGGTACCGGCTGGTGGCCGGTCAGGCGCGCAGCCGCCTCGCCGCCGCGAGACTGGGCCTCGGCGATCCCGCGGGGTGCCTCGTCGAGGGCCGTCCGGCGCTGCGCGTCCAACGCCGGGCAGGGCAACGTCTCGCGTACGCCCGCACGTTGATGACCGTCGGCGGCGCGTACGCGGCGCTGGGCCGTCCGTCGGCGGCTCAGACCCGATGGCGGGCGGCACACGAGCTGTTCCGGGAGATCGGCGCCGCCGAGGCGGCACCGCTCGGCTAGCCGGGACGCCGGTCAAGACTCTCTCAAGTTCGATCGCGACGCCTCGACCGCGAGTCCCTCACCGACCAGTATTCCGGGCGGAGCAACCATGCCTCGCGCCCTCGACGTCCGCCCGTCCGATCGCCGCCTCAGCCAGAAATGGTCACCGAACGGGGCGAGGAGCGCGGCGGCATCGTCGGCCTGCGGATGGGCGCCGACGACTACGTCGTCAGGCCGTTCGCGATGGACGAGCTTCAGGCGCGCATCGAGGCGTTGCTGCGGCGAACAGCACGGCAGGGTCGGCGACCGTCCGACGTCATCGACGTCGGAGGGTTGCGGATCGACCTCTCGGCCCGCACGGTCCACGTGGACGCCCGGCCGGTGTCGTTGACCCGCAAGGAATTCGACATCCTGGCCTCGCTCGCCCGTCGACCCGGTCTCGCGCTCACGCGCGAGCGCATCATGCTGGACGTGTGGCAGACCACCTGGTCGGGCCGGCACACCCTGGCGGTCCACGTGGCGGCGCTGCGCGCCAAACTGGGTCGGCCCGAGTTGATTCAGACGGTACGGGGACTCGGCTATCGCCTCCCCGCCGAGTGAGGCCGACCGGTCACCGAGGATCGGGAGTTACCCGATCGTCGGGTGAGTTGGGCACCGGCGACCATTAGTTTGCGTGGCACGCATATTTGCGTGGCGCGCAACTAGTGCTAGGGTGGTGGCATGACGGGGCTGCGGGAGCGCAAGAAGGCCGAGACGCGGGCGGCGCTCGGCTGGGCCGCGATCCACCTCACCGCGGAGCGCGGTTACGACAACGTCCGCGTCGAGGACATCGCCGAGGCTGCCGGCGTCTCGCCGCGCACCTTCAACAACTACTTCTCCAGCAAGGCCGAGGCGATCGCCTCCCGCCACCTCGACCGCAGCCTGCGCACCGCCGCCGCGCTGCGCGAACGCCCCGCCGACGAGCCGCTCTGGGCGGCGCTCACCCAGGCCTCGCTGGAGCAATTCACCCGCGGCCCCGAGGTCGACGCCATGCCGTCCCCCGCGCACCCCCAGTGGGTGGCCGGCGTACGCACCATGCTCGCCGAGCCTGCCCTGCAGGGCGAGCGGCTGCGCGCCGTCGCGATCGCCGAGGCCGAGTTGGCCGCCGCGGTCGCCGAGCGCACGGGCACCGACCTCGCCACCGACATGTATCCGAGGCTCGTCGCGGCCGCCGCCAGCGCCGCGGTCGCCGTCGCCATGCAGCACTATCTCGACAGCCCCGACCCGCCCACCCCGATCGAGCGCCTCATCACCGACGCGTTCACCCAGGTCGCCGCCGGCCTCCCCGCGCCGCCCCGCTGAGGCCCGCCCCTCGCTCACGGCACCACCCCAGCCACTTCTTGTCCGCGTCACACCCCACGGCGGGCCGGCCGCGTTCCGCGCCTGCCGCGGCGATGACGCACACCCCGAAGGGATCACGATCGTGATCGATGTGCTCATCGTCGGAGCCGGCCCCAACGGCCTCATGCTCGCCTGCGAACTCGCTCTGGCCGGCGTCCACCCCGTCGTCCTCGAACGCCACGCCGCGCCCGGAGGCGAGCCCCGCGCCAACGGCCTCGTCGGCCAGGTCGTCCGCCTGCTCGACCGGCGCGGCCTCTACGCGCGGCTCAGCGGCGAGAGCACCCCGCCGTCCCCCCAACCAGCCTTCACCTTCGGCGCGTTCCCGCTGGATCTCACGGTGCTCGCGGAGAATCCGCACTACGTGCTCGGCGTGCCGCAGGCCCAGCTGGAGGCCACCCTCGCCGCCCGCGCCGTCGAGCTCGGCGTCGACCTGCGCCGCGGCCACGAGGTCGTCGACCTCCGCCAACGCCCCGACGCGGTCGAGGTTCACCTCGCCGACGGTACGCAGCTCACGTCCCGTTTCCTCGTCGGCGCCGACGGCGGTCGCAGCGCGGTGCGCCGCCTCGCCGGCATCGACTTTCCCGGCGCCACGTTCGACCGGTCGGTCTCCCGCACCGCCACCGTGACCGTCCCCGCGTCATCCCTCGACCCGGAGACCGGCGGGCTGTGCGCCCCCGGCTACGGCGTCGTCCCGCCGTTCCAGCACACCCGCACCCCGCGCGGCCTGATCGCCTGGGCGCCGTTCCCCGGCCGGCCGGCGATCCTGAGCACGACGGAGTGGCCAGACGCGCCGACGAGCGACGAGACCCCCATGACCCTGGCGGAGCTACGCGCCAGCGTCGCCCGGGTGCTCGGCGTCGACGTCCCCTTCGGCCCACCCGACGGCCCCGGCCTGCTGCGGCGGCTGACCGGTCGCAACACCCGCATCGCCGCCCGCTACCGCGCCGACCGGGTGCTGCTGGTCGGCGACGCCGCGCACGTGCACCCCGCGATCGGCGGCCCCGGCCTCAACCTCGGCCTGCAGGACGCCGTCAACCTGGGTTGGAAGCTGGCCGCCACGGTGCGCGGGTGGGCGCCGCAGGGCCTGCTCGACACGTACGAGACCGAGCGCCGTCCCGTAGCCGAACGGGTCGTCATGTCCACCCAGGCGCAGTCGGCGCTCATCGGGCCTGGCGACGAGATCACCGGCCTGCGGGAACTCTTCGCCGAACTGCTGCGCATCACGGAGGTGACCGGGCACATCGCGGCGCTGATGTCCGGCGCGGACATCCACTACCCCGCCGACCCCGCCGACCCGTTGGCCGGCCGGTGCGCCCCCGACGTGGTCGTGCACGCCGACCACGCCGCGGTACGCCTCGCCGAGCTGACCCGCACCGCCCGGCCGTTGCTACTGGACTCCACAGGTGTCTACGCCGAGGTGGCCGCGCCCTGGCGAGACCGGGTCGACGTCGTCAGCGGCGCGTTGCGGGGCACGACCGCGACCGCGTTGCTCGTACGCCCCGACTGCTTCGTCGCCTGGTCCGCCGGGGATGCGGACACCCTGCGCGCCTCGCTCACCCACCACTTCGGGCCGCCCCGGTGACCGGAGGCGTCTCGTGGACGCCGCTGGCGTCCGTCGCGTCCGTCCATCGACGAGTCCCTGATGGACCCCGCAAGGTGGGACATGGCCGGGTGCCGGCAACACTGTCGGGCACTGGTTGCCGGCCACCGACCACACCGACGAAGAATCAGTCGGTGATCACCGGCCAGGCGTAGGCGAGCAGGGCGCAGGCGGCGCCCAGCAGCGCGAACGAGACACCCCGAGTGGGCAGTGGCAGTGCGGCGAGCACGATCAGGATGACCGCGATGACGTAGAGAAATGCCTGGACCGACATGGGACTCTCCTCAATCAGGGAATTGATGGGAACCGACGTTGACCGCCGGGGTGACACCCCGCTCATGCGCGAACGCCGCACGCGCGGGTCGGGCGCGCGGGCTTGATCAGCCGTCCGGCGTGAAGAGCCCCTGAATACCGACGACGATCGCGATGAGACCGAAGATCGCGAGCAACAGGCGGACTCCGGTCGCGCCGTCCGACCGCTCCTCGCGCGACGCCGGCCGACCGGTCAGCCGGCTCCACAACAGGGCGAGCCCCACACCGATCCCCACCACCTCGAAGTGGAACACCCGGGGGCCGGACACCAGGTGGACGATGAGGTGGTAGCCGCCGGTCACGAGCGCCACGAGGCCGACCACCCACGCGATCGGGGCCGCCCGACCGGCGAGGCGGCCCAGGTCGTCACCGACGCGTGGCAACAGCCGCAGCACCGAGCCTGCGAGCAGGAAACCCCCGACGATGTTGGCGAGGTCGAGCAGCAGAGCCATGATCACGAGGGTCTCCGTCGATCGGATGATCAGCCGGTGGGAGCGTACCCACGGAGCCGGTCGGTTGAAACGAGATCTGGCGGCCGATGGCGCGCCGTCGGCTGTCTGCGGTCGAGGGATCCGCGGCGAAAGGCCCCGGTACGATGGGTTCCGGTGCGCCGGGAAGTCTGGTCGGCAGATGGTTCCGACCCGTCTTTCGAAAGTTGGCCTGCTTGTGACGTCGAACCCTCAGTCGCCTCCTCGTGTTCTCGGCCGTGGTTCCTGGGCTGAGGCACGTCGCATCGCCGACGTACTGCGCAAGGAGACGATCGGCGGCGCGTTGCTGCTGGTCGGTGCCGTCGTGGCGCTGATCTGGGCGAACTCGCCGTGGGCGCACCGCTACCAGGCGATGACGGCGCTCACCGTCGGGCCCCACGCGCTGCACCTTGACCTGTCGCTGGCGACGTGGGCGGCTGACGGGCTGCTGGCGATCTTCTTCTTCGTCGCCGGTCTCGAACTCAAGCGCGAGTTCGTCGCCGGTGATCTGCGTGATCCCCGCCGGGCCGCGGTCCCGGTCGCCGCCGCGGTCGGCGGCGTACTCGTGCCGGCCCTGCTGTACGCGGTGGTGAACTGGGGCGGCGCGGTGAAGGGCTGGGCGGTTCCGACCGCCACCGACATCGCGTTCGCCCTCGCCGTGCTGGCGGTGATCGGCCGGCATCTGCCGAGCGCGCTGCGCACCTTCCTGCTGACCCTGGCGGTGGTGGACGACCTGCTGGCGATCGTCATCATCGCGGTCTTCTACACCGCCCACCTGTCGCTGCTGCCACTGCTGGCCGCGGTGGTGCCGCTGGGCCTGTTCACGCTGCTGGTGCAGCGTCGGGTGCGCTCATGGTGGCTGCTCCTGCCGCTGGCGTTCGCGACCTGGGCGCTGGTGCACGCCTCCGGCGTGCACGCCACAGTCGCCGGGGTGCTGCTCGCCTTCGCCGTCCCGGTGCCGCGCTCCAC
This sequence comes from Micromonospora sp. NPDC005237, assembly GCF_040607775.1. Taxonomy (NCBI): domain Bacteria; kingdom Bacillati; phylum Actinomycetota; class Actinomycetes; order Micromonosporales; family Micromonosporaceae; genus Micromonospora; species Micromonospora sp. NPDC005237. Next base: position 133,582 of record NZ_JBEXHJ010000009.1, on the reverse strand, counting down.
AGGGGCCGGCCCCGGACCCGGCCTGGCCGAGCACTTCGAGCACCGATTCCGGCCGATCTCCGCCGGTGTTGCGGTGCCGCTGTTCGCGCTGATGGCCGCCGGGGTGGCCGTCGGCGGGCTGGACGGCCTGACGCAGGCGCTCACCGACCCGATCGCCGTGGGCATCATGCTCGGCCTGGTCGTCGGCAAGCCGATCGGCATCCTGCTGGCAACCTGGCTCGTCGCGCGGTTCACCCGGGCCCGACTGGACTCGGGGCTGGCCTGGATCGACGTGGTCGGCCTGGCCGTGCTGTCCGGCATCGGGTTCACCGTCTCGCTGCTGATCGGCGAACTCGCCTTCGGTGTCGGCACCGACGCCAACGGCCGGGTCAAGATCGCCGTGCTGGCAGGCTCCGTGATCGCCGCCGCGCTCGCCACGACCATCCTGCGGGCACGCAATCGCGTGTACCGGCAGATCTACGAGGCCGAGCACGTCGACCATGACGGTGACGACGTTCCCGACGTCTACCAGAACCAGGGCGTGGACGGGCTGCCGCGCCGCACCGACGACAACTGACGTGGGGCGGCGACCCGGAACGTCGTAAGAGTGCCGAAAGGGTTGGCGACCCGTTCGACGGCTGCGGGGCTCGTACGCTGCGGGGGTGGGAAAATGGATCTTCCGGTCGCGAGTGGCCTGGGCCGGTCTCGCCTCCGCTGTCCTCGTGACGGCTCTGGCCCTCTACTGGTTCCAACCGTGGAAGCTGTTCACCGACACGTACGTCGACGAGGCGGTTCCCCCCGTGGTGACGACGTCGACCGCGCCCACTCCCGCGTCCGCGGTTCCGGTGGCGACACCAGCCGGGAACGCGATCCTGACCGCCGGCGAGTTCGTCACCCATGAGCACCGGACGACCGGCAGGGCCGAGATCCACCGGCTCGCCGACGGGCGCCACCAGCTCGTCATCCGGGACCTGAATACGTCGAGCGGGCCGGACCTGCGAGTGTGGCTGACCGACCAACCGGTCACCCTCGGCAAGGCCGGGTGGCGGGTGTTCGATGACGGCGAATGGGTCGAACTGGCCAGGCTCAAGGGCAATCAGGGCAACCAGGTGTACGAGATACCGGCATCGGTTGACCCCCGCGACTTCCGGAGCGTCTCCATCTGGTGCAAGCGATTCGCCGTCTCCTTCGGCGCGGCCGACCTCAAGGCCGTCTGACGTCGCCGGGCTGCCCGTTGCGACGCCGGCATAGGCGGCGTCGCAACGGCGCACACCCCCGGCGCCGGTCACCAGCTCGGTACCGGGAGGTGCGGGCCACCGTGGATCGGTCGTCGCGGCGAGACGAGCGTCAAACGGCCGTGCGCGACCACTGCTGGTTGGCGCCGGTGTTGCACGGATACTGCTTGAGGATCGCACCGTCCGCCGTCGACGCGGCCGGTACGTCCACGCACTTGCCGCTGTGGCGGGCGCGGAGTTGGAAGTAGCTGCCGTTGGTGACCATCTGGAACTGCTGGTTGGTGCCGGTGCCGCAGGTGTACTGGACGAGTTCGGCGCCGTCGGCGGTCGAAGCGCTCACCACATCGAGGCACTTTCCGCTGTGTCGGCTGATGATGCGCCAGTAGCCACTGCCGGCGTCCTGGAACTGCCACTGCTGCCACGCGTTGCCGCCGTACGTGTACTGGCCGACCCGCGCGCCGTTGTCGGTGTTCGGTTGCTGGACGTCCATGGCCTTGCCACTGTGCCGCACGGTGATCCGGTAGAACGTTCCCGTCGTGGGCGGAGGCGTCGTCGGACCACCGCCGATGGTGTCGCCCCACCCGTACCGGATCCGGTCGGCGCCGGAGGTGTTGCGAACGGTCAGGCTGAGGTTGGTGCCGCTGCCGCCGAGGGCGAACATCGAGTACCAGTCGTATCCGATGGTGCCCGGCTTGCCGCCGAGGGCGGGCCAGTAGGTGCCGCCCATCTGGTTGTCGCGCATGACCTGGGCCATCGCGCGGATGTAGCGCACGAAGTTGTCGGTGCTGCCCGCGTCGGCGTAGTTGCGGCCGTCGTTCATGGGAGCGCCGAACTCGGTCGCGACCGCGCGGGAGGCGCAGTTGCCCAGGCGGGTCTGGATGTGGCTGCGGAAGGCGTCGTAGGTCATCGCGCCGTAGAAGAACGCGTAGTAGTGGAAGGACAGCAGGGTCGAGTTGAAGCGGGTGTCGTTGCAGATGTCCCGCAGATCCTGGCTGAAGCCGGTGCCGCCGATGAGCACCCGGCCGGGCATCGCCGAGTAGTGGTAGCTCAGCCAGTTCGCCGCGACGTCGCGCCACTCCGCCGAGCTGTAGCCGTGCGGCTCGTTCATCGGCTCGAAGTAGACGTTGGTGTTCGAGCCGTACGTGTTGGTCACCGTGGACCACATCGCGTTCCACGCGGCGAGGTTCGTGATCCTGCCGCCGGAGGCCGCACCGTCCTCCCAGTAGGCGAGGATGACTTTGAATCCGCGGGCGGTCGCGGCGTCGATGGCGCCGCGGTACGCCTCCCACCACGCCGTCCCCACCGTGTGGGTGTTGATGGGCAGCCGGACGGTGTTGACCCCCATGGTGGAAGCCATGGTGTCGTAGAGGGCATTGGCCTTGGCCCGCACTGTCGCGTTGCTGTCGGACGAGCTGAGGCCCTGCACGACGAGCGGGCCGGTGCTGAAGTTGTCACCCAGCACGGCCCAGTTCATGCCGCGGAACTGGCTGGTGGCGGCAGTGGCCGGCGACGGCGTGACGACGACGATGCCAACCAGCGCGGTCATCGCGCTCACCAGAGCGATCACGAGTCGGCGCAGCGACCGGGCGCTTTCCGATCCGTGGCCGTGCGACAGCCTTTTCCGTTTCATGACGGGTCCAATCGGTGTGGGGAGACAGTCGGCGTTCAGTTGGTCACGCGGAAGGTGGCGTCGGCACGGCTCTGCGCATCGGAGAGCGGATCGAGCCGGAGCAGGTAGTTGTAGTGCCGGATGTAGCGGTCCGGGTGGCTGTACGCCTGGAAGGACGTCCACGAGGAGTTGGCGACGCCGGCGACCTGCCGGAAGGTGGCGTCGGCGGCGAAGGTGGCGGTGCCGTCGTTGGCTTCCAGCCGGAAGTCGAACCCGTAGTGGCGCAGGTAGTAGCCCGGGTAGTTGACCGACTGGATGGAGACCGTGCCGGAGCCGGCCAGACCGGGCACCAGCCGCCACTGACCGTCCTGCGCGGGGCTGACGTTCGGATCGATGCGGACGTCGTAGTCGTAGTGCCGTACGAACCGGTCCTGGAGGTTGTACGACTGGATCCGGTTGACCGCCGTGGTGGGCCAGCGGGCGAGCACGCGGTTCTGCTCGGCGGCGGTCAGGTTGAGGATCGAACCGTGCCGTTTCCTGGTGCCGCCCATGTCGTACGAGCCGGACGCCGGCAGCCGGAAGCTGGCCGGACTCGACGGATTGGTGGTCAGGACGGGCAGGTAGCCGCGCCCGCTGGCGTACTGGTCGAGGTAGAGAACCCACTCGTTGCGAGCGTTGAACTTCATCCACATCGGGCCCTCGACCTGGGAGCCCGTCAGCCCGATGCCCGACAGGTTCCCGATAGTGGTCCAGGTGCCGAGGATGGAGTTGCTGCCTTCGAGGGTGATCTGGCCGTCGCGGGAGGCCCGGACGTAACGGTAGGCGCCCGCACCGGCCGGCACCTCGACGATCTGGGTGTCGATGATCTCCTGGCTGCCGGGCCGGCTGAGGTAGACCTGCGGCGTGGTGGTGCTGCGGAAGTCCGCCGTGCGCGCGTAGTAGATGCGGTGCTTGGTCACCCCGTTGAGCGGGACGTTCGTCGCCCAGTAGAGGACGTAGTCGCCGGTGGCCGGGTTCCAGATCGCCTCCGGAGCCCAGGCGTTGCGTCCGTCCGGAATCGGGCCGGCGACGTTCAGCAGCCACGGCGCGGACCAGGTGACCAGGTCGGTGGACTCCCACACGACGAGGTTGCGGCTGCCGTTGTTGACCGCGGTCGACCAGTCCTGGCCGCAGCCGATGCACAGGTCGGTGGCGATGATCCAGTACCGGTCACCGGCGGGCGAGCGAACCAGGGCGGGGTCGCGGACGCCGCGGGTGCCGACGGTGGATCGCAGCACGAGCCCACCGTTGTTGAGGTCCGTCCAACGTAGGCCGTCGGCGCTGTGGGCGAGGTAGATCTGTTGACCGGTCGAGGACTCGCCGGTGAAGTGCGCCATCAGGTAACCGACGGCCGGGTCGAGCGCGACCGCTGCCTTCGGCATCGCCACCGACCAGGTGGTGAAGAGCAGGCACGCGGCGAGCGACACCGCGTAGAGCCGGGCGAGGACTCTCGACATGGGTCCTTCTCCTTCGCGGAGGGGCATACGACTCAGCTACCGGGTCGGTGGGTGTTGCGGGCGACGACACCGAGTCGATCTCACATGTGAGCGTTAACAGCACTGGGTAGGCGCATCCCCGGGTTGCATGGTTGTGGGCGGTGGGCGGCGTGCCGCACCGGTGTCGACGGCGAGCCGAAACCCATGTGTCCAGCTCATTAAGTACGGGTTGCGGACAAGTGTTAGCGATCGCATCTGGAGTGTCAAGGCATCGACGATGCTCGTTCGGCTTGGCCGACCTGGGCACCCCCGGAGCGCGGACCGACTCCGCAGGCCTGCGCCGCTGAGCAAGGACGTCATACGTCAGATGATGATGCTAGTCTATGTCCCTCGCGACTCACCCCCGGTCGCCGGCTCGACAACCAGAGACCGGACTACGGGGCAGTGCGGCTCCACTGTGGGCCCCGCCAGCAGCAACGTCAATGGATCTTCATTCACCGTAAGGAGGCTCAGCTGTGCCACTTCGCAAACTCTCCAGCCCCTGGACAGGGGCGGCCATGGCGGTCATGGTTCTCGTCGCCGTCGGGGCGTACGTCATCATGGCTGGCGGATCGGCGACCGCCGCCACCACCGCCGGCTGCGGCAGGGCGCCCGGACTGAGCAGCGGCACCCACACCATCCAGAGCAGCGGAAAGAGCCGCAGCTTCATCCTTCGGCTGCCCGACAGCTACAACAACACCTATGCCCACCGGCTGGCCTTCGGGTTCCACTGGCTGGGAGGCACCGCCGATCAGGTCGCGTCGGGCGGCACCGACGGAGCCGCGTGGGCCTACTACGGCATGCTCTCCCAGTCGAACAACACCACGATCTTCGTTGCCCCGCAGGGCATCGGTAACGGCTGGGGTAATTCCAACGGCGAGGATGTGACCTTCACCGACGACATGGTCCGCGTCATCGAGAACGCTCTCTGTGTCGACACGACACAACTCTTCTCGGTGGGGTTCAGCTACGGCGGCGCGATGAGCTACTCGTTGGCGTGTTCCCGGCCGACCGTGTTCCGTGCGGTAGCGGCGATCGCGGCCCCCGGGGCGATCAGCGGCTGCAGCGGCGGCACCCAGCCAGTGGCCTACCTGGGGATTCACGGCATCAACGACAACATCCCGAACGGACGGGCGCTCCGCGACAGGTTCGTCCGGAACAACGGTTGCGCCGCGCAGAACCCGCCCGAGCCGGCACCGGGTAGCCGGACCCACATCACCACCGCCTACTCGTGTCAGGCCGGATATCCGGTGGTCTGGGCCGCGTTCGACGGCGGCCACCAGCAAGGTCCGGTGGACGGGTGTGCCGGCTGCGAGAGCGGCGCGCGGAGCTGGGTCAAGCAGGAGGTGTGGAGGTTCTTCACCCAGTTCGGTTCGACTGTGCCGCCCACCACTCCCCCGCCCACCACCGCCCCGCCCACCACTGCCCCGCCATCGAGCCCGCCGCCCGGCCAGCAGAACGTGCTGATCGTGGGTGGCCAGTCCGGCCGTTGCATCGACATCCCCAACTCCAGCACCGCCAACGGGACCCGCGCGCAGCTGTGGGACTGTCACGGTCGCACCAACCAGCGCTGGACCCACACCGCCAGCCGCACCCTGACCGTCTACGGCAACAAGTGCCTGGACGCCAGCGGGGCGGGAAGCAGCAACGGCACCGCGGTCATCATCTGGGACTGCAACGGCCAACCCAACCAGCAGTGGAACCTGAACTCCAACGGCACCATCACCGGAGTCCAGTCGGGGCTCTGCCTCGACGCCGTCAGCTCCGGTACGGCCAATGGGACGCAACTTCACCTCTGGGCCTGCCACGGCGGTGCCAACCAGCAGTGGAGCACGCGCACCTAGTACCGCATCACGCACCGTTCAGCCTGCCGAAGACGCGCCGCTCGGGTCCTGCCCCGAGCGGCGCGTGGCTTTGTGTGACCTCAACGGTCCACCTTCTGATCCGTAACAGGTCCGAAACTACCGGTTGAAAAACCTGGAACTTTCTGCCAGCCTGAGAGCCATCGATCACTGTGAACGTTAACATGATCCACTCAGCTGGAGGCGCCGCACGCGACCGTCAGACCTACCCATCGCCAGGCCGCCAGGTCCGCCACCGGGAGAGCCCCGCACCCCGCCACCACCTCCCGGCGGGCGGCCGGGACCACTCATCCCAACCCTTCACCCGCTGGTCAGGCGGCCCCAGCCGAAGCGCCTGCGGAGCGAACGCCGGAGCTGAGTCCCGGCCCGCCCGGGCGGACTCGGCACCATGGCCCACCGCTGCCGAGCGGGGCCTCCCCTCGAACGGCGACCGAGATCTCCCCACCCCACCATCGAAGGATCAGCATGATTTCCCGGAACCGTCCCACCGGGCGTACTCGACTCCGAACACTCACAATTTCCGGAACAGCTGCGATAGTTGCGGCTCTGGTCGTCTCGCTGCTGCCCAATCTCGCCCAGGCCGCCGAGACGACCCTCGGCGCCGCCGCCGCCCAGTCCGGCCGGTACTTCGGTGCCGCCGTCGCGGCGAACAAGCTCAGCGACAGCGCCTACACGACGATCCTGAACCGCGAGTTCAACGCTGTCACTCCCGAGAACGAAATGAAGATCGACGCGACCGAGCCGCAGCAGAACAACTTCACCTTCAGCAACGCGGACCGGATCGTGAACCACGCCCTCTCCCGGGGCTGGAAGGTCCGCGGCCACACCTTGGCCTGGTACTCGCAGCAGCCGGGCTGGATGCAGAGCATGGAGGGCACCGCGCTGCGCAACGCGATGCTCAACCACATCAACCGGGTGGCCGGTAACTACCGGGGAAAGATCTACTCCTGGGACGTGGTGAACGAGGCGTTCGAGGACGGCAACAGCGGCGCCCGTCGTAACTCGAACCTCCAGCGCACCGGCAACGACTGGATCGAGGCGGCGTTCCGCGCCGCCGACTCGGCGGACCCGGACGCGAAGCTCTGCTACAACGACTACAACACCGACAACTGGACCTGGGCCAAGACGCAGGCCGTGTACAACATGGTGCGCGACTTCAAGTCCCGTGGAGTGCCGATCGACTGCGTCGGGTTCCAGTCGCACTTCAACGCCAACTCGCCGTACAACAGCAACTACCGCACGACGCTGTCCAGCTTCGCCGCCCTCGGGGTGGACGTGCAGATCACCGAGCTGGACATCGAGGGTTCCGGTACCACGCAGGCCAACACCTACCGCAGCGTGGTCAACGACTGCCTTGCCGTGGCTCGCTGCAACGGGCTCACCGTGTGGGGGGTGCGGGACTGTGACTCGTGGCGCTCCAGCGGCACGCCGCTGCTCTTCGACTGCAGCGGCAACAAGAAGGCCGCCTACACGGCCGCCCTGGAGGCGCTGAACAGCGCCGGCCCCGGGACCACTCCCACGCCCACCACGCCGGGTCCGACTCCCACTGTCACGCCTACCGCCCCACCCGGCTCCGCCAGCGAGATCGTCGGCACGCAGTCCGGCCGGTGCATCGACGTACCCAACGCCTCGACCACCAACGGCACCCGCGTGCAGCTCTACGACTGCAACAAGCAGAGCAACCAGGCGTGGACCTACACCTCGGGCAAACAACTACAGGTGTACGGCACCATGTGCCTCGACGCGGCAGGCACCGGTAACGGCGCGGCGGTCCAGATCTACAGCTGCAACAACCAGACCAACCAGCAGTGGAACGTCAACTCCAACGGCACCATCAGCAGCGTCCAGTCCGGACGATGCCTGGACGTCTGGAGCACCGCCAACGGCGCCCAGATCCAGCTCTACGACTGCCACGGACAGACCAACCAGCAGTTCCGACTCGCCTCCCTCGGTGGTTCCACCCCGACCCCGACGCCGACCGGGACCGGGACGCCGACCCCGACGCCGACCCCGACCGGCGGTACGTGTGATCTTCCGTCGTCGTACCGGTGGTCGTCGACGGGCGCGCTGGCACAGCCGAGGTCGGGCTGGGTGTCGCTGAAGGACTTCACCCACGCGCCGTACAACGGGCAGCAGTTGGTCTACGCGACGACGCACGACACCGGTACGACGTGGGGCTCGATGAACTTCGGCCTCTTCTCGAACTGGAACCAGATGGGGTCGGCGTCGCAGAACCAGATGCCGTTCGCCGCGGTGGCGCCGTCGTTGTTCTACTTCGCGCCGCGCAACCTGTGGGTGCTGGCCTATCAGTGGGGTGGACCGGCCTTCTCGTACCGGACGTCGACCGATCCGACCAATGTGAACAGTTGGTCGGCGGCGCAGACGCTGTTCACCGGAAGCATCTCCAACTCCGGGACCGGCCCGATCGACCAGGCGCTCATCGGTGACGACCAGAACATGTACCTGTTCTTCGCCGGGGACAACGGCCGGATCTACCGGGCCAGCATGCCCATCGGGAACTTCCCGGGCAGCTTCGGCTCGAACTACACGACGATCATGACCGACTCGACGAACAACCTCTTCGAGGCCGTGCAGGTCTACAAGCTCCAGGGCCTGAACAAGTACCTCATGATCGTCGAAGCGATCGGCGCGAACGGACGCTACTTCCGCTCGTTCACCGCCAGCAGCCTGGGTGGCACGTGGACGCCGCAGGCCACGTCCGAGAGCAACCCGTTCGCGGGCAAGGCCAACAGCGGTGCCACCTGGACCAACGACATCAGCCACGGTGAGTTGCTGCGGACCAACGCCGATCAGACCATGACCGTCGACGCCTGCAACCTGCAACTGCTCTACCAGGGCCGTTCCCCCAGCTCCGGCGGCGACTACGGGCTCCTGCCGTACCGGCCGGGTCTGCTGACGCTGCAACGCTGACGATCGGACAGCGTCGGGGCGGGCAGGTTCGGCACACGACCGGGCCCGCCCGCCCCGCACTCATCCACCACCAGGAGGTACCGACAGTGCGAGGACCCGCAGACCACCCCCCGCCCTCGGGCGACACCCATGCCGACCGAGTGTCCTTCCGTTCTCGCGGACGGCTGCTCAAGCTCGCCGCGGCCGGGATCGCCGCCGCGGTCGGTTTGTTCACCATGACTGTGGCGACCGGGTCGGCGTCGGCCGCCGACAACCCGTACCAGCGGGGCCCGGACCCCACGGCGGCCAGCGTCACCGCCGTGAACGGCCCCTTCGCCAACACCTCGGTCAGCGTCCCGACCGGGTACGGCTTCAACGGCGGCCGGATCTACTACCCGACCGACACGAGCCAGGGCACCTTCGGGGCCATCGCGATCTCGCCGGGTTACACCGCGTTGTTCTCCGCCGAGCTGGCCTGGATGGGACCGTGGCTGGCCTCCCACGGCTTCGTCGTGATCGGCATCGAGACCAACAGCCGCAACGACTTCGACACGGCCCGCGGCACCCAGTTGCTCGCCGCGCTGGACTACCTGACGCAGCAGAGCCCGGTACGCGACCGGGTCGACCCCAACCGGTTGGCGGTCGCCGGTCACTCCATGGGCGGCGGTGGCGCGCTGAGCGCGGCCAGCCGGCGCCCGTCGTTGAAGGCCGTGGTCGGCATCGCGCCCTACTCGCCGTCGTCGAACCTGGCCAACGACCGGGTGCCCACCATGATCTTCGCTGGGCAGGCGGACACGGTGGTCACCCCGTCCTACGCCACCGGCCTCTACAACAGCCGTCCGACCACGACGGAGAGCGTCTACGTGGAGGTCGCCGGCGCGGACCACGGGTTCATGGTCGGACGGTCGAACCCGGTGATGGTCCGGACCATGCTGCCGTTCGTCAAGATGTTCCTCGACAACGACGCCCGGTACAGCCAGTTCCTCTGCCCGCTGCTGGACTCCAGCGGCGTGGTCACCTACCGCAGCACCTGCCCGCTGCTGCCCACGACGCCGACCAGCCCGACGCCGACCACCACTGGAACGAGCACCCCGACACCGACGCCCACCGTCACGCCCACCCTCCCACCCGGCTCGGCCAGCCAGATCGTCGGCACGCAGTCGGGTCGTTGCATAGACGTACCGAACGCCTCCCGCACCAACGGCACGCGGGTGCAGCTCTACGACTGCAACAGGCAGACCAACCAGGCGTGGACCTACACCTCAGGCAAACAACTACAGGTGTACGGCACCATGTGCCTGGACGCGGCGGGCACCGGTAACGGCGCGGCGGTCCAGATCTACAGCTGCCACAGCCAGACCAACCAGCAGTGGACCGTCAACTCCAACGGCACCATCAGCAGCGTCCAGTCCGGACGATGCCTGGACGTCTGGAGCACCGCCAACGGCGCCCAGATCCAGCTCTACGACTGCCACGGACAGACCAACCAGCAGTTCCGGCTCGTCGCCCTGGCGTAACCCGCACCGGGCGGGCTCGGCGTCACGCCGGGCCCGCCCCGGCCATGCGGCGTCCGTGGCTCACGTACCGGTCAGCGGCGCCGTGCTCTGACGCACCACGAGCTGGGGGACGACCAACGGCAGTGGCTGCGGCGCCGTGTCGTCGATGGCCTGGGTGACGGCCGTGATGGCCCGTTGACCGACCGCGCCGAAGTCCTGCTGGATCGTGGTCAACGGCGGAATCAGGTACGCCGCCTCGGGGACGTCGTCGAATCCGACGACGGAGATGTCCTGTGGCACTCGCCGTCCACGCTCGTGCAGTGCGCGCAGCACACCGATGGCCATCTGGTCGTTGGCGGCGAAGACCGCGGTGGTCCCGGGCATCTCGCAGATCCGCAGCCCGGCGACGTAGCCGCTGTGGGCCATCCAGTCACCCTGGACCGGCTCGGGCGGGCGTAGGCCCGCCGCACTCATCGCCGCCCGCCAGCCGTCGCGGCGGGCGCGGGCCTCCGCCCAGTTGAGCGGACCGGACACATGCACGATCTCCTGGTGCCCGAGGCCGAGCAATTGGTCGGTCGCCATCCGGGCGCCGAGCACCTGGTCGACACCGACGGTGACGCTGGCCCGGGACAGATCGCCCTCCACCACCACGAAGGGCACGCCGGATCGGGTCATCCGCACCACTTCGAGAGCCTCGTCGTTGCCGGCGATCATCACGACGCCCTCCACGCCGACGCGCATGAGGTGTTCGGTGGCGTCGCTGAGCGCCCGTACCGTCACCTCCGAAAGGCTCACCGAGGTGGCGAAGTAGCCGGCGGCCCGGGCGGCATCCTCGACGCTGCGGTGGATGCTCGTCGGACCGAACAGCGTCCTGGCCGTGCCGATGATGCCGATCATCCCGGAGCGTCCGCGGACCAGCGCTCGGGCGGCGGTGTTGGGGCGGTAGTCGAGCCGTCGGATGGCCTCGAGAACCCGCTCCCGCGTCTCGCGCCTGATGGCGGGCGCCCCGTTGATGACCCGGGACACCGTCTGGTGCGACACGCCCGCCAGGCGGGCGACGTCCGCCATCACCGGTGGCCGATGGGCGGCGGTCACCGCTTTTTCCGCGTGAACTCGCACTGGCGGGCCGTCCGTTCTTCCATCAGTCGCTTCCTCGTACGTTCCGGGGCCGTCAGTGTGAGTGACGGGGCACTGCGCTGCCACTGCCACCGACGAGGAAGTCGAGGTCCGCGCCGCTGTCGGCCTGGAGAACATGCTCGCTGTACAGCCGCGTCCAACCTCGGTCGGCCACCGGTTGTGGTGGTTCCCAGGCGGAACGGCGCTCGGCGAGTTCCGCGTCGTCGACCAGGAGGTCCAGGCGGCGCGTGGTGACGTCGACGCGGACCAGGTCGCCGGTGCGCACCAGCGCGAGAGGTCCGCCCACGGACGCCTCCGGCGCCACGTGCAGGACGCACGTGCCGTAGCCGGTGCCGCTCATGCGGGCGTCCGAGATCCGCACCATGTCCGTGATGCCGTCGGCGAGCAACCGGCGGGGCATGGGCACGTTGCCCACCTCCGGGAAGCCGGGGTAGCCGCGTGGTCCGGCATTGCGGACGACGATCACCGTGTCGGCTGTGACATCGAGGTCCGGGTCGTCGGCGGCGACGACGTACTCCTCGATCCGGTCGAAGACGAGCGCCGGGCCGGTGTGCGTGAGGAGGTGGGGGGAGGCGGCGGAGACCTTCAGCACCGCCCCGGACGGCGCGAGCGACCCGCGCAGCACGACGGTGCCCGAGCCTGCGGGCTGGAACGGCTCCTCCAGGGTGGCGATGACGTCCCGGTTCCAGCACTGGGCGCCGTCGACGTTCTCCGCCACGCTCCTGCCGCTGACGGTGATGTGGTCCGTGTGCAGCAGCGGGGCGAGCTCCTTCATCACCACCGGAAGACCGCCCGCGTAGGCGAAGTCCTCCATCAGGTACGCCCCGGACGGCATGAGGTTGACGAGCAGGGGCACGTCGGCGGTGAGGGTGTCGAAGTCCTCCAACGACAGGGGCACGCCGAGGCGTCCGGCGATCGCGAGCAGGTGCACGACGGCGTTCGTGGAGCCACCGATCGCGGCGTTGACCCGGATCGCGTTCTCGAACGCCTCCCGGGTGAGCACCGAGGACAGCCGCTGGTCCTCGCCGACCATGGCGACGATCCGGCGCCCGGCGGCCTGCGCGAGCGCGTACCGCCGGGAGTCGACCGCCGGCACGGCGGCGGCCCCCGGCAGTTGTACGCCCAGCGCCTCGGTCACGCACGCCATGGTGGAGGCGGTGCCCATGGTCATACAGTGGCCCCGGCTGCGGGACATGCCGACCTCCGCCTCGGCGCAGTCGGCCGCGGTCATCCGGCCGGCCCGCATCTCCTCGGTGAAGCGCCAGACGACGGTGCCCGAGCCGATGTCCTGGCCGCGGAACTTGCCGTTGAGCATCGGGCCGCCGGTCATCATCAGCGTCGGCAGGTCGACGCTCGCCGCCCCCATCAGCAGGCCGGGAGTGGTCTTGTCGCAGCCGGAGAGCAGGACCACCCCGTCGAGCGGGTTGGCGCGGACCGACTCCTCCAACTCCATCGCCAGCAGGTTGCGGTAGAGCATGGTGGTGGGTCGCATGAGCGGCTCGCCCAGGCTCATCGCCGGGAACTCCAGCGGCAGACCGCCGCTCTCCCACACGCCCCGCTTCACCGATTCGGCCAGGTCGCGCAGGTGAGCGTTGCAGGGCGTCAGCTCCGACCAGGTGGTGGCGATGCCGATCACCGGGCGGCCGTCGAAGACGTCGTCCGCGAAACCCTGGTTGCGCATCCAGGACCGATGGATGAACCCGTTACGGCCTTCCGCGCCGAACCACTGCCCGCTGCGCAGCGATCGATTCGTCGTCGACATCAGCACACCTTTCTGTTCATCCGCCCGGATAGCTGGTGGGAAGGGCGGCTTACCGGAGGCCGCCGACGGACAGTCCGCCGCGCCAGTGTCGTTGCAGACTGAAGATCCCCTGCCAGAGGCCGAGGCCGACGGTCACCGGGAAGAGCCGGTTGTCCGAGAGCATGGCCAGGGGCAGGAAGTAGGTGTTCCAGGACGCCACGGCCGACCGGAGCAGCACAGTGACCACCGCGGGGCGCATCAGGGGAACAGCGATCTAAATGAACGTCCGCACCTCCCCCGCGCCGTCAAGGAATTCGCGTGCCGGCCGCGGGTGACCCACAAAGGCACCCGAAGGAGACCGGCAGACGCCGTTAATCGGCCGCTGACACCAACCTCCCGCCGACTCGCCGAGGAATGGCGGTGTACTCGTCGCGCAACTCCTCGGGAAGGACCCAGGCCGGGGCGTCCTGCCACGCCAGCGGGCGCAGGAAGCGTCGGATCGAGGTGGCGCCCACAGACGTGTGCACGGCGTTCGTCGACGGCCAGGGTCCACCGTGGTGCTGGGCCCACGACACCCGGACGCCGGTGGGATAGCCGTCGAAGACGATGCGACCCGCGCGGGCGGCGAGCACGTCGACCAGCCGGCGTACGACGTCGGCGTCGTCACCCGAGCCACGATGGACCGAGCCGGTCAGCGACGGGGGAACGGCGTCCAGCGCGGCGTCGAGGTCGGCAGCGTCGTGATACCGGACCACGACCATGAGCGGACCGAAGCACTCGTCGGCGATCTCGGCGGTCAGCCCCGGCAGATCCACCTCCAGGAGCCTCGGCGCGGCGGTGAAGCCCGCGCCGGGGTCGACCTGGGCCCGTGCCGAGACCCGAGCACCGGCCCGCTCGAACTCCGTGGCCCGACTCTCGTACGCGTCCCGGATGCGCTCGTTGAGCAGGACCGTGCCGCCCGAGTTGGCGACCTTCTCCCGCAGGACGTCGACCAGCTGGTCACCACCCCGGTCCGCCGGGATGAACGCCAGGCCGGGCTTGGTGCACAGTTGACCGCCCGAGGCGGTGAAGGAGGCGAACAGACCCTCGGCGATCTGGTCACCCCGGTCGGCGGCCGCGGCGGGCAGGACGACGATCGGGTTCACGCTGCTCAGTTCGGCGTACAGGGGAATGGGGTCGGGTCGTTCGTCGATGGCCGCCTGGATGGCGCGGGCGGCGTTGACCGAGCCGGTCAGGGCGGCCGCGCGGATCGCGGGGTGACGCACCAGCGAGCGGCCCGCCTGCTCCCCGTACACGGTCGCGATGACACCCTCGGGCCCGCCCAGCTCGCGGACGGCCGAGGAGATCGCGGCGGCGGAGGCGTGCGACGTCAACGGGTGCGACGGGTGGGCCTTCAGGACCGCGGGGCAGCCGGCGGCCAGCGCGGCGGCCGTGTCACCGCCGGCGACCGAGAAGGCGAACGGGAAGTTGCTGGCGCCGAAGACGGCGACCGGCCCGAGGGGTACGAGCATCCGCCGCACGTCCGGGCCGCGTCCGAGCGGTGTGTCGGCGGCGTGGTCGATGGCCGCCTCGACGTACGCCCCGTCGCGCAGCACATCGCCGAACATCCGGAACTGGACCGCGGCCCGGGTGAGTTCCCCGTCGAGGCGCGCGTGGCTCAGCCCGGTCTCCGCCTCGGCGGCCGCGACCAGATCCACCCGGTGGGACTGGAGGGATGCGGCGATCGCGTCCAGCAGCTCGGCCCGGCCACGCCTCCCGAGGTCGGCCAACCAGCGCGTCGCCGGGGACGTCTGACCGACGATCGTCTCCAGCCGAGACTCGTCGGTCTCGGTGAGATCCGTCGCGCGACGCTTGCCGTCGCGCGGATCGACCGTGATGACCACGTTCACAGCAGTCCTCTCCTTACCAGATTGCCCATGAGATCGCGGACGCCGAAGTGCCAGGGTTCGCACTCCTGGGCGTGCCGCACCCGGTTGACCAGGGTGCCGAGTGCCGGACAGCTGATCCGTACCACGTCGTCGACCTTGTGGGTGAAGCCCTCACCGGGGCGGTCCCGGTCCTGGATGGGCGCGAACATGGTGCCGAGCATCAGGGCGGCCCCATCGGGATAGTGGTGGTGCGGGCCGATCAACTGCCGCACCAACTCCTCCGGGGCGCGCGACATCCGGGTCATCTCCGAGACCGCCTCCAGCAGGAAGCCGTCCCCACCGTGGACCTCCAGGCGCACCTCGAGTTCGCGTACCCGCTCCATCCCGAACCGGTCGTCGAAGAGCCGGATCAGGGGGCCGAGCGCGCAGGAGGCGTTGTTGTCCTTCGCCAGGGGAAGCAGGAGCGCCGAGCGGCCCTCGATGTCGCGCAGGTTCACGTCGTTGCCGAGGGTGGCGCCGACGATCCGGCCGCTGGACTGGACGATGAGGGTGATCTCGGGTTCCGGGTTGTTCCAGGTCGACGCGGCGAGCACGCCGACCGGAACGCCGGTGCCGACGGCGGAGAGGATCTGCCCCTTGGTGAAGATCTCGGCGTCCGGGCCGATCCCCACCTCCAGGTACTGGCTCCACATGCCCTCGGCGACCAGCAGGCTCTTGAGCCGGTCCGCCTCGGCCGAGCCCGCCTCCAGGTTGTGCAGGTCGACACCGATGTCGGCGAACATCCGTTGCCGGATGTCCGCCGCGAGCGCCAGGTCTCCCCGTGCCCGCTCCTCGATGACGCGTTCGATCATCGAGATGGGGAAGGTCACGCCCGCGGCCTTGAGCGCCTGGAGGTCCACCGGGGCGAGCAGCCAGGGCCGGCCAGGGTCCCGGGTCGCGGCCGCCGTGTTAGCCAGGATCTCCCCGAAGTCGCCCACCCGCGCCCCGTCGAGCCCGGCCACGGTCGCGGCGGGGTCGGGCAGCTCGCAGATGTCCCGTACGGTCGGGAACCGGTGGCTGAGGTCGATGACCTCGCCGTTGCGGACGGCCACGGGCGTGGGGCCGTCGACGGACGGGTCCCAGATCCGGCCGATCAGAACAGCGTCCGCATCGTCCGGCAACGCCTCGGCGGCGGACCCGACCCAGTCCGCGCCGGCGGCGCCTGCGCGGGGCCGTGGGACCGTCATGATCCGCTCTCCGCGATCCCGCCGGCGTGCGCGCGCTGCTTACCCATCGCTACTCCAGTGGTACGAGTTGGCATCGAGGGAATTAAATTGCAACGATCGTAGCGACATGTGCAACGGTGTCAAGAGGCGGTTGCGCATGACGCCAACTTCATTGCGTATTGTGCAATGGCAGCGACGGTGTCGTACCGTCGCCCCGAGGGGAGACAGAGCCTTGGCGCAATCGATTCGCCGCGCGATCGACCTCATCCGTCGGTCGGCCGAGCACCCGCTGTCCCTTACCGAGGCTGCGGACGTGCTCGGCGTCCACAAGTCCACGGCCCTGCGGATCCTGCAGACACTGGAATCGGCGCGCTTCGTCCGCCGGACCGGGGCGGGCACCTACGTGCTCGGCAGTGGACTCATCGAGTTGTCCGAACTCGCGCTTGGCTCGATGGACCTGCGCCAGCCCGCCGCCGCGCACCTCCGGGCGCTGCAACGCGAGACCGGCCACACCGTGCACCTGGCACAGCTGACCGGCGACGAGATCATCTACATCGACAAGGTGGACAGTCCGGCGTTCGACGCCGTCAAGCTGCCCTCGCGGATCGGGCGTGCGGTGTCCATCTATGCGAGCGCGGTGGGAAAGACGATCCTGGCCTACCTACCTCGGGAGGAACGCGACCGTCTCCTCTCCCACGTCGTCTTCGAGAGATTCACCGCGACCACATTCACCGACCACGACGCCCTCGAAGCTGAACTCGCCCGCATCCACGAACGCGGCTGGGCCGTGGACAACGGCGAGCACGACGCCTACGTGATGTGCGTGGCCGCGCCGATCAGGGATTCGCGCGGTCAGGTCATCGCCGCCGCCTCGATCACGGCGATCGAGGTGATCGCAAGCCTCGACCAACTGAAGAGCAACGTTCCGCTCCTCCTGGAGACCGCCAACCAGATCTCGTACGAACTCGGCTACCCGCAGCCCTCCGCGAACCCGGACGGTGACGGCCGGTCCACGACCTGACCGGGCGGGCACGCACCGAGCCGCCGGTGAGCCGGCGGGCGAGGATGCCCAGCCGGCGTCAACCACGATGACCGCGCTTCCCGGACCCATCGACGGGGTTTCAATCCCCCCTCCGCGGGATTGACCCTCGAAGATGGCCGATGTTAACTGCAAGTCAACGATGCAGGTCGATGTTCATCTCGCCGGAACCCGGCGCGTGACAACGATCCGCGCCATCTCACATCGCCCCCGTTTCGGCGGACGTGGGCAGACCGGGGCTCTCCCCGGGGTGTGAGACATCCGCACGACGATCCAGAGGAGATCGTGTCGATGACGATGATGACGCCGCTACGAATCGCGCTCGCTGTCCCGTTCGCCGCTGGTGTCGTCGCCGTCGAACCGGCCGGACCAGCCACCACGGCAACCACGGACGCCGCTTTCGGCACCAGCACCGGGACGTGAACCGGCACGCGACCGGCCCCCGGGAACGTTCGACCTGACCGCCTTCTGACGGCGAGCTGGCCGGTCCGCGACGGGCCCGCCGGCCGGCGTCGCCCCATCGAGCCCGGCGTCGGCGGCCCGGCTTTGTCCATCCGCCCTGGCGTACGCGCACCCACCGGTGCGCGTGTGCCCGACCGTCCAGCCCACCCCGACCCCGGAGTACGCCATGCTCACACCACGTCCGCGCCTCACCGCGGCCGTTGTCCTGGCCATTCTCGCCAGCCTCCTGCCGATCCTGGTGGCGGTCACCGTCGCCGCACCGCCAGCGGCCGCGGCGCCACCCGCGACCACCCAGTTCGAGAAGGTCAAGCTCGACGGTGGGCTCTCCATGGGAGAGCCGATCGAACTGTCCGTCCTGCCCGACGCCAAGGTGCTCTACATCAACCGGGGCACCAGTTCCGGCGGCGGGCAGGTACGTCTCTACAACCCGGCCACCCGCACCACGACTGTGGCGCTGACCCTGCAACTGGACGCCCGATTCGAGGACGGCCTGATCGGCATCACCGCGCACCCGAGGTTCGCCACGAACCGCTGGGTGTACCTGTTCTACTCGCCGGCCACGACGCCGCTGGTCAACCGCATCTCGCGGTTCACCTTCAACCCGAGCACCCTGGTGCTCGACCCGGCGAGCGAGACCCGGCTGATCGAGTGGCCGACCGAGCGCCGGCTCTGCTGCCACTCGGCGGGCTCGATGACGTGGGACAGCAACGAGAACCTCTACTTCGCCGTCGGCGACAACACCAACTCCGGTGGAGACTCGGCGGGCATGGCGCCGATCGACGAGCGGACGAGCCGCGACGCCCAGTACGACGCGCAGCGGACCTCGGGCAACACCAACGACCTCCGCGGCAAGATCAACCGCATCCACCCGGAGGACAACGGCACGTACACCGTTCCGACGGGCAACCTCTTCGCCGCGGGCACCAGCGGCACCCGTGCGGAGATCTACGTGATGGGGGTGCGCAACCCGTACCGCCTGTGGGTGGACCGCAAGAGCAGCAACACGCTCTACTGGGGCGAGGTCGGGCCGGACGCCGGAGCGACGATCGCCAACCGCGGGCCGGCGGCGTACGACGAGTGGAACCGGGCCACGGCGCCGGGCAACCACGGATGGCCGTACTGCGGCGGCCCCAACGTCGCCTACAACGACTGGGACTTCGCCACCAACTCACCGCGCGGCTGGTTCCCGTGCGGTGGCAGCACCGGCCCGGTGAACAACTCGCCGCGCAACACCGGTCTCCAGCAGTTGCCGCCGACCCGGGGCGCGCTGGTCTGGGAGCAGCACGGCGGCAGCCGGGAGTGGCCGGCCCTGGACAGCCCGGGCGGCTGCGGCTCGCCCAACCACGCCGAGGTTTACCACTACGACCCCAACCTGGCCTCGGACGTGAAGTGGCCGCAGTACTACGACAACAAGCTGGTCATCACCGAGTACTGCCGTAACTGGATCAAGGAGGTCCAGTTCGACAACGGCAACGCGCGTACCGGCAACCCGACCGTCATCGAGCCGGTGCTGGCCGGCATGTCGTTCGTCCACCCGATCGACATGGAGTTCGGGCCGGACGGGTCTCTCTACCTGCTGGAGTACGGCAACGGCTACTTCTCCGGCGATGCCGCCGCCGGCCTCTACAAAATCAACTACGTCGCCGGTGGCCGGTCTCCGACCGCTGTCGCGTCGGCCACCCCGGACAACGGCCTGAGCCCGCTGACGGTCAGCTTCTCCAGCGCCGGCAGCACCGACCCGGACGGCGACCCGCTGACCTACGCGTGGGACTTCGACAGCAACGGCACCGTCGACTCCACCGCCGCGAACCCGACCTACACGTACGCCAGCAACGGCGACAAGCGCGCCCGGCTCACGGTCTCCGACGGCACCGGCCGGTCCGGCACCACCCAGGTGACCGTCGTCGTGGGCAACACCCGGCCCACCGTCGCCCTCAACGGCATTCCCAACGGCGGACTGTTCTCCTGGGACGAGAACCTGACCGCCACCGCCACCGCCGCCGACGCCCAGGACGGCACGATCCCCTGCGCGAACGTGACGATCCGGGCGGCACTCGGCCACCAGGAGCACGCGCACGAGGAGGGCCAGGGCACCGGCTGCGGCTTCACCGTCAACACCGGACCGGTGCACGCCGGGCCGGACTCGGTGCTCTTCTTCCTGCTGCGGGCCGGCTACACCGACCGGGGCGCGGCCGGCACCGTGCCGCTCACCGCCGAGAAGGACGTCACCCTCTGGCCCAAGCAGTGGCAGGCCGAGCACTACGTCTCGTTGCACGGGCCCCAGGTCATCAACGCCGGAGGCGCCGAGGGCGGCCGGCGGCTCGGTGACATCCAGAACGGCGAGTACGTCCGGCACCACGCGGTGAGCCTCAAGGGCATCACCGGCATCCGGGCCCGGGTCTCCTCGGACAAGGCCGGCAACGTCGCCTCCTTCCGGTACGACTCGCCGACCGGTCCCGAGATCGCCCGGGTCACCGTGCCCAACACCGGCGGCTGGGACAACTACACCGAGATCAGCGCGCCGGTCACCAGGCCCGACGACAACACCCACGACCTGTACGTCGTGTTCACCGGCGGCACTGGAGGAGCCCTGCTCGACCTGGACAGCTACACGTTCACCGGAGCCGGGGTGAGCACCCCGGCGAGCGGCCCCCGCACCGGCCCGATCCGGGGAATGGGCAAGTGCGTCGACGTCAACGCCGGCGCGACCGCCGACGGCACCAGCGTCCAGATGTGGGACTGCATCGCCGGCGCGACCAACCAGCAGTGGACGCTGCCCGGCGACGGCACCATCCGCAGCCTGGGCAAATGCCTGGACGTGAAGTCCAGCGGCACCACCAACGGCACCCCGATCCACCTGTGGACCTGCAACGGCACCGGGGCCCAGCAGTGGGTGGCCGGCACCGCGGGCAGTCTGCGCAATCCGCAGGCCAACCGGTGCCTCGACATCCCCGCCTCCACCCCCACCAACGGGCGGCAGCTGCAGATCTACGACTGCAACGGCACCTCCGCGCAGAACTGGACCCTGCCGTGACCCGTCCGCCCGCTCTCCCGCAAGGAGCCCCCATGCGCAGACGCCTCATCGCCGCCGTTGCCGCCGCCGTGGTCGCCGGGCTCACCGTCGCCACCGGCGCGACGGCCGTGGCACCGACCCCGGCCGAGGCCGCACCGCTGAGCAAGGTCCTGGTCTTCTCCAAGACCGCCGGCTTCCGGCACTCCTCCATCCCGAACGGCATCGCCGCCATCCAACAGCTCGGTACGGCGAACGGCTTCACCGTCACCGCCACCGAGGACGCGGCCACCTTCACCACGGCCAACCTCGCCCAGTACCAGGCGGTGGTCTTCCTCAGCACCACCGGCGACGTGCTCGACGCCACCCAGCAGGGCGCGTTCGAGGCGTACATCGCCGCTGGCGGTGGCTTCGTCGGGGTGCACGCCGCCGCCGACACCGAGTACGACTGGCCGTGGTACGGCGGCCTGGTCGGGGCGTACTTCGCCTCGCACCCGGCCAACCAGCAGGCGACCGTCCGGGTCGAGGACCGGGCCAACGCCTCCACCGCACACCTGCCGCCGACCTGGACCCGCACCGACGAGTGGTACAACTACCGGGCCAACCCCCGCTCGGCGGTCAAGGTGCTGGCCAGCCTCGACGAGTCGTCGTACTCCGGTGGGTCGATGGGTGGCGACCACCCGATCACCTGGTGCCACAGCTACGGCGGCGGACGCTCCTGGTACACGGGCCTCGGCCACACCGAGCAGAGCTACACCGATCCGAACTTCACCCGCATGCTGCTCGGCGGCATTCAGGTGGCGGCCGGCGCGGTGGCGGCGGACTGCCGGCCGGAGCCCGGCTACACCCCGCTGTTCGACGGCACCCAGGCCAGCCTCGGGCAGTGGCGGCAGGCCGGGCCGGGCGGCTTCACCCTGGCCGACGGCACCCTCACGTCGAACGGCGGAATGGGGTTGCTCTGGTACCCGGTGCGCACGTTCGCCAACTACTCGCTCAAGGTCGACTGGATGATGCCGGGCGACGACAACGGCGGGGTCTTCATCGGATTCCCCGATCCGCAGGGCGACCCGTGGGGCCCGGTCAACGCCGGTCACGAGATCCAGATCGACGCCACCGACGGCGACCCGACGCGCACCACCGGCAGCGTCTACAGCCTCCAGGCACCCAACCAGGCCGCCCGTGCGGCGGCGCTCAACCCACCCGGCTCCTGGAACACCTACGAGATCGGCGTGCACGGTCAGCGGGTCGAGATCTGGCTCAACGGAATCAAGATCAATGATTACGTCAGCAGCCGGGCCATCGCCAACGGCTACCTCGGGGTGCAGAACGACGGCGCCGGCATGGACATCAACTACCGCAACGTGCGGATCAGGACGGACGGGCCGAGTGAGCCACCCGCCACCGACCTGGCCCGGGGCCGGCCGGTGACGGCGTCCAGTGTCGAGCCGGGCAGCGCGCACGTGGCGGCCAACGCCCTGGACGGCAACACCACCACCCGCTGGGGCAGCGCGTACGCCGACCCACAGTGGATCACCGTCGACCTCGGGGCCACGTACGCGATCAACCGGGTGCGGTTGGCCTGGGAGACCGCCCACGCGCGGGCGTACCAGGTCCAGGTGTCGCCGGACAACGTCACCTGGTCGGCGGTGCACACCACGACCACCGGAGATGGCGGCGTCGACGACCTCACGGTCACCGGCACCGGCCGCTACCTGCGGGTGTACGGCACCCAGCGGGCCACCCAGTGGGGCTACTCGCTGTGGGACGTCAACGTCTACGGCACCGCCGCCGGTGGCACCCTGCTGTCCCGGGGCCGGCCGGTCACCGCGTCCAGCGTGGAGCCGGGCAGCACGCACGTGGCGGCCAACGCCGTGGACGGCAACGCCACCACCCGCTGGGGCAGCGCGTACGCCGACCCGCAGTGGATCACCGTCGACCTCGGGGCTACGTCCGCCATCAACCGGGTACGGCTGACCTGGGAGGCGGCGTACGCGCGGGCGTACCAGGTCCAGGTCTCCCCGGACAACGTCACCTGGTCACCGGTGCACACCACGACCACCGGCGACGGCGGCATGGATGACATCGCCATCTCGGCCACCGGTCGTTACCTGCGTGTCCAAGGCACCCAACGGGCCCTGCCCGCGTACGGCTACTCGCTGTGGGAGCTGGAGGTCCACGGCACTGTCGCCTGACCCGCGCCCGGCAGGTCACCTCGGCATCTCGCTCGCGGTGACCTGCCGGCGCGGCAGCCACTTCGCTGGCGCCACCAGCACGAGCGGCCGGCGAGGAGCCGCCCGCTGGTGCAACCAGTTCGTCGACGGGCACGTCCGGAGGAGCGGCGGGTGATCCCCGCCGCCCCTCCGGGCGACATCACTTCCCGTACAGCTCGAATTCGTAGAGCGAGAAGCCGTACGAGGTGGCCCGCTTTACCCCGTACACCCGCACGTAGCGGGCGGTGACCGGGGCGAAGGTGGCGTTGTCGACGCCGCCGTTGCCGGTGGTGGTGGCGAACACCGGCGTCCAGGAACTGCCGTCGCCGGAGACCTCGATCCGGTACGAGGTGGCGTACGCGGACTCCCACCGCAGCACCGTCCGGCTGACGGTGCGGGCCGCGCCGAGGTCGACCCGCAGCCACTGGTTGTCGTTGTAACTGCTGGCCCACCGGCTGCCGAGGCTGCCGTCGACCGCCTTGTCCGGGGTGTAGCTGGTCAGGAACTGGGTGCTCGACGCGGTGGCCGGACGACCCTGCGCCAGGTTCGCGACGTCGTCGCCCCGACGTGCCGGGAACGAGACGACCTGCTGGTAGGTGGGACGGTTCTGCCAGGCGATCAGGGGGTGGGTGATGCCGCCGAGCCCGGACTGGGCGATCGAGTCGGCGCACCACTGGTCGCCGGCCCCACAGGACTTGTCTCCGGGGTAGACGGTGGTGGCCGGCACCGCGGCGGCCTGGCCGAGCGCGTCGAGCAGGGCCTGCCGGCACGTGCCGAGGTTGCCGTTGCCGCAGTACGTGCGGCCCAGCCCACCGGCCACCGGCTCGCCGAGGACGGTGCGCAGGTCCTTGTCGACGTAGCCCCACCAGCCGTACTGGAACGACGAGCCCTTGTGCGCCTGCCCCTGCAGGGCCCAGCTCGCAGTGCCGTCGCGCGCGCCATTCTGGCCGCCCGACGGCGCCTCGTTCACCTCGATGGCGTCGACAAGCGCGGCGTAGAGGTCCGGCCCGAGGCCGGGGCGGAACTCCGCCGAGGCCAGCAGCGGCCACCAGGCGTCGAAGATCCGGATCGCGTCGGCGTGCTGGTAGACCTTGGAGCCGGGGGACGTCTCCACCCGCCGGGTGCCGGCCTGCTGCCAGGCCCGCAGCTTGCCCACCGCGTCGGCAAGCGCCGGATCCGTGACCGGCGTGCTGTCCAGCACCCGCAGCAGGTCGCCGAGAACCTGCTGGCCCCGCAGGTCGGTCACCGCCGCGTCCGCCATGATCTTGACGACGTCGGCGCGCCCGAGCTTGCGCTGGGCGATCGCGGCGCGCACCGGACCGTCGAGCAACTGAGCCCGGTGTACGGAGCCGAAACTGAAGTTGCCGTCCGCGGCCCCGAAGTCCCGCGCCTGCTTGTTGTTCCAGCTCACGTAGTAGTCCTGGTTGACCGACTGCGGGTGTGCCGCCGCCGGGGTGTAGCTGGCGTCGTTGGTGTCCGGGTTCCAGCCGGCCCACTCGTACGCCGGTTCGGCCTTGGTGGGCAGGTTCGGGTCGGCGGTGGCCGGACGGACCGGGTTCGAGCCGGAGTTGAAGTACGCCGCCTCGGTCGAGTTGACGTAGAACCAGTTGAACGCGTACCCGACGCTGGCCGCGGACGCCTGGAACGCCGCCGCGCTGCCCATCGCCGACGGGTCGTTGTAGGCCTGGAAGCCGATCGCCGAGTCGGCCTCGTGCCGGTAGGTGGACCGGAGCTTGGTGAACGCGGTCGGCTGCCCGTTCACCAGCCCCCGGTACGCGACCAGCCCGTACTTGGTGCGCAGCGCGCGCAGGGTGTACGACCCGGCCGGGGTGGAGTCGGCAAGCGTCGGGGACCAGGAGTTGCGCTTCTCCAGCGCCTCCATGGCGAGGCACTGCCCGTGGTAGAGGTAGCGGTTGGTGCGCAGCGTCGGGGCGCTGCCGTCGGTGGTGCACAGCGGCACCGCGTACGTGTCGGTGAGGTCCTGTGCGGCGGAGGTCGCGCTCCACGCGTAGTCCTGGCCCCGGCCGAGCAGCACGTAGAGGTTGAGCCCGGCGAACGCGGCGCCGCGCGCGCTGATTCCCGGACCCTGCAGCTCCTGGAGCATCAGCAACTGCGGCGCGAAGTAGCCGGTCTGGGGCCCGAACACGGCGACCGGGTTACCGGTGGTGGTGTGCCGCCCGGAGACCACTACCGCGTTGGACATGCCGTGCGCGCGCAGGTTGGACACACCGCCGAGCAGCCCCTGGGTGGCGGTGCTGGCGCCGGTGCGGGCGGCGGCCCCGCCGCTGGCGTCGTAGGCGAGGGGCTCGGCGACCACCGTGCCGGCGTCGGGGAGCACCGCGCTGGTCGCGCCCGGCGGCGTCGCCCCGTACGGGAAGCTCTGCCCGTCGTGCAGGGTGAGTACGGTCTCCGGGTCGTTCTGCGACCGGAACGCCGCCCAGACCCGGTCCCCCTCGGTGGTGCCGTACTTGGCCCGGGCGGCCACCCGGACCAGCGCGGACTGGATCTCGCTGCCCCCTCCCCCGCCGAAGAGCCCGCCGACCACACCGGCGGTGGCGATCAGGTCGGTCATGGTGAAGTGCGTCGGCTTGCCGGCGCCCGCGAGCACGTACTCGCCCGGGTAGTTGTCGTCGGCGATCGACTTGTCGATGTAGGCGTTGATGCCGGCGATGTAGTCGACCACGTCGGTGTAGAGCTGCTGACCCCGGGCGCCCTTGGTGCGCAGCGCGTCCACCTGGGCCTGGAGGTCCGCCTCGGAGTAGGGCGAGTTGGCCCAGATGCTCTGCTCCAGCTCCCGGTTGCCGGGCGCGCCGCCGGCGAACGAGGTGAGCGTGCCGCGACCCGCGTGGCGCAGCAGGTCCATCACCCAGAGCCGGTCCTGGGCCCCGGCGTAGCCCGCGCCGAACATCGTGCCGGCGCGGGTGGTGCCGGTGACGTGCGGCACGCCGGTGGCCTTGTCCCGCACGATGGTGACGTCCGCGCGCGGCGAGACGGTGCTCTCCACCTGCGCGGCCGGGACGCCGAACGAGGCGTCGTTGTAGAAGTGGGCGATCTGCTCGTCGGTCAGCCCGGCGTAGTTGTAGACCAGGTTCGCGTACTCGTCGAGCTGGTCGCTGGAGTGCGCCGGGCGGGTGCCGAGCGCCTGGTGCGCCAGGATGGCGACCAGCGTGGCGTTGCCGTTCTCCCCAGGGGGCAGGATGTCGGCGCACTGGCCGAGGCAGTAGTCGTTGGCGGCGAACGTGCTGGCGGCGAGCGCCGGTGAGGGCGGGGTCACCGTCAGGACGCTCGCGGTCAGGGCGGCGGCGGTGAACGCCGCGAGCCGGTTACGGAGAGCGGGACGAGGCATGGCGATCCTCCGGGGACGCGGAGTCGGGCCGTTCGGTACGCCCGGCTTCCGGTGCCGACGTCTCGCCCTCCGCGCCCGGGCGTTACACCAGGAGGTGAGAGTGACTCATGTCTATCTCCGGGCAATGATCGACGCAGGAGCCCCGTTCCGGATAGCCGTCGTTCACCACGCGCCAATGCCGACGTTTCGCCGCCTATCACGACGGAAACAGGCACGGCGGCACCGCGGGTCGATGGCGTGCGGCACGACCGCCAGTGAGCACGTCGAACCCAGCTCCAACCACCTCGGGCGCCCTGGTCGCCCTCAGCGACAGCGGTTGCCAGCGGATCTCCGCGGCGTTACGTTGGGATTTCATCGACAAACGTCTACACATAGGTACGGGGGCCACATGTCCACGTCTGTCACTCGCCGCAGCGTCCTGGCAGGTGGCGCCGGTGCGGCCATCGGCCTGGCGCTCCCCGGCCCCGCCGCCCACGCCGGTGGCCACCCCAGCGCCAGCGTGAGCTTCACCCTCGACGCGAGAACGCTCGACGGCGGTGAGCAGGTCACCTCGGTCACCCTCGACACCAGCGGGCTCGGGCCGATCGACCCCGCCGGGCTCACCCCCGGCACGTTCACCGTGCATGCCAAGGCCACCAGCCCGATCCCGATCGCTCCCGGTGACCTGATCTTCAGCGAGTACGACCTGGACCGCACGGTGACCGCGGCCCGGCTGGACCGGCACGGGAACGTGGTGCTGGAGCTCAGCACCGCCGAAGGTCAACTCGGCGGTGGCACCCTCGGCTACATCGTGAGCAGGGGCCGTAACGTCCGACTGGACCTCGTCTACACCATCACGCAGAACACCCCGCTGGTCCGGCGACACGGCCCGCCGGTCACCATCACGCGCTTCGCGCAGGGGCGGCTGTCGAACCCCGAGGTGGACGCCTTCAGCCACCACGTCTCGGGCTCGGGCCTGAAGTACCGGTTGTACTCCCCCAAGCGATCACCCCGGCACGATCGGCTGCCACTGATCCTCTGGCTGCACGGCGGCGGCGAGGGCGCCTCGCTGCCCGACGACTACTACGACAACGAGACCACGCTGCGCGCCAACCGCGGCGCGCTGGGCTTCGCCACGCCGGAGGCTCAACGGATCTTCTCCGGCGCGTACGTCGTCGCTCCGCAGAGCACCTCCTACTGGATGGAGGACGGCCCCCGGTTCGCCCCGCTGATCCGTGAGATCGTCCAGGACCTCGTACGCCGCGAGCGGGTCGACCCCGACCGGATCTACGTGGTCGGTTGCAGCAACGGCGGCTACATGTCCCTGGAGATGACCGTCGCCTATCCCGACCTGTTCGCCGCGTCGGTGCCGATCTGCGGGGTCGTCGAGCCGCTCGGCGGGGAGGGCCCGCCGCTGATCACCGACGCGGAGCTGTCGAGGATCCACACCCCGACCTGGCTGGTCGCCTCGCGCGACGACGACACCGTGCCACCCGAGACCAACACGATCCACGCCCACGACCTCATCGGCGGATCACTGATCACCCTGTACGACCACGTCGTCTGGAACGGCTACCAGTTCCCCGGTCACTGGTCCTGGATCTACGTGGCCCGCAACGACCCGAGCCGCAACGGCACCCACATCTGGCAGTGGATGGCCCGCCGCCGTCGGTGATCCGCCGTACGAACACCCGTCCGCCACGTGGTCGGTTGCCTGGTGTACCTCGCGCGCTAGGTGCGGCACCCCGTGCAGCAGCAGGGACAACCTCAGGCCCCGGGCCGGCAACGCTATCTGAGAGTGTCGCGGGTGCGTGCCGCGATGCGGATGGTGGTGCCTGCGGGCCCGCTGTCGACGAGGACGTAGTCGGCCATTCGCCCGACCACCCACAGGCCCATTCCTCCCGCGTCGGACAGAGGCGGTCGTTGGGCGCAGGGAACGTAACGAGCAGTGTTGAAGCCCGGCCCCTGGTCGGTGACTTCACAGGTGAGCTGCCCCTCCAGGAGCAGGCGTAGCCCACCCCTGCCACCCCCGTGCCGAATCACGTTGATCATCAGCTCGTTGACCGCGATAACCCAGTTCTCAACCTCGTCACGGTCGAGGCCGCACCGGCGACTGACTGCCTCCACCTCGTGTCGAACCCGGGTCAAATCCACGACGGTGAACGACGACGAAAACAAGGCCTTCCCCGCGCCAGGGGCATGCTGGTTCAACGGTGGATTAGCCACTGCTTCCCCTCCCTGTCGGACGTGGAGCCGGTGACCTTACCGGTGGCACGAAGGCGGACAGCCTTCCAGAACGGACTCGCCGGACGATGAGCGCGTCGATGTGACATCAGAAGGTACCCCACGTCAAAGGCGGGATACTCCTGCTCTCCTCCGGATGTGCCATCGACGACGTGCCAGCGTTTAGGCTGCCTGGGTGGCCGATCCCGAGCTGATGACGAACGACGAGCGGCTGCGACGTATCGAGGCGATCACCGACGCCGCCCTATCCGGGCTGAACATCACCGAGTTACTCGACGAGCTACTCGACCGGGTCCGGGACCTACTCGAGGTCGATACCGCCACCATCCTCCTGCTGGACGACCACACCGGCGAACTCGTCGCGACAGCGGCCAAGGGCCTGGAGGAGGAAGTGCGGCGCGGTTTCCGCATCCGGGTCGGACGCGGCTTCGCCGGCCGAGTGGCGGCGACACGCGCGCCGGTCACGATTCACAACGTCACGCCCGACGACGTAGTCAACCCCATCCTGCTCGCCACCGGCATACGAGCCCTGCTGGGCGTGCCCATGCTCGCCAACGGCAACCTCGTCGGCGTACTACACGTCGGTTCCCTGGCCCTGCGCCAGTTCGGCCCCGACGACGTGCAGCTGTTGCAGCTCGTTGCCGATCGTGCCAGCCTCGCAGGACAGGCCCGAGCGCAGGCCCTCGACCGGCAGGCAGCGCTGGCCCTGCAACACAGCCTGCTACCAGGCAAGCTACCCGACATCCCCGGCCTCGACTTGGCCGCCCGGTACGTACCCGGGCACGACCTGGGCATCGGCGGCGACTGGTACGACGTGTTCACGTTGCCCTCCGGCTGGGTCGGCGCCGTCATCGGCGACGTTTCCGGCCACGGGCTGCCATCCGCCGTCGTCATGGGACGCATCCGCAGCGCGCTACGTGCCTACGCCCTCGATTCCGACGATCCCGCCCAGGCACTGACCTCCCTCGACCGCAAGATCCACCACTTCGAAGCGGGCAACCTCACCACCGCCGTCTACGCCCTGATCGCACCGGACGGCACGCGGGTGCACCTCTCCTCCGCAGGCCATCTACCGCCGCTGCTGGCTGTCCCCGGCCAACCCACCCAGCCCGTCAACCTGACGGTAGACCGGCCACTCGGTGTGGGCCGACCGTCAACCAACCGCCGCACCACCGTTGTGGACCTACCGCCGGGCGCGGCGCTCGTCTTTTACACCGACGGACTGGTCGAACGCCGCAGCGAACTGATCGACACCGGCATCGAGCGCCTCTCCGACGCTGTGCGGTCCAGGCCAGCCGAGGCGTTGTGCGACCACATCATGGCCACGACCGCGGAGGAGCACCCTAACGACGACATCGCCCTCCTGGTCATCCGCCGCCAACCACCACCGGAATAGGCCGGACAGGCAGCTAATTCGGGATCTACCGCACGAACGGATGGCAATCGCTCCGTTGCCAATGAACGCCTGCCGGTTCCAGCGATGGGCCGGTCGCCGACGCCAAGGCAGGCGGCGCTCATTCGGCTGTGGCGCTGGTCGTCGACGAAGCAGCGGGTTACGGAAACGCCTACGACGCGCGCCGTGGCTTTCTGGACCCGTGCGGACGCTGTTCATCCGCAGTTCACGCCCCCGGCTGCTGCCACCGAGGCAGTCGCTCCGCACTAGGCGCGACTCACGTTCACCTTCGACCCGCGCGTGGAGGCGGTGGCGGCCGTGGAAACTGGCCACACCGTCGGGAAGCTGGTGCTTCCCCTCTCGGCCTGACCCGCCCGGCGACGCCGCTGCCGGGGTGCGGTAGCAAAGCCGCACCCCGGCAGGGACGCTCATCGGAACTGGCATCGCGACAACATGTGTCGAGAGCCGCCGAGCCAGCCGAGGGCAACAGGTCAGCAGCCGAGCCGCTTACTCGAAAGGGCGATGTCGTCGATCCAGAGGTCGAACTCGCCCGGTGTCGTGCCGCCCTGGTAGAGCTGCCAGCCGATCTTCACCGTGTCGACCGTCGGCAGGACGAAGGGAACGTCGTTGCCACCGTGGTCGCTCGTGGAGGCGGTCAGCTCCGGGTTCGCCACGCCGTCGATCCACACCGCGACGCGGTTGTCCGCCGCGTCGATCTTCCACTCGAAGCACTGCCAGGTGTCCTCGGCGACCGGGGCGGACTCCCGCCAGTTGGTCCAGTCGCCGGTCGGACCGCCGTCGGCGCCGATACCCCAGAAGGTTCCGGGGACCGTGGGCGCGTACTGGCCACCGATCGGACGGACGACCTCCGCGCTGCCGGTGCCGGTCGCTTCCACAAGTGTGAAGTGCGCCCAGTCCGGGGCGGTGGGGAAGGCATCGACGCGCAGACGCATCCGGCCGTAGAAGCGGTTGCCCGGCGCGGCGAAGTCGTCGACGCGCAGAAAGGCGCGTCCGTTGTCGACCGTGTGGATGTGCAGCACCTGGTTGCCGTGACGGGCACGTTCGACGGTGAGCGTGCCGTGGCGGGTGTCGACGCCCCAGTTCAACGTGCTGGGGCCTCCGGGGGCCAGTCGCTCGAAGTCCTCACAGAAGAGCAGGCCGCGGGGGCACGAGGGCGGGGAGGCGCCCGACGCGCCGGCCGGAACGCTGCCGACTGCGGCGCCGAGGATCAGGGTGGCGCTGAGCGCCGCGAGGAAATTGCGCATGGTCATCCTCCAGGACGGCTGGTCCCCCACCACACGGGCCGGGCCAGCAGGCACTTTCCGGCCATCCGATGCTGCCGTGCTTCCGCTCGCACCGCTGCGCGGTTGCCCGCGCCACGGCGATTCGAGCTGTTCCGGCACGGCCGCATCAGCTCCGGCTAGATAGATACATATCGGTGTACGCGAAGTGGTCCGCTTCAGTCGGCCGGCAGTGGATTCCCACCAGCGGGTCCCGAGACGAGGCAGGAGCATCGGCAAGCGTCCGACCGGCAGCCGGTCGACCGGCGTAGACCGGGTCCGACCCGACCACGACGGCACCCGGGCCCGGAGCCGGTGGCTCCGGGCCGGGTCAGCGTCCTGAGGCGGCGGGTTGGTGCGTGTCGCCGGTCAGGGGCTGGTGCAGGAGAGGCCGCCGGGCGCCGCGTTGCTGCTGCCGTTGACCAGGAAGCCGAAGGTGGTCGAGGCGTTCGCGCCGAGGGACCCGTTGTAGTCGGCGTTACGCACGCTGACCGTCCCGCTGGTGCCGGTGTTGATGCCGTTCCAGACGTTGGCGATGGTCTGCCCGCTGGCCAGCGTCAGCCGTACGGTCCAGCCGCTGAGGGCGGCGGCCCCGTTGTTGGCCACGGTGACCTCGCCCTGGAAGCCGCCGCTCCAGCTGTTGACCATGCGGTACGTCGCGGTACAGGCACCCGGCGGCGGCGTGGTCGGCGGAGCAGTCGTCGGCGGAGCGGTGGTCGGCGGAGCGGTCGTTGGCGGAGCGGTGGTCGGTGGAGCGGTGGTCGGCGGAGCAGTCGTCGGCGGAGCGGTGGTCGGCGGGGTCGTGGTCGGCGGCGTGCCCGGCACGGTGGTGGAGGCGGCGTTGAGAGCGTTGAGGACGGCGGTGTACGCCGCCTTGGGGTTGCTGTTGCGGTCGAACAGCAGCGGGTTCTCGCTGCCGCGCCAGGAGTCGCTGTCCCGGATGCCCCACGTCGTGATGCCGACGCAGCGGGGGACGTTCATGCAGGCCTGAGTCAGGCCCTGGTACTGGCTGGTCGAGGCGTTGGTGACGTCGGCCTCGGTCAACGCCACGTCGACCCCGAGGGCCGCGAAGCTGGACAGCGTCTGCTGGAAGTTGCCCGGCAGCGAACTGCCACCGGTGAAGTGGGTCTGGAGACCGACGCAGTCGACCGGGACGCCCCGGGACTTGAAGTCCCTGATCATGTTGTAGACGCCCTGCGTCTTGGCGTACGTCCAGTTCTCGATGTTGTAGTCGTTGTAGCACAGCTTCACGCTCGGGTCCGCGGCGCGCGCGGTCCGGAACGCCACCTCGATCCAGTCGTTCCCGGTGGACTGCAGGTTCGACGACCGCCGGCTGCCGTTCTCGGCGAAGGCCTCGTTCACCACGTCCCAGTAGGCGAGCTTGCCCTTGTAGTGGGCCATCACGCCGTTGATGTGGCTGATCATCGCGGACCGCAGGGCGCTGCCGCTGAGGCTCCCCCAGAATCTCGGCTGCTGAGCGTGCCAGGCCAGGGTGTGACCGCGGACCCGCATGCCGTGCTGGGTGGCCCAGTTGTAGATCGCGTCACCGTTACGGAAGTCGAACTGACCCTGGTTGGGCTCGGTCGCGTCGGGCTTCATCTCGTTGACGGCCGTCATCATGTCGAACTCGCGGTCCGCGATGGCCAGGAAGCCCGAGTCGTTGAGACGGTCCGCCCCCATGGCAGCGCCGAAGTACCGGCCGCTGCGCTCGGCGGCGGCCTGCAGTGTGGTCCCGGGCGGGCCGCTGAGATCGGCTTGGGCGAAGGTCGCCATGGCCATCGAGGACACGGTGACCGCCAGGGCGCAGGCCCCGCCCAGAAGCAGCCTGGCGGCACCTCTGGTTCGGTGTTTCGGTCGAGCGGGTAGGTCGTTCATCTGCGTTTCTCCTCGGTGTGACCACCGGCCGCTGCCCGGATCGCCCGGTGGATGAAGTGCATTGGCGTCGTACGCCCGTGCGGAGTGACCCTGCCCTGCCGCGATGTTATATCGAATCAATTCGATTTGCGCGTCCGGCGGCCGATAGTGTTGGGCCAGCGACGAGCGCGACACCGACGGTGACGTGACGAGATCGCCTCGGTAATGGCGATGCGGCGGAACCTGCTGGTGCCCCACACTTCCCCCGTATGGCCACGTCACTGAGCAGTGTCGCCGAGCTGACCGGCGAGATGCGTTCGGGCGCCCGGGTTAAGTTCCTGTTCTTCTGGGGCCACCAGCCGCAACGCGACGGCGCCATCGGGGCTGGCTGCCTGAGTCAGTGGTGGCCGGCGCCGTTCACCATCGACGGGCTGCGCTTCCCCACGACCGAGCACTACATGATGTGGCGCAAGGCGACCCTGTTCGGTGACCAGGCGACGGCCGCCCAGATCCTGACGGTGAGGCACCCGCACGCGGCGAAGACCCTCGGCCGGCAGGTCGCCAGCTTCGACCAGCAGGTATGGGAGCAGCACCGGTACGACGTCGTGGTGACCGGCAGCGCGGCGAAGTTCGGCCAGCATCCTGCGCTGCGCACCTACCTGCTGGGCACCCGCGAGCGGGTGCTCGTGGAGGCCAGTCCGCTCGACCGGGTCTGGGGCATCGGCCTGACCGCCGACCACCCGCACGCCGCCGACCCCGCACGGTGGCGAGGACTGAACCTGCTCGGCTTCGCACTCATGCAGACCCGCGCGACCCTGCGCGAGCAGGAACCAACCGATGGGTAAGCCTTCGGCGCCGCTCCGGACCTGACCGGCCGCGGGGCGCCAGCGCGGCCGAGCGTCGGCGCCGGCATCCGAGCCGTCGCGCACCGCGACGCCCGGTCGGCGCATCACCGCCGCCCCGCCCGCCCGGGGTCGAATCCGCACTGACGCTTGTCAATGTTGCCAGAGTGGACGCAGACGTGCTGGAATGGCTCATATCGCCGCAGCACGGGGGCAACCGTGCTGAGAACGGCCAGCACGGGAGCATCGCAGGGCCAGCAGCGCGTCGCCGTGACAGACGCGCGCAGGCCCATCGCCGGGCCATCGCCAGGACGGCGGGCACTCCGCCGGGTGGGCATTCCCCCGCCACACGTATCCCCCGGCACGCGGCCCCGATGGCCGACGCGCTCGACCGCTGACATGCCGGGGCATCCGAATCGGTCTGCCAACGCACCAGAAACCGGCAACGAGGTGAGAAGCGATCATGGATTCCCGAGAGAGTTTCGCGGAGCGGTACGGCCGTCGCCCGCTCTGGGCGGCGGTGATCCTGCTGGCGGTGTCGGTCGGCGCGGTCGTACTGCTCAACCGGGCCGATCCGGAGGCGGAGCCGGCGGATCTGCAAGCGCAGATCGTGGCCCGGATGCGGACCACGCTCGAACAGGCGGACCCGGGGCAGCACAACCACGCCGGACACAGCGCCCAGCAGGGGAACAGCACCGAGAAGCCGCCAGTGATCTGCGGGGTTCGCGTCTACGGCTACGAGCCGGCAGAAGCCACCGCCCTCGCCGACGTCCAGAAGGTCTACGGCTTTCACCTCTGCGGAGTCGCCGAGCAGAAGCGTCCCTGGGACGTGGCGGTCAAGCTGGCCGGCCCTCTGATCATGGACCTGTCCACCGACCCTCCGGGCATCCAGGTCGTCGAGGCGACAGCCGACGTCAGGTTCGTTGATCGGCTGCGGGAGATGTTCCCGGCCAAGTACGCGACGTTGGCGCAGGAGGAGGCGCTGACCGCTACGGAGATGGCCGACCAGCGCCGCCGGTACGACGCCGCAGCCGGGCTCTGACCACGCCGGGCCGCCGAGCAGAGTCCGTGGACCCGTCACCGATCCGGCGATCCCGGACAGCTTGCTTCACATCCACCTATAGATAGATCAGCATTGATATTTAAGTTGATAGATGCAACAGTGGCTTTGGGAGCGTTCCCATGCTGATCTCTCGTACCGAGGAACGGAGGATGAACAGTGCGTTCACACAGGTCCGACCAATCCGGCGGACGACCCCGGTCAACCGTCCGGCGGTCCCTCCAGGCGCTCGTCCTGATGTTCGCCATGGTGGTCGGCACGCTGCCCTGGACCGGCGCAGCCCAGGCCCACGGCACCGTCATCAGTCCGGCGACTCGCGCGTACCAGTGCTGGAAGACCTGGGGCAACCAGCACACGAACCCGGCCATGCAGCAGCAGGACCCGATGTGCTGGCAAGCGTTCCAGGCGAACCCCGACACCATGTGGAACTGGATGAGTCAACTGCGGGACGGCCTCGCTGGCCAGTACCAGGCCCGCACGCCCGATGGGCAGCTGTGCAGCAACGCCCTCTCCAGGAACGACGCGGTGAACAAGCCCGGGGCATGGAAGACGACCACCGTCAGCCGCAACCTCACGGTCCAGATGTACGACCAGGCCAGCCACGGCGCTGACTACTTCCAGGTCTACGTCACCAAACAGGGGTTCAACCCGGCCACCCAGCGGCTCGGGTGGGGCAACCTCGACCTGATCGCCACGACCGGGCGCTACGCGCCAGCGCAGAACATCTCGTTCAACGTCTCGCTCCCCGCACGCAGCGGGAACCAGATCCTGTTCGTGATCTGGAGGGCGTCACACCTGGACCAGACCTACATGTGGTGCAGCGACATCACCATCACCTGATCGGCAGGTCCGACGGCACGGCACCACTCCGGCCCAGGGCGCGTTGGCACCCTGGGCCGGATTGTCCTTCCGGTATCCGCCGACACCGCGCCCCCACCCACCTGCTCGAGGAGCTGAACATGCAGCGACGGCGTTATCGCCCGGCCACCATGCTGGCCGGGCTGCTCATCCTGACCCTGTCCGCGCTTCTGGTGCCACCGGCGCCGGTGGCCAGCACTGCGACAGCCGGCCCATCGCACACCCGTGCGGCGCCACTCGCCGAGCTGACCGTGGTATCCGAACGGGTGGCGTTCGGCCTGCAGCGTCCGATCGCGCTCACCGGACTGCCGGACGGTCGGATACTGATTGCGGAGAAGAGCGGCACCGTCCGCGCGTACCACCCCGATACCGGCTTGGCGGCAGAGCCGGTGCTCGACCTGACCGCCCGGATCGACACGTCGGACAACGAGCGCGGCCTCCTCGGCATTACGCCTGCGCCGAACTTCGCGCGGACCGGGATCCTCTACGTGGCCTACACGAGCCTGCCGGCCGGCACGCTGACCCTGGCGCGGGTGCCCCTCGGCGCTCCCGACCGGCTGCAGGTGCTGCTCACCCAGGAGCACGCCGAGTTCGGCAACCATAACGGCGGACAGGTGGCCTTCGGCCGCGACGGCTACCTGTACTGGTCACTCGGCGACGGCGGCAACGCGAACGACCCCTTCAAGAGCGGTCAGAACCTCGGCACCCTGCTCGGCAAGATTCTGCGGATCGACGTCAACCGCACCTGCGCGGGTAAGCCCTACTGCGTACCCTCGGACAACCCGTTCGTCCGCACGCCTGGCGCGCGGCCGGAGATCTGGGTCTACGGGCTGCGCAACCCGTGGAAGTTCTCCATCGACCCGGTCGACAACTCGCTGTGGATCGGCGACGTCGGCCAGGGCCTGGTCGAGGAGATCGACCACATCCGCCCGTCGCAGCGGGGAGCGAACCTCGGGTGGTCCTGCCGAGAGGGCACGCCGGTCTTCGACCAGACGCAGTGCCGGCCGGGCGTGCGGCTTACCGACCCGGTCTTCGAGTACGACCACTACATGACGGAGAACTGCTCGGTGATCGGCGGCGTGGTGTACCGAGGGTCCGCCACCCCGGAGGCATACGGGACCTACATCGCGAGCGACTACTGCTCGACCCTCGCGTTCGCCGTCCGCCCCAAGCCCACGGGTGGCTACGAGTCCGCCACGATCGGCAACTTCCCCACCCAGCCGACCGCGATCGGCCCCGATGTGCACGGCGAGCTGTACGTGCTCAGTGACCTCCCGGGATGGCTGAGCCGGGTACGGTTCGAGCGGGTCCCGCCAGCCTCTGCCAGCGGGGTGACGAACCGCTGAACCTGGGAACAGTCCCTCCGCATTCGTGACACCACTGTGGACGGCCGCTTACCGGGCGGCCGTCCACGCCGGGCCCGGCCCCCACCGCTTCGCCTACCGCCCCGCCCGGGTCCGCCAGGGAGATCATTGGCGCGCGCCCAACGCTCGCGCGCTGGGTTCTCACCGGAGTGCGTGGGCAGAGCCTCCGCGACCAGAGCAGACGTCCCCGAGAAGCGCGCTACCGGAGCGGCAGTCGCTCGCCAGGATGATCGCGGTACTGACCCGGGCGCCCACGGATGGGCGGCGATCGCGCAGCGCGTCGCGGAGGAACAGTCGTGGCAGGCCGAGAACGGCGCGATCAGCAGTCCGGCGTCATGAGACTCCTGCGCAAACCGCCCTTAAGGGTCGCAACGGTCTGCGAGGATGTGAACGCCAGAATTGGCATGGCTCATCGGTGAGCGAATTCTTCACGGGGGAAACAGATGAAGGCTGTCGTGTACGAGGGACCCAGGACTGTCAGCGTCAAGGAGGTTCCGGACGCGAGAATCGAGAGACCGACTGATGCGCTGATCCGGATTACGACGACGAACATCTGCGGCTCGGACCTGCACATGTACGAAGGACGCACGGACATGGAGTCTGGACGCGTGCTCGGGCACGAGAACATGGGTGAGGTGATCGAGGTCGGCGAAGGGGTCGATCTGGTCAAGGTCGGCGACATGGTGTGCCTGCCGTTCAACGTGGCGTGCGGGTCCTGCGCCAACTGCAACCAGGGTCTGACCGCGTTCTGTCTGGTGGCCAACCCGGCGCCGGGCATGGCCGGCGCGGCCTACGGGTTCGCCGACATGGGTCCCTACAACGGCGGTCAGGCCGAGTTGTTGCGGGTGCCATGGGCGGACTTCAACTGTCTGGTCCTGCCGCCGGACGCCCGGGACATGAGCAGGCAGAAGGACTACGTCATGCTGTCGGACATCTTCCCGACCGGCTGGCACGCCACCGAGCTCGCCTGTGTACGGCCCGGCGACAGTGTGGCGGTCTACGGTGGCGGACCGGTCGGCCTGCTCGCCGCGTACTCCGCGATCATCAAGGGCGCCAACAAGGTGATGGTGGTCGACCGCCATCCGGACCGGCTGCGCCTGGCGGAGCAGATCGGCGCGATCCCGATCGACGATTCGAAGGGATCACCGGTCGACCAGATCCTGGAGCAGACCGGCGGGATGGGCGCGGACCGCGGCTGTGAGGCCGTCGGTTACCAGGCGCACGACCCGGGTGGCCAGGAGAAGGCGGGGCTGACGGTGAACAACCTCGTGCACTCCGTGCGGTTCGGCGGCACGATCGGCGTGGTCGGCGTGTACGTGCCTCAGGACCCGGGAGCGCCGGACCCGCTACAGAAGCAGGGCAAGGTGCCGTTCGACTTCGGCATGTTCTGGTTCAAGGGGCAGACCATGGCAACCGGGCAGTGCAACGTGAAGAACTACAATCGGCAGCTGCTGAACCTCATCGCTACCGGCAAGGCCCACCCGTCGTTCTTGGTGTCCCACGAACTCACGCTGGACGAGGCGCCCACGGGGTACCAGAACTTCGATGCCCGCACCGACGGCTGGACCAAGGTTCTGCTGCACCCGGACGGTCGACACTAGAAACCGGCAACCTGCAGGTGTTTTTCAGCGTGGCCAGGCTGCCTACGCCACCGCGGGGGCCGACAGCAGCCTGGCTCCGCCTGCCTACGCCAGAGCCGGCACTGGCCGATGGACGGCGGCGGGCCCGGCTGGCCGGTGAGGAGCACCGATGACCGACAGCGAACAGGACCGCCCGGAGATCGTCGTCGGACTGGTGGCGACCCCGCCGGACCACCCGGCCCGGGTGGCAGCTCGGCTCACCGCCGAGCTGGCCGGCCGGCTCGCCGAGCGGGTGAACGCGGACGTGCGGTGGACCATCCGGGAAGGCTGGGGTGAGGTGGCGCCGCGCCGTGACGGTGGCGTTGAGGCGCTGCTCGAGGATCTGGCCCAACGGCGTGCCGACGACCGGTGGGACGTCGCGATCTGTCTGACCGACCTGCCGCTGAACGCCGAACGGGTGCCGCTGGTCGCGCAGACCTCGGCTCGCCGTGCAGTGGCGATGGTGTCCCTGCCCGCGCTGGGACTGCCTCAGCTGCGAGCGGCCCGCGCGGTCGTTCCGGATCTGGTGAGCCGACTGCTGACCGATGCTTCCGACGAGCGGGTGCCGCCGGCAGGCTGGGCACCAGCCGAAATGACACGTCGGATTCCCGCCGTCCACCGGGTGGTCGACGAGGCCGACGGGGATCTGGGGTACGTCGCCTCCGGGCTGATCGGCCGGGTGCGGCTGTTGACCGGAATGGTCCGCGCCAACCGCCCGGGGCGCGCCCTGCTGGGCCTGTCCAAGCTGCTCGTCGGCGCGTTCGGCACGGCGGCGTTCGCGCTCACCACGGACACCATCTGGCAGATGGGCGATGCGCTCGGAGGACTCCGGCTCGCTGTGATCATGTTGCTCGGGCTGACCGCGTTGGTGGCCTGGCTGATCGTCGCGCACGACCTGTGGGAGAAGCCAGACCGCGAGACACCGGCTGAGCTGGCCCGGCTGTTCAACCTGGGTACGATCCTCACCCTCGCCCTGGCCACGACAGTGTCCTACGTGGTGCTGTTTGCTGGCACGGTGCTCGTCGGGGCGCTGCTGATCGACACATCCGTGCTGGAACAGACCTTGCAGCGACCGGTCAGTTTCACCGACTATCTGACGCTCGCCTGGATCACCAGCTCGCTGGCCACCGTCGGCGGCGCGATCGGCTCCGGGCTGGAGAACGAGGAAACGGTACGGGCCGCCGCGTACGGCTACCATCCCCAACCCGGCGGCTCGCGGGACGAGACGGCTAGCCCATCGCGGGCGGGATGAGCGGGCACGCACGAGCGAACCGCTGGTGATCCGCGGCCGTGACGTCGCGCTGCGCAGTGGGAGCGGGGCCGGTGCGCGCCGGGCAGGCTTTTCGGGCGCTCGCCGACCGGTTGCCGCGACGAAGTCCGCCGACGCCGTCTGGACGGCCCGGACCGGGAGGGTGATCTTGATGCGGCGGCCGATCAGCGGGTTCAGGTGGTTCCCGGGGGGTAACCGGGCCCCAATGAGTCGTGCCCCGGGTCGCCGTGAGCCGGGCTGCCCGGGCGGGTGCGACCGGATACGGAGGACTACCCGTGACTCGACTGGCAACCCGAGAGGCAGCCAAGGCCAGGCAGGACGAGGTGCAGCGGCGGGGGCGCGGGCTCGGCTGGATGAGCCTCGGCCTGGGCGTGGCACAACTGGCGGCACCGGACACGGTGCGCCGGATCAGCGGAGTGGACGACTCTTCGACGTCCCGGGCGATGGTGCCACTCGTCGGGGCGCGGGAGCTGATACACGCGGCCGGGCTCCTGACGAGCCGGCGCAAGAGCATGTGGGCGTGGACCCGGGTCGCGGGCGACGCGATGGACCTGGCCTCGCTCGGACTGGCCATCGCCCACCGGGGCGGGCGCCGCCGGCGGCGGCTCCTCGTTGTCACCGGCGCCATCGTCGGGATCACGGTGGTGGACCTGTTGACCGCCGTACAGGCCACCCGGGCGAAGGAGATGGGCTCAGCGCCGGCGGTACGAGGCATCCGCACAGGAGGACCCATGGAGCTGACAGCCACGACAACCATTCGCAAACCGCCGCCTAAGGTCTACGCGTTCTGGCGCGAACTGGACAATCTCCCGACGTTCATGGCTCATCTCGAGGAGATCCGCTCCACCGGTAGCCGTACGAGCCACTGGTCCGCCAGCGCCCCGTTCGGCACGAACGTCGAGTGGGACGCGGAGATCGTCAACGACTCGCCCGGCGAGAAGATCGCGTGGCGGTCGACCGGCAACGCCGACGTGCCGAACGCCGGTACGGTCCGCTTTGTGCCCGCCCCGGATGGTGTGAGCACCGAGGTGCACGTCGTCCTGTCGTACGACATCCCGGGCGGCGCGATCGGCAAGGCGGTCGCCAGGTACTTCGGCGAGGAGCCGCACCAGCAGCTCGACGACGACCTGCGTCGGCTCAAGCAGGTGCTGGAGACCGGCGAGGTGGTCCGGTCCGACGGCGCCCCGTGGGGCAAACGGGCCCGCAAGGAGTTCCCGCAGCGTCCGGCGCAGC
Source organism: Micromonospora sp. NPDC005237 (assembly GCF_040607775.1). Lineage (NCBI taxonomy): Bacteria > Bacillati > Actinomycetota > Actinomycetes > Micromonosporales > Micromonosporaceae > Micromonospora > Micromonospora sp. NPDC005237. The sequence continues at coordinate 91,963 of NZ_JBEXHJ010000009.1, read as the reverse complement.
CGCTGTCGGATGCCGAGTTCGCGAAGGGGGCCCAGGCATGAGGGCGAACACCTGGGCGGGCCGCAACAAGGTCAAGGTCCGTGACGTGCCGGACCCGAGGATCCTGAACGAGCGCGATGCCATCGTACGGATCACGTCCACCGCTATCTGTGGCTCGGACCTGCACCTGGTCGATGGGTATGTGCCCACGATGCAGAACGGCGACGTCATGGGTCACGAGTTCATGGGTGAGGTGATCGAGGTCGGCCGGGGCGTCGATCCAGGTCGGCTGCGCGTCGGGGACCGGGTCGTGGTGCCGTTCCCGATCGCCTGCGGCGCGTGCGGCGCCTGCGCCGCCCAGCTGTACTCCTGCTGCGAGAACTCCAACCCCAACGCCGGGATCGCGGAGAAGATGTTCGGTCACCCGGTCGCCGGGATCTTCGGCTATTCGCATCTGACCGGCGGCTTCGCGGGCGGTCAGGCGCAGTACGCGCGGGTGCCGTTCGCCGACGTCGGTCCGCTGAAGATCGAGTCCGACCTGACCGACGAGCAGGTGCTGTTCCTCTCGGACATCCTTCCCACCGGCTACATGGGTGCCGACATGTGCGACATCCAGTCCACCGACGTGGTGGCGGTGTGGGGCGCCGGCCCGGTCGGCCAGTTCGCGATGGACAGCGCCCGGGTGCTCGGCGCCGCGAAGGTCATCGCCATCGACAAGGAGCCGTACCGGCTGCAGATGGCCGAACGGGCGGGCTACACGCCGGTGAACTTCGAGGAGGTGGACGTGCGGTCCCGGCTGCTGGAACTGACCGGTGGGCGGGGACCGGACAAGTGCATTGACGCGGTTGGCCTGGAGGCCACGCACGGCAGCGCGGCCCTCTACGCCTATGACCGGGTCAAGCAGGCGGTCCGCTCGGAGTCCGAGCGTCCGCACGCGCTGCGGCAGGCCATTCTCTCCTGCCGCAGCGGTGGCATCGTGTCGGTGATCGGCGTGTACGGCGGTCTGCTGGACAAGTTTCCCGCCGGCGCGTGGATGAACCGGGCGCTGACCCTGCGTACCGGCCAGTGCCACGTGCAGCGCTACATGAAGCCGCTGCTGCAGCGCATCGAGCGTGGGGAGATCGATCCGACCCGGGTCATCACCCACACCCTGTCGCTGGACGAGGCAGAACGCGGCTTCGAGATGTTCAAGAACAAGCAGGACAACTGCGAGAAGGTTGTCCTCAAACCCTGACGGATCACTTGCATCCGGCCGCCGCGCGCACGGCGGCCGGATGCGGCGTCCTCCCGGTGTGGAGCGTCGTGCCCGGCCGTTTGCGGTCGACGACACCGGGTAGGCGCGCATGGTGAGCGGGCCAGACACGGAGCTGAGCACCCGGTCGGATACCAGCCGTGCCGTGGCCTTCAGCGATGCCATCTTCGCCATCATCATCACACTGCTGGTCCTGGACCTCCGGGTACCGGACGTCCCACCCGGCCACCTCCTGTCCGGCCTGCTCAGCCAGTGGCCGTCGTATGGCGCGTATCTCGCGTCCTACTCGTACGTCGCCGTCGTCTGGCTCAATCACAAGGCGGCGTTCAACCGCATTCAGCAGACAGATCGCGGCCTGCACTGGGTGAACCTGTTCGTGCTGTTCAGCACGGCCCTGCTACCGTTTCCGACCGCCGTCGTGTCGCACGCGCTGCAGGAGCACAACAACGCGGACCAGCGCGTGGCCGTCGCCTTTTACGCGTTGATCGGTGCGTTGCTGTGCGCAAGCTGGCTGGCGTTCTACCACTACCTGGCCCGGAGCCCCGACTTGCTGAAGGACCAGGTCAGGGACGGCTTCTTTCACGTCGAGCGATTCCGGGCCCTCGCCGGGGTCGTCCTGTACGTCCTCGCGGGGGTAGTCGGCTACCTGGTGGCGCCGTTGCTCGGCCTCGCCATATTTCTCCTTCTGCCCGTCTTCTACGCGATCACCAGCGCTGGCCTGTACCAGTTCGGGGTGGTTCGCCGGATCATTCGCCGACCTGGCCGACGAAGAGGCTGAAGGCGGCGGGCCAGCCGCGGTTCTACCCGGCGGGCGCGAGCACCCGCCGGGTTCCGGGTTCGAGGGCATTCCCACAAGCCCACCCTCAGTCGGAGGTTGGTGACGCTACAAGATCTCGAGCGGTTGCGGGCCGGTCGGCGGCGGGAACGCGGTGTCGAGTGCCGCTACGTCCTCCTCCGTCAGCTGCAGGTCTCGCGCTTCCGCGTTCTCCCGGGTGTGTTCGGGGTTGGACGATCGGGGGATGGCCGCCACCGTTTCCTGCCGCAGCACCCAGGCCAGCGCCACCTGGGCCGGGGTGGCCTCGTGCCGGGCGGCGATCTCCGCGATCTGGGAGTGGCCGAGCAGTCGACCCTGCTCGATCGGCGAGTAGGCCATCACCGGGATCCGGTGCTCGCGTAGCCACGGCAGCAGGTCATATTCCGGACCGCGGCGGGTGAGGTTGTACAGGATCTGATTGGTCGCGCAGTCTTGCCCGCCCGCCGTCTCGAGTAGCTCCGTCATGTCGGAAAGATCGAAGTTGCTCACGCCCCACTGCCCGATGTCACCGGCGTCGACGAGTTCCGCGAACGCCTCGATGGTCTCCGCGAGTGGATGCGAGCCGCGCCAGTGCAGCAGGTAGAGGTCGATGTGGTCGACGCCGAGTCGTTGCAGGCTGCGGCGGCAGGCCTGCACGGTTCCCCGTCGGCTGGCGTTGGACGGCAGCACCTTGTCGACCAGAAAGACGTCGTCGCGTCGTCCGGTGATCGCCTCGCCGACGAGTTCCTCGGAAGCGCCGTCACCGTACATCTCCGCAGTGTCGATCATGGTCAAGCCCAGGTCGAGCCCGGTGTGTAGGGCGGCGATCTCGTCCCGCCGCTTTGCGGGGCGCTCACCCAGGTACCAGGTTCCCTGGCCGAGCACGGGCATGGTTTGGCCGGACGGCAGCTCGATCATTTGTCGACCTTCCTGAGCCTGAATACGAGTAGGTTGCCTGCGTTACCCGCTGCGACAGGCAGCACACCCACGGGCGGCGTTCGCTGGCCCGTTTGTGGGTGCCCGCACCGGGAAGGCGACCCGGGAGTGAGCGATGCGCCGCCGACGGGGTGGCGCCGCGAAGGGGAGGCAGCAGAATGGCGCAGAGCCAGCAGCCACTGACCGGCAAGCGAGTTGCTTGCCTCGCCGCTGACGGGGTGGAGGACGTGGAATACACCCAGTCCCGGGCCGCCGCAGAGCAGGCCGGAGCCGAGGTCCACCTGATCTCGTTGCAATCCGGCGAGATCCAGTCGATGAACCAGGACATCAATCCGGCCAACCGATATCACGTGGACCGGACCGTGAACGAGGCCGATGCGGCCGACTATGACGCCCTGTTGCTGCCAGGCGGGACTGTCAACCCCGACCGGCTCCGGATGAACCCGCAGGCGATGGACTTCGTCCGAGCGTTCTTTCAGCAGAATAAGCCGGTGGCGGCGATCTGCCACGGCCCCTGGTCGCTGGTCGAGACCGGAATGGTCAACGGTCGGACCGTCACCTCGTTCCCCAGCCTGCGCACCGACATCCGCAACGCTGGCGGAAACTGGGTGGACCAACAGGTGCAGGTCGACAACGGCCTGGTCACCAGCCGCAACCCCAGCGACCTCCCAGCCTTCTGCTCGAAAATGGTCGAGGAGTTCGCCGAGGGCAAACACGTCCGCCAGATGTCGACAGCCTGACTCGATGGGGCTCAGGGCCGGGAGGATCAGCCCGGCCCCGAGCGCTGCCCGGCGGCTGACCCAGCGCAACGGCGGGGCCGAAAGAGACCCGCCGGTCACGGCTGGTACTGGTTGCGGGTGCGGGGCAACCACTGGGGGTGCTGGTCACGCAGATAGCGGATCAGTCCCTCGCGTAGGTCGCAGCTCAGGTCCCAGGCGCTGGCGCCGTCCGCAGCTGAGGCCTGCACCTGGATGATCACGGTCTGCGCGGTGGCGTCGACCATCTGGAGCACCCACTGGCTGCGATCCCACAGCGGTGCGGACTCGACCAGTCGGCGTACCTCCCGGCGCAGGTCGTTAAGGTCCGCGGTGTGGTCGACATGGATCTGGATCTTGCCGATCACCCGCGACTCGTTGCGGGTCCAGTTCTGAAACGGCCGCTCGGTGAAGTACGTGGTCGGCAGGATGAGTATCCGTTCGTCCCAGAGCCGGATCACCACGTTGGTCAGCTTCACCTCCTCGACCCGGCCCCATTCGCCTTCCACCACCAACACGTCGCCGACGTGCAGCCCGTCGGCGAAGGCGACCTGGATGCCGGCGAACGCATTGGCGAGCGCGGTTCGGGCGGAGAGGCCGATCACCGCGCCGACCACCCCGGCCGAGGTCAGAATGGAGACGCCGAAGAGGCGTACCGGCCGGAAGGTGATCAGGATCAGGCCGATCGCAACGATCGTGACGACGACCACCGTGAGCCGCCGCACCGGACGGATCTGGGTCCGGGCCCGCCGGGCCCGCCGGCTCCTGGTCACATCATTCGGCAGTCGACTGAACACGACCGCCTCGGCCACCTGCAACACCCTGACCACCAGCCACGCACCGACGGCGATCAGGGTCAGCAGGATGGCGTGCCGCAGATAACGCTGCCACCCGGTCAGTCCGGGCGGCAGCGCGTAGTACACCACCCAGACCAGCAGGACCGCGGCCGCCGGGCGGCGGCAGGCGAGCCGCAGCGGCTCCAGCAGCCACTTGTAGCGGCCACGGGCAACCCGGCGAGCCAGCACGCCGGAGACCAGGTCCACGACCACGGCCGCCGCCAGCGCGGCCAACACGATCAACGCGGTACGCATCAGTTGCCGTTCACCGTGATCCTGATGCCACCTTCCCCTGGCTCGCTGCCCAGTCCACGGGCCCAGGGTGCCATCCGGTCCGGTGGCGGGCGGCGAACATCGACAAACAACCGCCGAACGGGCCTGCGTCAGCCGCCCGACGGTGGCTTCCGGGTTGCCGGCCTGGCAGCGCCGATCCGCCACCGCCTACGGGCGGGTGACCGTGGAGCGGGGCGTCGGCCATGCGCGGCATTCGGCGGCCCGCCGCGAACGCAACTGGAACTGGCTGCGATGGAGGTGACCACGTTCGGGCACACGGGTCAGTCGAGGCGGAAGCTTGCGAGGGCCAGTCGTTGCAGAGGCTCCGTCGCGGTCCACTGGCTGTCCTGGGTCATCCAGGACAGGCTGTGGGCACGGGTCCTGCTGTCATTGACCAGCAGCCGCCGGACGTGCAGCCGCACACCGCCGGCCTGGTCGCAGGTGTACTCCCACTCCGCGGCGCCACCCACGCGGATGACCGGCCCGATGCTGATCTTCTGGTAGCCGGAAAGCGCCCCGGTCTTCACCGCCTCGCGCTCTGCGGCGGCCCACTGCTTCGAGGATGTGGGGGAAGCTTCGGCGGTGAGGTCGACAGCGATGGCTCGCACCTCGGCGGGGTCGCGGAAGCAGACAGTTTCGCCCTCGGTGTGCCGGGTCCATCCGTGCGGAACTGCCACCAGGAAGCGGGCCGGGTCCTGGTGCCAAGCCCATCCGTCGGGCAGCGCGTACGGGAGCGGTGCGGTGGGTTCCCGCAGAGGCTCGGCTTCGCTGGAGGCGTCATCGTCCAGGCAGAGGTGGGCGGGCACTTCCGCACTGGTCGACTCCATCGCGCCGGCCGCCGCACCGCCCGGGTCGACGGCCGGCACGCCGTCCTGGCCGCGCAGGCCGCCGAGCACGGCACCGGCTGCCGTGACAATGATGGCCACGACCGTCAACAGTCCCAACACTGCGCCAGCGAACGCCCAGCCGGTCGTCCGGTCGCGGGTGTTCGACGCCCTCGCTGTGATGACCGTGGTGTCGATCGCGTCCTCGGCGATCGGCACCGGCGGCGTGGTGGTCCGCGACCGCCGCGGCGGTCGGGTGGACATCCGCCACCGGCGGCGCGCCCGGGGCACCGGCACGGGCTCGATCGGTACGGTCGCCTCGGCCACCTGCTCCAGCAGGGCGCGGGCCTCGTACGCGGACAGACGCTGACGGGGATTGCGCAGCAGGAGTCCAGTGATCGCCGGTTCGAGTGGCAGGACGCTCATCCGGTCGGGCGCCTCGGTGGCCAGAGCGGCGAGTGTGGCCAGGGTCGAGGGCCGGGTCCACGGTGGGCGGCCCTCCGCGGCCAGGTAGAGCGTCGCGCCGAGAGCCCACAGGTCCGAGGCGGGGGTGGCCCTGCCATCGCGAGCGCGCTCCGGCGCGACGTACTGGTTCCTCGACAGGTTCGCCGCACTGACGGTCGCCGGGCTGTGGCTGTCGAAGATCGACAGGCCGAACCCGCCGAGCATGACGCGCCCGTCGTCGCCGAGTAGCACGTTCTGCGGACAGAGCTCCCGATGCACCACACCCATCTCGTGTGCGGCGTTCAGTGCGGCGAGCAGGTGCAGCCCGACCCGCGCCACCTCGGCCGGCGGCAGCGGGCCGTCGGCGGCAACCACCTCGGGCAGGGACCGGGAGGGCACGTACTCCATGACAAGCCACAGGTGCCCGTCGGCGCTCAGCACGTCCCACATCCCCATCACGCTCGGGTGGTCCAGCCCGGCCAGTCCACGAACCTCGGCCAGCGTCCGCTCGTGCAACCGGGACCGTTCCGCGTCGCTCGCCCATCCCGGCACGGCGATCTGCTTGAGCGCGACGTCTCGGTCGAGCACCTCGTCGCGGGCCAGCCAGACCCGTCCCGGAGTGGCAGCGTCCTCGATCGGCAGGAGCCTGCGGTACCGGCCGGCGAGCAGCTCGTCATCCATGCTGGTGATTCGGAGCGGTCCACCGCTCGGATGGGTGGATGAGCGGGAAGCACATCGGCCGTCGGTGCGGACCGGCTGGACCGGCTGACGGTGTGACCGCAGCCGGCCCGTGCTCAGCTCAGCTCAGCTCGACCGTACCCACGATTCGCGTGGGGGCGACGGAGCCGCCCGCGGGCTCGTTGGAAACGCCGAAGGTTGCCGCCTCGGCGACCGGGCCGATGACCGTGGTCGACGCCCTGGCACCCTCGGCTAGTCGCCCCACCTTGCGGGGTTCGCTGCCGCGGATGAGCCAGAGCTCGTAGATCCGCCCGGGGCCGGGTTCCGGCAGGTCGCGCAGCAGCACCACCCCTCGGTCTCGGTCGCGGGAGACCACCACGGTCGCGGAGCCGCCGGGCTGCAGCGACCGCTCGAACACCCGGGCGTCCGGGGCGTCCAGGACGGCGGCGATCTGCCGAGCCTGGTCGCTGCTGGCCTGCTCGTCGCTGATCCGATCGTTGCTCACGGTCCAGGTGACCGCGCTCGCGCCGCCGGCCACGAGGACGGCCGCGGCGGCAGCCACGGTGATCCGTCGCCACCTGCTTACCTGCCGTCTGGCGCTGTCTCCTGCGGCAGCCGAGCGCAACTGCGGGGTGCGCGCCGCCTGGGTGAGGGTGCGCTCCCGTAACCCCGGGGGTGTGGCCTCGACGACGGTGTCGTCGGCGAGCCGTGCAACCGTCTCCCGTAATTCGGTCACCTCCAGGCGGCACGACTCGCAGTCCGCCAGGTGCCGCTCGAACGCCGCCCTCTCGAGGTCGTCGACCGCGTTCAGGGCGTACGCGCCGGCGAGGGTGTGGATGTCGGCGCTCATGCCCGTCCCTCCATTTCGATTCCCAGGCAGTCGCGCATCCGGATCAGTCCGTCGCGCATCCGCGTCTTCACCGTCGGCAGCGGTGTCTTCAGCTTTTCGGCGACCTCCCGGTAGGTGTGGCCGCCGTAGTAGGCCAGGGCCACCGCCTCCCGTTGGACCGGCGTCAGCCGACCCAGGCACCGGCGAACCTGTTCCCGCTCCAACCGGGCGGTGACGTCCTCGACAACCTCGTCATAGGGGACATGCGTCTCGGCCGCGGCGACCTGCAGGGTGCGGTTGGTGTGGGCCTGCTCGGAACGCACTCGATCCACCGCCCGGCGGTGCGCCATGGTCAGAATCCAGGCTGAGGCTGAGCCACGACCGGCCTCGAAGCGGCCAGCGGTGCGCCACACCTCGACCATCACCTCCTGCGTCACCTCCTCGGCCTGCGCCGGGTCGCGCACGACGCGGCGGGTCAGCCCGAGGACCCGGCCCGCCATCGTGTCGTACAGCGCCGCGAACGCCGCCTCGTCGCCCCGTGCCACCCGAGTCAGCAGCTCGTCGGCGCTCGGTGGCGTCGGGGTGTCCGGCAGCACCGAACGTAGCCGCCGCGCCTGTTCCGGGTCACCGCTCATTCTCGGCATGTCCTCTCCTGTGCTGGCGGCCGTTCCGGGTGCCGCCGCGTACTCGGGTGCTAGGCGACATGAGCGTGAGCGAGGCGCGCGTAAACGATGACATTGTCGCGGTAGTGCTGAGTGGCGTCGTCGAACGCGCCGCCGCAGGTGATCAGACGTAGCGCCGAATGGTCGGTAGCCCCGTACACCTCATCGGTGGGAAAGTCGTCCTTGGGATACTGCTCGACCTTGCTGACGGTGAACATCGCGGTACTGCCGTCCTGACGGTTGACCGTTATCCCGGCGCCGACGGACAGCTTGCCCAGATCGAAGAACGTTCCACGACGGCCCTTCCAGTTGACGTGCCCGGCCAGCACGGCCGGACCGAGGGCCCCTGGCGTCGGTGCCTTGGTGAACCAGCCCACGTCGGTGGCGCTGTCCGGGACCTCCATCGCCCCATCCGCCCGCAGGCCGAGGGCGACAATCGCGGCGGTGGCCTTCAGCGACGGGATCGACACCCGCGTTGGGGGCGAACTGGCCATCAGTGGTCCCGAGGTCAATTCACCCGGCTTGGTCGCCCGAGCGGGCGACGCCGTCGCGGCTGGGGCGGCAGCGGAGGCGTCGGGCCGAGGTGGCTTCCCAGCCCGGTCGGTAACCGCGAAGCCGATCGACACGGCCGCCGTTCCGGTGAGGATGCCGGCCACCGCCAGGAGCGCGAAGCGCCCCCGGCGGCGTCCGGCCGGCACTGGTGCGTCGCCGTTGTCCATCACGAACGATTCCGGCTCAGCGCTCGCCGGCGAGCCGGCGTCGCGCGACGACCGCACCCGCGGCGCCGAGCAGCGCGAGGCCACCCACGGTGTACATCATCATCGGCGATCCACCGGAGGTGCTGCCATCGCCGGTGGCGACACCCCCGGCGGGTACGGACCCGGCGGCGGCGCCGCTGACCATGCCGCACGTCGCGGGGTCGGTGGCCTCGGCGGGGATGCCGTTGACGCCGATGGACTTGGCGAACGTCGACTCCCCGAGAGCTTCCATGTCGTACTTACCGTTCTTGTTGGCGTCGATGCCGTGTTGCACGAGGTGCAGGTCCTTGAGGTGCTCGATGGTGCCCTTGGGCAGGTCGGCAGCGGGGATGGTGCGCTCGTAGCTGAGGTTGCCCTGCGCGTCGGCCTTCGGCATCCGGTCCACCGCCAAACCGCTGGCCTTGGTCGTGTCCCCGGTGGTGGTCAGCGAGATGAAGATGTCCCCGTACATCTTCAGGCCCTCCTCCGTGCTGACGAAGCCGTTGCCGTTGGTGTCGGCGGACTTGTCCGGGCAGTGGAAGTCCATACCGTTGGCCGCGCCGTGCACGTGCTGGGCGTGCGGCGAGTTCGGCGTCATGCCCTTCGACCGGATCATGACCTTCAGGTCGCCGCCACTCGTCGCGGTCAACGTCGCGGTACCGGTGGCACCGGTCTCGTTGAGGTCCTGCAGCTGGACCTGCACGCTCTCGTCGGCCTGCGCGACGCCCGGGAACGCGAGGACCAGCACGGCCGCTGGTAGGGCGAGCAGGGCTCGGGACAGTCTCACAACAGATCTCCGTCTCCGCCTGGGTACGGCGTTGATACTCACGTGCGGTCAGGAGGGATTCGTGGCGTGGTGGTCGCCGGATTGGTGCCGGACGGGGTTCTTTTCGGCCCGGGAGGTCAGGTGATGGTGACGGTGGTGCTGTGCCAGCCGGTCGCGCCGTCGGGGAAGGGCGCGGCCCGCTGGTCGGTCTGGGTCGCACCGGTGGCATCGGTGGCCCGTACCCGCAGCGTGTGGCTGCCAGGGGTGGCGTCCCAGCGGTAGGTCCACTGCCGCCACAGGTCCGGCGATGGGCCGTCGGCGAGGCGGGCCTGCCGCCACGGCCCGTCGTCGATCTGCACCTCGACGGCGGTGATCCCGCGCCGTTGCGCCCAGGCGACACCGGCGATCATGACGGGTCCGACGCGACGTTGGGCGAAGGGTTTCGGAGTGTCGATGCGAGATGCGGTCTTGACGGGTGCGTCGGCTGCCCACCCGCGTTGGACCCAGTAGGGGTCGAACGCGTCAAAGGTGGTCACCTTCATCGAGGTGAGCCATTTGCAGGCGCCGACGTAACCGTAGAGGCCGGGCACGAGCATGCGGACGGGGAAGCCGTGTTCCAGGGGCAGGGGTTCGCCGTTCATGGCCACGGCCAGGAGCGCGTCGCGCCCGTCGAGGATCGCCTCGATCGGGGTGCCGATGGTCATGCCCTCCACCGAGCGGCTGACGAGCTGGTTCTGCCCGGGGCGTACGCCCGCTTCGCGTAGCAGCGGTGCGAGGGGAACGCCGGTCCAGCGGGCTGTGTCGATGTAGGGACCACCGACCTCGTTCGAGACACAGTTGAGCGTGATGTCACGCTCCACGAGGCCACGGGCGAGAAGATCCTCGAATCTCCAGGTACGAGGGCGATCGACCGCTCCGTCGAGAGTCAACCGCCAGGTTTCAAGGTCGACCTGCGGGACGGTGAGAGCGGTGTCGACCCGGTAAAAGTCCCGGTTGGGGGTGACGAACGCCGAGGCCCCGTCCACGCCAACGAGACACCGCCGGGTAGCGGCGGCGCCGGTCGCACTGGCGGCGGAATCCGAACGCCGGCGCGGGAACGGGCACCCACCGCGCTGCCGCGACCGACAGCCTGGCCGATCGCGGCCGCGACGCCGGCGGTCAGCGCTGCCCCCGTCGCCGTGGCCAGGAATTGACGGCGGTTGAGCAGCCGCGGCCGGCTCGACGCGGTGACCCTGACCGTCCGAGCGGCGCGCACCAACACCAGCATCGCCGCCATCCCGATGCCGACGCCCGCCAGGACCGGCAGGACGTCCGACGACGTCGCCCCCGGGCGGGACAGGATGGCGGCGACACCGACAGCAGCGAACACGGCGAGGCCAGCCAGACCGTAGCGGCGTCGTCGTAGCGCCGCCGCGCCGAGCAGAACCGCGGTCAGGGCGAGCAGGGCGTAGACGCCGACAAGGAGAGCGATCTTGTCGTTGGCGCCGAAGGTGCGGATGGCGAATGCCTTGACGCTCTGCGGTGCCAGGTCGATAGCGACGCCACCGACTGCCAGCACCGGGTCGGCGGCTGGATCGACCAGCGCCGCGAGGAGATGAGCCACGGCGAGGGCCACCCCGGCGGTCAACACGCCGACGACGAGGCCGCGAACGGCGGTCATGCTGAGGGACGGCCCCGGCCGGCGGTTCGCCGGCCGGGGCTCGATGTCGGTCGACGCCATCAGCTCTTGGGCATCAGAACGGTGTCAACGATGTACACGGTGGCGTTGGCCGTCGAGACATTCCCGCAGACCACCATCGAGGTGCCATTGACGGTGAACGACGAGCCGCTGCCGGTCACCACGAGCTCGCCGCCCTGCAACGTCTTGTGGGTGCCTGTCGGTACCGCCGCAGGCGGACAGGGCCAGCACCGCGATTACGCCAACCGTGGCAAACAGGCGCCGCTTCATACGAACTCCTCAGATGCTTGTACGTCATTGCTGCTGTCATGAGGCATTCGAGGCCGCCCTAGAGACGGATGGGCGCAAGGTGGAGAAATTTGACGCGCTCGACCGCCATGCCGGCGCGTGATGCCGGCGGGGCGTCGGCGATGCTGTGAGCGTGGAGTACGTGTCCAGAGTGCCGCGACCGCCGCTCGACGGGCTGATCGACGACCTTTACTACCTGGAGGGTACGCCGCCGTACGCCCGGCTGACGCTGCCGCCGATGCCGGCGGCGTTGCTCATCGTCAATCTCGGACCGCCGTTCCGCATCCGCGCCGGCACAGACATCGAGACGGCTGAGTACGCCGACGGCTGCGTGGTCACCACGCCCACCCGCGCGTTCGAGTTCGGCTATCCACTCCGGACCCGGTCCGTCGGCGTGCACGTCAAGCCGTGGGGGCTGGCGCCGTTCCTGCCGATGCCCGCGGCCGAGCTGTGTGACCGGCCGGTGACGCTGGAGCAGGTCTGGGGCCGGCCCGCCGTCGCCGAGCTGCGAGACCGGCTGGCCACGGCGGACGGACCCCACGAGATGCTGACGCTGCTCGAGGAGGAGCTGATGCGACGGCTGTGCGAGACCGCCGGCCTGGGGCTGGTCCGCCACACGAGCAGCGTCATCGCGGCGACCAGCGGGGCGGTGGCGATCGGCGACCTGAGTGTCGCAGCCGGTGTCAGCAGCACCCATCTGGCGCAGCGGTTCAAGGAGCTCATCGGCGTCACGCCGAAGCGGCTGGCCCGCACCCACCGCTTCACCGCCACCGTGTTCGCGATCAACCCCGCCGGACCGATCGACTGGGGCGAGCTCGCCGGTGCTGCGGGCTACTTCGACCAGGCCCACTTCGGCCACGAGTTCCGGGCGTTCACCGGGCTCACTCCGACCCGGTACCTCGAAGTCCGGCGGCGGTTCCTGCGCGAACATCCCGGCCACGCGATGGACGGCTGGCCACTGCCGGCCGATTGATTTCCTACAAGAGCGACAGCTCACGGCGCGCTAACTTGAGGGCACCCCGAAGTAGAGGAGAGCCCCGTGGGCACAGTGGTCATGTACAGCTCGGTGTCCGTGGATGGCTTCATCGCGGACGAGAATGACCAGCCCGGGCCGCTGTTCGACTGGTTGACCAGCGGTGACGTCCCGTTGGACGAGGGCGGCGGGCTCAAGGTGTCGCAGACGTCCTACGACTACACCCGGCCGTACTGGGACCAGATCGGGGTGACAGTCGTCGGCCGCCACGTCTTCGACATGACGGACGGCTGGGACGGGAAGCCTCCGGGCGGGATCGACCACGTGGTCGTCGTGACGCACCGGCCGGCGCCCGAGGGCTGGGATCCCGAGGCGCCGTTCCACTTCGTCGACGGCGTCGAGGCAGCCATGGCCAAGGCACAGGAGCTTGCGGGTGACCGAGTGGTCGAGGTCGCCGCTGGCGACGTCGGTGGCCAGGTGCTTGCCGCGGGCCTGATCGACGAGGTGCGCACGGACGTCGTACCCGTCGTGTTCGGGTCCGGCAAGCGCTACTTCGGGTCGGTCCACGCGCAGCACCTGTTGGAGGATCCTGACGTGGTGATTCACGGCAACCGGGTGCTTCACCTGCGCTATCGGGTGCGCCGCTGACCGATCTGACCGTGTGGCACTCCGGGGGCGCTTCAACACTTTGCTCTTGCGCTAAGTATCGCTGCGGGCTATACTTAGCCGCATGGCACAGTATTCGGCGCAGCTCGACGGCGTGTTCGTCGCCCTTGCCGACCCGACCCGGCGCGGGGTCATCCGGCGCCTCGGCCACGGCCCGACGAGCGTCGGCGATCTCGCCCGCGAGTTCCCGATGACCCTTCCCTCGTTCATGAAGCACGTACGGACGCTCGAATCCAACGGGCTGATCCGCACGACCAAGTCCGGCCGGGTACGCACCTGCGCGCTCAACCGCGAGTGCCTCGCCCTCGTCGACGACTGGCTCGGGGAGCAGCGCCGAATCTGGGAAGCGCGCACCGATCGCCTCGAACGCCTCGTCACCGACCCCGAGGAGAACCAACAGTGAATCCGGATCTGGACCTGACCGTGAAGCGGGTCATCCGCGCCTCCCGCGCCGCAGTTTGGCGCGCGTGGACGGATCCGTCCCGCTTCGAGAAGTGGTGGCTCCCGGCTCCGACCCTGTGCCGCGTCGACCGCCTGGACGTCCGGCCCGGTGGCGCGCTCGTGACCCGACTCAGCGATGACGGGGTGAAATTCGTCCCGCACCTTGACGCAACCTTCCTCGTCGTCGAGGAACTGGAGCGGATTGTGCTCACGAACGCGATTGACAGCGCCTGGCGGCCCACGAACCCGACCCCGGTCCCCATGACCGCCGAGATCACCCTGAGCGATCATCCGGACGGCACGGACTACCGGGTCATCGTCCGTCATGGTGATCCCGCCGCTCGCGCCCGTCACGAGGAACTCGGCTTCTTCGACGGCTGGGGCTCGGTCACCAAGCAACTGGCCGGGGTCGTCGAAGGCGAGGATGCACGATGAAGATCACCCTTACCGAGTTCGTAACCCTTGATGGGGTCAGCCAGGGTCCCGGCTCGCCCACCGAAGATACAAGCGAGGGCTTCACCCAGGGCGGCTGGCTCGTGCCTTACCTGGACAAGCTCTTCGTCCAGCGCACCTCTGACTGGCTAGCTCTCGCTGACGGTCTGCTACTGGGGCGGCGGACCTACGAGGCCTTCGCCCGCGACTGGCCGCAGATCACCGACCCGAACGACCCGTTCACCGAACGGATGAACTCACTACCGAAGTACGTCGTGACCAACACCCGCACGGAAGGTAGCTGGCACCCGACGACGCTGCTCCACGGCGACCCGATCCACACCGTCGGGAAACTCAAGGCGCAACCAGGACGAGAACTTCAGATCCACGGGAGCGCACGACTCGGCAAGGCCCTGTTGTCGGCCGGCCTCGTCGACACACTCCGACTCGTCGTCGCCCCCACCGTGACCGGTTCCGGGCGGCGGCTGCTTGACCACCCGAGCGCACCCGTCGGCCTGCGACTCGTTCGCCACGAGGCAACGGCGAACGGCCTACTGCTGCTCGAGTACGAGCATGTCGGCGCCGCCCCGGTGGCGGAATACGAGGGCGTCACGGCCCTCATCTGATCACCGCGCCCGGGATGTGTTGCCGGCCGCTGCCTGATCCCCTCAGCGGTCCTGCCTGGACGGCCTTACGCGCCGGACGGGATGTCTGCACATCAGCGACATGATCTTCTGGCCCGCCGGCCGCTCCCGGACAGCCGAGGACATCGTCGACCACGCTTGGTCCTGCACGCCGATCAGCCTGTAACAACCCCTACGACGAGCGGGCGGAGGTCCGGGCGGTGCTCCAGCGGGATCGGAGGAGCTGGATTCCGATCGGCAGGACGGAGACCACGACGATGCCGATCAGGATGATCTCGATGTTGGCCTTGACGAACGCGACCTGGCCGAGGAAGTAGCCCAGGACGGTTACGCCGACGCCCCAGAGCGCCCCGCCGATGATGTTGTAGGCGAGGAACGTCCGGTAGCGCATGTGGCTGACTCCGGCGACAACTGGGGTGAACGTCCGCACAATCGGCACGAACCGGGCCAGCACCACGGACCGGGCTCCATGGCGGTCGAAGAAGTCGTTGGCCCGGTGCACGTTCTCCTGCTTGAACAGGCGGGAGTTGGGTCGGCGGAACAGGCTCGGGCCGACTCGCCTGCCGAACAGGTACCCCACCTGATCCCCGGCGATCGCGGCCACGGCCACCAGCAGGCAGAGCAGCCAGAGCGGTTGGTGCAGGTAGTGGCCGTCGGCGACGAGAAGCCCGGCGGTGAACAGCAGCGAGTCACCCGGCAGGAAGAACCCGATCAGCAGCCCTGACTCGGCGAACACGATCGCGAGGATGCCGATCAGCCCGAAGGTGGAGATCAACCACTCCGGGTCGAGGAAGCTGGGCCCCGCAGCCGCCGAAGCGAGGGACGTTGACACGAAATAACCTCCGAGGGGTGTGGTGCTTAATCGGGCGGTGCGGGCGGGCAAAAGTGCTCAGAAATTGCTGGCCGCGGCCCGTGGACGGTGTTGGTGGGCGCGCCAACCGAGGACGCGTGCGGCAAGCGCGATGATCAGGACAGCTCCCCCGCCGATGACCGCACCGGCGAGGATGTCGGCTGGATAGTGCACGCCCGCCCAGACTCGGGCGAAGCCGATGACAGCGGCCAGCACCGAGAGCAGTAGCCCCCAGCGCCAGGACAGGAACACCCCGACGGCGAAGGCCACCGCGAAAGCCGCCGTGGCGTGGTCGCTGGGCAGCGACCCTCCTGGGTCGTGTGGGATCAGCTGATGCACGGGATGCGTCTGAAACGGGCGGGCCTCATTGCTGGCACGTGCGACTACCTGACCGGCGGCGAACGCCAAGGCCAGCGACGCCCCGACGCGGACGAGTAGCGGCCAACCACGCGATCTCAGGCCGAGCAGCAGCGCGACCGTCGCCACGGCGCCGAGGGGGTAGATCAGCCAGACAGCGCACCACTCCAGCACGTCGTCGAGCGGATCATGATGTCCGGCAGCTGCGTTGATGAGGTGAAACAGGTGATAGTTCATCGGGCGTCCGATCCCGTCGCCGACCCGGCTCCCGTCGACCGGCTGGGCCCAGCCAATCTGTTCGCGACTGAGAGGACCCTGAAAGGCGAGGACACCGGCAGTCGCACACGCCCTGGGGGTCAGTCGCCCGGTTCGCTGTCGCCGGTCAGCGGCAGACGGATCTGGATCGTCATTCCGGGGCCAGGCAGCACCCGCACGGTCCCGCCGTGCGCCGCAACGATCTCCCGGGTGATCGGCAGGCCCAGACCACTTCCGCCGTCGGCGCGGGCCCTGCTCTCATCGAGCCGGACGAACCGTTCGAAGATCCGTTCCCGCTGGGCGACCGGCACGCCCGGCCCATCGTCGGTGACCTCCAGGCATCCCCACCCGTCCTCGGCCCCGACCCGTAGGAGCACCTCGTGGCGTGCGTGGTGAGCGGCGTTGTCAGCGAGGTTGCGCAGCGCCCGCCCGAGGTCGTGGGCGTCGCCGGTCACCCGCACCGCGGTGAGCTGGGTTCGGACGGTCAGGTCCGGTCGGCGGGCGGAGAGGTGCTCTCGCTCGGTGTAGGCCAGGTCGTCGAGGTCGACGTCCTCACGGCGCAGGGTGAGCCCGTGTTCGTCGATACGGGCGAGGAGCAGCAGGTCGGCGACCAGCCTGCCCAGTCGCTGCGACTCTCGGCGCATCAGTCGGACCAGGTCGTCGTTCGCGCCAGGCAGGGGCGTCATCGTAAGGCGGTCGAGGCCGGCCTGCAGGGTTGCCAGCGGGCTGCGCAGTTCGTGGCTGGCGTCGGCGATGAACCGCCGTTGACTGGTCGCCGCCGTCTGCAGTCGGTCGAGCATGCTGTTCATCGTCTGCGCGAGTGCCGCCACCTCGTCGTGCGCTTGGGGCACCGGCACCCGGGCGTGCAGATCTCGGGCGGTGATGCCCGCTACCCGACGGCGAATCGCCTCCACCGGACGCAGCGACCGGCCAACGAACAGGAACACGGCCGCGCCGATCAGCAGCAACATCGCCGGCAACCCGATGACCAGGATCGCGGCGATCACCTCGGTGCTCTCGTGGACTGGTCGCAACGACTGGGCCACCAGCACCGTCCGGGTGCCCGAGCTGGTGCCGACACCAATCGCGACCACCCGATAGGCGTCATCGTCCGCGAAGGGCAGCGTCCGCTGTTCCCGCAGCGTCTGGCCGGCAGCGGGACGCAGCCGGGACAGTGGCACGGCACCGTCGAGCGTCGGCGACGCCGCCTGCACCACACCCGACGGCGCCAGCACCTGCACCAGACTCTGCTCCCCCGGACGGGGCTTCAGCGTCTGGGCGATGGCACCGGAGTCACCGCCAGCTACCGCCGTGGCCACCTCGGCGGCGCGCTGCCGGGCGGCCGCGTCCACGTTGCGGACCAGGTTGGCCCGGGCCAGGTAGACGAAGACGGCCGCGCCAATCCCGAAGACCACCGCCACCACCATGGTGGCGGCCAGCGCCGAACTCAGCCGCACGCCCAGGCGGCGGCCTGCCCACCGGGCCGGGGCCCGCAACGAGGTGAGCATCGTGGCCATATCCGCAGCCTAGGGTCCTCGGGGCTGAGAAGGCGCTGAGAGACCGCCAGGGTGGTGCGACTGCGCCACTTGGGGCACTGTCATCCGCCGTCGGCGGCCAGCCGGTATCCCATGCCCCGTTCCGTCTGGATGGCCCGCCTGCCAAACGGATGGTCGATCTTGCGGCGCAGGTAGCCGACATACACCTCGACGATGTTGGGGTCCCCGTCGAAGTGGGCGTCCCAGACGTTGTCGATGATCTGCCGCTTGGACACCACGTCGCCACGATGACGCATGAGGAACTCCAGCAGCGCGAACTCCCGGGCGGTCACCCGGATCGGTTGCCCAGCGCGGGTGACCTGCCGCCGGGCCGGGTCCACTGCCAGGTCACCGGCGGTCAGGATCACCGGTCGGGCCGGGGCGCCCCGGCGGATCAGTGCCCGCAGGCGGGCCACCAGCACCACGAACGAGAACGGCTTGATCAAATAGTCGTCGGCGCCGAGGTCGAACGCGTCGGCCTGGTCGTACTCGCCGTCCTTGGCGGTCAACATCAGCACCGGCGTCCACACGTCCCGCGAGCGCAACTGGCGGCACACCTCGTAGCCGTTGAGGCCGGGCAGCATGATGTCGAGCA
The DNA here is from genome assembly GCF_040607775.1 of Micromonospora sp. NPDC005237. Taxonomy (NCBI): domain Bacteria; kingdom Bacillati; phylum Actinomycetota; class Actinomycetes; order Micromonosporales; family Micromonosporaceae; genus Micromonospora; species Micromonospora sp. NPDC005237. The sequence goes on along the minus strand of NZ_JBEXHJ010000009.1, from coordinate 73,485 downwards.
CCACCGCGTCGTACGGGTTCTCGGTGGCTGCCCACAGCCCGTCAATCCCGTTGTGCTGCACATCGACGGTGAATCCCTCGTCGGTCAGGCCGGCGCGGATCACCTCCGCCAGGGCGGTCTCGTCCTCGACGACCAGCACGCGCACGCCGCTCGTTCCTTCCCGCGCCCGTAGTCCCCGGCGGGCCCGGCCGGGTCCGCGTCACCTCCGATCATCGCGCGCGAAGGGGCGGAGGCGGCCGAGTCAGGATATAGGCGACCCAAAAGGCCAAGATCGGGCTCAGCCAGGACCGTGAGGACGCCGCCGCGACCACGAGCCCAGTACACCCACGGCACATATGCCCACACGTCAGCGACGGCTCGGCTGGGGTTTCGGCGTGGCGGGTTGGAGACGGCTGCGGGCCACCAGTTCGACGGTGAGGACGACGGCGACGGCCTCTACGGCGAGGAGCCCGACGAGGACGACCAACTGCGTCACTCCGGCGGCGAGCGGGCTCGCTCCGCCGAGCAGCACACCGACGAAGGCGCCGGGCAGGGTCACCAGGCCAACCGTCCGGGTCTGGTCAAGCGCCGGGACCAACGCCTGTCCCGCCGCCGGACGGCACACCAGCAGCACCGCGTCGCGGGGCAGCAAGCCCAGGGCCAGGCCGGCCTCCACCTCACCGCGCCTGCTGGTCAGCTCGTCGAGCGCGCGCCGCCCGGCCAGCGACGTCGCGGTCATCGCCCCGCCGATCAGGATCCCCGCGACCGGGATGATCGCGATGCCGCGCATCGGCACCAGGCCCGCCGACAGCAGCCCCGCCACCACAGCCATGCTTCCCACCACGATCGGCGCGCCGGCCCACCACCCCCGACCGCCGCCCGTGACACGCCGACCGGACGTGCCCGCCGCCACCGCACACATAAGGACAACAAACGCAGCTGTGGCCCACAGCGACACCGCGATGCCCGCGATCAGCAGCGACACGGCACCCAGTTGGATCGCGGCACGGACGGCGGCGACCATCACCTGCCGACCGTGACCCAGCTTTCCGAAGGTCACGACGACCGCCGCTACAAGGGTCAGGACAACCAGCGCGACACCGAGCTTCGGGCCAACCACGAGCATGGTCGAGGACATGCCGACAGTCTCCCGCCACGCCCGGCCCTCGCGGTCGCGGCGGACATGCCGCGCTGTCGAATGATCACCCTGGCCTGGCGGGAGCGTCGAGCAGCCAGCGGGACGACGTCTAACCCCCTACGCGAGTTCGCTTGGCGCGAACTCCCCCAACTTGTCGCGGACTTCACCCCGTCACAATTCGCCGAGCGTAGGACGCTGGAGACGGGCGCCCGGGTACGTGCTCCTCCGGGCACCCGCCCCCTGCGGGGTTGGTCAGCCGCGTCGCCACTTCTGGTTGGCGCCGCCGTTGCAGGTCCACAACTGCAGGACCGCGTCGTTGTTCGGGTCCCAGTCCTTGATGTCGACGCACTTGTTGGCCTGCGGATTGACCAGATCACCGGCGCCGCTGAGCACGAACTGCTGCGCGGGGTTGCCCGAACAGGTGGCGATCTGGATGGCAGCGCCGTCGGCAGTGGAACCCCAGGCCACGTCCATGCACTTGTTGTTCTGGGTACGCAACGTGCCGCCGACAAACTCCCAGCGCTGGTTCGTGCCGTCGGTGCAGTTCCAGACGATCAGGCGTTGACCATCGTTGAAGTTCCAGTTCGGTACGTCGATGCACTTGTTGTGCCAGTTGCTGACGATCCGGCTGGAGTCGCCAGCGGTGGTGGTCAGGGACAGCCCGTAGCGCTGAAGGATCGGTGTGATTGGCTGGTAGAAGAAGTTGCCTCCGGCGTCGCAGTTGCCGGTGGTCCCGGAGGTGACGCCTTGCGCCTGGTTGCCTGAGATGACCGCGCCTCCGGAGTCGCCGGGCTGCGCGCAGGCGCTGCTGCGCACCAGGCCCACGACCGCACCCTGGGCGTAGTTGACGGTGACGTTCTTGGCGGTGATGGTGCCGCACCGCCAGCCGGTGGTGCGTCCCGAGCGGCAGACCGAGCTGCCTTGGACGGCCTCACCAGAGCCGGCGACCAACACGTTGCCGCCGGCGTAGTTGTTCACCCACGGCTGGGAGGCCCAGGAGCCGTTGGTACGAACCCAGCCGTAGTCGTTGCCGGGGAACACCGACTCGGCGACGGTGCCCTGATCGACGTTGTTGAAGCCGCGGGTGGGCGCTCCCGCCCCACCGCAGTGACCGGCGGTGACGAAGCCGCCGGCGACCGCAAAGCCGACCGAGCACAGCGTTCCGGCACCGATGGCGTACTGGTCGCCGCCCCGGATGTCGAAGACCGGCCGTGGCGTTTCGGTGGTGACCCGGACGGTCACCTCGTCCGGGTCGGCAGTACTGCCCCGGACGAACGCGAGACCGGCGGATCGGGACGTGGCTGCGACGACAACCGTGTTGGTGACCGGGTCGACGTACCAGGTGCGCACCGCGTCCGCGGCGCCGGCCGCCACCGAGTCCAACGCCGACTTGGTGGCATTCAGCTGTCGCTCGGAGCGGGTCACGACCCTCGGTGTCGCGCCGGCGGCCCGTACCGCGGCGGCATCCGCGGCCCGGGTGACGCCCACAAGCAGTTCGGTGCCGTCGACCCAGGCGCCGGCATACCGCTGGCCCAGCGCGCTACGGAGACGTTCGGCGGTCGGTGTCGCGGCGGCCTCCATCCGGAGGCGGACCTGGACCTGAGCGTCGGACAGATGGAGGTCTCGGCGCATCGCCTCGGTCATGGACACTGCGGAGTCGTGCGGCGGGGAGATCGGGTCGGACGGCGGCGCGGCGGCGGCGCCCTGGGACGGTACGGCGAGTGTCGCGCCGGCGATGACGGCGACGGCGGCGGAGCGCCATGTGGTCTGGTTCACGGGGGTGTCCTCTATTGCATGGTGGGGTTCAGCGTGGGTGCTCGAGCCGTCCGGGCATCCGTTCGGGGGGACGGATGCCGGCAGCGGCGGGTGGGACGTGGTTCGGGGGTTGGTCAGCCGCGTCGCCACTTCTGGTTGGCGCCGCCGTTGCAGGTCCACAACTGCAGGACCGCGTCGTTGTTCGGGTCCCAGTCCTTGATGTCGACGCACTTGTTGGCCTGCGGATTGACCAGATCACCGGCGCCGCTGAGCACGAACTGCTGCGCGGGGTTGCCCGAACAGGTGGCGATCTGGATAGCAGCGCCGTCAGCAGTGGAACCCCAGGCCACGTCCATGCACTTGTTGTTCTGGGTACGCAACGTGCCGCCGACAAACTCCCAGCGCTGGTTCGTGCCGTCGGTGCAGTTCCAGACGATCAGGCGTTGACCATCGTTGAAGTTCCAGTTCGGTACGTCGATGCACTTGTTGTGCCAGTTGCTGACGATCCGGCTGGAGTCGGTGGCCGGGGGCGGCGTGGTGGGCGGCGGGTTGCCGCCGGTGAACGGCGAGAGGATGATCGCCGCCGAGCGGGGGTCACCGTGGTGCACCAGCGACTCGAAGCCACCGACGTCGTCGTAGGCGAAGCCGTACGCCTTGCCGTCGGCCATGTTCGCGTGGACGATCCGCGAGTAGTGGTTGGGCGAGCTGTTGCGGTAGAACTGGTTCGCATCCAGCACCGGCTCCTGCGACGAGGTGCCCAGGGTGCCTCGGTTCAGCGCCGTGCACAGCGTCCGCTTTATCTCCGGCTCGATGAACGGTGGCGTGTTCGGGGCGTTGAACACTCCGTCGCAGCCCCAGACGTTGGCCGTGCTGGGCTTGGCCACCGTGGCGACCTGAGCGCCGGCAGAGTCGGTGAAGACCATGGTGTTGCCGTTGGTCCGGCCGAAGAACCGCCGGTTCGGCTCGTTGACCCGGGGCACGACGGTGAGGGTTCGGCCCGTGTAGGCGTTCCACGCCGAGGTGATGTATCCGTCCAGGTAATTCGGGCTCATCAGGCCGGCGTCCATCGCCTTGCCGGGTGCGAGGACCCGCAGGACGGTGCCGTCGGAGCGGGTGTACACGGAACGGGCGAAGTCGCCGTTGGCCCGGATCTGGTTGATCACGTTCTCCCGGCCGTTGGCGACCGGGTCGCCGGTGCGGATCGTCTGTCCGTCGGCACCGGTGACGCTCACGCCGTGCGGGACGGCGAACATGTCCACCTGGGAACTGTTCAGCCACAGACCCGAGTCGTTGTAGGTGAACTCGGACCAGTCGAACAGGATGTCCCGGTTCGGGTCACCGCCGGCCCACGGAGCGGGTTGGACAAGCCCGTCGGGGCTGAGACGGAGGTCCAACTTCCGGCCGAAGGAGAAATAGATCCGGCCCGAGATGAACCGCGGGACGCGTACGGTGACGCTGCCTCCATTGCCTGGGCCCGAGATCGCGACGTCCGGCGCGGGGGTCGGTGGCAGGCCACCAGCGGGCCAGGCCGAGAACTGTCCGGCGGCATTGACGTAGCCGAGCCGGCCGCCGGGGCGGATATCCTGCCCCAGGATGTAGAGGAACACGGCCTCGCCGCGGCCGGAGTTGTTCGTGACGGTGACGGGTAGGACATCAGGCCCCACCGCGTCGGCCGGCTGCGGCATGACGGTGACCATCGGAACAGCGGTGATAAGGACCGCCGCAGCGGCGCCGAGAGCCACCCTGAGGCGGCCTAGCATCGACAAGCTCTTGTTCAACCGGAACCTCCTGACATCGGCCTGGCCCGTCCTGACGGCCAGGACGAGTCCGAGAGAGCGCTCTCACAGCCTGATAATCATCGATGGCAAAGTCAACAGCAATCGTTAACTTTGTTGCCTGTGATTCGGAGGTCATCAGGTCCCGGATAACCCGGGAGCACGATGAGGCAGCGTCAACGGGCGGGCATCGTGGACGGCCCACCCTCTCGGTGTCGGCGCCCCGGGCCGGCTCGGCGGTCAGGCACTCTGGGTTGAACCCCAGGGTTCAGCGGATGCCCACGAAGAACCGGGTCTGGTCGCTGCGGTGCAACGCGTAGTAGGCCTCGAAACGGGTGCCGTCGGGCAACCAGGCCACGGATTCGATGCCGAGCAGAGGCGTTGAGGTCGCCACCTCGAGCAGCGCGGCGTCGTCGGGCTCCGGGAAGACCGCTTCGATCCAACGGTCGGCTGCGGCGGCCTCCAGCCCGTAGCGGCGTCGCAGGACGTCGTACAGCGACTGGTTCTCGAGCACGGCGCGCTCCAGGCCGGGCACCAGGCGGGCCGGCAGAGCGGTATCGACGAGCAGCCACGGCTGTCCATCGACCCGTCGGAGTCTGCGCATCCGTACGACCTGCTCGCCGTGCGGGATCTGCAGCAGCTCGGCTTCGCGCTGGTCCGCCTCGCCGAGGCTCTGGCTGATCGTGTGGGTGGCCACCCTGCGGCCGGCCTCCCGCAGATCGTGGGCGGATCCGGACACCGAGCCGACGAAGTGCAGCTCCGTCTTACGTGGAGCGACGAAGGCGCCCCGCCCTTTGACCTTGTAGATCATCCGCTGCTGGACGAGCTCACGCAGCGCTTCCCGCACCACGGTCCGAGAGACGCCGAAGATGTCGCTCAACTCCGCCTCGGAGGGCAGCGGCTGGTCCGGGCCGACCTCACCCGACTCGATCTGACTGCGCAGCGCTCGCATCAGCTGCATCCACAGCGGTTCGACCCCGTCACGGGTCAACCGCCGGTAGGTCATCGTCATGGATCCCCTTCTCATCGATCGCGTACAGCATGCCATGCCGCTAATGCTGTCGTTACAGGTTGCACGGATTTCTGAGGCGGGATCGCGGATGGCGGGAACCACCGTCGGGAAATCCCCTGGTCGTTACGCCCCTGTTACCAGAAACACTGTGACGTGCAACACGTTCTTAACGCAGATCTAGCGCACCTGTCACTACAGGTCTGTAATAACTGGACCTCGCCCCACCCCCGTGGTGGCCAGGCAACCTGCGCACACCGTGTCCCGCTCCGGCGGGGCCGCTCTTCCTGGAGGCCCCCACCATGCGCGTCCACCACACATCCCGGCGCTGGCGCGCCGCAGCGTCAGCCTCGCTCGCGGCCGCAATCGCGGTAACGGCGTCCGGTTGCGGCTCCGGCTCGAACGACGGCGGAGGGAGCGCAGGCGGCGACAAGCCGTTCATCGCGCTCAGCAACGGCTTCATCGGCAACGGCTGGCGGCAGACGATGATCGCCAAGTTCGAGGCCTCCGCCGCCAAGGCGCAGAGCGACGGGCTGATCGGCAAGTTCAAGGTCGTCAACGCCCCCGGCGAGAACTCGGCCACCGAGCAGGTCGCCCAGATCAAGAGCCTGCTGCTGCAGAAGCCGGACGCCCTGCTCATCGACCCGGCCTCGCCGACCGCGCTCAAGCCGGTCATCCAGCAGGCCTGCGACGCCGGCATCAAGGTCGTGGTCTTCGACTCGGCGATCGACGCCCCCTGCGCCCACGTGCTGCTCAACAGCTTCAAGGACTGGGCGACGGCCGCAGCCGAGCCGCTGGTCAAGGGCATCGGCGGCAAGGGAACGGTCATCGTCAGCCGCGGCGTGGTCGGGTCCCAGCCCGAGGAGGAGATGTACAAGACCACGCAGGAGATCCTGACCGCCAACCCGAATGTCAAGGTCGCCGCGACCGTCAACGGGATGTGCGACGGCGCCAAGGCGCAGAAGGCCGTGCTCGGCGTGCTGTCCAGCGTGCCGAAGGTGGACGGCGTCATCGGCTGCGGCGACGGCTACGGCGTCGCCCAGGCCTTCACCACGGCCGGCAAGCCGATCCCGGCGCTCACCTTCGAGACCAACGGCCGCGCGCTGAAGTACTGGCAGGACAGCAAGCTCGACAACGGCTCGGTCGCGGTCATGTCCGACCCGGGCCAGTCGGTGGCCGCCCTCTGGGAGGCGATCGACCTGCTCGACGGCAAGGACATCCCGAAGGAACTGACCTTCCCGATCGTGCTGGTGGAGCAGAAGGACGTCGCCGCCTGGGCCGGCGCGCTCAAGCCCGACGAGTACGCCGCCTGGCCGTGGACCCAGGACCTCTTCCGCAAGCAGGTCGAGGCCGTGAAGACCGGTGGCGCGCCGGTCCAGCCGCCGATCCCGACGGCCGCCGGCTGACCGGGACATCCCAAAGGAGCGGATCATGCACGTCAACAACCTGCCGGTGGGGTCGCTCGCGGCCCCGCCGGCGGGCGACCGGGAGGCCGCCCCGGCCCAGCCGGTCGTCACCGCACGGCAGGTGACCAGGACGTACGGACGTACCCGGGCGCTCACCGGCGTGGACCTCGAGGTCCGCGCCGGGGAGGTGCTCGGCCTCGTCGGCCACAACGGCGCCGGCAAGAGCACGCTGATGCGCGTCCTCGCCGGGCTGGAGGCGTGCGACGAGGGCGTGGTCACCGTCCGCGGGCAGGAGGTGCCGCGCGACGTCGGGCCGGGGGCTGCGGAGTTCCGCGCCGTACGGATGGCCTACCAGGAGACGTCGCTCTGCCCCGACCTCACCGTCGCGGAGAACATCTGGATCTCCTCCCGATCCTGCCTGCCCCGACTGCGGTGGCGGCGGGCGGCCAGCGTGGCGGTCCAGCGCCGGCTCGACGAGATGTTCCCGGGTCACGGGGTGGCGCCACGGGACCGGGTGGAGGACCTCACCCTGGCCCGACGACAGATGGTGGAGATCGCCCGGGCGAGCCTGGTCGACCGCCTCGACCTGCTGATCCTCGACGAGCCGACCGAGTCCCTCGGCCCGGACGCCGCCCGCTCCCTGTACGACCACGTCCGTACCCTCACCGCGCAGGGCTCGGCCGTGCTGCTCATCTCGCACCGCATCCGCGAGGTGCTGTCGGTGGCCGACCGGGTCGCCGTGATGCGCGACGGGGCGGTCGTGGCGGACAAGCCGGCGGCCGGGCTCAGCGAGGCCGACGTCCTCGTCCTGATGGGGGCCGAGGTGGCCGCCCCGGCCAACCCCGACCCGGTGCCGGCAGCCGTACCGGCCGGTGACCGGCCGGTCATGGCCGAGCTGCGCGGCGCCAGCGGCCAGGGCCTGCACGACGTCTCGGTCCGCATCGGCGCGGGCGAGGTCGTGGGCCTCGCCGGACTGGCCGGCCAGGGCCAGCAGGAGGTGCTCGAACGGCTGTGGCGCCCGGTCCGCAAGGACACCACGGTGCACGGCACCCGCGCGTACGTGCCGGGCGACCGGCAGCGCTCCGGCGTGTTCCCGCTGTGGTCCGTGGCGGAGAACCTGATCGTCACCGCGCAGCGCGGACTGGCCCGGTACGGCCTCCGCCGCCGGGCCGAGGAAGGCGCGGCGGTGCGGAGCTGGGTCGACCGGCTGGCCATCCGCGGCGGCGCCGACGCGGGCATGACCGAGCTCAGCGGCGGCAACCAGCAGAAGGTCATCGTGGCCCGGGCGTTCGCCTCGACGGCCGACCTGGTCCTGCTCGACGACCCGTTCCGCGGGGTGGACGTGCACACCAAGACCGACCTCTACGCGCTCATCCGCGCGGAGGCTGCCAACGGCCGCAGCGTCGTCTGGTACTCGAGCGAGAACGCCGAGATGGCGCACTGCGACCGGGTCTACGTGCTGCGCGCCGGCCGGGTCGTCGCCGAACTGACCGGCGAGGAGATCTCGGAGGAACGGATCATCGCCGTCTCCTTCGCCGAGTCGACGGGAGCACCGCGATGACCAACCTCGTCGTGGCGGCCGTGCCGCCACGAGCCCGACTGCGCCGCCTCGCACCGGCCATGGTCAGCACGATCGCCATGTTCGCGATGGTCGTCGTCTGCGCGTCGCTGCAGTCGGACGTGCTGACCGTCACCGGCCTCACCCTGATCCTCTCGGCCACCGTTCCGCTGGTCATCGCGGCCCAGGCCCAGATGATCCTCATGTCGGTCGGCGACATCGACCTCGGCATCGGCAACTTCGTCGGCCTGGTCACCGTCCTCACCGCCACCAAACTGGTGTCCTCGCCGGGCACCGGCGTCCTGCTCCTGGTCGGCCTCGTCGCGGCGTACGCCCTGCTGGGCGCGCTGATCCACCTGCGCCAGGTGCCCTCGCTGATCGCCACCCTCGGCACCTCGTTCGTCTGGCTGGGGCTGGGCCTGTTCGTCCTGCCCACCCCCGGTGGCAGCACGCCGGAGTGGCTGGCCACGTTCGGATCGTGGGCGCCGGCCGGATTCCCGGCGCCGCTGCTGCCGATCCTCGTGGTGTCCGCGCTGGTCTGGCTGATCGCCACCCGCGGCTCCGTCGGGGTCCGGGTCCGCGCCTTCGGCAGCAACCCGGTCGCGCTGCGCCGGGCCGGCCTGAGCCCGTTGGCCGCGCGGGTCGTTGCGTACGGGATGGCCGGCGCGCTCGGCGTGCTCGCCGGTCTCCTGCTGGCCTCACAGACCGGCGGCGGCGACGTCTCGTCCGCCTCCAGCTACACCCTGATCACGATCGCCGCGGTGATCCTCGGCGGTGGCTCCTTCCGGGGCGGCACCGCCGTGCCGTGGGGCGTCGCCATCGGCGGAGTGACGCTCGGCCTGGTCAGCGTCGTCCTCAGCCTCCTCGACGTGCCGTCCAACATGCAGTCGGCCGTCCAGGGCGCGATCGTGCTGGCCGTGCTCGCCGGCCGCGTCGTGGTCGGAAAGGTGCTCCGATGACCCTCCGTACGCTCGCCCGCCCCTGGATCTGGGGCTTCGCCGCCGCCACGCTGGTCTGGGTCCTCATCCTGGCCATCTCCAACCAGGGCGGCGGGCAGACGGTGTCGCTCGCCCTGTCCCTGGCCCCCTACCTGGTCATCGTGGGCCTGGGCCAGATGCTCGTGATCACCGCCGGCCCGGGCAACATCGACGTCTCGGTGGCGCCGATCATCTCGCTCGCCGGGTTCGTCGCGGTCGCGGCGACCGCGTCGACCGGATCGGTGGCGGTCGGCATCCTGGCGGGAGTCGGGGCCGGCCTGGCCGTCGCCGCGATCAGCGTGCTGGCCATCCTCGGCCTGTCCATTCCCCCGATCATCGCCACCCTGGCGTCCGGGCTGATCGCCTCGTCGCTGACCCTGTCGCTGGCCGACGGCTTCACCGCGATGCCCGACGACGGGCTGCGCCGGCTGCTCAACCTGCGCCCCGCGGGCGTACCGGTGCTCGCGGTCGCCGTGGCCGTACTCACCGCGCTTATCGTCGCCCTGCTCAGCCGTACGACGTACGGGCGGTCGCTGCTCGCCGTCGGCCAGAGCCGGCCGGCCGCGGAACGGGCCGGCATCCCGGTCGCCCGGATCATCGGCGCCACGTACCTGGCCAGCGGCGCCCTCGCCGGACTGGCCGGCGCCCTGCTGGCGGCGTACATCGCACCCTCGCCCGACCTGGGCACCCGGTACCTGCTCGACTCGGTCGCCGTGGTCGTGATCGGCGGGACGCTCATCTCGGGCGGTCGCGCCGTACCGGTGGGCATCTGGGGCAGCGCGCTCTTCTTCATCCTGCTCGACGGCCTGGTGAACCTGGTCGGCTGGAGCACCGCCGCGCAGAACCTGCTCAAGGGCGGCCTGGTGCTCTTCGTCCTCTTCCTGGCCGGTGGCGGTACGCGCCGCGACGCCACCACCTCCCGACCCCGGCGACGGGCGCGTCCCGCGACCGTCGCCACCGCCGCAACGACTACAGGAGACAACACCCATGGCTGACACCGACGGTCTGCTCGATGCCCGGGACTTCGGCGGGAGCGAGCGCCCGGCCACCGGCTTCCATGTCAAGGGCGCTCACGCACAGGACTGGGGACTGCAGAACCGGCTCGCCCGGATCTTCCGCCCCGACAACGGCCGTACCGTGATGCTGGCCTTCGACCACGGCTACTTCCTCGGCCCGATGGCCGGCCTGGAGCGGATCGACACCAACATCGCCCCGCTGGTGCCGCAGGCCGACGCGATCATGATGACCCGGGGCGCGCTGCGCACCAGCATCCCGTCGCACAGCACCGCCGGCGTGGTGCTGCGCGCCAGCGGCGGCCCGAGCGTGCTGCGGGACCTCTCCGACGAGCACCTCGCGCTCGACATCGAGGACGCGGTCCGGCTCAACGCGGCGGCCCTGGCGATCCAGGTGTTCATCGGCGGCGAGCACGAGTCGCGGTCGGTGGCGAACCTGGCCAAGCTGGTCGACGCCGGGCAGCGGCACGGCATCGCCGTCCTTGGTGTGACCGCGGTCGGCAAGGAGATGGTCCGCGACGCCCGCTACTTCCGGCTCGCCACCCGGATCAGCGCGGAGATGGGTGCGCACATCGTCAAGACGTACTACGTCAACGAGGGCTTCGAGACGGTGACCGCCAGCTGCCCGGTGCCGATCATCGTCGCCGGCGGTAAGAAGCTTCCCGAGCTCGACGCGCTGACCATGGCGTACCGGTCGATGCAGGAAGGCGCCGCGGGCGTCGACATGGGCCGCAACATCTTCCAGAGCGAGCACCCGGCGGCGATGCTCGCCGCCGTCCGCGCCGTGGTGCACGACGACGCGAAGCCCGAGGAGGCCCACGAGCTCTTCCGCGAGCGGTCGGCCGGTTCCGCAGCATCCTGACCCACCCCCAGGGGTGCGGGTCCCGGCACGCAGCCGCGGACCCGCACCCCACACCCCCGGGAGCCTTCATGTCGCAGCCACAGACCGGACCCGATGACGTCGTCGACCTCGTCATCGTCGGCGCCGGCATCAACGGCCTTGCCATCGCCAGAGACGCCGCCGACCGCGGCCTGAGTGTGGTCGTCGTGGACCGGGGCGACGTCGGCGCCGGTACGACGAGCACGTCGAGCCGGCTCATCCACGGTGGCCTGAAGTACCTCGAACGCTACGACTTCACTCTGGTGAACGAGTCCATCCGCGAACGCCACCTGCTGTTCCGCACCGCCCCGCACCTGGTGCACGACTACCCGATGCTCATCCCGTCCTACGCCCGCGACAGCCGACCGGGACCGCTGGTCCGGCTCGGCCTGGCGGCCTTTGACGTGCTGGCCGCCCGCCGCGGGCGCGGGATCAGCCGGGGCCTGTCCGCCCGCCGGATCGGTCAGCGCTGGCCGCAGCTGTCGCGCGACGGGCTGCGCGGCGGGGTGCTCTTCCGCGACGCGCAGGTGCCGTGGGCCGAGCGGCTCTGCGTCGAGCTGCTGCTCGACGCGGAACGGCTGGGCGCGCGGGTGCTGACCTACACCACGGTGACCGGGCTCATCGTCGAAGACGGCCGGGTGCTCGGGGTGCGGACCACGGACAACCGGTCCGGTCAGCAGGGGCGGATCCGAGCCCGGCTCACCGTGAACGCCGCCGGGCCGTGGATCGACCAGATCCTACGCGGACAGGTCGAGAGCCGGCGGCTCAACGGCGGCACCAAGGGCAGCCACGTCATCCTCGACCCGTTCCCCGGCGCCCCGGACACCTGCATCTTCTTCGAGGCCGCCGCCGACCAGCGGCCGATCTTCATCTTCCCGTGGGCGGGTCGCTACATCCTGGGCAGCACCGACCTCACCTACGACGGGGACCTCGACGAGGTCGTCGCCAGCGACGCCGAGATCGAGTACCTGCTCAACGAGACCAACCGGATCATTCCGCAGGCCAAGCTCACCCCGGCCGACGTGCTCTACAGCGTCGCCGGGATCCGCCCGCTGCCACACACGGCCGGCGTCTCGGACAACGCCAAGATCAGCCGTGGGCACACAGTGCTCGACCACGCGCCGGCGTACGCCGGACTGCTGTCGATCATCGGCGGCAAGCTGACCACCCACCGGGCGCTCGCCGAGGACGCCACCGACGCGGCGCTGAAGGTGCTCGGCCGGCCCCGCGGACGGTGCACCACCCGTACGCGGCCGCTGCCCGGCGCCGACACCGCCGACTGGCGTACGTTCCGCGCGGAGTTCCAGCGCTCGGCGACCCCGTTCACCGGCGACCAGCGGGCCCGGCTGCTCGACCTGTACGGGGTGCGGGCGCGCCGCGTGCGCGAACTCGTCGTCACCGATCCATCACTCGCCGAGGTCGTCGACGAGCAGAGCGGCGCGGTCGCCGCCGAGATCGTCATGGCGTTCCGCGAGGAGAGGGCCGTGACGTTGGCAGACGTCCTGCTGCGTCGTACCCTGATCGGCCTCGGCCCGGACATGGCGCTGTCGACCGCCGTGACCTGCGCGGACGTCGCCGTCCGGCATCTCGGCTGGGACGACGAACGGGCCCGCGCCGAGGTGGCCGCCTACCACGCCGAGCTGCGACGCTTCCGCCCGCGCGCGCTGAACCTCTCGGCGGCAACCCCGAACAGCGACAGGAGGACGTCATGACGACACCGCACATCTGCTACCTCGGGGTCGACGTCGGGCTCACCGCCACCAAGGCGGCCGCCTTCGACATCGAGGGCCGCGAGCTCGCCGTCGTGCACGCCCGCACGCCGCGCACCAGCGTGACCGCCCACCGCCACGACGTGGGCATGCCCGCGCTGGCCGACACGGTGATGTCACTGCTCGGCGAGATCACCGGCAAGCTGGCCGCCGACGGGTACGCCCCGGCCGGCATCGGGGTGGCCGCCCACGGCAACGGCCTCTACCCGGTCGACGAGGCGCTGCGCCCGGTGGGGCCGGCCATCGCCTCCTCGGACAGCCGCGCCCAGCGGATCGTCCAGGCCATCCCACCGGAGGGGGCACGCCGGCTGGCCGAGGAGACCGGGTCGATTCCCTGGGCCGCCCAGCCCAGCGTCCTGCTGCGCTGGCTGCGGGACAACGACGCCGACGCCTACGCGGCCACCCGGTGGGCCCTCTCCTGCAAGGACTGGGTCACCTCGCAGCTCACCGGCGTGGCCAGCGCCGACTACAGCGACGCCAGCGCCTCCGGCATGGTCGCGCTCGGCACCCGCGCCTACACCGCCACGGCGCTCGAACTCGTCGGGCTGCCGGCCACCGACCTCGACCGGTTCCCGCCGCTGCGGCGCTCCGACGCGGTGGTCGCCGGGCTGAGCGCCGCCGCCGCGGCCCGCAGCGGGCTCCCCGAGGGCCTGCCGGTCATCGCGGGTTGCATGGACTGCGTGGCGGCGACCCTCGGCGCCGGGGGCCGGGAGGTCGGGGACGGGACGATCATCGTCGGCACCTGGGCGATCAACGGCGTCGTCGTCCCCGCGCGTGCGCCCGCCCCCGAGGTAACCCTCAGCGCGTTCATGCCCGACCCGGCCACGATGCTGGCCATGGAGGTCGCGCCGACCTCCGCGGCGAACCTGGAGTGGCTCGCCTGCGCCGGGGTCGCGCACGACCAGGTCGGCAGCGTCGCCGCGGCGGAACTCCTGCGGGAAGCGGCCACCGTGCCACCCGGCGCGGACGGTCTGCTGTTCCTACCGTTCGTCAACGGCTCGCCCGAGCACCCGTCGGCGTCCGGCACCTTCCTCGGCATCTCCAGCAATCACCGCCGCGGGCACCTCACCCGAGCGGTCATCGAGGGGGTCGCCCAGTACCACCGGGTGCAGCTGGACCGGGTGTTGGCCAGCGGCGCGGACGTCGGGGACCGCCCCTGGCGGCTGGCCGGCGGAGGCGCCCGGTCAACGGTCTGGGCGCAGATCTTCGCCGACGTGCTGGGGCGACCCGTCCGGCGCCAGCTCACCAGCGAGCTGGGAGCCCGCGGAGTCGCCTCCCTGCTACCCGGCGCCCTTGCCCACGACGTGCCGCCGTGGACCGTCAACGACGAGGACGACCTGTGCGTGTACCCGGGACCCGACCGGGCCGCATACCTTGCGCACTCCCAGGTGTTCGACCGCTGTCTCGCCGGCATGTCCTCCGTTTGGTCGGAGGTCGAGCGCTACAGCACGACCTGACGTGCGCCCAGGGGTTGCAGGTCACCGGAGCCCGCTACGGGGCGGCCCCCGCGTGCGAGACGCCGAATCGGCCAACCCTCCTCCCCCTGCGGGTCCGATCCGGAGTTCGCTGTCGACCGGCGGTCAGCGGTCTACCCTGAAGATCTACCCGACACTTCAGGTGACGCTCCGACGGCGACTCCGGAAGGGCCCGACGTGACCGCAGAGACCTCCGGCGGCTCAGGTGCACTGATGCCCGCCGCGTTCATCGGCCATGGCAACCCCATGAACGCTCTCGAGGTCAACCGATACACCACCTCGTGGAGGGCGTTCGGCGCCGCGGTGCCGCGGCCCCGTGTCATCCTGGTCATCAGCGCGCATTGGTACACCAACGCCACCGCCGTCACCGCGATGCCCCGGCCGCGGACCATCCACGACTTCTACGGCTTTCCGCAGGCGTTGTTCGAGGTGGAGTACCCCGCGCCGGGGCTGCCCGACCTGGTTACGGAGATCAGCGACACTGTTCACCCGACCTGGGTCGGCGCCGACCTCGACAGCTGGGGCATTGACCACGGCACCTGGTCGGTCTTGACGCACGCTTTCCCGGACGCCTCGGTCCCGGTCGTACAGCTCAGCATCAACGCCGACAAGCCCTTGGACTACCATTTCCAGCTCGGCGCCAAACTCGCTCCACTGAGACAACGCGGAGTGCTCATCATCGCCAGCGGCAACGTCGTGCACAACCTACGCGGCATGGACTGGAAGCTGACCGACGACGGCTACGACTGGGCCCAGCGCTTCGACGAGGACGCCAAGACCCGCATGTTGACCGATCCGGGCGAATTCGCGACGCTCGACACCCACCGCGACTTCCGCCACGCGGTGCCGACACCGGATCACTTCATTCCCGCGCTCTACCTCGCCGGTCTGGCCGCCACCGCCGACGCGCCGGACACCGACGTCCTCGTGGACGGCTACGCCTACGGATCGTTGTCGATGACGGCTTACACCCTCGGGCTGCCCTGCCCCGACGCAGCTGGCGAAGGCGGATCCCCACAGCCGCCCGACGACCTGCCGGCCGACGGCTCGAACATCTAGGGTTGCGCGCGACCTGACGGAAGGTGGCCCCGCAGAGCTGACAACGCCGCGACCTGCGGCCGGAGAGCGTCCGGAACCGCAGGCCGCGGCGCGATCGTGCGAAGGCGTACGACCGGATCAGCCGCCGCTGTTGGAGCGGGTGGGGGCGGGCGCCGACCCGCCGGCCACCGCTCCCGGGTGCGGAGTGGCCGTGACCGTGGGCCTCAGCCCGACCGGTACGGCCAGCGCACTGCCCTTGGCGAACTCGTCCCAGCCGACATTCCAGGCCGTCCAGCCGTTGCCCGGATCCAGCGCCACCTCGGTGCCCTTGACCGTCACCAGGTCGCCGACCTGTGTGATCCCCATCAGCCAGTCGGCGTTCTCGTTGGAGACGTTGGTGCAGCCGTGCGAGACGTTGGTGTTGCCCTGATCCCCCACCGACCACGGTGCGGCGTGGATGAACTCGCCGCCGTTGGTGAGCCGCTGGGCGTCCTCGACGTCGACGATGTAACCGCCATTCGGGTCGCCCATAGTGTTGAAGGTCGTGTAGTCGAACTTCTCCATGACCACCATGGTGCCGCTGGAGCTCGGTGTGCTCGGCTTGCCGAGACTGACCGGAATCTTGCGCAGCAGCTTGCCGTCCCGGTAGACCGCCATCTGCTTGGTGGCGTTGTCGATGTCCAGCGACACCTGCCGGCCGATCTTCGAGGTGCCCGACCGGTCCGCGTCGCCGATGGCGTCCTTACCGATCGGCAGCCCTTCCAGCGCGCTCCGCACGCTGATCTTCGTGCCCGGCTTCCAGAAGTCGGGCGCCCGGTACTCGACCTGCTTGCCGTCGTCCAGCCAGGACCAGGTCCCCGGCTGGGGTGGATCCGTCTTCACGAACAACCGCCGCTGCACGTCCGCCCGGGCCTCCTTCGGAATCGCCGGGTCGAACGTGACCACCACCGGCATGGCCGTCCCGTACGTCTGGTCTGCGGCGAAATTCAGGACGGTGGTCACGGCCTGTCTGTTGCCCGGTTTCGCCATTGTCCTGAACGTCGTTCTCTGCGTGGTCGTCCGGCCCTTGCCACCGGTCGCGGTCACCTCCGCCGTGTACGTCCGCGAATTCTGCAACGGCTTGGCCGGCACCCAGCTCGACCCGTCCTCCCGCGGCTCCGCCGGCACCTGCGCACCCTTGTCGTCGGTCAACCGCACCGAGGTGATCTTTCCGTCCTTGACGGTGGCCCCCACCTCCGCGCTGACCGGCACGTCCCCCGCGTGGTCGCCGGGTGTCACGGTCAGTTGCGGCGGTGCCGTATTCGCTTGTCGGGCTCCCGGCAGGCGGTCGGCGGTGCATCCCGCCAGGACCAACGGCGTGGCCGCGATGGTCACCGACAGCAGCCTCAATCGCTGCCTCAGCTCCATATTGTCCCCCCGTTCATGGCTTTCCCTCTGCCCACATTTTCACCACGGCGGAGAGATGTCGGCGGCGATTTCAGCGGAACCGTCGCGCAAGGCTCCGGAAACCTTTCCCCACGCATTCCCTTATGGCGTGAACCGGCCCGGTCATTTCCGTTCGTGACCGTTCCGACAAAATGAGTACGCCACTGCTCGCCCATCCCGTCCCGGCCGCGTTGCGCCGGCGCTTCCGCTTACGGCGACTCGGCCCGGGAGGCACCCGCAACTCCCGGCTGATCCGGATCGAGCGCGACTCGACCGTCGTGCGCCGGTTCGCCAGCAGCGCACGGATCGCCGCCGGGCCGGGCACGTCCGGCAGGCACTCCGCCGCCCCCCAAGCTGCCATGAAGCCGGACCGTCGGGCGAAAGCTTCGCGAAGAAGCAGAAGGAACGCGAGCCCGCTGCGGTGGCGGATTTCGAGCCGTCGCTGGACTACTTTCGGCAACCCGGCTGGGCTCGCCAGATCGGCGAATTACGGTGCATTGACGTGACCATCATTCGCGTTACCGCCGTAGCACTCAGCGCTTTCCTGGCCACGCCGGTTGTGGTGGCCGGGTCACCGACGCGCACGGCCGCCACGCCCGACATGCCCTGCCCGGCCGTGAAGCCGGCGGTGCCGCCGCCCGCCGGAGCGTCTCCACCACCGGTCGGTGCCGCCGATCGGGCGGTCGGCGGTGCCGCGCTGGCCACGACCGGCCTGGCCATTCCGGTGGGTGCGCCGACGGCGCCGGCGGTGACGGCCACCTCGTGGCTCGTGGCGGACCTCGACAGTGGCGCGGTGCTGGGCGGGTGCGGCCCGCACGAGCTCCGCACGCCGGCCAGCGTGCAGAAGATGCTGCTGGCCGCGGCCCTGATGCCCCGCCTGGACCCGGCCCAGATGGTCGAGGTGACCCGGGCTGATCTGCAGGATCTCGATCCGGCCAGCTCGCTGATGGGGGTGGTCGAGGGTGGCCGCTACTCGATCGAGAGCCTGTGGCTGGGGCTGCTCCTCAAGTCGGGCAACGACGCGGCCAACGTGCTGGCCCGCGTCGGCGGCGCCGCCGCCGGCCGGCCGGGCGGGGTGCAGGCGATGAACAACGAGGCGCACCGGCTGCGCGCGAATCAGACCCACGCGGCGACGCCCTCCGGTCTGGACGGTCCCGGCCAGTACACCAGCGCGTACGACCTGGCGCTGATCGCGCGGGCCACCTACGCCCGCGAGGACTTCCGGCGGTACATCGCGACCCGGGTGGCCCAGATAGCCGGCGACGCGGGCACCCCGGGCTTCGCCATCACCCATGACAACACCCTGCTGGACCACTACCCGGGAACGCTCGGCGGAAAGACCGGCTTCACCGACCTGGCTCGACAGACGTACGTCGGGGTGGCCGAGCGCAACGGGCGGCGGCTCGCGGTGACCCTGCTCGGCGCGGAGACCGCGCCGCTGGGCAGCCTGGGCGAGGCGGGAGCCCTGCTCGACTGGGGCTTCGCCCTCTCCCCCGGCGCGTCCGTCGGCCGCCTGGTCACCCCGGGCGAGAAGACGGACGACCATGCCGCGGCCGCCGGCGAGGGCGAGCACCACGGTCAGGCCGGGGACCGGTCGCTGCTGTCCTTCCCGGCGGTCCTCGGCCTCGGCGCCGCCGCGGCCCTGGCCGTCGTGCTCCTGGCGGCGCCCCGGTGGCGCAGGGCCATGCGGCAAGCAGCTGACCGGACCGCGCAGAGCGAGCGATCAGCGGCCGACCCGTCCCCGTCCGAACCGTAGGCGGACCACGCCGGCGCGCCGCCCGCGCAGGACCGGGATCCGGTGGACGTTCGCCGGCAGCCACCCCAGCGGACCCCGGCCCCGCGGCGACCGCAACTCCGACACCTCCGAGATGTTCGGGTGCAGCCCGCGAAGGCTCGGCCAGTCCGCCGAGTCGAGGCACCAGTGCATCTCGGGGGGCGGTAGCCGGATTCCCGGGCGCTGGCCCGGGGCACGGCACGCGCCATCCAGCCGGCGACCGTGTCGATGGCCATCACGCGCCGATCTCGATGATGTCGCCCCGGTGGTCGTCGGCCGTCACCCTGCCACCATCCCCGCGATTTCCCGCTCGGTCCCCCCCGTCGGGCGCGGTGGCCGGCGCATGTGAAGATGCGGCGCATGCGTGCCGTGATCTTCGACGAGTTCGGTGTCCGGCCCCAGGTCCGCGACGTCCCGGACCCGGTGCCGCCGCCCGGGGGCGCCGTCATCCGGGTCGAGGCGACCGGGTTGTGCCGCAGCGACTGGCACGGCTGGCAGGGGCACGACCCGGACGTCCGCCTGCCGCACGTGCCCGGCCACGAGTTCGCCGGCGTGGTCACGGCGGTCGGCGCCGGCGTACGCGGCTGGCACCCCGGCGACCGGGTCACCGTGCCGTTCATCTGCGCGTGCGGGCAGTGCCCGGCCTGCCTCTCCGGCGACCAGCAGGTGTGCGAGCGGCAGACGCAGCCCGGCTTCACCCACTGGGGCTCGTTCGCCGAGTACGTGGCCGTGCAGCACGCCGACGTCAACCTGGTCCGGCTCCCCGACGAGCTGGGCTACCCGGCCGCGGCGGCGCTCGGCTGCCGGTTCGCCACGGCGTTCCGCGCGGTGGTCGGCCAGGGGCGGGTCGCCGCGGGCGAGTGGGTGGCGGTGCACGGCTGCGGCGGCGTGGGGCTGTCCGCGGTGATGATCGCCGCGGCCTACGGCGCGCAGGTGGTGGCGGTCGACGTCGCCCCCGGCGCGCTCGAGCTGGCCCGCCGTTTCGGGGCCGCGGTGTGTCTGGACGGCTCTGCCCTCACCGGGCCCGGCGCGGTGGCCGCGGCCGTCCGGGAGGTGACCGGCGGCGGCGCCCACCTGTCGCTCGACGCCCTGGGCAGCCACGCCACCTGCACCGCCTCGATCGAGAGCCTGCGGCGGCGCGGGCGGCACGTGCAGGTCGGCCTCCTCCCCGCCGCCCAGGGCCGCCCGGCCCTGCCGATGGACCTGGTGATCGCGTACGAGCTGGAGCTGCGGGGCAGCCACGGCATGGCCGCGCACGCCTACCCGGAACTGCTCCGGCTGGTCACCGCCGGCGTGCTGCGCCCCGCCGAGCTGATCACCCGCACCATCGGGCTCGCCGAGGTGCCCGACGCCCTGACCGGAATGGACCGGCCCGCCCCCGGCGGGATGTGCATCGTCCAGCCTTGACCAGGACGACGCTCGGGTCGGACAGCGGACACGTCCCAGGTACGCGTAGGCCGCGGAGTAGCTCGCCGCCGCGGCACCGAAGACGGCCGGGAGATGTACCAGGAGGCGTTGCGGGACCGGCCCGACGATGGGATCCGGCTGCGGCTCGCCTTCGCGCTGCTGCGGGCCGGCGACGGCAGCGGCGCGCAACGAACCGCCCGAGAGGTCCTGGCCCGCGAGCCGGATTCCCGGTCCGCCGAGGCGGAGCAGACGCTGCGGCGTTTTCTGGCCGTCGCACCGGCTCATCCGGCCGCCGCAGAGATCAAGCGGCTGCTCGCCGCAGGTCAATCCACCGGGCGCTGACAGTGCCACCAGCCCGCCGATCAGGATCGCCGTCTCGCCGAGCACGACCAACCCGAGCAGGGTCGAGGACTCCAGGGCCGGCTGGACGATCACCAGCGTCAGGACGAGGAGCGGCGGCAGCCCGACCAGCACCGCCGACCGCCCTGTCCACCCGCTGATTGTCACCCCCAACGGGTTGACCGGTGACGAGAAAGGCCACGCGGTGGGCGGGCGATCCGTAGGGTTCGGGTCGACGGAGGCACTGCGCCGGATGAGGGGCGGCCGAGGACCGGTGGGAGCGCGAACGCATCGCCCGTCGCCGGTGTTGCTGGTCAGCCTGACCGTCTCGACCGGCCTGCTGGCAGCGCTGAGCGCCGCCATCCGCAGCCGTCCGGTGCCGCCGTGGGAGCGGGACCTGTTCGCCCTTCTCAATCACCTTCCCGCCGGGCTGGCCCCGGTCCTGGTACTGGTCATGCAGCTCGGCTCGTACCCGGCGGTGTTCGTCACCGCCGCGGCAGCCGTCGTCGCACGCCGGATCGGCACGGCGTGGAGTCTCCTGCTGGCCGGGAACCTGGCGTACTGGCTCGCGGTCGCCGTCAAGGCCGCGGTCGCCCGGCAGCGCCCGGCGGCGCTGCTCGCCGACGTGGTCCTGCGCGAGACGATCACCGGGCGCTTCGGGTACCCGTCGGGACACGTCGCGGTCGCCACGGCCCTGGCGCTCGTCGCGGCGCGGGCCGGCGGGCCCCGATGGCGCCGCGCGGCCTGGGCGGTGATCGGGCTGGTCGCCGTCGCGCGGATCCACGTCGGGGCGCACCTGCCGGTGGACGTGGTCGGTGGCTTCCTCGTCGGCTGGCTCGCGGTGTGTCTGACCCGGCTCGTGGTCGGCGAGGTTGGACCGCAACGGTCGGTGCCCCCTCTGCGGGCGGCGCTGCGGCGGCGCGGGATCGACGTGGCACGGTGGGCGCCGATCCACGGCGACGCCCGCGGCTCGCAGCCGTGGCAGGCGGTCACCACCGACGGGCGGCGACTGTTCGTCAAGGTGACCGGCGGTGAGCAGCGCGACGCGGACTGGTTCTACAAGCTCTACCGACGGGTGCGCTACCGCCACGTGGCCGACACGCCGCCGTACCTGAGCGCCCGCCAGCAGAGCGAACACGAAACGTGTCTGACCCTGCTGGCCGAGCGCGCCGGCGTCCGGATACCGGCCGTCGTCACGACCGCCGCCATGCCCGGCGGCGACGCCGTACTGGTGCAGGAGTTCATCGACGCCGCCCCGCTGCACGCCGTCGTCGGGCCGGTCCCGCTCGCCGCCGTGCGCGACGCCTGGGAACAGCTGGCCCACCTGCACCGGGCGGGCATCGCGCACCGCGACCTGCGCGCCGCGAACGTGCTCGTCGGCCGGGACCGCGCCTACCTGGTTGACCTGGGCTTCGGCACCGACGACGCCTCGGCCGAGCAGCAGGCCCGCGACGTCGTCGAGCTGATGGTCACTGTGTCCACGCGGGTCGACCCGGCCAGCGTGGTCGCCGGGGCGATCGACCGCCTGGGCGTCGCGGCGGTCGCGGACAGCGTGCCGTTCCTGCAACCTCCGGTGCTCTCGCGCGCCGGCCGTGCCGCCCTGCGCGGCCACCCCGGCATGCTGACCTGCCTACGCCAGGAGATCCTGCGGCGCTGCCCCGACCGTGACCGCCCGGCGGCGAAGGTGGTCCGGATCAGCCGCCGCGCGGTCCTGGAGCTGCTGGTCCTGGGGTTGATTGTGCACCTGCTGCTCCCCCAGCTCGGCGAGATACGCACCGCCATGCGTCTGATCGTGCACGCCAACCCGGTCGCGGTCGCAGCGACGCTGCTCGGCTCCGCCCTGACCTACCTGCTCAGCGGCCTCGTGCTCCGGTTGGCCGCGGCCAACCGGGTCCCGCTGGGCGAGGCCACCCTGGTGCAGGTCGCCGCGTCGTTCGCCAACCGGCTGGCACCCGGCAGCCTCGGCGGCGCCGCCCTCAGCCTGCGGTACCTGCACCAGAAGGGACTCGTCGCCGCCGCCGCGGGCACCGCCGTGGCCGTCTCCCGTACCGCCGGCGTGTTCTCGGTGGTGCTGCTCCTGCCGGTGCTGCTGCCGTTCGCCCGCCAACCCGCCCGCATCCTCACCCACGACGCGGCCAGGGCGTTGCCGCTGCTGCTGGGCGCCCTGGCCGTTCTGCTCGTCCTCGCCGCCGTGCTCGCCGTACCCCGGATCCGGCGCCGCGGACGCGCGGCGGCCGGCCAGGTCGTGACCGCGCTGCGCGAACTGCGCCACCAGCACGGGCTGCGGCGGCTCGCCGTCGCGTCGATGGCGCTCACCCTCACCTACGGCCTCTGTCTCTACCTCGCGCTGCTCGCCACCGGCCCGGTCCCCCTCGCGCACCTGCCCCCGGTGATCCTGGTCTGCCTCGTCGGTGAGGGTGTCTCGTCCGCCGCGCCCACCCCCGGCGGCCTCGGCGCCACCGAGGCCGCGCTCGTCTCCGGCCTGCTGCTCTACGGGCTGCCGCTGGACGCCGCGGTCGCAGGCACCCTGATCTACCGCCTCGCGACGTTCTGGCTCCCGGTACCGCCGGGCTACCTGGCCTTCCGGGTCCTGACCCGCCGCCGGCTGCTATGACCACCAGGCAACTGGCCGAATCCGCGCGCTGCCACGAACGCTGCATCACCCTGTTCCATGCGCAGGGCGAACAGTCATGGGGGCTCGGCGTTCCTCCGCGACTGCGATCTGTTTGAGCACGGGCTGCGGACCTGCCGCAGCAATCAGTGACCTCGGTCGCGGCGGAGGAAACACGACAGCAGTTGCCTGAACTCGTGCGGGTGCTCGATCGCCGGCACGTGCCCGCATCGGCCGAGCAC
Source organism: Micromonospora sp. NPDC005237 (assembly GCF_040607775.1). Classification (NCBI taxonomy): domain Bacteria; kingdom Bacillati; phylum Actinomycetota; class Actinomycetes; order Micromonosporales; family Micromonosporaceae; genus Micromonospora; species Micromonospora sp. NPDC005237. The sequence continues at coordinate 49,915 of NZ_JBEXHJ010000009.1, read as the reverse complement.
GTGCAGACGGACATCGGCCAGGTGTTCGAGCAGAGGCTGGGCTGCCGTCGCGAGCGGGGTGACTCGGTCCTCGGCGCCGTGAACGAGCAGCACGGGCGCGCGGATCGCTGCCAGCGTCTGCGCCGAGAGGGTGAGATCGTCGACCCATCGTGCCCGAGGTGGAGGGAACAACGACGCGAATGCGGCCGCCCCCGCTCGCATCGCAGCCGCACGGGCATCGACGGCCGCATCCGTGACGAGCGCTTGGTCGAGGACGAGGCGACTCAGCATGTCTCGGGCCCCGAGCGGGCCGGCGGGGGCGGCCCAGACCGCGTCGAGCTCGGCGGACAGCGGCGCTCCGGGGGCGCCCATCGTCGAGACCGCCACGACACGGGTGACCTGCTGGGGGCGCGCGGCCGCCAACGCCAGCGCCACGGCACCGCCCATGGAGTGACCCACCACGGCGTAGTGCTCGATACCGAGAGCATCCATCAGGCCCGCAGCCTGCTCCGTCCACAGCCGGAGCCCACCCCTGGAGCCCGCCGGGACCGGTGTACGGCCGAACCCCGCCTGGTCGGGAGCCACCAGGTGCCAGGACGTGCCCAGCGCCTGCGCCGTCGTCGCCCAGGCGCCGGACCCGGTCGTGCCGGGTCCGGAGCCGTGCAGCATCAGTACCGCGGGCCCGGTGCCGCTCTCCAGGACGTGTACGGGGGAACCGTCGACTGTGACGGTCCGAAGTGGCGTCACCGGGGCAGACCAGGTGTGTTCACGCCGAGGCGGAGTTGACGGACTTCGAGAAGAGCTCCATCATCGCCCGGCCGAACTGCGGCATGTCGGGCCACCCCCGGCAGGAGACGAGGTTGCCGTCCACGACGTCGGGAGCGTCGATGACCGTCGCGCCCGCGTTCTCCATGTCACCGGTGATTGGCGGGAAGCACGCCGTCTTCCGACCTTTCAGGAGCCCGTACACCGCTGGCACCTGCGCGCCGTGGCACACCAGCGCGATGGGAAGGTTGCGTGCGAAGAAGTGCTCGGTGATGCGCCTGACGTCGGCGTCGACCCGGATCCACTCGGGGGCACGTCCCCCGGGGATGATGAGGGCGTCATAGCGCTCGACGTCGACCTCGGCCCAGGGCACGTCGACCGGCAGCTTCCGGCCGTTCTTCTCCACGTACGCGTCGGAGTTGGGGTCGAACTCGTGGATGACCAGTTGCACGTCACGCATCGTCCGTGACGAGACGTCGACGTCCCAGCCGCCCTCCTGCACGCGGTAGTAGGGATACATGGTGTCGAGTTCCTCGGCGGCGTCGCCGGTCAGGAGCAGCGCTCTGGGCACCTGCTTCTCCTCGCATCTGGTGGCGGTGGCGGTGGCGGTGGCGGTGAGGTGGATCCAATCCGATCCGATCGAGTCAGCATTCCTCGGCCCAGCCCGCCCGTCAACCCTCCAGCGCCATTCCGTCCTCGTCCTTGACCTCGTCGAACAATCGTCGGAAACGCTCGCCGGACCGCAGGATGTGCCGACGCATCGCGTAGGCGGCGGCGTCGGGGTCACGCGCGGCGATCGCGGCCACCACTTCCTCGTGCTCGGCCATCGCCAGGTGAGTGACCTGGGTGTCGTGGTGCAGCCGGAAGAGGTGCACGTGGCTGTGCAGGCGAGCGAGCGTTTCACGGATGACCTGGTTCTCCGCGCTCAGGGCGACGAGATCGTGAAAAGCGGCGTCGCGTAGCCCGAAGGCGCCATAGGCCAGCAGCCCGCTACCCCCCTCCAGCTCCGCCATCTCCTCCAGCATTCGTCGCAGACCGGCCACCTGCTCCGAGGACGCCCGCTCGGCGGATCTGCGCGCCGCCGCCGGCTCGAGGAGCAGGCGAACCTCGAGCATGTCCTCGAATCGGTGACGGGTGATCTGGGGCGGAATGCGGTAGCCGGCGTGGGGCACCCGCACGACCAGACCCTCGGCCTCCATGCGGTTCAGGGCGTCTCGGATCGGCGTCTGCGAGACCCCCAACTCTCGCGCCAGGACGTCGATCGTGACGCGGGAGCCGGGCTCGATCCGTAGCGACATCAGCTGTCCGAGCAGCGTGTCGTACACCTCGTCGGCAAGCCGGCCACGAGATCTTCCCGGCGGCATTCCACCCGGCATGGCCCTGCGGCCCCGCGCGATCATCGCTTCGTCGTCCATCGTGACCTGAGGTCCTTTCTTGCGCCTTCGGGAACCTGTTGACACCAGTCACAACGCTGCGGCATTCTGACGCCCCCAACCAGATCGTATAGGAAACGCGACGGATGATCTTCATCCGCCACCATCGCGGAACCGCCCGCCATGGCCACGTCGATCACCTGGAGGGCTGCTCGACGGCGTGAAGGCCCAGTACATCGCGGCGTACTCGTGACGCCGGTCCCCGGGTCGGCCCCCGCGACAGCCCGGCAACACACCTGAACAACCCAGCAACTGCTCGGCGAAGCACATAGCGAGGCTCTAGAAGTCCCCACCCAGAAAGCAGGCGAGAAGATGCGGAATCCACGGCGAATAGGACGAATATCCGTTCCTGGCCGAAAGGTGCAGCTGGCGGCGGCGGCCATGCTGCTGGTCGCCACGACAGTGACGGCATGCGGCGACGGCAAGGACGACGGCGGGAAGGCGAGTGCCCCCAAGGCACCGGCGACCATCCCGGAGCTCACCAAGGACCCGCTGACTCTCAGCTTCATCTGGTTCGACTGGCCGCCCGCCAAGGCGCTGGAAGCCTTCGCGAATGCCGAGTACACAAAAGAGCGGCCGAACGCGACCATCAAGGTCAACACCGTGCCGAACGCGAACTGGCACGACGCGATGTTCACCCAGTTCGCCGCGCACAAGACCGACTTCGACATCGCGATCCTGGACTCGCAACACATCGGCGAGGCCGTGACGAACGGCAACATCCTCGACATCACCGACTTCGTCAAGAACAACATCGACGTCAAGGCCTACAACCCGTACCTGCTGGCGGCCTACGGCCAGTTCCCCCAGGCGGAGACGGGCAAGCGCGACGAGAACGCCAGCCTGTACGGACTGCCGCTGCTCGGCGACACCTGGACGATGATCTACCGCAAGGACCTGATCGGCGACAAGCCGCCGCAGACCTGGGACCAGATGATCGCAGCTGCCGAGAAGTGCCAGGCGGACAACCCTGGCGTCAGCGGGCTGGCTTTCCACCAGGCCAACGGCTCCGACGCCGCAGCCGTCACCTACAACACGGTCAACGGGGTCTACGGCGGCAACCTCTGGGACGCCAAGACGCGCAAGATCGAGGGCGTCCTCAACGACGCCGCGGGCCAGGAGGCGATGGACGTCCTGGTCAACAAGATGAAGCCGCTGACCGCCAAGGGCTCCGGCAACTGGTTCATCGACGAGGTGAACGCGGCGGTCGCCCAGGGCAAGGCGTGTATCGCGTTCAACTGGATCGCCGCGAGCGGCGGCCTGCTCGATCCGAAGCAGTCGACGCTCGGCAAGACGCGGGAGCAGATTCTCGACAAGCTGGGCTTCGCCACCCTGCCGAGCCAGAAGACGAACCTGGTCCCCCTCGGCGGTATGGGGATGCACGTGTCGGCCTACTCCGCCAAGGCGAACCAGGCCGAAGCCCTGAACTTCATGAAGTGGTTCGAGCGGCCTGACATTCAGAAGAAGTGGGCCGCGGCCGGTGGCGTGCCGTCGCGTACGGATGCCCTGGAGTCGCCCGAGTTCCTCAATGCCGGGCCGTTCAACCAGGTGTACACCGACTCGGTTCCGCGGATGCGGGACATGTGGAACGTGCCCGAGTACGCGCGCCTCGTCGACATCGAGAACACCAACGTGAACGCCGCTCTCAACGGCGCGAAGAAGCCGAAGGATGCGCTCGACGACATCGCCAAGGAGCAGCAGGGCGTGCTCGACTCCAGCGGCCGCAAGGGCGGCGGCGGACTGTGAGTGCCCCCGTCCCCCTGTCGACCGACAACCCCGGGCAGGTGGCGTCCGCGGCGCCACCTGCACCGGGTCGGTCCCGCCGGCTGACCGACCGCGGGCTCGCCATGGCCTTCATCTCCCCCGCGCTGCTGCTGTTGCTCGCAATGTCGGTGTTCCCGTTGCTGTGGGCGTTGTACCTGTCGTTCACCGATTACTCGGCCACCCGCGGGGGGCCCGCCGGGTTCGTCGGATTCGGGAACTACACCGCCATCCTGACGTCGGCGCAGGTCCACCAGAGGGCCTTGACGACGTTGATCTACGTGGTCGGCGCGGTCGGCCTGCAGACCGTGCTCGGCTTCGGCATCGCCTACCTGATCTCGCGTCGTACGCACGGGCGAGGACTGCTGACCACCCTGTTCCTGGTTCCGATGATGCTGTCGCCGGTCGTGGTCGGGCTGTTCTGGCGATTCATGCTCGACGCGCAATTCGGCGTGATCAACAGCATGCTCGGCTCGCTCGGCCTGGGGCAGGTGGAGTGGCTCACCCGGCAGCGAACGGCATTGATCTCGCTGGTCGTGGTCGACACCTGGCAGTGGACGCCGTTCATCATGCTCATCGCCCTTGCGGGCCTGACCGCGGTTCCCAAGTACCTGTACGAGGCCGCCTCGATCGACCGGGCGTCCGAGTGGTTCCGGTTCCGCACCATCACTCTTCCGCTGGTGTGGCCGCTGCTCCTCATTGCCGTGATGTTCCGGGCCATCGAGGCCTTCCGGCTGTTCGACCTCGTCTACATCCTCACCAACGGAGGCCCGGGTGTCTCGACCGAGACGTTGTCGTTCCACGTCTACAAGGTCGCGTTCCTGGGCTTCAACACCGGGACCGCCTCGGCGTACGGGATCCTCATGGTCCTCGTCGTCATCGTCCTCACGCAGTTGTACCTGCGCTACCTGAACAAGCTCAAGGAGGGCTGATGGCCGTCTCCGTCGACGAGGCCGTGTCCACAGGTCCTGCCCGGGATCGCACGCCCCCCGCGCGCCGCCTTGGTGGCCGGGGCCGCTCCGGGGTGGAGTTGGCGCTGCTGGTGGTGCTGGCCGTCGTGATGCTCTTTCCGGTGCTGTGGATGATCGAGACGTCCATCAAGGAGAACCGGGACGTCTACGCCATCCCGGCCAAGTTCTTCGGCTTCACGGTCACGTTGGACCATTTCAAGGACGTGTTCGTCGCTCCCGGCGGCGGTCGCTCGGCCCTGTCCGTCGCGTTTCTCAACTCCGCCGTGGTCGCCGGGGTGTCCACGGTGCTGGCCACCGTGCTGGGGGTTCCGGCGGCCTGGGCGTACTCACGCTTCGCGGTGAAGGCCAAGAAGGACCAACTGTTCTTCATCCTGTCCACCCGCTTCATGCCGCCCGTGGTGGTCGTAATCCCGATCTTCCTCATGTACCGCCAGGTCGGGCTCATCGACAGCAAGCTCGGGCTGATCCTCATCTACGCCGCGTTCAACGTCCCGTTCACGATCTGGATGATGAAGGGATTCGTCGACGAGGTGCCCGCGGAGTACGAGGATGCCGCCATGCTCGACGGCTACACCCGTCTGCAGGCGTTCTGGAAATTCACCCTTCCCCTGCTCGTGCCCGGCATCGCCGCGACGGCGGTCTTCGCACTCATCTTCTCGTGGAACGAGTTCGTGTTCGCCATCTTCCTCACCTCCAGCGACGACGTGCGGACGGCTCCGCCCGCCATCGCCGGCCTCATCGGTGGCACCACCACGGACTGGGGTCTCGTGGCCGCGGCCTCCGTGGTGTTCGCCCTACCGGTGCTCGTCTTCGCCTACCTGGTGCGCAAGCACCTCATCGCCGGTGTGACGCTCGGGGCGGTGCGACGCTGATGGCCGACATCGAGGTGACCGCCCTGCACAAGCGCTACCCGGACGGGACGGTCGCGGTTGATCACGTGGACCTGTCCATCCGCGACGGTGAGCTGTTCGTGATGCTCGGCCCTTCGGGTTGCGGCAAGACGACCACGCTGCGGGCCATAGCCGGCCTGGAGAGGCAGACGACGGGCGACATCCGCATCGGCGACACGCTTGTCAACGACCTGCCGCCCGCCGAGCGCGACATCGCCATGGTGTTCCAGTTCTACGCTCTCTACCCGCATCTGAAAACCCGCGACAACCTGGCGTTCCCACTGCGGGCCGAGGGACTGCCCAAGCCGGAGGTGCACAAGCGGGTCGAGGAGGCCGCCCGGCTGATGCGGCTCGGTCCACTCCTGGACCGGCGACCGCGCCAGCTGTCCGGCGGAGAGCAGCAGCGCGTTGCGCTCGCTCGTGCCCTGGTACGACGACCGCGCGCGTTCCTCATGGACGAACCTCTCACCAATCTGGACGCCGAGCTGAGGGCGGACATGCGCACGGAGATCAAGCACCTGCAGGGCGAGCTGGGGGCGACGATGGTCTACGTCACCCACGACCAGGTCGAGGCGATGTCGCTCGGTCACCGAATCGCCATCCTCAACAAGGGCCGCGTCGAGCAGATCGGCACGCCGCTGGAGGTCTACGACCGTCCCGCGAGTCTCTTCTGCGCGGCATTCATCGGCTCTCCCCCGATGAACCTGATTGAGGTGGAGGTGGCCGACGGAAAGCTGCGCGGTCAGGGCGGACTGGTTCTCACGCCACCGCCAGGCCTGCCGCGTGACCGTCGCCTGGTGGCGGGCGTCCGGCCGGAGGCGCTGGAAGTCACCGAACCAGGGGCGGAAGGCTCGATCCCGGCCCGGGTGGTCTCGGCGGAGTGGCTGGGCGACGAAATCATCTACGTGGTCGACCACAGCGGCCAGCGCGACGTACGGGTTCGGATGCCACCGACTATTCGTTTCGCCGCTGACGCAAAGGTCGGGCTGCGGCACACCGGCGGGACCCCGGCGGTCTACGACGTGAGCACGGAAGAGCTGGTGGCCTGATGGGAACCGTGGCAGCGCACGGGCTGCGCAAGTCCTTCGGCAAGGTCCAGGCCCTGGACGGGGTGACGCTGGACGTGCCGGACGGCTCGTTCTTCGTCGTGCTCGGGCCCTCCGGGGCAGGCAAGACGACGACCCTGCGAGCGATCGCCGGGCTGGAGAAGCTTGACGCCGGGTCGGTGCACCTGGACGGGAGGGATGCGACAGGTGACACCCCGGCCGCACGCGACCTGGCCATGGTCTTCCAGAACTACGCCCTCTACCCGCGACACACGGTGTACGAGAACATCGCCTCGCCGCTGCGGGCACGCCGTAGTTCCGCGAGCGAGATCGCCGCGGCCGTCGAGCAGATGTCGAGCCTGCTGCACATCGAACGTCTGCTGCAACGTCGACCCGCGCAGTTGTCGGGCGGTGAGATGCAGCGGGTCGCCCTGGCCCGGGCGCTGGTGCGTCGCCCCCGCGCGTTCCTGATGGACGAGCCGCTGACGAACCTCGACCTCAAGCTCCGCGTCGAGATGCGCACCGAGCTCACCCGCATCCACCGGAGCCTCGGAGCAACCTTCGTCTACGTGACCAACGACCAGGTCGAGGCCCTGTCCATGGCCGACCAGGTAGCGGTCCTCAAGGAGGGGAAGGTGCAACAGGTCGGAACGCCGACCGAGGTGTACGAGCGTCCCGCCAACCAGTGGGTCGCAGGATTCGTGGGGAGCCCACCGATCAGCCTGCTCGCCTGCCGCGCCGAGGGAGATCGTCTGGTCGGTGCGGACGGCTGGACGCTGCCGCGGCCCCGCTGGACCACGGCTGAGGACGGCCGGGCGCTGCTGCTGGGCCTGCGCGCGGAGGACCTGTCCGTCGAACAGCGTGGGCACGCGTCGTTGTCCGGCGAGCTCTACGGGCTTGAGCCGCTCGGTGACCGCACGGTGGTCGACGTCCGAGTGGGGACGGAGATCCTCAAGGTCAAGGCACGACCCACCGTCACCGGTACGCCCGGCGAGCGGCTGCACGTCACGGTCGACCTGGACCGTGCGCACCTGTTCGACGCGGACACCGGGCTGTCGCTGTCCGAGGCTGGGCGGTAACCGCGCCGGCAGACGGGGCCACGGCCACCTTCGACCCGCTCGGCAACCTCGCCCCCGACGAGGGCGGGTGACCCGTCCGTCCACGCGCACAGCGCGCTCGCTGGGGCACGCCGGACATCACCACGAGGATCACAGGAGGCGACGCAATGAGTGACCCGATGAACGTCCTGGCCCCCGAGCACCGGCGGCTCCGGATCGGCGGCGCCTGGCGCGACGCCGCGAGCGGAGCCACCTTTGCCGTCGAGGACCCGGCCACCGGCAAGGCCATCGCCGAGGTGGCGGACGCGGACGTCGTTGACGGGCTCGCCGCTCTGGACGCGGCGAGCACGGCAATGACGGAGTGGGCGGCGACCCCGCCGCGGAAACGGTCGGAGTTGTTGACCGCGACGTACCGGGCGCTGATCGAGCGATCCGAGGAGGTCGCCCGGCTGATAACGCTCGAGATGGGCAAGCCGCTCGTCGAGGCTCGGGCGGAGGTGGCCTACGGCGCCGAGTTCTTCCGTTGGTTCGCCGAGGAGGCGGTGCGCGTCGAGGGGCGCTACAGCACCGCTCCCGCAGGCGGGTATCGCATCCTCACCGTGCCGAAGCCCGTTGGACCGTGCGTCTTCGTGACGCCCTGGAACTTTCCGCTGGCCATGGGCGCCCGCAAGATCGCTCCCGCGCTGGCCGCAGGCTGCACGACGATCACCAAGCCAGCAGCCCAGACGCCACTCACCATGCTGTTCCTGGCCCGCATCATGGAGGAGGTCGGCGTACCCCCGGGCGTTGTCAACGTGCTGACCACCAAGCGTTCCGGCGAGGTCATCTCCGCACTGCTGGCCGACAGTCGGACCCGCAAGCTGTCGTTCACCGGGTCGACCGAGGTCGGGCGCGTGCTGCTCCGACAGGCTGCGGACAACGTGCTGCGTACGTCCATGGAACTGGGCGGCAACGCGGCCCTGATCGTGTGTGCCGACGCTGACCTGGACGTCGCGCTCGACGGTGCCATGGTCGCCAAGATGCGCAACATCGGGGAGTCCTGCATCGCGGCCAACCGGATCTACGTCGAGGAGCCGGTGCGCGAGGAGTTCACGGCGCGCTTCGCCGAGCGGATGGGCGCGCTTTCGGTGGGCCATGGTCTCGACGACGGCGTGAACGTCGGGGCGTTGATCGACGAGGCCTCGGTCACCAGGATCGACGAGCTCGTCGCCGACGCGGTCGATCGCGGCGCCCGGATCGTGGTGGGCGGCGAGCGTCCGGATCGGCCGGGCCACTTCTACCCGCCCACGGTCCTCGTCGACGTGCCCGACGACGCGCGGATGCTGAAGACGGAGATCTTCGGCCCGGTGGCGCCGATCATCTCGTTCACGTCCGACGACGAGGTGCTGGCGAAGGCCAACGACACCGAGCACGGGCTGGTCGGATACGTCTTCACCCGTGACCTCCAGCGGGCGCTCCGGTTCGCCGAGGGGCTGGACACGGGAATGGTCGGCATCAACCGTGGCCTGATCTCGGACCCGTCAGCTCCGTTCGGAGGCGTGAAGCAGTCCGGGATCGGCAAGGAGGGGTCGCACGAGGGCATCCTCGAGTACCTCGACCTCACCTACGCGGCGATCGACCTACCGTGACCGGCCTGCCGCCCCGAGCTTCCGCCCCGCACATCGCCGCCGACGTTCGAGAGAGGCACTGACATGCTTGAGACCGTCCGCGGACCACGCCAGCTGATAGTGGGCGAAGGGGTCGCGCAGAACATCCCACGAGTGGTGGCCGAGAGTGGCTCGCGAGTGCTCATCGTGACCGACCAGGTTCTTCTCGGACAGCCGGGCGTGGCCGAGATCGTGGCCGCCGTACGGGAGAGGGTCGAGGTCGTCGGGGTGTTCTCCGACGCGACGTCAGACGTGCCACTCGCCGATGTCGCCCTGGCCGTCTCGGTCGCCGCCGAGGTGGACGCCGACGTGATCCTCGCCATCGGGGGTGGCACGGTGATCGACCTCGCCAAGATCGTCGGCGTCATCCGCCGCCACGGCGGGACGCCGCGCGACTTCTACGGCGAGTCGAAGGTGCCGGGGCCGACGATTCCTCTCGTGGCGGTCCCGACGACGTCAGGCACCGGCTCCGAGCTCACACCCGTGTCGGTGTTGACCGACCCGGACCGCGAGCTGAAGGTGGGGGTCTCCAGCGTCCACATCGTGCCCGACTTCGCCATCGTCGACCCCGAACTCACCTACACCTGCCCCGCGACAGTCACCGCCCACTCCGGCATCGACGCGTTCTGCCACGCGGTGGAGAGCTACACCGCGCGAGGGCGGGCCCACGGACCGCGCGACCCGGTGGAGCAGGTCTTCCTCGGCCGCAACCCGATCACCGACCACTACGCCCTCCTGGCCGCGGAGCGGATCGCCCGTAGCTTGCGTCGTGCGGTCAGGGACGGAGGCGACACGGACGCGCGCGCGGACATGTCCTATGGGTCCATGCTCGCCGGGCTGGCGTTCTCGCACGCGGGCAACGCGGCCCCGCACGCTCTCCAGTACCCCATCGGCGCAGCCACGCACACGCCGCACGGCCTGGGCGTCGGGCTGCTCCTGCCCTACGCGCTGGACGCGGCCAGGGAGGCCATCAGCGACCGGTTGGCCATCCTCGCCCGGGTGTGCGGGCTCGACGTGACCGACGCCTCGGATACCGAGGCCGCAGAGGTGTTCCTCACCTGGCTCGACGGGCTCCTTGCCGACATCGGCATCCCTGCCACCTTGGCGGACATCGGCGTGGCACGCGCCGACCTCCCGCGCTTCGCGGAGATGGCCAGTGGCGTCACCCGCCTGATCCAGAACCATCCAGGCCCGACCGACACCGCCAGCCTGACCGCGATCCTCGAAGCGGCCTGGACCGGGGACCGGATCCGACACGTCACGTCCTGATTCCGAACAGAGGCAGTGGCGGGCCTTTCACACGACGACGAGTGGTCGGGGGCGCTCCCCTCGACGGCCTGGCTCCACCACCACGTCAGCAGCACGGGAACTGCCGCGACGGCGCGTAACGACCCCGATTCTCGCCGTCGGCGCCCGAGCCCGGCTACCGGTGCGGAGCACCGATGACCCAGAGCGAAGTCCCGCGGCGAGAGCTGAACGGACAAGCTGGCTGAGGGCAATCCAGTAAGTGAGGTCGCGCTACGGTGCGAGGGGCACCGGCGACGGCGGAATCAGCTGGTCGGCTGGAAGACGGCCCGTACGCATCCGTCGAGTTTCTGTTTGAACATCTCGTAGCCGCGCGGCGCTTGGTCCAACGGCATCGTGTGTGTCGCGAGATGCTCCGTGACCAGCTCGCCGCGGGCCATCCGCTCCAGCAGCATGGGAATGTAGCGCTGTCCGTGCTGCTGTGCGCCGCGCAGCGTCAGCCCCTTGTTCATCACCGCCCCGAGCGGAAACTTGTCGACCAGGCCGCCGAACACACCCAGGATGAACACGCTGCCGCCCTTGCGGCAGTTGTAGATCGCCTCCCGGGCGGCGATCGGTCGGTCGGACTCGATGCGCAGCTGCTGCTTGACCTGGTCGTACCAGAACTGCGGACCGCTGCTGTGCGACTCCATACCCACTGCCTCGATGCACACGTCCGGGCCTCGGCCGCCACTGCGCTCCAGCAATTCGCCGCTGACGTCCTGCTGCTCGTAGTTCAGCGTCTCGACGCCGAGATGTGTCTGGGCCATCTGGAGCCGGTTGTCGAGTCGGTCGATCACGATCACCCGATCGGCACCGAGCAGCACGGACGCCCGAGCCGCCATCTGCCCGACCGCACCAGCACCCCAGACCGCCACGACATCGCCCGGTTTGACGCCGGCGAGGTCGGCGCCCATCCAACCGGTCGGCGCGGAGTCGGAAGCGAAGAGCGCGCGCTCGTCGCTCACCTCGTCCGGGACGGTGAAGGCGCCCTGGTCGGCGTAGGGGACGCGGATGAACTCGGCGTGGCTGCCGGCGAAGCCCCCGAGTGCGTGCGAGTAGCCGTAACAGCCTCCGGGCGCGGAGCCCCAGACGTTCTCGGTGATCATCGGGTTGGTGTTTCCGTTGTCGCACAGCGAGAACTGTTGTTGCTGGCAGTACCAGCACTTGCCGCAGGAGATGAACGAGCAGACGACGACCCGGTCGCCTACCTTGTGCTTGCGTACCTGCGAACCGACCTCGACGACCTCGCCGAGGAACTCGTGCCCGAGGACATCGCCGCGTTCCATGAACGGGATGTACCCGCCGAGCAGGTGCAGGTCCGAACCACACGTCACAGTCCGCCGGACCCGCACAATGACGTCCTGCTCGTTACGCATCTGCGGGTCCGGCACCTGCCGCACCGCGAGCTCGTTGGCTCCCTCCCAGACCAGCGCCTTCACTGTCGTCCCTCCCGCCGACCCTGCTGGGTGGCCATTCGCAGTGGCTTGTTCATCGGCGTCGGCTCGGTCGTGGGCGGATAGTCCGGATGCAGGACCTCACTGGTTTCGATCAGTTGCTTCGACTCGCGCAGCGCAGCCCGGATCGCCTGTTCAGGATCCCGGCCGGTGACCCGTCGGGCCGCGGCGGCAACAGGGAGTCGGGCGCCGTCGCGCAGCCGTACGGCGATCTCGGTCCCCCGGCCGCCGGGGGCAGGCCGGACCTGGACCTCGACGGCGTCGCCAAGCCCGGCCAGCGGCTCGGGGAACTGGCCGCCCGGGGCGACGTCACCCGCCGGTCGGTTCACCGTCGCCACGTGCCACCGCGCCCCGCGCCGCCGGGCCTGAACCCGTTGCCACTGGTCATTGCCCCGGCCAGCCCCACCGAGCAGGCGCCGGACAACCATCCCCCCGGCAATCGCGGCCGCACCACCGATCAGCCACCTCATGTCCGCCCCTGTCACTTGATCTGCTCGTGCGGGTGCCGTCAATAATCGGCAACGTTCTGAGCAAACCCTTTCATAAAGGGCGAACCCCGCAGGGGCGTTTGCAACACTCGCGGAGTTTCCACTGGCCAGGGCATTCTGGGAGCAGGCCGTCTTCAGTCCGGAGCACAAGCTCGCGATGGTGGCCGAGGGTGACGAAGTCCGCGGAACCTATCGAGTTGGAGCCGTGCAGGTGGCACGGGGTGTGCAGACCGAGCGGGGTGCCCAAACGGCGTGGGTGGGCGAGGCCGGATGGTGCGGCCTACGCCTGCGGCGACGCCTCCCCGACGATCACCGATCTGGTGCGACACACCGGGGTCGGCGTCGACGTTCAGGCCTTGCGCGCCGTACGCCGGTTGCCGAACGACTCCATGGTGGTCGCCTTCTTGGCCGGTGCCCTGGTGGCGGACGTGGTACGGGCCCGGGTCGGCGCGGCCTTCTTCGCCGGCGCCTTCTTCGCCGCGGCCCTCGCTGAGGGCGCCTTCTTTGGTGGTGCGTTCTTGGCGGCGGCCGCCTTCGCCGTCGGCCTGCGGCTGGGCGAGGCCGTGGTGGCGGAAACGTCCTTCTTCCGGGCGACGCGGGGCGTGGTCGGCGTGGGCTTCTCGCCGGGCGTCTTGGCTGCGCTCGCGCCGGTGGCCCGCTTCGTGGCAGCGGCGACCTTCTTGGCCGCCACCTTCCGGCTCGGCGGCATCTTCGTCGCCCCGGTGGCCTTGGTGGCTCCGGGTGATCTGCGTGCCGGGACGGTTGTCCTGCGTGGGCTCATCCTCGCTCCTCTCGGGTCTCGCCGGCATCACCAGCGCTGCCGGACGACAGACGTGGCGGGTCGCCTGGGCCCGATCGGCGAGGTGTTCCCGCGCCTCCGGCCGCCAAACGCGGGACGGAACGGCCGCGTCCAGCAGCCCGGGCCGGTCAGCCTGCTCCGCACGGCACGCGCACGAATGAGGAATGATTGGTTCATGACCGTGCGTGACGTGAGAACCGACGAGTCCCTTTCCGGGGTACGGGTCCTGGTCACGGGGGCGACCAACGGCCTTGGCCGCTCGATGGCCGAGGCGCTGGCCGACGGCGGCGCGCGGGTGGTCATCACCAGCCGCGATGAGGGCCGCACCGCCCAGGTCGCCGAGCAGATCGACGCCGAGCGCGGGCGGGTCGGTGGCGTCGCCATGGACGTCCGGGATGAGCGCTCGGTGGCCGACGGTGTCCGCCGGACGGTCGACCTCCTGGGCGGACTCGATGTGCTGGTCAACAACGCGGGGATCGGCATGCGAACCGTGAACCCGGAGTTCTTCACCGAACCTCGGGGCTTCTGGGAGGTCACGCCCGACGGTTTCCGGGACGTGATCGACACGAACCTCACCGGCTACTTCCTGGTCGCCCGCGCGGTCGTACCGACCTTCTTCACCGCCGGCGGCGGACGCATCGTGAACATCTCGCTCAACGAGGAGACCATGATCCGTAGAGGTTTCGTGCCCTACGGCCCGTCACGAGCGGGGTCCGAGGCGCTGTCCCGCATCATGGCCGCCGATCTGCGCGAGCACTCGGTATGGGTCAACGTACTCCTGCCCGGCGGGGCCACCCGTACCGGCATGATCCCGGACGGGATGCCCCAGGCGGTTCGCGAGCAGATGCTTGATCCCGCCGTCATGGCCGCGCCGATCCGCTGGCTGTGCTCGCCGGCCGCCGACGGTGTCACCGACGAACGCATCGTGGCCCGCGACTTCGACGCGTGGCTGCGTACCCGGACGACCGATCCGTCCCGGGTCCGCTGATCGCCGCTGGCGCGAAGGACAGGTCGGTGACGCGAAGGCCAGATCAGGGTCCGGGCACTACCAGGCCGGCCAGGTCGGCTGACAGCTACACATGGCGCGCCATCGCTGCCTCCGCCGACGACGCATGGGGCACCGACTCCCGCGGCAATCAACTGTTCGGCGAGAACCTGTGCCTGGAGAGCGCGCAGCTGCTCGGCGACGATCCGAACGCCGATCCCTGGAACTGACCCGGGGTTGACGAGCACCCCTCGCTCGATGCTGTGCCACCGCTGCGAACGCTTGATGTGGACGGCCTGAACGCGTCTGTTATCGACGCCCTCCCGACGGAAGTCCCACCGTTGCTCCGCTGCGAGTCCGCCGGCGGCGAGTAGTTCAGCCGCGCAGACGTCGGCGGCGTCGAGGTTCCCCGGGAGCGCCAGGATGTCGGCCGTCACTGGGCCTCGTCGGTTCCTGCACGGCCCGCTCGCGGCGGGCAGCCCGCCGGCCAGCCCAGATCCGTGCCGCGATCACCAGCGCCACAACCGCGAGCAGCACCTCCCCGCCCAGGCCAAGTCGCCGCTCCAGCAGTCCGTACGAGGCGCCAGCCAGGTAACCCAGCGCGGCCACCGCCGCTGCCCACAGCGCCCCGCCGGCAACGTTGGCCAGTGTGAACGTGCGCTGCGGTATGCCGCTCATGCCCGCCAGACCCGGCACCAGCGCCCGCAGCGCGGCCGCCCAACGGCCGAGCACCACTGCGCCGGCGCCCCGCCGACGGATCAGGTCGAGCGCACGACGCAGCTCACCAGATCGAACGAACCGGCGCGGCGTTCGGTCCAGCAGCCGCCGGCCGTAACGGCGGCCAATCAGATAACCCACCTGGTCGCCGAGGGCAGCCCCGGCCAGCGCCACAACCACCACCGCCCACAGCGGCAGCCTCCCGTCGTGGGCGAGGACTCCGCCGACCAGCACGGCCACCTCCCCCGGCACCACCAGGCCAAGGAAGGTCGACGCCTCCAGCGCCGGGAGGAGGAACGCCAAGACGAGCACCAGGGCGGGTGGCAGCGACACCAGCAGGTTGAGCACCTGGTCCATCCGGCAATTGTCATCCCATGACCAGGGGCTGGGCGCGGTGACGGCCAGACCGCTCCCTCCGTTCTCCCCGCACCTCTGGCAGGACACCGGCAGCAGAGCTTTCACGATCGCCGTCACCGCACTCGCCCCGGCAGCGGCCCGCTGTCCGCCGGCACTGACCGCCGCGTCGCCACCCTCGCCGACCTGAGAAGGTGCCGACCAGCATCGGCATCCCGGCCTGCCCGGTCAGCGTGGCGGCGAGGCCTGCTCCAGTGGGCGTCCATGGGCTCGGATCGCGTCCGCGACGGCGACGCCGAGCAGGACGGCGGCAGCTGCCGCAGCGACCCTGAGTGGCGGCAGACGGACCATCAGCGGCGCTAGGGCCACGAGGGCGAGGATCCCGATCGGCCGCGGAAGGGACACGCGGGCGAAGGCCACGTACTCGAATAGTGAACGCCCGGCGAGGTAGAGCGCGGGCCCGCCGAGGATGGCGCCGACCCAGGCGGGTTTGGCGTGTCCGGATGGATCCAGCAAGACGAGTTCGGAACCGGCTGAGGTCACGAGGATGCCGGACACCATGAGCAGGTGACAGAGCTCGGCCGACCGACCGAGTCGGCCTGGGTCGACGGATGCCACGACGGCCTCGCCCAAGATCTGGCCGGCTCGGTAGAAGTAGATCCGCCACAGCAACACCGTGGTGAGGAACGACAAGGTAAGAGCCAATATTCGTTCATGCACAATCGGACCACGTAGAAGACTCGAGCCGGAGGTCAGGATCGTCTCACCAAGCGCGACGATGACGAGCTGCCAGTAGCGTTCGGCCAGGTGCTCGCCGGCGACGGCCCACGGGGAAACCCGCGAGCGGCCCAGCCCCGGTACCGGCCAGCCGAGTCTGCCCCCCAGGTAGTCGATCGCCAGGGCCAGCGCCCACAGCGAATTGCGCGTCAACTCGGGTTCGAAGGCTCCGATGAGCCACGGCACGGCCGACGCGCCGAACCAGACGAGCGCCAGCATGTTGACGCGGCGCAGATCGTGGCCCCGCAAGGTAACTACGAAGAAAAGGGTGCGGCCCACCTGGATCGCGACGTACGTGCTCGCGAAGAGAATTCCGGTCTCGGCGAGAGCCCCGGATATCGCGACCGCCAGGAGCAGACTCCCGAACATCGTCGCGAGGACAAGGAACTGGATCTCCGGCCGGAACGGGTCGAATCTGCTGGTCATCCACGCCGTCTGGGTCCAGATCCACCAGACGGCCAATAGCAGCAGCAGAGTCTCGCCGTTTTCCGAAAGGGTGGTGGTCAACGTCTCGGCGACGTGACCCCTGGTGTAGTCCAGCACCAACTCGTGCACGACCCGGGTGAGCGCGAAGACGTACACGAGATCGAAGAACAGTTCCAGGAAGGTCGGCCGCTGCGGACTCTCCCGCCCACGCAGCAGATTGGCCACTCTGTTCGTCGTCACCGGCCCGCCTGCTTCGTCGGCTTGTTCTTGAAGCAGTCGTACCACGTGGCCGCGCCGTCGACAGATAAGACGCACTCCCGATGACTGAAGGCCTGACTGCCGACGAGGGCTGCGGCCCCGCCGCGTCCCCCACCGCCGCCCTCGATCAAGCCTGCGGCACATCCGGGACAAGCGCACCCAACTCCAGACGCCGGCCACCCGGTCGTGACGGTTCCGCTCAGCCGCACCGGCAGGATCGGCCGCCTGCGGGTCCGTCGTCGTCGCGGCGGGTCAGTGCGACAGGCAGCGCGGGGGGCACGCTGCTACTCGACCCTTGGCATACATACCCCCGGGGGGTACGGTGTGGGCGAGTGAAGGAGGTCGGACATGGATCACAGCAGCCACGTTCAGAGCCCCACGGCGACTGCGGCACCGGGCTCGGCCGGCCACGCCGGGCATGGGCACGAGGGGCACAACCAGCACAGCCCGGACGCCGACCGGCAGCAGATGCGGGTGGTGGAGAGCTGGGCGGTCGCGGCGTCGGCGACGCTGCATTGCCTGACCGGGTGCGCCATCGGTGAGGTCCTGGGCATGGTCATCGGCACCACGGCCGGGCTGCACAACGCCGCCACCGTGGTGCTGTCGATCGCCCTGGCCTTCGTGTTCGGCTACGGCCTGACCATGCGCGGCGTGTTGCGAGCCGGTGTCAACGTCCGCACCGCGCTGAAGGTGGCCCTGGCCGCCGACACCGTGTCGATTGCGATCATGGAGCTGCTGGACAACGCGTTCATCGTCGCGGTGCCCGGGGCGATGAACGCGGGGCTGACCAGCGTGCTGTTTTGGGCGTCCCTGGCCGGGTCGCTGGTCGTGGCGTTCCTGCTGACCACGCCCGTCAACCGGTGGATGATCAGCCGGGGCAAGGGGCACGCCGTGGTGCACCAGTACCACCACGCCCACTGAGAAACCGGCGACCGCGGCGGCCGAACCCGTTCAGGGTTCGGCCGCCGCTGACCGTCTAGACCTTCGTCAGCAGGTCCTGCATCTGGGTGATCTCGGCCTGCTGATCCGTGATGATCTTCGCCGCCAGAGTCTTGGCATCCGGGTTGCTGCCCTGCGCCGTCTCCTGCTGGGCCATGCTGATCGCACCCTGATGGTGGCTGATCATCATGGTGAGGAACTGCTTGTCGAACTCGGCGCCCTTGGCCTTCGCCAGTTGGGTCATGTCCGCGTCGGACATGACGCCGGGCATCGCGCCGTGGCCCATGCCCATGTCCATGCCGCTCGCGCTGGCCATCGGGGCCGGCCTGCCCCAGGCGGTCAGCCACCCGTTCATGGTGTCGATCTCAGGCTGCTGCGCCTGCTTGATCTTCGTGGCGAGCGCCTTGACGTCGCTGCTGGCGGCCCGGGTATCGGCCAGCGACGCCATCTCGATCGCCTGCCGGTGGTGGACGACCATCATGTGAGCGAACATCACGTCCGCGTCGTTGAATACCGCGCCCGCGCTCGCCGAGGCCGCCGGCGCGCTGGTGCCCATGCCGGAGCCGTGGCCCATCCCGGAGCCCGTGGAGTCATCGCCGCCGCAGGCCGACAGCAGCACCGCAGCGGTCACCGCCACGCCGGCCAGTCCGGCACGGCGCAGCACAACAGAACGTGTCAACACAACAAGAAGCCTTTCGGTATCGGTGAACGTGCGAGAAGAACCTCGGCGCACGCCCTGCCGTACGCGCAGCGCGTACGGGCAGCAGCGGCGCAGCGCAAGTTCTATGTACGCAGCACCGACAACCGAGCGAGACTCAGACCCACCGGCCGCGGCGGGCCCCGCGATACCCGCGACAGCGCGCTGACGTTGCGGATCTGCGAACCGACCGGACGCGGCCTCGCCCACCACCGCGCGATCAACAGCACGAGCACCGCCAGACCGGTGAGCACCGCCAGGCAGACACTCCAACCGGGCATGCCATCGCGCCCCGGGCCCTGCGGACCGCTCACGTGCGCGCAGCCTGGACACTCATCGGTCACGGCAGTCACCGCGGCCGCCACCTCCGCCGGCACGTCCATCCCGCCAGCCACGGCCACCGCACCGGCCGGCCCGTGGCCATGGTGGGTGCCCATGCGCATCCCGGCGTGTCCGAGGGTGTGCATCGCCGCGAGCCCGAACAGCGTGCAGGCCAGCAGCACCCACCGGGCCATCGGCCCGGCGCCCACTGCCCGCGCGCCTGTCACGCAACCACCGTACCCACCCACCGGGCGGGGACCCCTGACACCCGCACCGAACGTGACCGACAGACGACGGTTGACCCACCAGATCGACCAACGCACGGGCGCACCGACACGCGTGCGAGCTGCGACGCGACCCGATCGTGGCCATCCTTTACGGAGGTAGCGGCGCGGTCCGGCAGCGGCCTCGAAGGTCGTGTCGGCCCAGGGATTGCATCCGGTACCCAGGTACAGGCTTACCGTCGACCGGACGGCGCCGATGGCGCCCAGGTTCGAGGAGACGGCATGTCTTTCGTGATTCCGGACGCCTGCACGCTACCGACGGCGCAACAGCCGTTGTGGCTGGCGGAGTTTGCTGAACTGTTCGCCACCGCTGTGCGCGAGGTGGACCAGCTCGACGCGACCCACACGCGCCTGCGTCTGGCCGGCCCGGCGGGTCTGGCGGCCACGGTGCGTGACCTTGCCGCTCGCGAGACCGAATGCTGCTCGTTCTTCGACTTCACCGTCGCAGTCGAGCGTATCGGCGACGGGGAGGCCGTGACCCTGGACGTCGCGGTGCCGCCCCAGCATGGCGAGGTTCTGGCCTCTCTCGCGGGCCGCGCCCGTGACGCTGCCGCTCGCACCGCGAGCCGAGAGGAGCATCGTGCAGCGGATCAGTCGTGACCGGCTTCGCGAACTGCTCGATGCCGGTGAGGTCACGCTCGTCGAGGCAGCTCATTTCGAGGCGGACCATCTGCCCGGTGCGGTGAACCTGCCCGGTGAATTGTCCGCCGACCTGGCGGCCCGGCTGGCGCCGGACCGCGACCGGACCGTGGTCACCTACTGTTCCGGCCCGGCCTGCTCGCGTTCGAAGGCCGCCGCCGCGGCGTTCGAGCGGCTCGGCTACACCGACGTACGCGGCTACGACGGCGGCAAGGCCGACTGGGCCCAGGCTGGGTTGCCGTTCGCCGGTACCCGGTCGACGGCACGGGCGTCGTGATGGACGGGCTGCGCACCGGCGAGGTCGCCGAGCAGGCCGGCGTCAACATCCAGACGCTGCGCTACTACGAGCGCCGCGGCCTGCTCGCCGAACCGTCACGGACGAACGGCGGGCACCGCCTCTACCCAGCCGACACGGTCGCCCTGCTCAACGTGATCAAGGCAGCGCAGCGACTCGGATTCACCCTCGACGAGGTCGCCGAGCTGCTCGACGCGGGCCGCCACCGGCACCCGAGCGCGGATCTGCGGCAACGGGCCATCGACAAGATCGCCGAAATCGATCTGAAGATCGCCGACCTGACCGCGATCCGCGCCACGCTCACCGAAGTCGTCGACGCGCGCTGCAACAGCCTCACCAACTGCACCTGCACGGACTGCCCGATCCCGTATCTGACCATCGGCACCACTCGACCCTCCGGAGAACGCGAATGAGCCAGCCCGTCCCGCCGCCGACCCGCATCCCGAACCCAGCCCCGGGGGAGATCGACAACACGCCGCCGCGGCGCAGCAAGGTTGCCGGCGGACTCGCCGTCCTCGCCTGCGCCGCCTGCTGCGCGCTGCCTCTGCTGATCGCCGCCGGGGTGCTCACCGGCGCGGGCGCCGCGATCCTGGAGAAGACGCTGTTCGCCGTTGCCGCCGGACTGGTGGCTCTTGCGCTCGGCATGTGGTGGCTGCACCGCCGTCGCTCGGCCCAGCGTGCCACCGCTGAAGCGGGATGCGGCTGCCATAGCACTGGATGCGGCTGCTGACCCCCCGGGGCGCGAGGGTTTACCTGCGGGGCCGATCGCACACCGATGAGGTTTTCGCGCCGCGCCCGTCTGTACGTACTAAATGGACTTACGGGAGGTTGGCACGGTGCGGAAACTGATCTTCGCTATGAACGTAAGCCTGGACGGCTATGTCGCCGCGCCTGGCGATGACCTCGGCTGGAGCGTACCGAGCGACGAGCTGTTCCAGTGGTGGTCCGACCGGGTGGGGGCGACCGGCCTGGCGCTGTACGGGCGCAAATTGTGGGAGGCGATGAGCTCCCACTGGCCAACCGCCGACCAGCAGCCCGGCGCCACACCGGCGGAGATCGAGTACGCCCGCCGCTGGCGGGACGTGCCGAAGGTGGTGTTCTCCTCGACGACCCGCACGGTCGACTGGAACACCCGCCTGGTCACCGGCGACGCGGTCACCGAGATCACCCGGCTCAAGGCCGAAGACGGCGGCCCCATGGACATCGGCGGCGCCACACTTGCCGCAGCGGCCATGCGTGCCGGGCTGATCGACGAGTACGTGCTGGTCACCGCACCGGCCTTGCTGGGCGGCGGCACGCCGTTCTTCACGGCCCTGGACAGCTGGGTGAACCTCAACCTGGTGGAGACGCGGCCGTTTCCCGGCGGCGTGATACTGACCCGATACGAGACGAGGCGATGAGCACGGGCCGGACTCACCTGATCACAGTGTCGGAGGCAGGCCCAGCCATGGTTTGTCGGTGGCGTCGAATCCGGTGAGCTCGGCGATCCTCCCGTCGACGATGTGCAGGACCGCGATGGTGAACAGCCGGTACTCCGGTTCGTCGGGGGTGCGGAGGTACAGCGCGGCGGCAGGCATGCGGTTGATCGTCGTGGTGATACCGCGCCAGTCGTCGTAGCCGCGGTGGAAGAGCCCATGGGAGACCCAGCCGTCCACCGCTTCCCTGGCCGTCGTGGTCACGGTGCCCGGATCGGGCAGCATCGCGAAACGCAGGTCGTCGCGCAGTAGGGACGTCAGCCCGTCGAGGTCGTTGCGCTCATGGGCCTCGATGTACGACTTCACCGCGCCGCGCTCGTCATTCGACAGCTCGTGGTTGGCGGGGCTCCGCCAGTCGAGACGGCGGTCGGGCAGCTGCTCGCGCATCGTCACACGAGCCCGCTGCAGTGCGCTGGTCACCGATGCGACGGTCAGCTCAAGGGCGTCGGCGGCTTTCGACGCCGGCCAGCCGAGGACGTCGCGCAGGATGAACACCGCCCGCTGCCGCGGCGGCAGGTGCTGGACGGCGATGATGAACGCCAGCTCGATCGTCTCCCGCGCCACCACCGATTCCAGCGGGTCCTCGGGGAGCATCCGGTCGGGGTACGGCTGCAGGTACAGCAGCTCGGAGTCGGGGTTCGGCAGCTCGAACGGCACAGGTGTGCGGTCGTTGCGCTTCTCCAGGAAGTCGAGGCAGGCGTTCGTCGCGATCCGGTACAGCCAGGTCCGCACGGCCGCGTGGCCCCTGAACGACTCCCGCTTCTTCCACGCTCGCAGGAACGTCTCCTGCGTCATGTCCTGGGCGTCCTCGTAGTTCGCGAGCATCCGGTAACAGTGCACCTGCAGCTCACGCCGGTGGCGCTCCGTGATGAGTGCAAACCGCGCCGTGTCGCCTGAGTGGACCGCCGCGATGAACGCGGCCTCGGTGGCGCTTAGCGGTCTGGCGTCGGTCATGGTCGTTGATCCTTCCACCGGTGCGTGAGTGCTAAAGGAACCGACGACGTGGCGGAGGATTTCTGATCGGTGAAGCCGCCGACACTCAGGGCCGATCTCGGGCAGGAGCACGAGAGACCAGGCAAGCCGTCCGCCCTGCACGGTCCGCCTGGCCAGGCGCCATCCAAACGAGCTCGTGCACCCACCGCGCCACCAGAGTCCGGAACACCAGCGAGGGTCGTCGCCGAACGGCCACGGCCCTCGCTGCGTCGAGAGGACAAAGCCATGCCCCTTCTACCGCCTCGAGGAGAATGGCGTCTGCGAACCTCTCAGCGTCGGCGACCTGGCCCTCGGCAGGTTGCGGCTGCTGTCGCGGCAGTGCCACACCTGCATCTTCGCCCCGGCAATCGAATGCATCTCACCGTCGGGCGGCAGCGCGGCCTCCTCACGGAAACGGGAGTCCTTCACATCTGCCACGGCACTCCCGCATTATAAGTACCCCAACGCCAAGCCGGCGGTTTGCCGACCGTTACCGCATCCGGCGCCCGCAACTCGTCGAACGGCCCTTCGGCTTCGTCGAGGTCGATGCAGCGAAGTCCCCAACCTGGTCTCCACCGCCCTCGCGAGCTGCCCGTGACCGGCCTGGACGACTTCATGCACCACCTCAAGATGATCGGTCGGTCGGTCACCATGATCAACCCCGCCGAGTAGCATGGGCCTGTTCAGAGATAAGCACCGCCGCGCCGCAACGGCTCGGTCAAGCTAAACCCTAGGCTTACGCCCCAAGTCATCTGGCAACTGCCGCTCAAGAATGACCGACGAGAACAAAGCCAGTGTGAAAGTCAGCAACAGCAAGCCGGCGACCAGCACGGTCGTTGCGCCGATCTTGGCTGGCGCGCTCGATAGTTGGATTGAAGAATCGCCCAAGGTGGTCACATTCGCGACAACGTAATACGTGGAGTCTGCCAGCCTCCGCAACTCGGCTACAAAACCATGATCTCGCGACATGCCCTTGAACCCACCGAACCGGAGCTGAAGGGTAGACACCGAGATCGCTAGACTGAGAACCATAAAGACTGCCAAAGATACAAAAACAATCAGCTCATCCAGGACTGATCCATCCTCCGGGCGGCGCCCCGTGATTCCGGCCGTGAAGTAGGAACGCGCATATCGGCCGACGGCCAAATACCAGGCCACAGCCTCCGCTAACAATCCCATGTTGTAGGCGACAACCCAGAGGGTCAATGCGGACACGAGCACAGAAGCAACAACGCTCACTTTCGGCGCAAGAGCGTTCAGAGCGATCGTCGATACATAAGACACGAGGATAAACCCGGCACCACTGATGAATGTCTTCGCAATCAGCCTGACTACACTCTTTCTAGCCTTAGTCAGTCTCGAGTCTCTGGATCCAGGTGAGTAGAGTCGGCGGACCTTGTACCATTTAGCGCCAAATGGGAAGAAATCACCACCATGACGCTCAAATAACGCGGCCAACTCAAGATCATTTTTAGGAGGCCGCAGCCGCGACTCGCGCTCGTATCCGCGGGCCCGCTTAGCTGCCCATCGAACGGCGTTCATGAGGGCAACCGACTTGAGCAGGGCGAACGACATCAGGCAACAGACGACGACAGCCAGAGGCATCCGACAATTCTCCGGGCGACCCAGAAGTCTGGCAAGACTATCCCGGTACTAAGATCGGCGCGTCACAAGATGCCTAGAAGCTGGAGAAGAATGCTTGCGCTACTGATTACTGCAAGGAACGAGGAGCAGACCGTTGGTCAGGTACTAACAACGTTCCACGAGCAAATTCGGCCTCGCTTCAAGCTGTCGAAAACCATCGTTGTGGACGACGACTCGAGTGATCGCACTGCAGAGGTGGCACTCCATGCCGGAGCTTCCCTCGTTCTGCCTTCCGGGGGTATTGGGCTAGCTCAATCATTTCAACTGGGCGTCGATGCCGCCCTAGGCCTCGGTGCCACAACCATCGTCCACACCGACGCCGACGGGCAATATGCCCCCGACGACATTCACGCCCTGCTGCACAAACTCGCCAACGGGGCGGACTTGGCAATCGGGAACCGCCTATGGCGACGCCCTCCACATATGCAACCTTTTCGATACGCTGGAAACATCGCGCTGTCACAAGCGATATCAGCAATCTCGCGAGTTGCCGTTGCAGATAGCCAAAGCGGCTACCGGGCGTTCTCCGCCCGACTGGCTACTGCCGTTCGGATTTCCAGCAAATTCACCTATACCCAGGAGCAAATTATCCGAGCAGCGAGCCTAGGCTTCCGAATTGCCCAGACTCCCGTCTCGTTCCACGAGCGCCGATTTGGCTCGAGCCGCCTCGTACGCTCGCCTGCCGACTACGGGTACAGAGTCCTTAGAGATCTGATGAAAACTTTGTCGGCTCCGCCCGCAACTCGCCCTCGCACAGATTTTGTGAGGCGCATTCGTCGGTAGTTCGGGTTGGGTGCCGGAGTGGAGATCATTTCGACGTTGCTGTCGCACCTGACGGGCCTGCAGTTGGAAGCGGTGGCGGTCCAAGCAGAGCAAGCCGATAACTGGCACGTAAAACACCCGAGATCTACACAGATCCCACCGCACGCGCCGCAGCCCAAGCTGAACTGCGATCACAATCCGGCTGGCGTGGCAGCCCCCTGACCAGGATGCAACCGTGCCGAGGCGCGAGCGCCTTCATCGTGTAAGTGGACCCGAGCACATTGGTACACATCGTCGGCGCGACACTTACTGACCCGGTGGGGCATCCACCCGATGGCACGGTGATTACACAACCGACATCCGCAGTTAACTAATACAGTAAAGCCAGATTGGCGAAGGCCACGATGGCGATGCCGCTACCCCGCATCACCGCTCCGGTGGTCCTGCTACAGGACTCGAGCAGGGATCCGTACGACTGGCGTCGATGTAGGGCAGACCTGCCGAAGCCCTGACCACTTCTGTATCCACTGGGAGGTCACGCCGCGCCAATCGACCGCAGCACCACAGGTCAAAGCCCCTCGTCCCTGCCGCCGTCAGAGAGCACTTCGGGCGGGGAGACCTCTTCGCCAACCTGCACCCAATCTGCTCCCAGTTGCAAGCCGGGCCAACCAACGGCTCCTTGCCCCCTTGACCTGCGCACACTCCCCCTGCCACCGCCAGGCGACATAGAGCGTCGTCGACTGCTGAGTCTAACCGCGGAGCGCGGTGCAGAGACTGCCGTTGGACTCCCAGGGATTGGCGCGGAGCAGGACGAGCAGGTCGGTGCGGTCGAGGTCGGGCACCGGGATGGCGTTCGGGTCGCCGTACAGGTAGCCCGAGGAGACGTGCTTGGGCATCTGGTCGACGGTGCCCGCAGAGAAGAGGTTGCGGGTGGCGAGCGCGCGGACGAGCGGGCACACGTGGAGCCCGCCGGCCATCGTGTGCACGTTGGGATTGCCGAGGTAGGCGGCGACCGCGTCGGGGCCGCCGGCCCGGGCGGCGGCCAGCCCGGCCTCGACGGCGGCGAACGCCTCGTCCCAGCCGACCTCGCGCAGCGTGCCGTCGACGCGCAGCAGCGGCCGGCGCAGGCGGTCCGGGTCGGCGAGGAGCTGCGGGAACGGGGCCCTCTTCGGGCAGACGTAGCCGTGGCTGAAGACGTGCTCGCGGTCGCCGCGGACGTGGGTCACCCGATCGTCGGCGATGGTCAGTGTCAGGCCGCAGGTGGCCTCACGGAGCGGACAGGTGCGATACGCCGTGCGCGTCGCGGTCGTTCCCGGCATCGCGGGCCCCTTTCGGTGGGATACCGACTGGTCGGTATGGTGGCGCACCGCCGGGCGGCCGTCACCCCCGGCAACCGGCTCCGGCGGCATGCCGGGCACACCGCCGGAGCCCGCTCAGGTCGCCACGGCAACCGCCGGCACCACGTCGGGCGCGTCCAGCCGGAAGGCGTCGGCCGCCGCGTCGTCGGGCTGCTCGTGCGCGGCCCGCTCGGCCCGGACCCGCGCGACGTAGTGCGCCACCTCCCGGTCGACCCGCTCGTCGTCCCAGCCAAGGACCGGCGCCATCAGCGTCGCCGCCGGCCGGGCGGCCATCAGGCCCCGGTCGAAGCTCTCGATCGAGATGTGGGTGCGCCGGGTCAGCACGTCCTCCAGGTGCAGCGCCCCCTCGGCGGACGCCGCGTAGACGACCTCCACCCGCAGGTAGTCCTCCGCGCCGTCGAGCGGCTCGCCGAGCGTGGGGTCCTCCCGCAGCAGCGCCAGCACCTCGTCGACGGCGGCGCCGTAGCGCCGCAGCAGGTGCTCCACGCGCTCGGTGTGCAGGCCGGACTGCTGCGCCAGTCGGCGGCGCTGGTTCCACCGGGCGACGTAGCCCTCCGCCCCCAGCAGGGGCACCTGGTCGGTGCACGAGGTGGCCACCGCGGCGCCGAGGCCGCGCACCGCCTCGTCGACCGCGTCGCGCGCCATCACCCGGTACGTCGTGTACTTGCCGCCGGCCACCACCACGAGTCCGGGCGCCGGACTGACCACGGTGTGCTCCCGCGACAGCTTGGCGGTCGCGTCGGACTCTCCGGACAGCAGCGGGCGCAGGCCGGCGTACACGCCCTCGACGTCGTCGCGGGTCAGCGGGGTGGCCAGCACCGCGTTGACGCGCTCCAGCAGGTAGTCGATGTCCCGGCTGGTCGCCGCCGGATGCGCCTTGTCCAGGTCCCAGTCGGTGTCGGTGGTGCCGACCAGCCAGTGCCGGCCCCACGGGATCACGAACAGCACGCTGGACTCGGTGCGCAGGATCAGGCCGGTGCTGGACCGGATCCGGTCGCGCGGCACCACGAGGTGGATGCCCTTGGAGGCGCGCACCTGGAACTGACCCCGCTCGCCGACGAGGGCCTGGGTGTCGTCGGTCCACACCCCCGTGGCGTTGATGACCTGCCGGGCGCGCACCTCGAACACCCGGTCGGTCTCCAGGTCGTGCACCCGCGCGCCGGTGACCCGGGCGCCCTCGCGCAGGAAACCCACGACGCGGGCCCGCGACAGCGGGTACGCCCCGTGCGCGGCGGCGGTGCGGACGAGGATGGTCACCAGCCGGGCATCGTCGACCTGGGCGTCGTAGTACTGCAGAGCGCCGACCAGCGACTCGGGCCGCAGCGACGGGCAGGCGCGCAGCGCCCCGCGGCGGCTCAGGTGCCGGTGGGTCGGCACGCCGCGCGCGTGGCGGCCGGACAGGCTCATCGTGTCGTAGAGCAGCACGCCGGCGCCGGCGTACAACCTTTCCCAGCCCCGGTGGCGCAGCGGGTAGAGGAACGGCACCGGGCGGACCAGGTGCGGGGCGAGCCGCTGCAGGAGCAGGCCCCGCTCGCGCAGGGCCTCGCGGACCAGCCCGAAGTCGAGCATCTCCAGGTAGCGCAGGCCACCGTGGATGAGTTTGCTGGACCGGCTCGACGTACCGCTGGCCCAGTCGCCGGCCTCGATGAGCCCGACCGACAGCCCTCGGGTGACGGCGTCGAGAGCGCAGCCGGCGCCGGTGACGCCGCCGCCGATCACCAGGACGTCCAGTTCCTGGCCGCTGCCGAGGGCGGCCAGGGACCGCTCGCGGGCGGCCGGTGACAGTGTCGCGGAAAGCATCCGTCTTCTCTCTCCTGAGGAGGGTGGGGCGGCCGGCGACGGGCGCCGGCCGCCCGGATCCTTGAGGGGGGGTGGGGCGTCAGTCGACGTCGACCCAGTCGAGGGTGCGCTGAACCGCCTTCTTCCACCGGCCGTAGCCGTTCTCGCGCTGCTCCGGCGACCAGCCCGGCTGCCAGCGCCGGCTTTCGTTCCAGTTCTCGCGCAGCTCGTCGGTGTTCTTCCAGAAGCCGACGGCGAGGCCGGCGGCGTACGCCGCGCCGAGGGCGGTGGTCTCGGCGACCACCGGCCGGCTGACCGGTACGCCGAGGATGTCCGCCTGCATCTGCATGCACAGGTCGTTGACGGTGACGCCGCCGTCGACCTTGAGGCACTCCAGGTGCACCCCGGAGTCCTGCTCCATGGCGTCGGCCACGTCCCGGCTCTGGTAGCAGATGGACTCCAGAGTGGCCCGGGCGATGTGGGCGTCGGTGTTGAACCGGGAGAGGCCGACGATCGCGCCACGGGCGTCGGAGCGCCAGTACGGTGCGAACAGGCCGGAGAACGCGGGCACGAAGTACACCCCGCCGCTGTCCTCCACCTGGCGGGCCAGGATCTCGCTCTGCGCGGCGGTACTGATGATCTTGAGCTGGTCGCGCAGCCACTGCACGGCCGAGCCGGTGACCGCGATCGAGCCTTCGAGCGCGTACACCGGGGCGTCGTTGCCGAACTGATAGCACACCGTGGTGAGCAGCCCGGCCTTCGACCGCACGATCTCCGTGCCGGTGTTGAGGAGCATGAAGTTTCCCGTGCCGTAGGTGTTCTTCGCCTCACCCGGGGCGAAGCAGACCTGCCCGACCGTGGCGGCCTGCTGGTCGCCCAGGTCGCCGGTGATCGGGACTCGGCCGGCGAACGGGCCGTGCTGCCGGGTGCTGCCGTACGAGCGGGGGTCGGACGACGGCCGGATCTCCGGCAGCATGGCGCGAGGGATGTCGAAGAAGGACAGCAGCTCGTCGTCCCAGTCCAGCGTCTCCAGGTTCATCAGCATGGTGCGACTGGCGTTGGTCGGGTCGGTGACGTGCACCCCGTCCTCGACGCCACCGGTGAGGTTCCACAGCAGCCAGGTGTCGGTGTTGCCGAAGACGGCCTCGCCGCGCTCGGCGGCCTCCCGGACCCCGTCGACGTTCTCGAGGATCCACTGGATCTTCCCGCCGGAGAAGTACGTCGCCGGAGGCAGGCCGGCCTTGCGTCGGATGACGTCGCCCTTGCCTTCGCGTTCCAGGGCCGAGGCGATGCGGTCGGTACGGGTGTCCTGCCAGACGATGGCGTTGTAGTAGGGCCGGCCGGTCCGGCGGTTCCACACCACGGTGGTCTCGCGCTGGTTGGTGATGCCGAGCGCGGCCAGATCGGAGGCGGTCAGGCCACGGGCGTTCATCGCGGTCTGGATGACCGTCTGGGTCCGCTCCCAGATCTCGAGTGGGTTGTGCTCCACCCAGCCGGCCTGCGGCAGGATCTGCTGGTGTTCGAGCTGGTGGCGGCCGACCTCGTTGCCGCCGTGGTCAAAGATCATGAAGCGGGTGCTGGTGGTGCCCTGGTCGACCGCGCCGACGAAGTCAGCCATTCGGGTGTCTCCTTCTGTGTCCGTCGTAAGGATTCGGGTCGGCGATGTCAGATGCGGGCGAGCTCGTCCTCGGCCGAGGTCTTCTCGGTGGCCAGGGCGCCCGGCTCCAACTCGTCCTCGCTGGGCAGGAAGCGGCCGATGATCAGCTCGTAGAGGCCGGCGCCGATGATGCCACCGACGAGCGGCCCGACGATCGGCACCCAGAAGTACGGATAACCGCTGGTGTCCTGGAAGGCCGTTTCGTAACCGGTCAGGAACGAGGCGAGGCGGGGGCCGAAGTCGCGGGCGGGGTTGATGGCGTAGCCGGCGTTGGCGGCGAAGGCCATGCCGATCGCCACCACGATCAGGCCGACGATCAGCGGGGCGAGGTTGCCGGCGGGCAGCGAGTTACGCGCGTCGGTGACGGCCAGGACGAGGAACAGCAGGATGGCCGTGCCGATGATCTGGTCACGCAGCGCGCCCCACTCGCTCACGCCGGCACCGGGCAGGGTGGAGAAGACGCCCTGACTCTTGCTGGTCAGGCCTGGGTCGAACCGGGACAGCACCTCGCTGTAGTTCCAGCGGATGAGCAGGGCCGCGACGAACGCGCCGGCGGTCTGGGCCAGGGCGTACGGCATCACCTTGCGCCAGGAGAAGCCCTTGAAGACCGCCAGGGCGACGGTGACCGCGGGGTTGAGGTGCGCGCCGCTGATGCGGCCCGCCACGTACACGCCGAGCGTGACGCCGAGACCCCAGGCCCAGGCGATGCTGTCGAACTCGCCGGTTCCCGCCGCAGCCACCTGGGCGACCACGCCCACGCCGAACAGGATGAGAATCGCGGTGCCGGCGAACTCGGCGGCCAACTCGCCAACGAGCCCGGGCGCTTTCAACCGTTGCGCCATCTTGCCTCCAGAAACGGTGGGGGTGGCAGCCCTCCCCTCGGGGGAAGTGGAGGGCCGGTCGGTGACGCCGCGGTGCAGTAACGTCACTGTGCGGTGAACCGTAGGAAACCCTCGGTGCCGGGTCAACGAACCTCGGTCGACAATGCCGAACACTGTTGCGGCCGCCGAAACGCGATTAGCATTCCGCCCCATGCCGGGTCAGGTGCAGTCCATCACGCGGGCCGCGGCGATCCTCCGCCTGCTGGCCAGCAGCTCCGGCCGCCTCGGCATCGGGGAGATCGCCCGCTCCCTCGACCTGGCCAAAGGCACCGCGCACGGCATCGTCCGCACGCTCCAGGACGTCGGCTTCGTGGAGCAGGACAAGACCTCCGGCAAGTACCAGCTCGGGGCGGCCCTGCTGCACCTGGGCACCAGCTACCTCGACGTCAATGAACTGCGCTCACGCTCCATCAACTGGGCCGACCCGCTGGCCGCGCGCAGCGGCGAGGCCGTCCGCATCGGCACCCTGTTGGACGGCAAGGTGCTGGTGGTCCACCACGTCTTCCGGCCCGACGACACCCTGCAGACCCTCGATGTCGGGACCCTGCTGCCCCCGCACGCCACCGCGCTCGGCAAGGTCCTGCTCGCCTACGACGTCGGCGCCGCCAACGCGGTCATGCAGGGCGAACCCGAGCCGTACACCCGGCGCACCCTGGTCACCGTCCGGACCCTCAGCCGGGCGCTGACCGCGATCCGGGACAACGGCTGGGGCGCCGAGATCGAGGAGATGACCCTCGGCGAGGCCGGTATCGCCGCGCCCATCCGCGGCTACGGCGGCCTCGTCGTGGGCGCGATCGGGCTCTCCGGCCCGGTCGACCGCGTCTGCGACGCGCAGCGCCACCCCCGCCCGACGCTCGTCGCGTACGTCCGCGACGCCGCACGCGCGGTGTCCCGGGACCTCGGCGCGGCGCGTTGGTGATCCGTCCACCCTGCACCGCCATCCGCCCAGAGAGGACGAGGAATGACTGACAGCTACGTCGTCTCCATCGACCAGGGCACCACCTCGACCCGCTGCATCGTGTTCGACCGCCGGGGCAACCTCGTCTCCGTGGCGCAGCGGGAGCACCAGCAGCACTTCCCCCGGCCCGGCTGGGTGGAACACGACGCGCTGGAGATCTGGCGCAACGTCGGCAAGGTGGTGCCCAGGGCCCTCGCCCAGGCCGGCATCGTTCCGGGCCAGGTCGCCGCGATCGGCATCGCCAACCAGCGGGAGAGCACAGTGGTGTGGGACCGGCGAACCGGCATCCCGGTGGCGCCGGCGATCATCTGGCAGGACACCCGCACCGACACACTGGTGGAGACGCTGGCCCGGGCACCCGGCGCCGAGGACCTCCGGCAACACTGTGGGCTGCCGCTGGCCACGTACTTCTCCGGCCCCAAGCTGCGCTGGCTGCTCGACCACACGCCCGGGCTGTACGAGCGGGCCGAGCGCGGCGAGGTGCTTTTCGGGACGATGGAAAGCTGGCTGATCTGGAACCTCACCGGCGGCCCGGACGGCGGTCTGCACCTGACCGACGTCACCAACGCCAGCCGGACCATGCTGATGGACCTTCGCGCGCTCGGCTGGCACCCGGACTCGCTGGCCTTCTTCGGCATCCCGGCCGCCATGCTGCCCGAGATCCGCTCCTCGTCAGAGGTGTACGGCACCGCGACCGCCGTCCTGCCCGGCGTGCGGATCGCGGCGGCGCTCGGCGACCAGCAGGCCGCCCTGTTCGGCCAGACCTGCTTCGCGCCGGGCGACGCCAAGTGCACCTACGGCACGGGCAGCTTTCTGCTGCTCAACACCGGCACGGAGCCGGTGCATTCCAGCCACGGGCTGCTCACCACCGTCGGCTACCAGATCGGCGGGCAGCCGGCCGTCTACGCCCTCGAAGGCTCCATCGCGATCACCGGGTCCCTGGTGCAGTGGTTCCGCGACCGGCTGGAGCTGATCAGTTCGGCGCCGGAGATCGAGACCCTCGCCCGCACTGTGGACGACAACGGCGGCTGCTACATCGTGCCGGCCTTCTCCGGGCTGTTCGCGCCGCACTGGCGCAGCGAGGCGCGCGGCGTGATCGTCGGGCTCACCTCGTACATCACCAAGGGGCACCTGGCCCGCGCGGTGCTGGAGGCCACCGGCTGGCAGACCCGCGAGGTGGTCGACGCGATGAACGCCGACTCCGGCCTGGAGTTGACGGCGCTGCGGGTGGACGGCGGGATGACCGCCAACAACCTGCTGATGCAGTTCGTCGCCGACGTGGTCGCGGTGCCGGTGGTGCGCCCGATGGTCGCCGAGACGGTCTCCCTCGGCGCGGCGTACGCCGCCGGGCTGGCGGTCGGCTACTGGCCCGACCTGGAGGGGCTGCGCAGCAACTGGCACCCCGCCGCCCGCTGGGTGCCCCAGATGGACAACGCCGTGCGCGCCGAGGAACGGGAGAACTGGCAGCGCGCGGTGGAGCGCACCTTCGGCTGGATCAAGCCCGAGGCCCGGGCCGCCAACGAATGACCTTCGGGGGCCACCTCATCGATACGCCGATCCCCCATGCCTGCATCACCCGATTCCCGTTCGAGCCGTACGCCCGAGGATTAAACGGCGACACCGCGGCGGCCACCACTGGCACGTACTCGGCGAACGTCGGGGCTAGCGGACGGGCCGGCCCTACCTCCAGCCCGGCCAGCGACGGTCTGGCTCACGCCGCCTCACCGCCCGCCACGGCGGCGTGCACCCGCACTCCATGGGTGCAACTGCACCTCGGCTACCTCTGCCCGGAACCGGTCCGGTCGGGGACGTTCTCGACGCAGACCAACCTTCGCCGCCCGCGGACCGACACGTGCGAGCACTACGGCACCCGTCGTCCACAGTCACCACGCGCCCCGCATCCAGCTCCAGACCTAGGGCTCCGTGCTCGTCGGCCCGCTAATTGGTCCGACCCGTCCGACCAGGGCTGGTAGCGTGCGCCGAACATGAAGATCATGGGGGAAACATCGATGAACCGAACTCGACTCGTCCTGACTGGCTCGGCCGTTGCGGCGGCAATCGTGCTGTCCGGCTGCGATCCGCAGCCCGAATCTGCGGGCACCGCAACCTCGCCGTCCCCGGCGGCCTCGAGCGCCGCCCCGACCGGTAGTGCGGCCACCACCGCGACCAGCACCGCGGCCAACGACGCGGCCACAGTGAAGGCCTGCGCCGACATCAAGAAGGACATCAAGGACAACGCGGCTAAGGTCACCAAGGCCGAGAAGATCGGCCCGCCGGCCGGACACTTCGCGGTCAGTGCCCAGTGGGCCGCCGGCTCGGTCGCGATCCTGGCGCACTCGATGGGCGCCAACGAGGCAGTCACCGCCGCCAGCGAAAAAATCCAGAACGAGATGATGGGCCTGAGCGACGCGTACAACAAGTCCGCCGGCGCCAAGCCCAGCAAAAAGGCCCTGGAAGCCGCTATCAAGGAGCTGGACACCGCCTGCTCGGCCACCTGACCGGTTCGACCACGCAATCGGCGGTGACCCTCACCCGGACGGTCACCGCCGATTCGCGTGTCCGTGCGGCCTGCCGCACTGGTCGCGATGGACGACGCCGCCCGTCACACCCCGTACGCCTCGGCTTCAGCCCGGCGTACGGGGGTGCGACGAATAGTGGTTTCGGCGCGGGTTCAGTCCTGCGCGCGCCAACGGTAGAAGACGGTCGCGACCTGGTCCTGCGGGCCGTGGCAGAGGTCCGGCCGGTACGGCTCCACGTAGGGGCCGAGATCCTGCATCACCTTGCCGAAGGCCGGCTTCTCGGCGTGCTGGTCCCGGGTCGCCTCGGCCGCCGACGACTCCTGCTCCAGCAGGTGCACGTAGACATCGTCGATGGAGTAGAGCCAGCGTCCGGTGACACCCAGGTCGGTCGGGAGCGACCCGGCGTCCGACTCGCCGAACACCCGGGCCACGTCCGGCTCGGCGCCCGGCTTGATCCGCCCCACGATCACGGTGAGCGTGGTGTCCTCGGGCGGCTCGCCCTCCGGCGCCCAGTGGTAGAACTCCTTGGCCACCGAGTCCGACGGGTTCTTCCAGTAGCGCGGGTACGGCGTCACGTACGGGCCGATCTCCTCGGCGATCTTCTGGAAGGCGGGCAGCCCGCGCGTCTGCCCGGAGATCCTCGGGTCCTGCTCGCGCTCGATCACGTGCAGGTAGAGGTCGTGGTGCGACAGCAGGTACCGGCCGATGACGCCGAGATCCTGGGGCCGGGTGGCCTGGTCGTAGTGGCCGAAGACGTTGCCGACGATCTCGTCGCTGCCGGGGACCATGTGGCAGACGATCACGTTCCGGAAGACCATGACGTGCTCCTTGGCTGGGTAGGCGGGCTAGACGGTGAAGGTGACCGGCAGTTCCAGCAGGCCGCGGAAGGGCGAGGCGGCGGGCAGCCGGCGCACCTCGGCGAGCGGGACGGCGAGCCGCAGCCCGGGCAGCCGGCGCAGCAGCGCGGAGAGCGCGAGCAGCGCCTCCATCCGGGCCAGCGAGACGCCCAGGCAGTAGTGCACGCCGTGGCCGAAGCCAAGGTGCGGGCCCCGGACCCGGCGCAGGTCGAGCCGGTCGGGGTCGGTGAAGTGGGCAGGGTCGTGGTTCGCCGCGTTGATCGCCACCCCGACGATCGCGCCGCGCGGGATGCGTACCCCCTGGTATTCGACGTCCTCGGTGGCGATGCGCGGGCTGGCCACCGGCAGCGGGCCGTCGAACCGCAGCAGCTCCTCGATCGCGGTCGGCAGCAGCCTCGGCGTGGTCCGCAGCAGCTCCCACTGCTCCGGGTGGGTGAGCAGCGCCAGCACCGCGTTGCCGAGGAAGTCGGCGGTGGTCTGGTGGCCGGCGAACAGCAGTAGGAACGTGGTGGTGACCAGCTCTGCCTCGGACAGGGTGTGGTCCCGGTCGACCGCGTCCACCAGCGCGCCGATGATGTCGTCGGCCGGGTCGTCGCGCTTGGCCCGGACCAGGTCGGCCAGGTAGTGGTGCAGCCGCAGCTGGGCCTCCTGCACCGCCGCCCGTTCCTCGGCCGGGGGTCGGCTGGTCGAGCCGGAGGTGCGGATCACCTGGGTCCAGTCGAGCACCCGGTCGTGGTCGACCGGCGGCACGCCGAGCAGCTCACAGATGACCGTCATCGGCAGCGGGATGGCGAAGTCCCGCATCAGGTCCGCCTCGCCCTGCGGCACCATCTTGTCGATCAGCTGGTCGACGATCGCGGCCACCCGGGGCCGCAACGCCTCGATCCGCCGCGGCGCGAACGCCTGCGACACCACCCGGCGCAGGCGGGTGTGCTCGGGCGGGTCGGAGTTGAGCATGTTGCGGTTCAGGCCCTCCGAGTTCGGGCCGAAGATCCGCAGGTAGTGCTGGTCGGGCCCGTAGAGGTCCTTGGACAGCCGCGGGTCGGTCAGCGCCGTGCGCGCGTCGTCGAAGCTGGTGATCAGCCACGAGTCGAACCGGGGCGAGCCGACCGGGCAGACCGGCCGCTCGGCACGCAGCCGGGCGAAGGTGGGATAGGGATTGGCCGCGAACGCCTCCGTGTACAGCTCGCTCGCCGGCACCACGTCGTCGGTCATCGGGCCTCCCCCGGCTCGCTGTTCACACTGTGCAGCACCTGGTAGGTGTGTCGTTCGGCGGACTCGCGCAGCTCCCGGACCACGCGCAGCAGCCGGTCCCGGTGCGCGCTGCGGCCGAAGGCGTCCAGCCGCTCCCGGTCCGCCCAGTCGCTGATGACCAGATAGCTGCTCGGGTCGTCGGCGTCGCGGACCAGGTCCTGGTGCAGGCAGCCGTCCAGGGTGCGGATCTCCTCGGCGGCGGCGCGCCACTCCGCCTCGAAGCGCTCCTCGCACCCCTGCCGGGTCCGCATCGCCAGCACCGTGCGCACCCGGCTCACCGCGCGCCGCCGAAGACCAGGTGCAGGTGCTTGCGCAGCGCGTCGGCGTCGACCGGGGCGCCGCGGAAGCCGACGTGCCCGTCCGGACGGATCAGGTAGAGCCTGGTGCCGGCCAGGCCGTACCCGGCGCGGAACCGGCGGTCGCCGTCGCGCAGCACCGGCGGGTCGGCCAGGCGCGGCTCGGCGACGTCCGGGTCGAGCAGCAGGTACGCGTCGAGTTCCCCGCCGGCCTGCCGCCGCGCGTCGGCGCACAGGTCGGCGAACCCGGCCAGCTCCGTCGCGCCGGCCGTGGCGTCGGCGTAGAGCAGCAGCGTGTGCCGGGTGCCCCGGGTCAGGTCCCGCAGCCGCAGCGGATGCCCGACGCCGCGCCGGCGCAGACCCTCGACGTCCGGCGCGCGGTCGCCGGGACGGGGCGCGTCACCGAGCCCGGCCGGGTCGGAGACGGTCTCCCCGACCAGCGGGCTGCCGGCGTAGCTGAGCAGCAGGGACATCTCCTGAAGGAACTGCCGTTCCAGGTCGGCCCGGTCCAGTTCCTCGGTGCCGGCCAGCCGCACCGCGCGGCCGACGATCTCCTCGCCCTCCGGGCGCCGCTCGGCCTCGTAGCTGTCCAGCAGACCGGGGGCGGCCAGCCCGCGTACCGCCAGGGCCAGTTTCCAGGCCAGGTTCCAGGCGTCCTGGATGCCGGTGTTCATGCCCTGGCCGCCGGCCGGCGGGTGCAGGTGGGCGGCGTCGCCGGCGACGAAGACCCGGCCGTGGCGGTAGCGGTCGACGATGCCGTGGCTGATCCGGAACACCGACGACCAGCGCAGGTTCGTCGCCCGGGTGCCGGGCGGGGCGAGGCGGTCGAGGGCGGCCTGCACGTCGTCGAGGGTCGGCTCGCCGAGTTCCTCGCTGAAGCCGGGCGGGGCGTCCTGCCCGCCGGTCCGGGCGAAGAACCGGGGTGGGGCCAGGGTGGCGATGCGGTAGCGGTGTTCGCCGCGCAGCGGCACACAGACCAGCATCCCGTCCATCCGCCCGTCGGTGGTGTGCAGGAAGCGCAGCAGGTGCCCGTCGGGCATGTCCCAGTCCACGTCGACGTCCACCAGCATGAACAGCTGCGGGAACTGGCCCAGCCCGCCGGTGAAGGTGAGGCCGAGCCGGTCCCGGACCCGGCTGTGCGCGCCGTCGCAGCCGATTAGGTACGCCGCGCGTACGGTCTCGGTGGCGCCGTCGGCGGTGCGGACGGTGGCGGTCACGCCGTCCGCGTCCTGGGTGAAGTCCACCAGTTCGGCGCCGCGCCGCGGGCGAACCCCGAGCGCGGCCAGCCGGGCGGTGAGGATGCGTTCGGTCTCGTACTGGGGCAGGCCGAGGTGGTCGTAGGGCAGGCCGGGCAGCTCCCAGCTCATCCGGTGGGTCTGCTCGCCGTTGACGAAGACCATGTTGCCGGTGAGCCAGATGCCGGCGTCCATCGCCTCCCGCACGACGCCCTGCTCCTCCCAGATCTCCATGGTGCGGCAGTGCACGCCGATCGCCTTGTCGGCCTGCCCGGCCGGGGTCGCCCGCTTGTCGATCACCCGGCAGTCGATGCCGCGCCGGGCCAGCTCGACGGCGGCGGTCAGCCCGGTCGGGCCCGCCCCGACGACCAGTACGTCCGTTGTCCTCTGCACATCGGCCTCCCTGCCTGTGGTGTCGAGTCGCCGGCCGTCCCCACCGGGCACGACGTGGAACAGGCGGCGTCGGATGTCGAGAAGGAACGGTGCGATCGGCCCGGCCTGCGCCGAGGCGTGAGCCGGGTCGCCGATCCAGTCGAGGAACTCGGCCGCGGTGTCCCACTCGGCGAAGATGTGGTGCACGTCCGAGCCGGGTTCGCGGAGCAGCTGCTCACGCCGGTAGCCCGGCACGGCGGTCATCCGCCGCACCACCTCGGGGTAGCCGCGATGGAACTCGGCGAGCCGGGCGCTCGGCACGGTCAGCTCCACGTCCACGTAGACCGGGCCGGTCCCGTCGCCGGTCTCGACCATCGGCGGGTAGTCGGGCGGGCCGGCCGGTTCGGTCAGCGGCCGGAGCAGGTCGGACAGGCGGGCGGCCACCGGCCCGTCCCGGTAGGCGCGCAGCGCCTCCTCGTCGGCCCACTCGGTGACCACGACGAAGCCGTACGGGTCCAGCGCGTCCCGCAGCAGCTCGTGCCGGAGGCCGCCGGGGAGCGCGCCGAGCTGTCCGGCGACGTCCTCCCAGGCCGGCCCCACCGCGGGCGCGCAGCCGGGCCGCGCTCGCAGCCGGAGCATCGTCCTGATCATGCCGCCCCCTCGCACCGTGCCGTCCTCGTGCCGCGACCCTGCCAGAGTCCGCGTCACCCGGTCGTCACCGGCGGCCCGGGCGGTGTGGCCGTGCGGTGACGCGGCCGGAACGCCACCCCCTCCCGGCAAGCCGCCGTCATGTAACTATCTCCTTGGGCATGACTCCTTACGACTCGGATACCCGTGCCTGGCAGGCCCGGCGCTTGGGTAGCTGCCCCGGCCCGACGACATGTTTTCTCGGTCCTAACGGGATGCGAGGCTGAACGCGTGGCTCCCCGATCGACGTACACGTGGGCGGCCGCCCGGCCGCCCGGTACGCACCGTGGACACGTCGGCCGCCCTGGCCGCGCTCGGCGCGTCGCTGCACCGCACGGCGCCGTCGCGGGCAGAGCCGACCGAGCTAGAGCTGGCCGTGATCACCGCGCTGAAGCTCGTCGCACAGCCGGTCATCGCGTACGCGGCCGGGCTGGCCCTGCACCTGTCCGCGCCACAGTTGCTCGCCGTGGTGGTGTGCGCGGGCCTGCCGACAGCGCAGAACACGTTCATCTTCGGCCAGGAGTACGGCGTCGGCGAGGCGGTGGCCAACCGGGCGGTCGTGGTGACCACGACGCTGTCACTGGCCACCCTGGCCGCGGCGGCGGCGCTGCTCGGGTAGCTCCGCCGGCTGACTCGTCCAGCAATCATGGTGAGTCACGCCGACCATGGCGCTGGCGGACACGTCTGCGGCCACGATCATCGCCTGGTGATGTAGCGAGCGATCTTGAGTGAGAGTGGACGGACGGCTGTTGCGCCATGTCGGCGGCAGATCCGGATACCTGTGAGCCGTGGGTCTCGGCTAACGACACACGGGCGGTAGGAGAAATCCGCGATTGGATCAGACGTTGTCGGTCCAGGGTTTCCCGACGCCCGCGCGTGACACGCTGCGCCCACCTGGCAGGTCAAGAACATCGATGAGGCTGGGGTCCTCGTCGACGGCATGGTGCAGGTGCCCGACTTTGCCGTTGCTGCCGCTCGCGTCGGTGGCTCCGACCAACTGCCAGACCCCGTCGTCCGCGTCGTGACTGACGAACAAGACAGGCTCATGACGTTCGAACACCTCAGGGGTCTGGACACAGACCGTGCCAAGCAACCAGTGCCGCATCCACCAGGCTCGCCGGTCGTTCTCCATGACATGGTCGGTGACCCACCAAACGAACGGCAGGTCCTCGTGGGCACGCGACTGCTCCGCGGTCAGGTCCGGGCCGCCCTGCGGGACCCGCTCAAACGGCTCGTCGACCAGGGAGAACGCATGACCACCGTCGTTCACGAAGACGACGGCGTGGAAGGTGCCACCACCCGGATTGCCGACACCAATCCCAACGGACAGTCGGGCGACATGCGGGTCCGAGCCGGTGGTCCAGCCGAACGCGTACGAAGCCAACTCCCCACGCGGCCCCACGAACTCGCCGAATGCCCGCCGGTCCATGCCGCTGGCATCGGCCGTCGGCACCTCAACGAACGCACCCTCGAGCACCTGGATATCCACGCCGGCAACCTATCCGATCGCGCACATCAACCCGCAGTCGCACGCCTCGATGCCGCAGATCCGGATGTCCGCCGTACGCGACCGTCGTCGCGCTGGCGATCGGCCGCACCTTAAGATCAGGTTCTGTCGCGGTGACGGCGGGCTTCGATGTCGCGCAACACGTCCGGGTCCCATTGGCTGGCGTTCCAGTCGACGCTGGTCGGAGTGGGCGACAACGGCCACGCCGGGTCCTGCCCGGTGACGGGTGAGTAGTGTCCGGCGACGACGCGGTCGACGTGGGCGATCAGCCGCAGAACCCGCCTTCGGCTGTGCAGCACGCCGCCGATCAGCGCGGCGGCTCCGACGGTACGCAGGGCTGCCTGGCCGAACAGGACGGCCGGGGCGGTTCGGTCGACGGCCAACCAGGCCGTGGCGGCGCTCAAGACGACGCAGGAGGAGAAGACGCGTATGCCCCAGTGGCGGCTGTACGAGCGGCCCGAGGAGCCGTGCGCCTCGGCGATCTGACGAGTGCCGCGGCCCCAGATCAGTCCGCTGATCCCCAGGCCGATGACGGCGACGATCAGAGTCAGGTTGGCCAGGACGTAACCGATCGCCGCCCCGGTTCCGGACGGGGGCAGC
Organism: Micromonospora sp. NPDC005237; assembly: GCF_040607775.1. Lineage (NCBI taxonomy): Bacteria > Bacillati > Actinomycetota > Actinomycetes > Micromonosporales > Micromonosporaceae > Micromonospora > Micromonospora sp. NPDC005237. The sequence continues at coordinate 8,833 of NZ_JBEXHJ010000009.1, read as the reverse complement.
GGGCGGGCACGGTCGCTCACGGCGCTGCCGAGGATCGCTGCGGCGATCGCGGCTAGGGCGAAGAGAATGGCGAAACCGGCTACGAACCAGGTCGCGATGTCCCAACCCGCTGTCCTGGGCGCGGGTGGAGGTGTCGAGGACCGGCACGTATGGCCTTGGCCGGGACCTTCGAGTTCGGTTCCGCATTTCGTGCAGTGCAAAGTGTTCCCCTCAGCGGCGCGACCAAGCCTCTGCCAGGCCAGATGAGCTGGGTGTCGCGCATCTTCCCGCACAGGACGGAGGGCCCGCCGGGTTCGGTGCCTAGCGGATCATGCCCGGTCGGCGCCGGTCCGGCGACCCCGAATCCCGCTGCTCGTCCTCGCCCCGGTTCCGCGCGGGTTGCCCGATGCCGCACAGGTGTCGGGTTGCTGCCGGTAGGGACGGTTTCTCGACGGCGACGTTGGCAACTCATAGCCGCCACCAGCACGGCTGCACGAGCATCAGCTCAGGCGGAACCGCCCCCCGATGTTCGCCATGCGCGTGGATGCTTCGTGTCGTCGTCTGCCGATTCGCAAGGATCGGTTGATCTCGCGAATCTCCACAAATACTGGTGTCCGAGGGCGACGAGCACCGCCGCCGCGGTCGCCTACTGGCGCCGCCGCGGCCGTCGTCTGCACCCGGCGGACATCGCCGTACGGATCGGCAAGTCCGAACGCACCGTCGGCCGCTACTGGTCGCGACCGGCCACAAACCGCACTTCCCACGTCAACGGGCGCCTTGCTGACAGCCTCCGCCGCTGACACCACCGGCCGGCCCTGTTTTGGCCCGACGACCACATCCGCTGGCAGGTCCCCGACTGCGATCCGCTGCGGGGGAATGGCGGACCATGGCGTTTTAGCACCGTACAGCGGCGGACACCATCCCCGGGCGAGACTCAGCTCGCCGCGCGAGAGGCCAACAGGTCGAGCGCGATGTCGACGATCATGTCCTCCTGTCCGCCGACGAGTTGCCGCTTACCGACCTCGAGCAGGATGGTGCGTACGTCGATGCCGTAGTGCTTCGAGGCTGCCTCGGCGTGCCGGAGGAAGCTGGAGTAGACGCCGGCGTATCCGAGGGTGAGGGTCTCGCGGTCCACGCGTACCGGGCGGTCCTGGAGCGGCCGGACGAGGTCGTCGGCGGCATCCTGGAGCGCGAAAAGGTCGCAGCGGTGGGTCCATCCGTGCAGGTTGGCCACGGCGATGAACGGCTCGATGGGGCAGTTGCCAGCTCCGGCACCATGACCGGCCAGAGAGGCATCGACGCGGGTCACGCCCTCCTCGACTGCTACGACCGAGTTGGCCACCGACAGCGAAAGGTTCTCGTGGGCGTGGATGCCGATCTCGGTCTGGGGGTCGAGGATGTTCCGGTAGGCGCGGATCCGCTCGCGTACACCGTTCATGGTGAGGCGACCGCCTGAGTCGGTGACGTAGACGCAGTGCGCTCCGTAGGACTCCATGAGCTTCGCCTGCTTCGCCAGCTCGTCGGCCGGGGCCATGTGGCTCATCATCAGGAAGCCTGAGACGTCCATGCCGAGGTCGCGGGCGTGGGCGATGTGCTGGGCGGACACGTCGGCCTCGGTGCAGTGGGTCGCGACCCGCACCGAGCGGACGCCGAGCCGGTAGGCCTGCTCGAGTTCTGCGACCGTGCCGATGCCGGGCAGCAGCAGGGTAGTGAGAGTGGCGGTTTTGATGTTGTCGGCCGCGGCCTCGATCCACTCCCAGTCGCTGTTCGACCCGGGGCCGTAGTTGAGTGACCCCCCGGCGAGGCCGTCACCGTGGGCGACCTCGATCGCGTCGACGCCTGCGGCATCGAGGGCGGCGACGATTTTCGCGACGTCGTCCGGCGAGACCCGGTGGCGCACGGCGTGCATTCCATCGCGCAGGGTGACGTCCTGAATGTAAAGATTCACGGGGGCGGAGCCGGTCATGGCATTGGTCTCTCGGTCGGCAGGGGTCGTCAACGGGTCACCTCACGGGCGACCTTGGTGGTGAGGCGGGCGGCGATGGCCTCCGCGGTACGGAGCGCGGCGGAGGTCATGATGTCGAGGTTGCCGGCGTAGGCGGGCAGGTAGTGCGCTGCGCCCTCGACTTCGAGGAACACCGTTACTTTGGTCGTCGCCGGTCCGGCACCCGTGGGGAGCAGCGTATGCACCGGCTCGTCGTCCGGGATGGGGGTGAACTGAACCTCCTGCTTCAGGCGGTAGCCAGGCACGTACGCCGCGACCTGCTTGACCATGTCCACCACCGAGGAGCGGATCGCGTTGTGGTCGGCGTCACCGATGAGCGCGAAGACGGTGTCGCGCATGATCAGCGGGGGTTCGGCAGGGTTCAGGATGATCACGGCCTTGCCGCGCAGGGCGCCGCCGACCCTCTCGATCGCTGCCCTGGTGGTCTCGGTGAACTCGTCGATGTTCGCGCGTGTGCCCGGCCCGGCGGAGCGGGACGAGATCGAGGCGACGATTTCGGCGTAGGGGACCGGTGTGACGCTGGAGATGGCGTGCACGATCGGGATGGTGGCCTGGCCACCGCAGGTGACCATGTTGACGTTGTCGACGTCGCTGTCGAGGTGTTCATCGAGGTTGACCGGAGGCACTACGTACGGGCCGATCGCAGCGGGGGTGAGATCGACCACCTTCTTGCCGTAGGGGGAAAGCTTCCTGGCATTGACCACGTGTGCGGAGGCGGAAGTGGCGTCGAAGACGATCTCGATGTCGTCGAAGCCGTCCATCGCGATCAGCCCGTCCACGCCCTCGTGGGTGGTGGGCACGCCTAGCCGTCGGGCTCGAGCCAGACCGTCGGATTCCGGGTCGATGCCGACCATCGCGCCCATCTGGAGGGTTTCGGAGAGTCGCAGCACTTTGACCATCAGGTCCGTGCCGATATTGCCGGAGCCGATCACGGCCACCTTGATCTTGCTCATCGCATTTCCTTCGCCGAGAACGTGGCGGTCACGGTGCCGAGGGAGGAGATCTCGGCTCGGACCCTGGCGCCGGTGGGAGTGGCAACCATCGGGCCGAGCGCGCCGGAGAGTACGACCTGGCCGGCACGCAACGGCTCGCCGAGCTCACGGGTGGTACGAGCCAACCAGAGCAGCGCGTTGAGCGGATCGCCGAGGCACGCGGCGCCGTAGCCCTCGGACACCAGGTCGTCGTCGACGTACATCCGCATCGTGACGTCGACCGGCTCGAAGTCGGTGAGCGTCACCCGCTGCGAGCCGAGCACGTAGAGCCCGCTGGAAGCGTTGTCGGCGACGGTATCGGTGATGCGGATGTCCCAGTCCGCCACCCGGCTGTCGACGATCTCCAGCGCGGCGACGGCGTAGTCAACCGCGGCACGGACGACGTCGACCGACAAGTTCTCGGAGTTGAGGTCCGCTCCCAGTACGAACGCGATCTCCGCTTCCGCCTTGGCCTGGAGCAGTCGCCCACTCGGGATTACGGGCAGGTGGGAGGCATCCATGTCGTCGAACAGCACCCCGAAGTCGGGCCGGTCCACCCCCAGCTGCTGCTGTACGGCGGGAGAGGTGAGGCCGATCTTGCGGCCGACGATACGCGCGCCTGCAGCGAGCCGGTTCCTGGTGAGTCGCTGCTGTACCGCGTAGGCCAGCTCCATGTCGCTGTCACCGAGCAGGTCACGCACCGGCTCGCACGGCGTGCCGTTGCGCGCTGCGGATTCGAGCCGGTCGGCCGCCTGAATGATGGCGGCGGCCCGATCGGTGCTTGTGGGTATCTGGGTCATCTGTGTCCTCGTGTCGGGTCGCCGCCGAGGACTCGGGCAGGCCCGCGGCCGGGCTACCGCTGTCATCGGTACGACGTGCGATGGGCGGACGCGTCCGGTGTCTGCTGTGGAGCGTCGGGGTCTCCGGAAATGCGGCAGACATGGCCGGAGACCCCGAAGATGGCGCGCGCGCGGGCGATTCGCTGGCGCGCCGAGCGGTCACGACAGCTGAGAGGTGAACTCGTCAACGGCGGCGACGGCGGCGAACAGCCCCATCGAGCCCAGAGATGCTTCGTGGGCGCCGGCGTCCGCGGCGGATGACGCGTCCGAAAGGACCACGGTGTGGTAGCCGAGGTCGGCGGCCTGTCGCACGGCGCCTTCGACAGATGCGTTGGTCGCGACGCCGCACACGACGACGTTCTCGATCCCCCGCTCGCTGAGGAGGTCGGCCAGTGCGGAATCGGTGAACGGACCCGGTCGCTTGTGCGTGACGACCACGTCGGACTCCGTGACCGTGAGCTCGGGGACGAGTGCTGCGCCCTCCGTGCCGTCCTTGAGGCAGCCTGCCTGCGCCACCATCTGCAGCAGCGGAAGCGTGGGGTTCAGGTCGGAGTGATCGGGTGCGAACGCGATACGCAGCGGAACCACGACTCCGCCCCGGTCGCGCAGGTGCTCTGCCGCGGCGTTGACCTTCGTGATGACGTCGCGGGCGGTGTACTCGGCAGAGAAGATCGTCCCGAAGGCGGTCCCCTCCGTGACGATGTCGTGCTGGAGGTGGACGATGAGGAGCGCGGTTTTGGACGCGTTGAGCTGGTTCATCAGTGGGTCCTCACTTGTGGGGCTGGACGATGACGCTGGCGAATCCGCCGTCGCGGTGGTTGGCCGCCGCCTGCACGGCCTCGTTGGCCTGCTCGAGCGGGAAGTGGTAGGCGTCGAGGTGGCTCAGGTCGAGAGTGCCCGCAGCCGCCATCCGGGCCATGTCCTCGCCCTCGGCGGTGGTGAACCACAGGGACCCGATGATGCTGATGTGCATGGTCATGAGCCGGTACATGGGGATGGGGAGGTCCTCGGGCATGGCGCCGATGCTGACCATCCGGCCTCCACGGCGCAGCGCCCAGATACCAGCCATCGTCACGTCAGCCGTCGCGGTGTCACCGGTGGCGTCGAGGAACACGTCGACGCCGCGTCCATCCGTGTGGGACCGGACCCACTCACCAACCTCCTGCTCGCCGAAGGAGAGGACCTTGATGCGTGCCGGGTCGATCTGACGGACCCGCTCCAAGCGCTCCTTGTTGCGCGCCACGGCGAAGATCTGGGTTGCCCCCATGGCGCGCGCCAGGAGGACGGCGTTGACGCCGAGAGTCCCGGTCGCACCGTGGATCAGGACGCTACTGCCGGCGCGGACGTCGCCCTTGCGTAGGCCGCTGTAGGCCGTGCCCAGGTAGCCGAAGCGCGTGGCGTGGTCGAGCGGAACGTTCTCCGGGATGACGATGACGTTCTTGACTGGCGCCTTCACGTACTCCGCAAGCCCGCCGTACGGATAGTCCTTGTGGATCTCGGCGGACTCCGGTCCGAAGCCGAAGTAGCCCATGAAGGTGTAGGCCGGGTCGTTCATCGGCTCGCCGTTGCGGGCGGCCCACGAGTCCCCGGAATCCAGGCCCGGGTTGATGTAGACCCGGTCGCCGGGCTTGAGGTTGCGTACCCGGGAACCGACCTCGGTGACGACGCCGGCGCTGTCCATGCCGAAGACAGCAGGCAGCTGCGGCAGGGGGAGGAAGGGCTTGACTGTCGGGTAGGTGTTGATGACGTTGCGCAGGTTCTGGACGATGGCCGCCGCCTCGACGCGGACAATCACGTCCTGGTCACCCGGGACCGGCTTCTCAATCTCGTCGATCTGGAACTTGCCGCCGACTTCGTGCAGCCGCGCGGCTCGCATCGTTGCCATGTTCGGACTCCTCACAGGTAGCGTTCGGCAGCCTCCCGGGAACGGGGCCGCCGGAGATTGGCATGCCACATCGTGGCACGAGGTGATCGCTACCACAACCGCCACCTTGCAAAAGCTCTATCGCGCACCACCCGGTATGGACATTACATCGGCCAGCTAGCATGCTAGTTGAGACGTCGAGGGGAAGGACGGACATGACCGAGCGTGAGTTCACCAGTGTGTGGTCAGACCTCGCCCAGGTGGAGTTCAGCCAGGGCTTCATCCAGGCGGGGCCCTACCGGACCCGCTACCTGAAGGCAGGGTCGCAGGACAAGCCACTGCTGCTCATGCTGCACGGTGTCACCGGTCACGCCGAGGCCTACGTGCGGAACCTGAAGGCGCACGCCGAGCACTTCAACGTCTACGCCATCGACTTCATCGGGCACGGCTACTCGGCCAAGCCCGACCACCCTCTGGAGATCCCCCACTACATCGACCAGGTCCACCACGTCATGGACACGCTCGGCTACGACAAGGCGTACTTCAGCGGCGAATCGCTGGGCGGCTGGGTAACGGCCCGTTTCGCCCAACTTTATCCCGACAAGGTGGAGCGGATCGTGCTCAACACCATGGGTGGCACGATGGCCAACCCGCAGGTGATGGAGCGCCTCTACACGCTGTCCATGCAGGCAGCGGAGGACCCGTCCTGGGAGCGGGTCAAGGCGCGCCTGGAGTGGCTGATGGCCGACCCGTCCATGGTCACCGCCGACCTCATCAAGACCCGCCAGATGATCTTCCAGCAGCCGGACTGGCCGCGGGCCTGCCGGATGAACATGGCTCTGCAGGACCTCGAGACACGCAAGAGGAACATGCTCAGCGACGACGACCTGCGTGCGATCAAGGCGGAGGCGCTGGTGATCTGGACGACCAAGGACCCCTCGGGCCCGGTCGACGAGGGCCGGCGCATCGCCGAGCTGATCCCCAACGGCCGCCTGCAGGTCATCGAAAACGCCGGCCACTGGCCACAGTACGAGCAGACCGCGGTGTTCAACCGCGTGCACCTGGACTTCCTGCTCGGAAACGAAGCAGTGTGAGATGACCGTTGCACTGATTGCCACCTCTCACAGCCCTCTGCTCGAACACGCCGACCTTGAGGCTGGGGTGGCAGCCGAGCTCGATCAGGCGTTCACGACCGCCCGGCGCTTCGCGGAGGACTTCGACCCGGAGCTTGTGATCAGTTTCGGGCCGGACCACTACAACGGCTTCTTCTACAACCTGATGCCGCCCTTCTGCATCGGCTATGCGGCGAGCAGCGTCGGCGACTACGGCACTCAACCGGGCCCCCTCAACGTGCCAGAGGAGATCGCACGAGGGATCGCCGAGGCCGTCATGTCGGCAGGCATCGACCTCGCGGTCTCCCTTCAAATGGAGCTCGACCACGGCGCAGTCCAGCCCATGGAGATCCTCTTCGGCGACATCGCCGCCCGCCCCGTGGTGCCGATCTTCCTCAACTCCGTCGCGCCACCCTTCACCCCGCTCCAGCGAGTCCGGCTTCTCGGCGAAGCAGTCGGCCGTCATGTTGCCCAACTGGAGATGAGGACCCTGCTCATCGCCTCTGGCGGTCTCTCCCACGACCCGCCCGTCGCTCGACTGGCAACTGCCACGCCTGAGCAGCGCCGGGTCCTGCTGGGTCACCATCTGCCCGCGACTCCGAGCTGGCGGAAGGAACGAGAGCAGCGCGTCGTCGAGACCGCCAGGGCCTTCGCAGCAGGCACCGCCGATATCCAGGACCTCGCCCCCGACTGGGACCGCGCCCTCATGGCCACCCTCGCCTCGGGTGACCTGACCAGCCTGGATGCGTGGACGCCAGAGGAGATGGCCAGGATCGCCGGGAACTCCTCACACGAGGTGCGGTCCTGGATCGCGGCCTATGCCGCACTAGGATCCTGTGGCGCTTACAGCGTTCAGTACAGCTACTACCGACCGATCCGTGAGCTGATTGCGGGCTTCGGCCTGACCACTGTGACCCTCGACTGAGCACGACCGACGAGACTCGTCGACATGGTTGGCTTGTGCCCAGCGCCAGCACCTGAGATTGGGAACCGCGATGAGCATAGCCACCGAATCGGGAAGAACAGACGTCCCGTTGGGACGTCTGCTGTTCGACCGCCTGCGAGAACAGCTCGTCGAGGGCACGTACCCACCCGGCTCCCGCGTGCCGATCGATGCGATCAAGGAAGAGTTCGGGGTCAGCAAACAACCCGTCATGGAGGCGCTGCGACGACTCGCCACGATGGGACTCGTGGAGATCGTGCCCCAGAGCGGCTGTGTTGTCCGGCAGTACACCCAGCAGGAGGCGCGCGACTTCTTCGGCGTGTTCGGCTCGTTCGAGGGTGACATCGCAGCAGCGGCGGCCCGTCGACACACTCCAGAGGAACTCGTAGAGCTCGACCACGCGTTCGAGCTGCTACATCAAGCGGAACACACCCCCGAGGTCGCCCAACGCAGTCGCGACTACTTCCAGTACAACGCCGGCTTCCACCGGGTCATCCACCGGATGGCCCGTTCGCCGCTCATAGCCGACCTCAGCCAGCGCATGTGGGTACTGTCAGACTTCCTGATGTACGGCTTCGCCGGCGCCGCACCCATCGCTGGCGCCGTCGATGCCCGAAATCACGACCACGACCTGATACGAACCGCAATCCGGGATCGCAACGACACCGTCGCCAGAGCCGCCATGGACCACCACATCCGATCCATCACCCGGCTCTTCGCCGACTGATCGTAGTTACCATCGGAGTTGGTGCCTGTCGCCGACATCGCGCACCGGTTATCGCCGATGCAACCCCTAGATTCTCCGCGACCACCGCCACACCGCGTCCGCCACGCGCAGCATGATCGGCAGCGGGCCGCGCCGGGATGGCAAGAGGTCCAACGAGCAGGAGTAGGGGCGGCCACGAGGTGGTTCGCACTGGCGGGCCGCCCCGCTCACCGCCAGCCGGCGACCTCACCCGTCAGTGGTCCGGTCAGTCGCGTTGCCTGTCCCGTGCTGCTGGTTCTGCCGCAGAGCTTCCTCGAGTTGGTCTTCGAGGATGATGATCCGGCAGGCAGCCTCCAGGGCGGTACCCTGGTCGACCATCTCCCGGGCCCGAGCGGCCAGGCGAAGCTGGTAGCG
>NZ_JBEXHJ010000008.1:144837-456949 GCF_040607775.1 Micromonospora sp. NPDC005237 | reverse complement strand
CCCCGAGTTTCCCCCCCCCCCCCCCCGCGGGGGCGGCCCCGCCGGCCCCCCCCCCCCCCTCCTGCGCTCCCGCCCCGCCCCGACCCCGTTGATCAAGAGGTTTGCGTCACCGCGACCGCGATTCCTGACCCAAACCTCTTGATCAACACGGGTGGGTGGGGGTGGGGGTGAAGGGGGTGGAGAGGTGGGGGGTGGCCAGCAGGGTGGGGTTGAGGGTGTGCAGGGCCGTTAGGCGGGAGGCGCGCGCTTCGTCGGGGTCTACCTCGTGGGCGTACGCCAGGGTGGGGTCGATCAGTTGCACCAGGTGCACCAGGAGATCGCCGGTGAGCAGCATTCGCTCGTCGGCCGCTGTCAGGAGCACCGACTGGTGGCCGGGGGTGTGCCCGGGAGTGGGCAGCAGTCGTACCGCAGGGGTCAGGGTTGTCTCGCCGTCGACCACCCGGAGCTGGCCGGCGGCGCGCAACGGCGCGACCAGCCCGGCCGGCAGCCCGGGGTTGATCGCCTCCGCCGCCTCCAGTTCGGTGCGCTGGAGCAGGTAGCTGGCGTTCGGGAAGTACGGGCGGCCCGGTGTGCCGGTGACCGCCCAGCCGATGTGATCGCTGTGCAGGTGGGTCAGCACGACCGTGTCGACGTCGGCCGGGTCGATGCCGGCGGCGGCCAGTTCGGCGGGCAGCCGACCGGGCACCGGCGCCCAGCTCGCGGCGGGTGCGTCGGTCGGGCCGATCCCGGCGTCGACAAGGGTCACCGGCCCGTCACCCGAACGGATCGCGAAGCTGCGAAACGGCAGCCACCACCGCCCGTCGGCGGTGACCGAGGCGGGGTCGCGGCGGTCGGCCTCCTGCCACTGGGCCGCCGTGGCGTGCGGAAACACCTCTTCGCGGGGCTGGAAGAAGGCACCCTCGCCGTCGGTGAGCGCGGTAACCGTGATAGACCCGAGAGTGCGGCGAAGTGGCATCGAGCGATGGTGTCAGGGAACTGCTGTGTCGTGCAGCCCGGTTCCGCCGGTCGGTCGAGGCCGGCTGAGGGCTGCCGGCCCAATTGCAGTACGCTCGTACTGCTTGAGCACGTGTCCCCCGAGAGGAGCGCCGGCCGATGGCGAAGATCAAGGTAAACAACCCGGTCGTGGAGCTCGACGGCGACGAGATGACCCGGATCATCTGGAAGCAGATCCGGGAGCAGCTGATCCTGCCCTACCTCGACGTCGACCTGCACTACTACGACCTGTCGATCCAGTACCGCGACGAGACCGACGACCAGGTCACCATTGACGCCGCCAACGCCATCAAGGAGCACGGCGTCGGCGTCAAGTGCGCCACCATCACCCCGGACGAGGCCCGGGTCGAGGAGTTCGGCCTGAAGAAGATGTGGCGGTCGCCCAACGGCACCATCCGCAACATCCTCGGCGGCGTCGTCTTCCGCGAGCCGATCATCATGTCCAACGTGCCGCGGCTGGTCCCCGGCTGGACCAAGCCGATCATCATCGGCCGGCACGCCCACGGTGACCAGTACAAGGCCACCGACTTCGTCGTCCCCGGCCCGGGCACGGTGACCATCACCTACACCCCGGCCGACGGCGGCACGCCGATGGAGATGGAGGTCGCCAACTTCCCCGGCGGCGGCATCGCCATGGGCATGTACAACTACGACGAGTCGATCCGGGACTTCGCCCGGGCCTCGTTCCGGTACGGCCTGGACCGCAACTACCCGGTCTACATGTCGACCAAGAACACCATCCTCAAGGCGTACGACGGCCGGTTCAAGGACATCTTTGCCGAGGTGTTCGAGACCGAGTTCAAGGCGGAGTTCGACGCCGCCGGCCTCACCTACGAGCACCGGCTCATCGACGACATGGTCGCCGCCGCGCTCAAGTGGGAGGGCGGGTACGTCTGGGCCTGCAAGAACTACGACGGTGACGTGCAGTCCGACACCGTGGCGCAGGGCTTCGGCTCGCTGGGTCTGATGACCTCGGTCCTGCTCTCCCCGGACGGCCGTACCGTCGAGGCCGAGGCCGCGCACGGCACGGTCACCCGGCACTACCGGCAGTACCAGAAGGGCGAGAAGACCTCGACCAACCCGATCGCGTCGATCTACGCCTGGACCCGGGGCCTGGCCCACCGGGGCAAGCTGGACGGCACGCCGGCGGTGACCGAGTTCGCCAACACCCTGGAGCAGGTCATCATCGACACCGTCGAGGGTGGCCAGATGACCAAGGATCTCGCGCTGCTCATCTCGCGCGACGCCCCGTGGCTGACCACCGACGAGTTCATGAACGCGCTCGACGAGAACCTGGCCCGCAGGCTCGCTGCCTGATTCGACCGCACCAGCACCGGAGCCCGTCGGCACCCGCCGGCGGGCTCCGGCGTGTCTGCCGGCTGACACGCCTGCCGCGTCACCCGGCCTCGCGCGCCTCGTTGACCAGGGTGGACGAGATGCCAGTCGCGTCCAAGGAAGGTTGACCGCGGTCGACCGCGGATGCGTGCCGATCAGCCAGCCTTCCCGGCTGTGTCGAGCACAGCCAGCCGTCCCTTCCCTGCGGGGGGCCCTGTCCCGGGCCCCCCGCGCCCTGTTTCCCGCCAGGCCCGGAACGCCGGCTCTGCCGGCTCGCCAGGGTCAGGCGGCGCGGAGCAGTTCGGCGGCGCGCTCGGGGGAGATGTCGTTGATGAAGACGCCCATCCCCGACTCGGAGCCGGCCAGGTACTTCAGCTTGTCCTTCGCCCGCCGGATGCTGAACAGCTGAAGGTGCAGGTGGCCCAGCTCTCGGTCGATCCGCACCGGCGCCTGGTGCCACGCCGCGATGTAGGGCATCGGCATGTCGAACAGGCCGTCGAAGCGGCGCAGCAGATCCAGGTAGAGCGGCCCGAAGGCGTCCCGCTCGCTGTCGGTGAGCGCCGGGATGTCCGGCACCACGCGGCGCGGCGCGACATGCACCTCGAACGGCCAGCGGGCCGCCGCCGGCACGAACGCCGTCCAGTGCTCGTTCTCGGTGACCACCCGCTCGCCGGCCGCGCGCTCGGCGGCCAGCACGTCCGCGTACAGGTTGCCCCCGCCGGTCCGCTCGGCGTGCCGGCGGGCCGCGGCCAGCAGCGCCCGGGTGCGCGGCGTCACGAAGGGGTACGCGTAGATCTGCCCGTGCGGGTGGTGCAGCGTGACGCCGATCTCGACGCCCCGGTTCTCGAAGCAGAACACCTGCTCCACGCCGGGCAGCTCGCCGAGCACCTCGGTCCGGTCGGCGAGCGCGTCCAGCACGGTGCGGACGCGACGCGGCGGGAGGCTGGCGAACGAGGCGTTGTGGTCGGAGGTGAAGCAGACCACCTCGCACCGGCCCAGGCCCGGCCGGACCGGCGTGAACGGGGTGATCTCCCCGGGCTCGTCGGCGACGCGGCCACTCAACGACGGGAACCGGTTCTCGAAGACCACCACGTCGTAGTCCGGAGCGGGGATCTCGGTCAGTCGGTCGCCCACCGAGGGGTCGAGCGGGCACTCGGCCGCCGGCGGGAGGAAGGTGCGGGTCTGCCGGTGCACGGCCACGGCCACCCACTCGTCGGTCAGCGGGTCGTAGCGCAGTTGCGACGCGGGTGGCGGTGGCGGCAGGTCCCGGCGGTCCGGCTGGTCGCGGACGGCGTCGTCGTCCTCGTCGAAGTAGATCAGCTCCCGGCCGTCGGCCAGGTTGATCGCGGTGCGCTTCACGTCGCCGTCTCCTCACTCGTCGGCGTGCGCGTCGCGCGGCCCGCCCTTGTTGCCTTTGCCATGATCAATTCGCCCACCTGTTCGCCGAGTACCCGTCGTGCGGGCGGGGGCAACGCCTCGTCGCTGACCAGCACGTGGGCTGCCGACAGCTCGACGATCGAGGAGATGCCCACGGTGCCCCACTTCGTGTGGTCGGCGAGCACCACCAGCCGGTCCGCCGCGGCCACCAGCGCCCGGTCGATCTCCGCCTCCATGAGGTTCGGGGTGGTGAAGCCGGCCCGCTCGGTGATGCCGTGGACGCCGAGGAAGAGCAGGTCGAGGTGCAGCCGCCGGACGGCGCCGACCGCGAGCGGGCCGACCAGCGCGTCCGACGGTGTCCGTACGCCGCCGGTGAGCACCACCGTCTGATCGGGCCGGCCTCCGGCGTGCAGGATCTCGGCCACCGGGAGCGAGTTGGTTACCACGGTCAAGCCGGGAACGTCCACCAGTCGGCGGGCCAGTTCGGCGGTGGTGGTGCCGGCGGAGAGGGCGACCGCCGCACCGGGCCGCACGAGCCGCGCCGCCCGGTCCGCGATCGCGGCCTTCTCCGGCAGTTGCCGGACCGACTTGGCGTGGAAGCCCGGCTCGTCGGTCGAGCTGGGGCCGGTCGCGGTGGCGCCGCCGTGCACCTTGGCCAGCAGGCCGCGCTCGTGCAGGGCCTCCAGGTCGCGGCGAATGGTCATGTCGGAGACGCCGAACTCGGTCGCCAGGTCGGTCACCCGAACGCCACCGGCGGACCGGACCCGATCCAGGATCGCCGACTGCCGCTGCTGAGCGAGCATCAGCCGTGCCTCCCAGGGGTCCACGTACTCTCACGCGGTCGAACGTGTTCCAACAAAGATGAACACTAGCGCGTGCCCGGAACCGGCGGAAGGAAAGGGGTGGGACGACGCCTCAGGCCGACTGGATCTTCAACTCCACCCAGCCGCTCTCGGTCAGGTGGTGCAGCACGGCCTGCACCGCGTCCGCGACGCTCAGGTGGGTGGTGTCGAGCACCAGGTCCGCGTCCGTCGGCTCCTCGTACGGGTCGTCGATGCCGGTCATGCCGGTGAGCAGACCGGCGCGGGCCCGCGCGTACAGGCCCTTGCGGTCCCGCTGCTCGCACACCTCCAGCGGCGTCGCGACGTGCACCAGCACGAAGCCCGCCCCGGCGGACAGGGCCATCTCCCGCGCCGTCGCGCGGGCGGCCGCGTACGGGGCGATCGGGCAACAGATGCTCACCCCGTGGTGCCGGGCGATCTCGGCCGCCACCCAGCCGATCCGCCGGACGTTGAGATCCCGGTCGGCCTTGCTGAAGCCCAGCCCGGCGGAGAGCTCCCTGCGTACCACGTCCCCGTCGAGCAGGGTCACCGTCCGGTCGCCGTTCTCCCGCAACGCGTCGGCCAGCCCCCGGGCGATGGTGGACTTGCCGGAGCCGGAGAGGCCGGTCAGGAAGACCACCAGCCCTCGGTGCCGGCGCGGCGGCCGGGCCCGAGCCAACTCCTTCGCCACCGCCGGAGGCGTGTGCCACTCCGGCAGCGGGAAGCCCCGGTCGAGCAGGTCGTCGATCTCGTCCTGGGTGAGCGCGAGGCGGCGGTTGCGCGGCGGGATGTCCTCCCGCCAGCGCCACTGCCCGTCCCGGTTGTCGTACGCCAGCTCGCGCGGCACCAGCACCCGCAGCCCGGCGCCGGAGAGCATGTCCCCGGTCGAGAGCAGGTGGGTGACCCCGTACGCGGCGGAGACGCGCGCACGCAGCAGCGCGTCGCTGATCTCCTCCCGCCGATGCGACAGCGGCACGGCCACCAGGGTGGCCGGGGGCATCCGGTCCCGGGCGGCGAAGATCGTACGCACCAGCGCCTCCGGTGCGAGCCCGCCGACACCGCCCTCGCCGACCGGGATCATCACCAGCAGGTGCGCGGCCAGGGTGCGGGCCGCGTGCGCGATCTGGGCGAGCTGCGGCCGGTGCAGCGGACGGTCGGCGATGACCCCGAGCACCCGACCCGGAGGCAGCAGCGCGCGGACCTCCGCCGGGCTGCGCCGCAACCGCTGGAACGGGCCGTGACCGCCCTCGCCGAGCCGGCGGAGCTGGCCACCCAGGCCCGCCACGCCCTCGCGTACCGGCCAGACGTCCGCGACGTCCAGGGCGGCGACCGGCGCCCCCTCGCCGTCGGTCAGCACCAGGGCCCGGCGGGCCTCATCGCGCGGGTCGAAGCCCTGCGCCAGCGCGGCCGGCACCTGCAGGGTCACCGGAACCTGCCACGGCGTGCCGTCGGCCAGCCGGCCGCGTCGGCTCACCGACACCAGGTCGGCGCGGGTCATGAAGCCGGTCAGGGGGGCGTACGCGCCGGTCAGCAGCAGCTCCAGATCCGCGAGCTCACCGGGACGCGGCGTGTACGCCGGCGCGTCCCGGAGCACCTCGTCGGGCAGCACCCAGCCGTTGCTCATCCACACCCCCCACTCGCTGACCGGCACACAGTTTCGCAGCCGACCGCCGATCGGTCGAGGCCGCCACTCCACGACCCGGACGGTCGGCTCAGCGGCGGACCCGGCGACCCACCGCCGACCGCAGCCAGTTCCAGACCTTCCGCTCGTCGCGGATCCGCGGAGGCGCGCCGTCGGCCGGGCAGATGAAGAGCAGCGGCAGCCGCGCGTCCTCGGTCCATCCGGCGTTGGTGATCCGTGCCTTGAGGAGCCAACTGCCCCGCGTACGACCGCCG
Source organism: Micromonospora sp. NPDC005237 (assembly GCF_040607775.1). Classification (NCBI taxonomy): domain Bacteria; kingdom Bacillati; phylum Actinomycetota; class Actinomycetes; order Micromonosporales; family Micromonosporaceae; genus Micromonospora; species Micromonospora sp. NPDC005237. The sequence continues at coordinate 450,527 of NZ_JBEXHJ010000008.1, read as the reverse complement.
TTGAGGGCGCGGAAGTCGATCGTGGTGGTGGCGCGGTGCACCAGGTGAACGGTCTCCGCGCCGCCGGGACCGGCGACCCGCTCGGTCTGGAACTGCACCGGCAGGAAGATCTCGTCGCCGGTCTCCCGGCGGCGGGCGACCACGTCGAGGCGGGCCTTGCGGACCTGCGCGGTGGAGTCGAGCACGTCGGGGGAGATCTCACCGACCGGAAGCACCAGCACGTCGCGCCCGTCGTCGGCGCGGAACCCGATCGGCTGGTCCGCGGAGCGCAGCTCGGCGGCAACGGTGACCGTGACGGCGTGCTCGTCCGGCTGGAGCTCGTCGATCCGGCCGTGCCCGGCGATGCCCGCCTCCCACCGGGCCAGCCGCCGCAGGTCCTCGACCCGGCCCCGCTCGGTCAGGTACGCCACGGCCCGTTGCAGCGGCGGCAGGCCGGCGGCTACCCCGGGAGCGAAGCGCTCCTGGATGATTTTCTGGACCTCGGCGGCGACCTGGTCCACCCAGTCGTGGGGAGCCTCCAGCAGCCGCTTGCCGCGGAGCCGGTTGATCATCTCGTTGCGCAGCCACCGCCGGTGCAGCCGGTCGCGCAGCGGTCCCGGTTCGGTGTGGGCGTCGACGATGTCCAGCGCGTCGCGCACGCTCGCGAAGTAGCTCGACGGCTCCAGCCGCGCCGCGGTGACGTTGCGGGCGTCGCCCCGCTGCGCGTGGTGGTAGCAGGTGTAGTCGGACAGCACGCAGGTGCGGCGGGACAGGAAGTAGGCACGTACGACCAGGGAGTGGTCCTCGAGCCGCCGCTTGCCGCCCTCCGGGAACCGCAGCCCGTGCTCGTTGAGGAAGGAGCGGCGGAACAGCTTGTGGCAGGTCAGGCTGTCGATCAGCGGCGCGTTCGCCAGGGTGGCGTCGAAGCGGTTCTTGCGGAACAGCTCCCGGGGCACGCCGCGCCCGTGCCCGGCCATCTTGCCGATCACCACATCGGCGTCGTACGTCTTCGCGCAGTCGTAGAGCCGTTCCAGCGCCTGGTCGGCGAACCAGTCGTCGTCGTCGGCGAAGAAGACGTACTCGCCGCGGGCCCGCTCGATGCCGAGGTTGCGCGGGCGCGACGGCCAGCCCGAGTTCTCGATGTGCACCACGTGGATGTGCGGGTGCTCGGCCGCCAGCCGGTCCAGCCGCCTGCCCGTGTCGTCGGTCGATCCGTCATCGACGAAGATCGCCTCGAACTCGTCGGCCGGTAGCGACTGGCGCAGCAGCGACGCCACCAGCTTCTCGATGTGGGGGCCACAGTTGTACGCGGGCACCACGACACTCACCTTGGGGACGCCAACCTCGACCATCACGATCCTTCCGCTTTGGCGGTCGAATATCCCCCGGAACACTGCCCGGTGAACGGGAAGTGAATCGTGCCACCCGGCAGGGGTCTTTCCGGCAGCGGGGTCTGGCCGAACGCACGACCGGCGCAAACGTTCATCGTCGCCGTCGGCGGACCTTAGGGGTGGGTCGCCGCGAGGATCAGGGGAGCACCGGGGGCGCGCCGGTGTCGGTGCGGGGCATCGACTCCCTACGCTGGCGTCGTGACACTGATCGCGACCCAGTCGCTCACCAAGACGTACGGAGGTCGGGTCACCGCGCTCACCGACCTCACCGTCGCCGTCGAGCCCGGGATCATCGGCCTGGTGGGCGCGAACGGCGCCGGCAAATCCACCTTGATCAAGATTCTGCTCGGCCTGATCGCCCCGACCAGCGGTCAGGTCTCGGTGCTCGACATCGACCCGACCACCGAACCGGCGGCGGTCCGTGCCCGCGTCGGCTACATGCCCGAGCACGACTGCCTCCCACCGGACCTGTCCGCCGCCGAGCTGGTGACCCACCTCGGCCGGATGAGTGGCCTGCCGCGCACCGCGGCCCGCGAGCGCGCCTCGGAGGCGCTGCGCCACGTCGGGCTCTACGAGGAGCGCTACCGCCCGGTCGGCGGCTACTCCACCGGCATGAAGCAGCGGGTCAAGCTGGCCCAGGCGCTGGTGCACGACCCGGACCTGCTGCTGCTCGACGAGCCGACCAACGGGCTGGACCCGGCCGGTCGGGACGCGATGCTGGCGCTGGTGCACCGGATCGGCACCGAGTTCGGCATCTCCGTGCTGGTGTGCTCACACCTGCTGGGCGAGGTCGAGCGGATCTGCGACACGCTGATCGCCATCGACGGTGGCCGGCTGCTGCGTGCGGATCACATCTCCGCGATGACCTCGGCCACCGACGTGCTGGCCGTCGAGGTCAGCGAGGGCACCGAGGAGTTGGCCGCCCGGCTCGCGGCGCTCGACCTGCCGGTGGCGCGGGACGGCCGGCTGCTGCTCGTACCGCTCGCCGACGACAGCACCTACGACCTGATCCTCGGCGCGGTCGCCGAACTGGACCTGCCTCTGCACCGGCTGGACCAGCGCCGGCACCGGGTGGCCGAACTCTTCGCCACGAGGGAGCTCACCCATGCCTGAGCTGTCATCGGCCGCCGTGCGGCCCACACCGACCGGCGTCATCCACGACATCGGCTATCAGCGCTACGAGGGCCCACGGCTGGGCCGTCGGCACGTCTTCGGCGCGCTCTACCTGCACGGGCTGCGCACCATCTTCGGGTTCGGGCGCAGCGCCAAGGCCAAGATCTTCCCGTGGCTGGTGGTCGGCATCGTCACCCTGGTCGCGGTGGCCCTGGCCGCCGTCCGCAGCCAGCTCGGCGAGCCGGTCGCCACGTACGCCCAGTTCGCCGACGCGATGAGCTGGCTGGTCCTGTTCTTCGTCGCGGTGGCCGCGCCGGAGCTGGTCTCCCGGGACCTGCGCAGCGGTGTGCTGCCGCTGTACTTCTCCCGGCCGCTGCCCCGCGCCGACTACGCGCTCGCCAAGTTGCTGGCGCTGGTCACCGGCCTCTGGCTGCTGCTCGGCGGGCCGCAGGTGGTGATGTTCCTGGGTGCCGCGTTCACCACCAAGCAGGGCATGCGCGGGGTGTGGCACGAGCTGCTCGACCTGCTTCCCGGCCTGCTCTACGCCGGCCTGTGGGCGGTGGTCTTCGCCTCGGTGGGGCTGCTCGTCGCCTCGCTGACCGGCAAGCGCGCCTTCGCCGCGGGCGGGGTGGTCGCGGTCTTCCTGATGACCACGCCGATCGTGGGCGTGCTGAGCATCCTGCCGTCGAACACGGCCAACGAATTGGCCGGCCTGGCCTCGCCCTCCACCCTCGTGCAGGGGGTGGGCATCTGGTCGCTGGGTGACCTGCTGGTCGAGGGCGATCCGGGCGAGATGATGATCGGCGGCTTCGGCCCGGTCTACGCCCTGGTCGCGGTGCTGCTGGTCGCCGGCGCGACCGCCCTCCTGCTGGCCCGCTACCGGAAGGTCGCCTCCTGATGAGCACGCTGAGCCTGACCGGGGTGTCCCGGTGGTACGGCAACGTGGTGGCCGTCAACGACATCAGCATGGCCCTCGGGCCGGGCGTGACCGGTCTGCTCGGTCCGAACGGCGCCGGCAAGACCACGCTGCTGCACATGATGGCCGGGTTCCTCGCCCCGTCGCGCGGCACGGTGACCCTCGACGACGAGCCGACCTGGCGCAACCCCGACGTCTACCGCCGGCTGGGGCTGGTCAGCGAGCGGGAGGCGGTGCAGAGTTTCCTGACCGCGTACGAGTTCGTGCTCGCCAGCGCGAAGCTGCACCGGTTGGCCGACCCGGCGGCGGCGGCGCGACGGGCCATCGACCTGGTGGAGCTGGAGTCGGCGCAGGACCGCCGGATCGGCACGTACTCCAAGGGCATGCGCCAGCGAGCCCGGGTGGCCGCGGCGCTGGTGCACGACCCGCAGGTGCTGCTGCTCGACGAGCCGTTCAACGGCATGGACCCGCGTCAGCGGCTGCACATGATGGATCTGCTGCACACCCTCGGCGACGCCGGCCGGACGATCCTGTTCAGCTCGCACATCCTGGAGGAGGTCGAGCAGGTCTCCGGGACGGTGCAGGTGATGGTGGCCGGTCGACTGGCGGCCTCCGGCGACTTCCGGACCATCCGTCGGCTGATGACCAACCGCCCGCACGTCTTCGCGGTGCGCTCCACCGACGATCGGGCGCTGGCCGTGGCCCTGATCGCCGAGGCGTCGGTGAGTGGCGTCGAGCTGGACCGCACCGGCCTGACCGTACGCGCCGGCGACTACGGCGCCTTCACCCGGGCGTTGCCCCGGATCGCCCTGAACAAGGGCATCCGGGTGCGCCAGCTGGTGCCGTCCGACGAGTCCCTGGAGAGCGTCTTCTCCTACCTGGTGGAGGCCTGAGAACATGTCGACCATTACCTGGATCACCGCGCGCGGGCTGTTCGGCCGGCGCCGGTTCCTGCTGCTGCTCCCGCTGCCGTTGGTGCTGCTCGGGCTGGCCATCCTCTGCCGGTCGCTGGGCGTGGACCCGGGCGAGTGGGGGCCGCCGGTGCTGGTCGGCCTCGGCCTGGCGGTGGTGCTGCCGGTGGTTGCGTTGATCATCGGCACCGGCGTGCTGGGCGCGGAGATCGACGACGGCACCGTCGTGCACATCCTGACCAAGCCGCTGCCGCGCTGGCAGATCGTGCTGCCGAAGCTCGCGGTCGCCGCCGGGGTCACCGCGGCCACCGTCGCGGTGCCGCTCTACGTCGCGGGCGTGCTGGCCGATTCGGTACGCCTCGGTCTGGCCCTGGCGTTCGCGGCGGCGCTCGGCGCGCTGGCGTACTCGGCGCTGTTCCTCGCGCTCAGCCTCGTCACCCGGCGTCCGGTGCTGCTCGGCCTCGTCTACGTGCTCATCTGGGAGGGGCTGCTGGGCAACTTCGTCAGCGGCACGAAGGTGCTCTCCATCCAGCAGTACGTGATCGCCCTCGCCGACCGGCTCGCCCCCAGCGGGCTGCTGGAGACCACCGTGTCGGTGCCGGTCGCCTCCGTGATGACCGCGTTGGTCAGTGTCGGCTTCACCGTGCTGGCGATCGACCGCCTGCGCTCGTTCAGCGTGGCCGGCGAGACGAGCTGAGGCACATGCGGGGTACGGTTCCGGCCAGCCTCCCGCAACGGGTAGGGCTGGCCGGATGGACCGGCCGGGGTGCCGGGGCCCAGGCTGACTGGTGTGAGCGTCGAAGCGGAGTGGACATCGTTGGCTGAGCCGTACTCGCGGAGCAGCCGGCCGTGGCTCACCAGCCTGGCGGTCGCCGGGCTGGCGTGCGCGACGGTCGCGACGGCCGCCCAGGGCAGCGGCCGGTTCCACTGGTGGGCCGGCTTCATCCTGATCCCGGCCGCGCTGATCGCGGCCAGCGGCGGGCCGTTGCTGGCCCGCGGCGGCGGTCGGGCCTTCGCCGGGTACGTCATCGCCTGCGTCGGCACGCTGGTGTTCGTGGTGGGTGCGTTGCTGATGTTCGGGGCGATGGGGCAGGGCTGGCCGCTGCTGGTGGTGCTGCCCTGCCTGGCGGTCGCCGGCACGTACGGCTGGCGGGCCGCCCACCCCCTGGCCCGTGGCCTGCACCGCGCGGTGGCGCTGCTCGCGCTCACCGGCGCGCTGCTCGGTGTGACCCTGCAACTGATCCACATCCGACTCATCCACCTGGAGACGGGCTGGTGGGGCGTGTTCCTGATGCTGGCCGGGGCGATCGTGCTGGGTAACGCGGGCGAGCTGACCCGGCATCGGATGCCGTACCGGCTCCAGGCGATCACCCTGCTGGTCGGCCCCGCCGTGGCGGCCATCCTGCTCGGCCTGCGCTTCCTGCGCGGCTGGTGAACGACCGGTCCGCCGCCGCCACCGGTCGGTGCGGGCGGCGGCGGACGCCGGTCAGAAGGCGCAGGCGATGACGAGTTCCGGGGTGCGGTCGGGCAGCAGGTCGAGCTTGCCGATCCGGCCGGCCGCGCGCAGGTCGTCGGCGACCAGGGTGAGCTGCTCCAGCAGCCCCGCCGGGCCCAGCGCCTCGGCCAGCGGCACCTCCGCCTTCATGGACAGCTTCCGCTCCGACTTGGCCCGCCGCACCTGGCCCAACGCGTCACCGGCGAGCCGCAGCAGCGCCGGCTCGCCCGTCCCCTCGATCGTCCGGGCCACCTCGTGGGTGGTGGGCCAGGGCGCGCGGTGCACCGACCCGTACCGCCACCAGGACCAGATCTCCTCGGTGACGTACGGCAGCACCGGGGCGAACAGCCGTAGCTGCACCGACAGCGCGCAGGCCAGCGCGGCCCGCGCCGAGTCGGCAGCCGCTCCGGTGCCGTACGCCCGCTCCTTGACCAACTCGATGTAGTCGTCGCAGAAGCGCCAGAAGAACGACTCGGTGGCCTGCAACGCGGCCGTGTGGTCGTAGGAGTCGAAGGCGGTGCCCGCGGCGCTGACCACGGTGGCCAGTTCGGCGAGCATGGCCCGGTCCAGCGGGGCGGTCGCCGGTGCGCGCAACGCGTCCCCGGCGCCCAGGCCGAGCGCGAACTTCGACGCGTTGAGCAGCTTGGTGGCCAGCCGCCGGCCGACCTTGATCTGCGCCGGGTCGAAGGCCAGGTCCATGCCGGGCTTGCCGCTGGCCGCCCAGTAGCGCACCGCGTCCGAGCCGTGCTGCTCCAGCAGCGCCAGCGGGGTGACCACGTTGCCCTTGGACTTGGCCATCTTCTTGTGGTCCGGGTCGAGGATCCAGCCCGACAGCACGGTGTCCCGCCAGGGCAGCACCCCGTGCTCGAAGTGCGATCGGACCACGGTGTCGAACAGCCAGGTCCGGATGATCTCCTGACCCTGCGGGCGCAGGTCCATCGGAAAGACCTGCGCGAACAGGGCCGGGTCGGTCTCCCAGCCACCGACGATCTGCGGGGTCAGCGACGACGTGGCCCAGGTGTCCAGCACGTCCGGGTCGCCGAGGAAACCGTCCGGTTGGCCGCGCTGCGACTCGTCGTAGCCGGGCGCCGGATCACTGGACGGGTCGACTGGCAGCGCGGACTCGTCGGGCGTGAGAGGGTGGGACCAGTCCGGCTCGCCAGCGTCGTCGAGCCGGTACCACACCGGCACCGGCACCCCGAAGAAGCGCTGCCGACTGACCAGCCAGTCCCCGGTCAGGCCGCTCACCCAGTTGTCGTAGCGGTGCTTCATGTGCGCCGGCACCCAGTGCAGCTCCGCGCCCCGGGCCAGCAGCGTCGCCCGCAGGTCGGCGTCCCGCCCGCCGTTGCGCAGATACCACTGGCGGGTCGAGACGATCTCCAGTGGCCGGTCGCCGCGTTCGTAGAACTTGACCGGGTGGGTGATCGGGCGTGGCTCGCCGATCAGGTCACCGGCGTCGGCGAGCATCCCGACGATCTCCCGGCGGGCGCCGTTGACGGTCCGCCCGGCCAGCGCCGCGTACGGCGCCGCGGGCACCCCGGCCGGCGGCTCCGGAAGCAGCCGACCGTCGCGGCCGATGACCACCCGGGTGTCGAGGTCGAGATCCCGCCACCAGGTGACGTCGCTCAGGTCGCCGAACGTGCAGACCATGGCGATGCCGGTGCCCTTGGCGGGGTCGGCGAGCGGATGGGCGTACACCGGCACCTCGACGTCGAACAGCGGGCTGCGCACCGTCTGACCCACCAGGTCGGCGTACCGCTCGTCGTCGGGGTGGCAGACCAGCGCGACGCAGGCCGGCAACAGCTCCGGCCGGGTGGTGTCGACGAGCACCTCGCGCCCGCCCGGCCCGGTGAACCGCAGCCGATGGTAGGCGCCGGGGCGCCCCCGGTCCTCCAGCTCGGCCTGGGCGACCGCGGTGGCGAAGCCGACGTCCCACAGCGTCGGCGCCTCCGCCTGATACGCCTCACCCCGCAGCAGGTTGCGCACGAACGCCCGCTGGCTGGTGGCGCGGGCCACCCGACCGATCGTCGTGTACGTCAGCGACCAGTCCACCGAGAGCCCGAGTCGCCGCCAGAGGGCCTCGAAGACCTGCTCGTCGGCGACCGTCAGTCGCTCGCACAGCTCGATGAAGTTGCGCCGCGAGATCGGGGTGGGGTCGCGGCGCGCGGCCTCGTCAATCGGGGTGGCCGGGGGCCGCCACACCGGGTCGTACGGCAGGGCGGGGTCGCAGCGCACCCCGTAGACGTTCTGCACCCGACGTTCGGTGGGCAGGCCGTTGTCGTCCCAGCCCATCGGGTAGAACACGGCTTTGCCGCGCATCCGCTGGTAGCGGGCGACGGTGTCGGTGTGCGTGTACGAGTAGACGTGCCCCATGTGCAGCTCGCCCGATACGGTCGGCGGCGGGGTGTCGATGGCGTACACGTCAACACGCTTCTTCGAGCGGTCGAAGGCGTACGTGCCGTCCTCCTGCCAGCGGTGCGCCCAGCGCTCCTCGAGCCCGTCCAGACTCGGACGCTCGGGAACGCCGGCGCGGGCCGTCCTCGCCGTATCGGTCATCTGCCGATCGTAGGCATCAGCAGGGTGTCGAGCCACGGACTTGCGCATCGCCGGCTCTACACGAGCGAGTCGCGCCACTGCCGGTGCAGCGCCGCGTAGCGACCGTCGGTGGCGGCCAGCACGGCCGGTGGGCCGTCCTCGACGACCTGCCCGCCGTCGAGGACGAGCACCCGGTCCGCGGTCTCCACAGTGGAGAGGCGGTGTGCGATCACCAGCGCGGTGCGGTCCCGCAGGATGGTGCCGAGCGCCCGCTGCACGAGCCGTTCGGTCGGCACGTCCAGTGACGACGTCGCCTCGTCGAGGATCAGCACGGTCGGGTCGGCCAGGAACGCCCGGGCGAACGCGACCAGTTGCCGCTGCCCGGCGGAGAGCCGGCCGCCGCGCCGGTGCACCTGCGTCGCGTACCCGTCGGGCAGCGCGGCGATGAAGTCGTGCGCGCCGATCGCCTCGGCGGCGGCCCGCACGTCGGCGTCGTCGGCGTCCGGCCGGCCGAACCGGATGTTCTCCGCGACGGTCCCGCTGAACAGGTGGTTCTCCTGGGTCACCAGCACCACCGCGCGGCGCAGGTCGGCGTCGGCCGCCTCGCGCAGGTCGATCCCGTCCAGCAGGACCGCGCCGGCGTCCGGGTCGTGGAACCGGGCGACCAGCTTGGCGATGGTCGACTTGCCCGCGCCGGTCGGCCCGATCAGCGCCACTGTCTGCCCGGCCGGCACGGTCAGGTCCAGCCCGGCGAGGATGGGCGTGCCGGCGCGGTAGCCGAAGGAGACGCCCCGGAAGGTCAGCTCACCGTGACCGGGGCTGGTCGGCAGCGACACCGGCCGGGCGGGTTCGGCCACGGCAGGCCGCTCGTCGAGCACCCCGGCCAGCTTCTCCAGCGCCGCCGTCGCCGACTGCAACGAGTTGTAGAACTGGCTCAGCTCCTGCATCGGCTCGAAGAAGCGGCGCAGGTAGAGCAGGAACGCGGCGAGCACACCGACCTCTGTCCGCCCGCCGAGCACCCGCCATCCGCCGTAGCAGAGCACGACCGCGACCGTGACGTTGCCGATCAGCTTGATCGCCGGCGAGTACGTGGCGATCAGCCGGAACGCGTGCAGGCTGGTGCGCCGGTAGTCGTCCCCGAGCGCCACGAAGATCCGCTGGTTGCGGGGCTCCCGGCGGAACGTCTGCACCGCGCGGATACCCCGCATCGACTCGACGAAGTGCACGATGACCAGCGCCACGGCCTCCCGGGTCCGCCGGTACGCGCCGGCCGAGGCCCGCGCGAACCAGCGGGAGAGGTAGAACAGGAACGGGAACGCGAACAGCGTCACCGCGGCCAGCGGCAGGTCCAGCCAGAGCAGGATGGCGGCCACCGACAGGATCGACAACGCGGCCAGCACCAGGCTGTCGATCCCGCCGTCGACCAGTTCGGCGATCGAATCCAGGTCACTGGTGAGTCGGGACACCATCCGGCCCGACGTGTACCGCTCGTGAAAGCCCACCGACAGTCGCAGGAAGTGCCCGAACACCCGCTGCCGCAGGTCGAGGAGGACCGCCTGGCCGATCCGGGCGCTGAGGGTGAGGAAACCGCGGCGGGCCGCGTACTCGGTCACGGCGGCGACGGCGAACGCGCCGCCGACGGCGGCCAGCGGGACCGCGTTCCCGGCGCGCAGCGGCGCGATGGCCCGGTCGATGCCGACCATGACCAGGTACGGACCGGCCATCGCGGCAGCGTTCTGCGCCAGCAGCAGGCCGACCGCCGCGGCGAGCCCTCTCCGGTGCGGGCGGAGCAGATGGGCCAGCAGGGCTCGACTGTGCCGGCGCAGCCGGGCCACCGCCTCCGGGGTGGTCTCCTCGGCCCGACTCCGGTCGGCCTCCGGGTCGGTGGCCGTTCCCCGCCAGCGGGTCAGCTCCGGCTCCTCGGCGGGAGGCGGGTCGACCTGCTGCGGGGAGTTCACGAGCGCACCAGCCCCCAGCCGTCCGGGGTGGACGCGCCGGGCCCCGCCGCCCGGGTGTGCCCCAGTTCCGGGTTGGTGGCGCCGGCCGGCTGCGCGGGCGGCGGCTCGGCGGCGAGCAACGCCCGGTAGGCGGGCACGCTGGCCAGCAGTTCGGAGTGCCGGCCGATCGCGGAGATCCGTCCACCGTCGAGCAGGGCGACGCGGTCGGCCAGCGCGATAGTCGACGGCCGGTGCACCACCAAAAGCGCGGTGCTGGCCCGCAGGACCTGCCGCAGCGCCGCCTCCACCAGCGCCTCGGTGTGCACGTCGAGGGCGGACAGGGGGTCGTCGAGCACCAGCAGCGCCGGTCGGCCGAGCACCGCCCGCGCCAGCGCCAACCGCTGCCGCTGGCCGCCGGAGAGGGACAACCCCTGCTCACCCACCCGGGTGGCCAGACCCCACGGCAGGTCGTACGCGAAATCGGCCTGGGCCAGCGCGAGGGCGGCCCGGACCTCGTCGTCGTCGGCGTCCGGGCGACCCAGGGTGAGGTTCTCCCACACCGACATGGAGAAGAGCGTGGGCTCCTCGAACGCCACCCCGACCAGTCGGCGCAGCGAGGCCAGCCGCAGCTCGCGCAGGTCGTGCCCGTCCAGGGTGATCCGGCCGCCGGTCACCTCGTGCAGCCGGGGCACCAGGGAGAGCAGCGTGCTCTTGCCGCAGCCGGTGGCCCCGACCAGGGCCACCGTCTCGCCCGGCTCGATGGTCAGGTCGATTCCGTGCAGTACGGCGGTGGTGGCGCCCGGGTAGCGGAAGTCGACCCGTTCGAAGCGGAGTCGGCCGTGGATCGCCTCGCGGGCCAGCGTGCGCGCGTCCGGAGCGTCCACGATCTGCGGCGGAGTGTCCAGCACCTCCTGGATGCGGTCCGCGGCGGTGGCCGCCTCCTGACCGTTGGCGATGATCCAGCCCAGCGACTGCACCGGCCAGATGAGCATCAGTTGGAGGCTGGCGAACGCCACCAGTTCGCCGATGGTGAGCACGCCCTGCGCGGCGGCGGCAGCCCCGGCCACCAGCACCACGCCCAGGGTCACGTTGGGCACCAGGTCGAGCAGCGCCGCGGTGTTCGCCAGCAGCCGGCCCTTGCCCACACCGGTGTCGTGCAGCGTCCGGGTCCCCGCGGCGAAGCGGGCCGCCAACTCGGGCCCCCGGCCGTACGCCTTCATGGTGCGCAGGCCCTGCGCGGTCTCCTCGACGAGCGTCGCCACGTCGCCCTGCTGGTCCTGCATCCGGCGCGACGCGGTGTGGTAATGCCGGCCGAAGCGGCGGGTGATCAGCAGCAGTGGCACGGCGCTGGCGGCGACCAGCAGCCCGAGCGCCGTGTGCAGATGGATCAGCAGCAGGACCACCACCACGTAGGTGGTCAGGTTGAGCACCAGGAAGAAGACACCGAACGAGAGGAAACGGCGGATCACCGACAGGTCGCTGGTGATCCGGGAGAGCAGTTGGCCGGACTGCCAGCGGTCGTGGAAGCTGGCCGGCAGCCGTTGCAGGTGCGCGTACACGTCGGCGCGCAGCGCCGCCTCCATGCCCACCGCCGAGGAGGACTGCACCCACCGCCGGATGAAGATGAGCACCGCCTCGATCACGCCGAGCAGCAGCGCCAGGCCACCGAGCTGGAGCAGGCCGGCGGGCTCGTGCCGGGCCACCGGCCCGTCCACCACCCGCTGCACCACCAGCGGTACGGCGATCCCGGCGGCCGTGCCGGCAAGGCCCGCGACCAGCAACCAGGCGAACTCGGCGGCGTACGGGCGCAGGTAGCGGCGCAACCGCCAGAGGTTGTGCACGGGGTGGCGGCCCGCGGCGACCGGGGCGGCCCGGTCGCCGTCGCTCTCCACAGGCACTACCCGACGGTAGCGTCAATAGGTCTCGATGCTGCTGTCAGCTTGTCGTCAACCGCCGCTCATGACCGAGAAGCCACTTCTTCACGTCCAGCCCCCAGCGGTAGCCGCCGAGCGTGCCGTCGGTGCGCAGCACCCGGTGGCAGGGTACGAAGAGCGCCGCCGCGTTGCGGGCACAGGCCGCCGCCGCGGCGCGCACCGCCGGTGGCCGGCCGGCCAGCGCCGCGTACCCGGTGTAGGTGACCGGGGTGCCCGGCGGAACCTCCCGCAGCACCTGCCAGGCGTGCGCCATGAACTCGCCGCCGGTGTGCTGCCGTACCGGCACCGAGTCGATGGCCGCGAGGTCGCCGTCCAGGTAGGACCGGACGGCCACGGTCGCCGGCCCGAGGTCGGCGCGTTGCCGCAGCGGCGCCCGCAGGGTCGGGTGGATCAGGGGCAGCAGCGCCGCCGGGTCGGGGGTGAAACCGGCCGCCAGGACCTCGCCGTCGCTGCCGGCGAGGATGCTCAGCGGCCCGGTCGGGGTGGTCAGCACGGTGCTGTCGATGCTCATGCCGCTCTCCAGAGTCTGATCGTGGCGTAGGACCGCCAGGGGCGCCATCGTTCGGCGTGCGCCGTGAGGGTCGTGTCGGGCAGGCCGAGCGCTGCTGCGCCGCGGCGGATCGCGAGGTCGGTGTCGAGGAGGACGTCCGGGTCGCCGAGGGCGCGCAGGGCGAGGTAACTGGCGGTCCACGGGCCGATGCCGGGCAGCGCGAGCAGCCGCCGTACGGTCTCCTCCCGGTCCCCACCCGGCGCCAGGTCCACGGTCCCGTCCGCCACGGCGAGGGCGAGCCCACGAATGGTCTCCCGCCGCCGAAGAGGCATCCCAAAGGCGGCATCCGGAAGGGCCAGAACCTCCTCAGGGCTGAGAAACCCCCGCAGGTCAGTCCGTTGATCATGAAGTTGTTGTCGCGACACGCCGTCGTCGGGGGCAACAACTTCATGATCAACGCGGGCGGTCAGGAGGCGGGTGAGGGTTGTTCGCGCGGACGTCACCGAGACCTGCTGGCCGATGATCGCGCGAACGGCCATCTCGAAGCCGTCGACCGCGCGGGGGACGCGGATGCCGGGCTCGGCGGCCACCACCGGGGCCAGCGCCGGGTCCGCCGCGAGCGTGGCGTCGACCGCGACCGGGTCCGCGTCCAGATCGAGCAGGCGTCGGCAGCGGGCTACCGCCGGCGCGAGGTCGCGCAGGTCGGCCAGGCGCAGCGTCGCCGCCACGTGCCCGTCCGCCGGGGTCAGCGCCACCTGGCCGGCGCCGTGCGGCAATCGCAACCCCCGGTGGTACGTCCCGTCGCGCACCTCCTCCACCCCGGGCAGCGCGCGCAGCGCGAGGAAGTCCAGCAGCGCTCGGGCGTGCAGCGGCGGACGGTACGCCAGCCGGAGCGTGATGGTTCCCGCCCCGACCGCCGCCAGGTGCCGACCACGGGCCGTCCGCAGCTCGGACGGTGCGCTCGCGTACACCTCGCGGACCGTGTCGTTGAACTGCCGCACGCTGCCGAACCCGGCGGCGAACGCGATCTCGGCCATGCCGAGGCCGGTCGTCTCGATCAGGATCCGGGCGGTCTGCGCCCGCTGGGCCCGGGCCAGCGCGAGCGGCCCGGCACCCATCTCGGCGCGCAACATCCGGTGCAGGTGCCGTTCGGTGTAGCCGAGGCGGGCGGCCAGCCCCGGCACGCCGTCCCGGTCGACCACCCCGTCGGCGATCAGTCGCATCGCCCGGCCGACCACGTCGGCGCGGACGTCCCACTGTGGCGAGCCGGGTGCGGCATCCGGCCGGCAGCGGCGGCAGGCGCGCAACCCGGCGCCCTGCGCGGCCGCGGCCGACGGAAAGAACCGGACGTTCTGCCGCTTGGGGGTGGTCGCCGGGCAGGACGGCCGGCAGTAGATCCCGGTCGACGTCACGCCGGTGTAGAACCAGCCGTCGAACCGCTGGTCCCGGCTGTCCACCGCGCGGTAGCACCGTTCGAAGTCCATCTCCACGTCACCTATGGTGCCCCGCTGGTCGGGCCCTCGGCTGGCGGGAATCGGACCTGGGCGTGTGCGCGGCGGGCCGGCCGCGCACTGCCGGCCCGGGCACCGCTCAGCGGCGGCGACGGTGCGGCTGGCCGGACCGCTGCCCGGACCGGGCGGGTTGGCCGGACCGGTTCGACTGCCCCGACCGCGTGGACTGCCCGGCCAGCAGGGGCGAGCGGAACACGCCGTCCGGGTCGTACCGCTTCCACAGCCGGCGCACCCGGGCGCCGGTCTCGCCCGGGTAGATCCGGGCGAACGCGGCCGGGCCTGGTCGGCTCTCGAAGTTGACGTACTCGCCGTCGGCTCGCGCGCCGACGGCCCGCCAGGCGGTGTCCAACGCCGCGCCGCCCAGCGGTGGGAACGTCGAGGCGATGACCAGGGTGTTCTGGTGCCGGTGCGGGTAGGCCGTCGCGTCGGCGGCGACATCGTTGACCGCCCCGCCGACCGAGCGCAGTTGGATCACCGCCCGGCCCGGACCGGTGGTCGCCCGCGTGACCGCTCGCGCGACGCCCGGGTCCAGCTCGGCGAACAGGCCGTTGGTGGTCGTACCCCGTTGCTGCCCGACGTTCGGGTGCAGGTGCGCGGTCGGCACCAGCGTCGGGTAGGGCAGCAGGTCGCTGCGGTGTTCGAGCACCTTCCCAATGGCCAGCAGCGGCTCCACGACGGGCCGGACGCGGCGCAGGCTCTCCGCGGCCACCACTGCGGTGACGGACATGAGCGTCGAGCGGCCCTCGGCGAACAGCACGGCGGCGGCGGACAGCTCCCGGGGCGCCTGCGCCAGAAAGCTCGCCCACTCGCGGACGGTACGACCGTCCGGGTGCGCCTCGACGACCAGCTGCGCCACGCCCACGTTGCGCTGCTCGGCGGCCTCGATCTCGAACGCCACCACGACACCGGCCCCCGCGCCGGCGCCCCGGACCAGCCAGAACAGCTCCGGTTCGTGCGCCGCGTCGGCGCGTACCAGCGTCCCGTCCGCGAGCACGACCTCCACCGCGCGGACGCGATCGATGGTGAGGCCGTGGGCGCGTACCAGCCAGCCGACGCCGCCGCCGGTGGCCAGCCCGCCGACGCCGACACCGCCGTAGTCGCCCGAGCTGACCACCAGGCCGTACGGGGCAAGCGCCGTCGCGACGTTCGCCCAGCGGGCGCCGGCCTCGACCCGGACCAGTCCGGCCCGTTCGTCGAGCACCCGCACCCGGTTGAGCATGGACAGGTCGATCACGACGCCGCCGTTGTTGGAGGAGGCTCCGGACAGGCCGTGCCCGCCGCTGCGCACGGCGATCGGCAGTCGCTGCTCCCGGGCGTACCGGATCGCGTCGATCACCTGCGCGGTGGTCTTCGGCAGCAGCACGGCGGCCGGCGAGGCGGTCGTCGTGTACGTCGAGCGCAGCTGCGCGTACCGGCGGTCGCCGGGCGTGACGATCTGCCCCCGCAGGGAGTCGGGCACCCGGGCCATGGCGGTGGTCATCGCTGGCCCTGGGCCGCTCGGCCGTCGTGGTCGGTCATGGCCCAAGAGTGGGGCGGTGGCGACGGCGTTGGCAAACCTCGAGTCGGCCACCAACCATTGGTAGGTGGTCAATGAGCGCGGGGCGGTGACACGCGTTCGGTCGTAGTGACCGGAATCTCCGCCGACGTGGGCGTCCGGGCCGGTCCGACCGAGGCGTGGAGATCACCTCGGTCGGACCGGGCCCGATCACCTCGCGGGGCTGGGGCCCGTGCTCGGCCCGGACGGGCTCGGCTTGATCGTCGGGGAGCCCGGTCGCCCCGGAACGCCCGGCGCACCACCCGTGGTCGGCCCCGGCTCGTCCGGCCTACCCGGCACACCCGGGGGGCCGGGCTCGCCCGGCCTGCCCGGCACGCCGGGGTCTCCCGGCTCGTCGGAGGTGGCCGGCGACGGCACCGGAGCCGGTAGGCCGGGCCGGCTCGGCACGCCGGGCGGCGCCCCGGACGGGTCGGGTACGGCCGCCGGCCCCGCTGGGCTCGGCACGGCTGGCGGAGGCCCGTCCGAGCCGCTCGCGGCCAGGGCGATCGGAGCCGCGATCAGGATCGCCGCGAGAGTCCCCACCGCCCCCATCGTCACCGTGGCGCGGCGTCTGTTGCGGAACCGCCGTTCCGCTCGGTTCAACTGGTCATGCACGATCGGTGCCTCCTCGGCCAGGTCGGTGAGGGTGGATCGGATGAGGCTCTCGAAGGGATCGGTCATCGCCGTACCTCCAGCAGCTCGATCTCCGGCAGCAGGTTGCGTAGCCGCTGGACCGCCCGGTGCGTACGGCTGCGGACGGTGCCCACCGAGCAGCCGAGCAGCTCGGCCACCCGAGCTTCGGGCAGGTCCTCGTAGTAGCGCAGGACCACCACCGTCCGCTGTGCCGGTGGCAGCTGGCGCAACGCGGCACGCATCGCCAGCCGTACGTCGGAGCCGCCGCTCGGGTCCGCGCCGACCGGCTCGTCGGCCGGGTTGAGCGGCGTCTCCCGCCGTCGGCGAAGTCGCCGCCACCAGCTGATCTGCTCGCGGTACATCACCACGCGGAGATATCCCTCGGGATCGGCGTGCCGGATGGTCTCCCACTTCGGGATGGTCCGCGCCAACGCCGACTGGAACAGGTCCTCGGCGGCGTTGCGGTCCCCGGTCAGCAGGTACGCGACCCGCATCAGCGCCGGTGTCCGGTTGCCGACGAACTCGGCCAGCCGAGCGCGTTCGTCCTCGTCCACCCACCACCCCCGTTTCGTTGTCACCCATACAGACGCCCCAGGTCATCGTTGCTATCCGCGATCCGGGGTGTTTTTCCGGCCCGGAAGTGTCGGTCGTGACGGGTACCGTCCGGCCACCAACTGAAGAAGGGATGCGGGACATGACGAGCGTGGCGGGTTGGGCGGCGGCGTCGACACCGGGCGCGTTCCCGCCGCTGCCCCGCGCGGTGGCACAGTCCTTCTACCGCCGGATGCGGGCCGTCGCGCCGGCCGCCGTCGGCGCCATCGAACGGGACCGGGCGGCCGATCCCGAGCAGGTCTTCGCCGACACCGCCTGTGGCCGGTTGGCCGGCTCACTCGACGACGCGGGCCTGCGCGCACTCGGGATGTGGACCCACCACTGGTGCATGCGCTTCTACGACGACGACACCCGCGTCGGTCGGCGGTTGGTGCGCGAGATCGCCGCGCGGGCCGAGTTGGGCTGGACGGCCGACGAGGTGCGCTGGATGCTGCGCGAGTCGTTCTCGGCCGGCCCGGCCGCCGCCGACCGGTTCACCCTGCCCCGTGCCGCCGCGGCGCAACTGCCCCCGGCCGACCGGCCGCCCGCGGACCACTGGCCCGAGGTCGAGGTACCCCGCCAGCGCAGCGGCCGGCACGTGGGCGCGTGACCGGCCGCTTCGTGGCTGCGGCAGGATGGACGCCGCACCGCCCCGACGGAAGGACGCCCGATGCCCGCCAGCGAGCCGACCATCATCGCCACCAGCATGGGCTTCTCCCGGGGCGACCGAGGGCCGTACGACATGCGCCCCAGCCCGGTCTTCGAGCTGGCCGCCGAGCTGGCCGAGGCTGGTCCGCAGCCGCGGATCTGCTACCTCGGGCAGGCCCTCGGTGACCAGCCCACCTCGTTCGCCGCCGTCTACGGCGGGTTCGCCGAGACCCGGTTCCGCCTGTCGCACCTCGCGCTGTTCCCGATGCCGAACGTCGACGACGTCCGCGCCCACCTGCTCGCCCAGGACGTGATCTGGGTCTGCGGCGGCAGCGTCGCCAACCTCGTCGCGGTCTGGCGGGTGCACCGGCTCGACGAGATCCTGCACGAGTGCTGGCAGGCCGGCGTGGTGCTGGCCGGCGTCTCGGCCGGCTCGATCTGCTGGCACGTGGGCGGCGCCACCGACAGCTTCGGGCCCCGCCTGCGCGGGTTCACCGAGGCGTTGGGCTGGCTGCCGTACGGCAACGGCGTGCACTACGACAGCGAGGCCCAGCGCCGACCGCTGATGCACGAGCTGGTCGGCGACGGCACGTTGCCGACCAGCCACTGCACTGACGACGGCGTCGGCCTGGTCTACCGGGGGACCGGGCTGGTCGAGGCGGTCGCCGACCGCGAGGGCGTCTCGGCGTACGAGGTGAGCCGCAACGCGGACGGCAGTGTGCGGGAGGCGGTCATCGCGCCCCGCCTGCTTGGTTGAGCGCCGGTCAGACCCGATCCTCGAAAGCGGCGCACACGGTCGCCCGCACCTGCGGCCCCTCGATCGATCGCAGCAGCTCCCGGGCGAGGGCGATCTGGTGCGACTCGTCGACTGACCGGTCCATCGGGGTCAGCTCCACCCGCCACCGGAAGTAGAGGTAGTCGTCCTCGTCGGTGGCGGCGAGCCGCGGGTCGGCGTCCTCGTTGGGGTTGATCTCCAGCAGGTTGCCCCGGACGTCCACCGAGTCGCGGCGGTAGGGCACCGCGTCGGGCAGCCGGGTTCGGATCAGGTCGAGCAGCTCCGCCGCCGTCAGCGGGCCGTCGACCATGATGAGGAACTGCAACGTCGTCTGCACGTCTGCCACCTTGCCAGATGCGGAACCGCTCAATCGAGCGGGAGGAACGGGCCGTTGTCGAACTTGCCGCCCCGGCGCAGCACGGAGAACTGCACCTTGTGCGGCACGTGCGTGTCCATGAGCTCACGACGCAGGTGGGTGAAGTCGGTGCCCAGATCGAAGCTGGCGAGCTGACCGTTCTCGTTGATCCGGCGCAGCATCGTCTTGCGCAGCCGGGTCCCGTCCGGCGCCCGGGACAGGGAGCGTTCGGCCAGGTCGAAGAAGGTCTTGTCGTCGACGATGAGCGCCACATCGATGTCGGAGTCCGGGCGGGCGGTGCCCTTCACCCGGCTGCCGTGGGCGACCAGGTCCCCGTCGGGCAGCCCGGCCTGCCGTTGGGTCTGCCGGGCGCCCCGGGCGAACCGGGTCCACTGGCGTTCGGTGAAGCCCTGCGGGATCTGCCGGGCGGCCCGGGTGGTCGCCGCCTCGGCAGTCTCGCCCGCCACGTCGTCGGCCCGTCGCATCATGCTCCGGGCGGCCTGCGCGACGATGCCCCGAGCGGCCGTCGTGGCGCCGTCCGGCAGGTCCCGTCGACGGCCGGTCATTCCAGCCCGCCCGACTGGCGGCGGCGCAGCACGGCGTCGAAGACCTGCGCCAGTTCGGCGGCGTCCTCGCCGGCGTGGTGGGTGTGCGGTACGTCGTGCAGACCCAGCTCGTGCTTGATCTTGCCCTTGCGGGTCTGGACCCACTCGCTGCCGGTCAGCCCCATCCAGTAGCTGCGGAGGTCGACGCCGGAACCGGTGGCGCCGAACGGGCTGTGGCCGACGAAGCGCACGAAGTACCAGTGCACGAACATGCCGTCCCAGACAGCGGGAGCGGCGAGGAAGACCGGGCGGCCGATCCGGCGCAGTCCGTTGACCCAGGCCGCCGCCGCTGCCATCGCCTCCGGCGCGGTGGGCGCCTCGCGGAGCAGACGGTCCCGGTCCAGACCCGACACGGCCAGCGCGGCCGGCACGAACTCGTCGGAGATGGGCCGCAGCTCGGTGTAGAACGTCAGATCCGGGCGACCGGCCACGGCCATGCCCAACGAGATCATGCTGTTCGGCCCGGGGATCGGCCCGTCCGCCTCCACGTCGACGCCGACGTACAGCTCGGGCAGCGGAGAGGTCATCCCAGCACCACCCCGATGGCCTGGTCGATCAGCATGTTCAGGACGATGTCGGTGAGCTTCTTGAAGACGGGGATCTCCAGCAGCGAGGCGCCGAACGTCGGAGCGGCCGTCGCGATCGCCTGGATGATCTGCACCAGCAGGATGATCAGCTGGACGATCACGTTGATCTTCAGGGCGAGGACGATCAGCGCGCACACGAACAGCGTCGCCGCCACCATCTGTGCGCCGGTGCCGCCGTCCCGCAGCACCGACATCGCCGAACCGTCGGCCTCCCAGCGCTCCTGGAACGCGGTCAACGCATCGCCCTGGTTGCCGGTCAGCACCCGCTGCGCGGCCGCCGTACCCTCCGCCGCCGCGTTGTGCAGCGAGTCGGCCATCTCCATCCACATCTGGCCCAGCTCGAACATCTTCGTCTCGTCCGACTTGGGCCAGGTGTAACCCAGCTCGTTCAACAGGCCGGCGAGCTCGCCGGGCAGCATGATCCCCATCGGCCCGCCTACCAGCTCATCGTCGTGAACTGGGCGTCGTTGTCCTGCTCGACCGAGTCGTACTGGTCGGCCATCAGGCCCAACCCGGCACCGAAGCCGCGCAGCCCGTCGACGACCGACCCGAGGCACTCCGCCGCGATCTCCTCGGCCACCTGGTACGACATGCCGATCAGGCCGCCCACGTCGTCGTCGCCGAAGATGTCGCCCATCGAGGCCGTCCGCGCGAGCAGCACCTCCCACTGCGCGGCGAGCTGCTCGGCCACCGTCGTCAGGTGGCCGCCGCCCTGCCGCAGCGCGGGCGGGTGCACCTGTAGGTCCTCGCGCATGACATCACCTCGCTGCCTGCTGGATGCGCCGCACCGCGTCGGTGAGCGCATCGGTCATCGCCGCCATGCTGCGCACCGACTCGTTCTGCAACTCGTCGAGCTGCTGGCCCAGCGCCACCGGGTCGACCGCGGGCGCGTCCGCGGCCTCGCCGGCCGCAAGGCGCAGGTCGTCCAGCGCGGCGTTGACCGCCATGGTGATCTGCTCGCCGAGCATCTCGGCGCCCATCCGGAGCGCGCGCGGGTCCACCGTCACCGACTCGACATGCTGGCCGACCGCCACGACCTCGACCTGACCGCCCGCCGCAGACCCGGTGCCCCGTGCCGGCTCGACCTCCAGATCATCGGGGACCTGCCCGGTCGAACGCATCGACGCCAGCGCCTGTCGGGTTTGCTGGAACAGCCGGTCGAATTCCGTCACCTGGTCCACAACGCCCCCTCACGTCGCACGCGACATCGAGAGGGTAGCAACGGGACGCCACCTGCCGTACCCGCCGATGCGCGACCCGGGGCAGCGTCCGGCCCGGTGGAATCGGAGCCGCCTGGACCGGCGCGTCCGGCACCGGCGTAAGCTGGCCCGTCGTGAGTCTCACCATCGGCATCGTCGGCCTGCCCAACGTCGGCAAGAGCACGCTTTTCAACGCGTTGACCAAGAACGACGTGCTGGCGGCGAACTACCCGTTCGCCACCATCGAGCCCAACGTCGGCGTGGTCGGGCTGCCCGACGAGCGGCTGGGCAAGCTGGCGGAGATCTTCTCCTCGCAGAAGGTGCTGCCGGCCCCGGTGTCGTTCGTCGACATCGCCGGCCTGGTCCGTGGCGCGTCCAAGGGGCAGGGCCGGGGCAACGCCTTCCTGGCCAACATCCGCGACGCCTCGGCGATCTGCCAGGTGGTCCGGGCGTTCTCCGACCCGAACGTGGTGCACGTCGACGGCAAGATCTCCCCGGCCGACGACATCGAGACGATCAACACCGAGCTGATCCTCGCCGACCTGCAGACCCTGGACAAGGCGCTGCCCCGGTTGGAGAAGGAGGCCAAGCTCCGCAAGGACCGGTCCGCCGCGGTCGCCGCCGCGAAGGCCGCGATCGAGGTGCTCGACGGCGGCACCACGCTCTACTCCGGGGCCGGCGCGGCCAAGATCGAGCTGGAGCACCTGCGCGAGCTACACCTGCTCACCACCAAGCCCTTCCTGTACGTCTTCAACGTCGACGAGGCCGAGCTGGCCAACGAGACGTTCCTCGACGAACTGCGTGCCCTGGTCGCCCCCGCCGAGGCCGTCTTCATGGACGCCAAGATCGAATCCGAGCTGGTGGACCTGCCCGAGGAGGAGGCCCGCGAGCTGCTGGAGTCGATCGGGCAGAACGAGCCCGGCCTCAACCAGCTCGTCCGCGTCGGCTTCCGTACGCTCGGGCTCCAGACGTACCTCACGGCCGGCCCCAAGGAAGCGCGCGCCTGGACCGTCCCGGTCGGCGCCACCGCGCCGGAGGCCGCGGGTGTCATCCACTCGGACTTCCAGCGCGGCTTCATCAAGGCCGAGGTGGTCTCCTACCACGACCTGGTCGAGTACGGATCGATGGCCGCGGCCAAGGCGGCGGGCAAGGTCCGCATCGAGGGCAAGGAGTACGTCATGCAGGACGGCGACGTGGTGGAGTTCCGCTTCAACGTCTGAACCTGGCCTGTTCCCGCAGGTCAGGCGGTTGAGTCGTCACCCTGGGGAACGTTGGGGCACAACCACACGCGCCGTCGACAGCGCGAAGCCAGGAAAGAGCGGGGCCCTTACCGAAGTTGGCGCAGACGCGGTCATTCGCCAGATGACCGAGCTTGCGACCGCGCTTCGTGACGCACCTCGCGGTTGGTGACCCGGACAGCGCGGACAGGCACCGGCGGGGCTGCCGGCGTGCCTAGTCCCACCACATGCTTGACAGATCCGTCCCAACACGTGCTTGACACTTGGCCTAGAGGATCGATCACAAGCTCGGCGGTGTGCTCGATGCGGCGAACGTTTTTACGGCCTGGAGCAAGCGGTCGAGGAAGTTAGACAGGTCTGGGGCGGCCACGTTGAAGTGCGGGTCGTCTGAGGAGTAGATGCCGTCGAGGACGAGGTCGGGTGGGAGTCGATAGACGGGCGATCCGGCAGGCGTCGCTAGCGCGTACTGGGTGCCGCCGCCGTCGCTGGCGAATACGACAACGTCGGCGTGGTGGCGGCCGCTTACGTGCCAGAGGTCCCGTGCCTCGTGGGCGTGGGTCACGTGGGAGGCCGTGTGCAGGAAGAACCCGTTACCGATGTCCGGTAGGTCGACGGCACCGACCGCCGCGTACAGGTCGACGAGGACAGCGGGAATGGCGGGACGGGCAGCAGCGATTCGCGCAGCAGCGGTCGTGTCCGGACCACTGACGGCATTCTCCCCAGGCGGGTACCTGTAACGGTCTTCGAAGTCGAGCATCGCAGAGGCGACCGCCTCTCGCAGATCCTCGCGCCATATCACCAGCTGGCCAGAATCCACGCGTCACCTCCGGTTCGCAACCGACGAGCCGCGGCCGACTTCACATGCTCACAGCCAGCGGTGTCAAGCATGTGGTGGGACGCCCCGCGGAGACGTCGGGCCCAGAGTGCCGAAACCGACCACCGTCGCAGATCACCTGGCGGACGCGTGTCGCACATCAGCCGACGGAGGACAACGGGGCTGCCGGCGATGTGGTGCAAAGTTTCTGTACGTCTTCGAGGCGGCCCTTGACGGGCCGCACGCGCCGCCGCCTGGGCGCGCCCCTCGCTCCGCTGGCGCTCCGACTCCGGCCACGCAACACGCCCTGCGGCTGGTGCGGAAGCCGGGAGCCCAAGGGGCCGCCGCAGAACGACAGGCCGTTGACCGGTGAGAGGTTGGGCCGGCAGCCGGCCGGGCCGCGCGGCCACAAGCCCGCTCGGCGTAGGGGAGCGCACGCGGGCCGCGTCGGCGAGCCGGCGGCAGTCGCGGGGGTTGCGGCTACTGCGCCGCCGGCGGGGGCGCTCCAACTCCAGGATGGCCGGGGCTGCGTCGGCGGCTCGCGGTCCGTGGGTGGCTACGGTAGGCCATCCCGCCTGCCGTCGACCCGGGCGCCACTGTGGCGGTGTCCGCCGGGGGCGCGGTCCGTGACACGAGAGCCGACTCAGGCTGTTCCGGCAGCGTCCGTACGTGCGTCAAGGTCCGCTTGACGTGGCGGACCGGGCGGCGGCACCCTGCCCCAGGCGCCCGCATTTCCGCAGGTTGGGCAGCCGCCGTAACTCGTCGTGCGATGGCTCGTGCAAATAACTTTGACGCCCCCGTGGAGGATGGCTCCATGAGAGACGCGAACTCCGTGTTGGTCGCCTACCGCCTGGTGCTCGTGATCTTCTTCTTCCTCCTGTTCGTATTCGGCGTCCGTCTCGCCGTGTCGCGACGGTTCCCCGTTACCTGGGCTCGGCCCGCGCATCCGACGGAGAGCCAGCAATCCCGACAGGTCCGCGTGGGTGTCGGCGTCATGTTGGTTGCCGCGAGTCTGCTGATCCTGGAAGGCACGTCGCTCATACCCATGCCCTTCCTGATCTCGGGCATCTTGTTGGCGGTAGCACTGCTGGTTGCCGTAGCTGGGCTGGCTTGGTTCGTCGTTTCGCGGGAGTAACCCAGCAACTAGCCGCGCACGGCGATGTGCCAGGGGGCGGATCGGCGGCAGGCAGATGCGGCAGCGGAAGCAGGCCGAGGGGTCGCACCTCCGCTGGCGGGCCTGATCGACTCGGATTCCTGGAAAGCGGGGTATCCGGACGGCTCGAACACCCCGACATCCAGAAATCCGAGGGAGGATGCAGGTCCGGCACGGACAGGCAGAAGGACGGTGCGTTGTGGGGGAACGGACGTTGCTCAGTTCGTCGTTCGGCTCGGCGGCGTCCGCGTACGCCGAGCATCGCCCGGATTACGCGCCGGCCGCGGTGCGGTGGGCGCTTGAGTTCGCGCCCGGCCCGCGAGTGCTCGACCTTGGTGCCGGCACCGGCAAGCTGACCCACACGTTGGTCGCCGTTGGCGCGGACGTCGTCGCGGTCGAACCCGACCCGGCGATGCTCACCGAGCTGCGCCGTGCCAGGCCAACCGTTCGTGCCCTGCCGGGTAGCGCCGAGGCGATCCCGTTGCCGGGCGCGTCCGTCGACGCCGTGCTGGCCGGCAACGCCCTGCACTGGTTCGACATGGCCGTCGCGGGGCCGGAAATCGCCCGGGTCCTCGCACCCGGAGGCGTCCTGGCGGGCCTGTGGAACATCATGGACGACCGGATCGACTGGGTCGCCGAGCTCGAACGTGTCAGCGGGAGTGCGGCGATCGGCCCGCGTGACACGCGCGCCAGTTGGCGCGCGGCGACCGCTGCCATGGTCGTTCCGAGCACCGGCCTGGCCTCCCGTTTCGGTTCGTCGGAGCAGGCCGAGTTTCCGCACGGTCAGCGCCGAACCGCCGACTCCCTCACCGCGACACTCGCAACCCGGGCCGGGATGCTGGTCATGCCGGAACCGGACCGGGAGACCACGCTCGGCCGGATCCGCGACTTCCTCGCCAGTAGGCCCGAAACCGCCGAGGGTGAGTTCAACCTGCCGATGCTGACCGGCGTGCTGCGCGCCCGTCGGCGCTGACGGTCAGCAGGTCACGTGCGGTAGTAGTCGGCTCTCCAGCGCGGCTGCTCGGCTACCGAAAAGCCGTCGAAGTCACCGGCGGCCTCGCACGCGCTACTGCTCGGCCCAGACGCCCAACTCGTTGCCGCTCGGGTCGGTGAAGTGGAACCGGCGGCCTCCGGGGAACTCGTACGGCCCGTTGACCACCTGACCCCCGGCCACCTTCACCGCCTGCACCGACCGGTCCAGGTCACTTGAGTAGAGCAGCACCAGCGGGCCGCCCGCGCGGACCTCCTCGTCCAGACGGAGACCACCCACCTCGGGTGCGGCGTCGCCCTGCGGGCTGCGGATGCCCGCGTACCCCGGGCCGTAGTCGGTGAACTGCCAGCCGAACGCGTCGGCGTAGAAGCGCTTGGCCTCGGCGAGGTCGGTCACGGTGAGCTCGATGTAGTCGATGGTGTGGTGCCGCTGGGGAGCTGACTCAGACATGCACCGCATTGTGTGCCTCGGGTACGACGGGATCGTGACGCGCAACTAAAGGTTGCGAGACGGGCGGCAATCGTCGTACGGTTACGCAACCAAAGGTTGCAGATCGTTGAGGCGAAGGAGTCTGAAGTGGTGGACATTCTGCATCAGGTCGGCGTCGTCGCCCCGCTCGGCGACGTCTACCGAGCGGTGGCGACTCCCGAGGGCGTCGCGGGCTGGTGGTCGATCGACACGACCGGAAAGGGCGAGGTCGGCGGGCAGTTGACCGTCCGGTTCGGTGCCGACGGTGGGTTCGATCTGGAGATCATCGAGCTGGACCCGGCCGGACGGGTGCGGTGGCGGGTCGTCGGTGGCCCCGACGAGTGGATCGGCACCGAGGTCAACTGGCGCTTCGGCCAGCGTGGGAAGTACACGATCGTTGACTTCACGCACGGGGGTTGGCGCGAGCCGACCGAACTCATGCACGAGTGCAGCACCAAGTGGGCGATCTTCCTGATGAGTCTCAAGGAGCTGGTGGAGACGGGGCGCGGCCGGCCGGCGCCGGACGACGTCCAGATCGGCGACGGGCACTGACCTCGGTGGCGACGGAACCCGCCCCGTCCCGCCGCGCCATCTGGAACCCGGCAGCCAGCAGGCCGAGGATCACGATCGCCACGGCGCAGAGCAGCAGCGTCGGGCGTGCGCCGATGGCGCCGACCAACGGGCCGCCGAGCATCGTGCCGAGCGGCACCGCGAGCACAAGGACGGCGCCGTTCGCGGCGAGCACCGCGGGGAGTTGCTCGGTGGACGCGCTGCGCTGGAACAACGCCATCGACGTGGACATGTACGGCGCCCAGATCAGGCCTGCCAGGGCGAACGCCGGCAGGGACAGGCCGATAGGGGCGCCCAGGCCGAGGGGCAGCATGGCGACGCCGAACCCGATGACGATGCCGATCGTGGTGGCACGCAGCGGCCAGTGGCGAAGGTGCCCGGCCACCACACCGCCGACGAGGCCGCCGACGCCAAAGGCGGTGTAGTACGCGCCGAGCAGCGTCGCGGACGCGTGCAGGTCGTCGGTGACGTGCAGCGGCATGGCGACGTACACCGGGCCGAAGAGGAAGAAGAACGCGATGCTCAGCATCAGCAGGCCGAGCAGCGCGGGCTGACGGCGGATGACCGCGAAGCCCGCGGTACGAGAGGCGCCGCGCTCGTACCGATGAATCATGTCGGTGGCGGGAAGGGCGAGGCGATAGGTGAGCGCCAGCACGGCGAACGTCGCGGCGTCGACGGCGATGACCCACACCGGGCCCGCCCAGCCGATCAGGATGCCCGCCAGCGGCGGACCGACGATGGTGGCGAACCCGGAGATGGTGGTGAGCACCGCGTTGGCCGGCAGGTGGTGGCGCTGGGGCAGCAGCTCGGCGATCAGGGTGAACCGTCCGGCCGAGCCCCACGAGTGCAGCAGCGCGGAGGCAGCGAGCAGGACGACGTACAGCCCGATGGTGAGCATGCCGGCGAGGTGGGCGATCGGGATCGCCGCCAGCGCGGCGGCTCGCAGGATCGCGTCCCAGCCGGCGAGCTGAGCGCCGCTGCGCCCGCGCAGCAACCGGCCGAAGATGACCGTCCCAGCCGCGCTGGGCAGGGTGTACGCGGCCACCGCGACCGCGATCGACAGGCCGCGCTGGCCCTGCGGCGCGAGCTGGATGGCGAGCCAGGTCACCGCGACCACCGCCATGCCGTCGCCGAGGGCGGACACGGCCAGCCCGGGCAGCACGCGCCGCAGCAGGGGATGGCTGACGACCGGCCAGTAGGGCGAGGTACGCGGGAATCGAGGCATGGAGACAGTCGACCCGCCGTAGGCCGGATCGGCCAGCAACGACTGCCGACAGCAGAATCAGCCCGGAGCGAACGGCCGGCCCTCATCCGTGGCTGACGGTGATCGACTCCGGATCGCGCGGGTGGGGGTCACGCACACCCTGCACGGAACCGGAGCCGATCGACCGCCGCTACTCCGCTCGGTAGACGGAGATGTGTGCCGGGCTGTCGGCGGCGAACGGCCGCCGGTGCCAGTCGGCGTACCGCTCGGTGAGCCGGAGGCCTGCCTGCCGCGCCATCTCGTCGATCTGGTGCGGCCAGGCGTAGCGCATGGCGAACGGCTTCAGGTGCACACCGTCACCGTCGAAGGTGATGGTCTGCCGGATGAACCGCTGCGCGGGCCGGTCGTACCGGTGCAGTCGGATCGTCGCGGAGTCCTCGGTCACCTCGCGGACCTGCACCTGCTCGTCGGCGTCGAAGCTGCGCGGGTCGGGTACGAACGTCTCGATGACGAACGCTCCGCCCGGCGACAGCACCCGGGCGACGTTGCGGAAGCAGTCCGCCTGCCGCTCGGCGTCCACCAGGTTGAACAGGGTGTTGAAGACCAGGTAGGCCAGGCGGAACGGGCCCTGCACACCCACGTCGGCCATGTCGCCGACGACCGCGGGGATCTGGTCGCCGCCGGGCTTGGCCCGCATCTGCGCCAGCATCTCCTCGGACGCCTCGATGCCGTGCACGCTGAGGCCACGCTCGGCCAGGGGCAGCGCGACGCGGCCGGTGCCGATCGCCAGTTCGAGGACCGGGCCGCCATCGGCCAGATCGGCCAGGAAGTCCACGGCCGGCAGGGGATCGGGGTTGGTCCCGCTGTCGTAGCCGGCGGACCACAGCCGGCCGAAGAGGCCGGGATCGTCGAAGACCGACATCAGCGGCCTCCGGGGTTGGGATCAGTGGCGCCCAGCAGCGCCAGGGAAACGGTCCTGCTCACGAAGTCTCGATTCCTCGGATCGGATGAGGTCGGGTCGGAGGGACTTCGTCGAGTGGGGCATGTCGGCTGCTCCTTTCGCGCGGCTGTCGACCGAGGACACCAGAGACGCCGCGGGCCCGGCAAGGCAATTACGCCAGCCGGGCCCGCGACGGACGTGCGGTCAGGAGATGTGGTGCAGGATCACGTTGTGTACGTGGTGGCTCTTCTGTGCGCCACGGAACTCCACCTCGTAGGTGTGCGTGCCGACGTGGATGGCGATGGCGCCGGTGGAGAAGAACGAACCACCCCACGACTTGTTGCTGACCACGCTCACGCTGGTGATCTTCGAGTACGGGATACTGGTGATCGCGAACCGCTTCCCGACGAACGAGCGGTCCTGGATGATCACGCGGCGGTCGGTCAGCCCGATGAACCCGGTGCCGGTGCCGACAGCGTCGTAGACGGCGATGATCTGCTCGCCGTCGAGGAGGCCACTCTCAATCTGCTGGACCTGCTCCTTGCGGTCGTACGCGATGTTCGCCATGCGACCCAGGTTAGAAAGCCGGTGCCAGTGTGTCGGGTGGGTCGTCAGGCCTCGGTGACCGCGCGGTACGCGTCTTCGATGCGGGCGGCCAGCAGGACCTCGCCCTCGGTCAGCGGCTCGTCGTTGCCGTGCCCGACCCGGATCTGGGTGCTGTCGGACCGGCGGCTGATCTCGGGACGCAGGTGCAGAGCGTCGGCGACGACCTTGACCCGTTCAGTTAGCGCCGCGTGTTGGGTATCGTCGATCACGAGCGTCCGCCGGATCTGTTCACCCTCCCGCGTCCAACCGGTTAGCAAGGTCAACGCGTCGGACAGGTAGTCGTGCTTGGCTCGGCTGTTGAACAGCACGCGCATCACCGCACCCCCCAAGCGCCGTTGCCGGCTTGTGGCCAAATCGTCGCCATCCCGTGTCTTGTCGGTGCCTTCTAGTCTGTCGTCGCTCGGTAAGGGTGTCCACGCCCACACTTCCGTGTTCTGTTGGCCTAGCGGACGGCGTCGGTACCCAAACCGCCGATTGATCTGGCACCCTGGACGCCCGTGCAGACCGAACGGGCTAATGGCGGCGGGCAGGCCGAACGACGGGACCTGAAGGTGATCGTGGGGGCGGCGATCATCCGGGACGGACGGGTGCTCGCGTGTGCGCGCTCCGCCCCGCCCGAGGTGGCCGGCATGTGGGAGTTCCCCGGCGGGAAGGTCGAGCCGGGGGAGGGGGAGACCGAGGCGCTGATCCGGGAGTGCGCCGAGGAGTTGGCCGTACGCGTGGAGATCGGTGACCGGGTCGGCCGCAACGTCCGGATGGCCCACGGCCGCTCGGTGCTCAAGGTGTACGCGGCCCGCCTCCTGCACGGCGACGAGCCGCTGGCGTTGGAGCACCAGGCGCTGCGCTGGCTCGCCGCCGACGAGCTGGACTCGGTCACCTGGCTCCCCGCCGACGCACCGATCGTCGCCGCCCTGCGCCCCCGCCTCCTCGCTGGTTGATCATGAAGTTATTGCCGCGACACGCCGGTCGGCAGGGCAATAACTTCATGATCAACGGGGTGGGCCGGCGGGGTGGGGTGGGGGGATGCGACGGGGGCCCCGGCTATTGCCGGGGCCCCCGTTCGGGTGGTCGTGCTCAGTGCTTGTCGTCCTGGTCGGGGTGCGCGAAGTTGAGGTGCTCCGGAGGCATCGGGAAGGTCACGTCGTCGCCGAACGGCGACGGCGCGGCGGCCCGGTCGAAGGTGAGCTCGGTCAGCGGCAGCCGGCCCCGGTCGTCGACCGCCGGCGCGGTGGGGTGGGGCACCTCCCGGTGCCAGTTGACGCCGCTCTGCGCCTGCGCCTCAGCCTGCGGGTCGTGCGAGCCACCCGCGTGCGAGTGCCCCCCGCCCCGGCTCGTTCCCGGCAGGCTCGCCGAGCCCGGACGGGCGGTGGTCACGCTGGTCTGGGGCGTCTCGCCCCGACGGAAGATCTTGCTACCAAGCCACACAAGGGGATCGTACCTGCGGTCGACGACGCGTTCCTTCATGGGGATGATCCCGTTGTCGGTGATCTTGATGTGCTCGGGGCAGACCTCGGTGCAGCACTTGGTGATGTTGCAGAAACCGAGGCCCTGTTCGGCCTGCGCGTACTCCCTGCGGTCGGTCCGGGCGTCCAGCGGGTGCATGTCCAGCTCGGCCGCCCGGATGAAGTACCGCGGGCCGGAGAACGCCTGCTTGTTCTCCTCGTGGTCGCGGATCACGTGGCAGACGTTCTGGCACAGGAAGCACTCGATGCACTTGCGGAACTCCTGCGAGCGCTCGACGTCGACCTGCTGCATCCGGTAGTCGCCCGGGGCGACGTCCGCCGGAGGGGCGAACGCCGGGGTCTCCCGCGCCTTCTCGTAGTTGAACGAGACGTCGGTGACCAGGTCCCGGATGACGGGGAAGGTCCGCAGCGGCGTGACGGTGACGGTCTCCTCGTCGCCGAAGGTCGACATCCGGGTCATGCAGCCCAGTCGCGGCTTGCCGTTGATCTCCATCGAGCAGGAGCCGCACTTGCCGGCCTTGCAGTTCCACCGGCAGGCCAGGTCGGGCGCGTCGGTGGCCTGCAGGCGGTGGATGACGTCGAGGACGACCTCGCCCTCGTTCACCTCGACCATGTAATCCTGCAGGTCGCCGCCGGTCTCGTCGCCCCGCCAGATCCGGAACTGACGCTTCGCGCTCATCGGTTGTCCGCCTCTCCAGCGTCGGCGACGGAAGCGTCGAAGTCGGCGAGCTCCTCGTCGGTGAGGTACTTGGCCAGCTCGGCCCGGTCGAAGAGGCTGATCAGCTCCGGCCGCATCTTCGGCAGCGGCTTACGGGTCAGCCGTACGCTGTCGCCGTCCAGCGAGCAGACCAGGTTGACCTGCCGCCACTTCGGCTCCATCGCCGGATAGTCCTCCCGGGTGTGCCCGCCGCGCGACTCCTGCCGCTCCAGCGCCGCCTTCGCGGTGCACTCCGAGACCACCAGCATGTTGCGCAGGTCCAGGGCCAGGTGCCAGCCCGGGTTGTAGCGCCGGCCGCCGGCGGCGCTCACCTTGGCGACCCGCTCGCGCAGCTCGGCCAGCCGCACCAGCGCGTCGGCCAGCTCGCCTTCGCGCCGGATGATGCCGACGAGATCCCCCATGACCGCCTGGAGGTCCTGCTGGAGGGTGTACGGGCTCTCGCCGGTGTCCCGTTGTAGCGGCGCCAGGGCGGTCTCCACCGCCGCCTCGACCGCGTCCACGGCCACCTTCGGCCGGGCGGCCAGCCCGTCGGCGTAGCTGGCCGCGTGCCCGCCCGCCCGCTTGCCGAAGACCAGCAGGTCGGACAGGGAGTTGCCGCCCAGCCGGTTGGAGCCGTGCATACCGCCGGAGACCTCACCGGCGGCGAACAGCCCGCGTACGTGGCCGAAGGCGGCGCCCGAGTCTGGGTCCACCTCCACGCCGCCCATCACGTAGTGGCAGGTCGGCCCGACCTCCATCGGCTCGGCCGTGATGTCGACGTCGGCCAGCTCCTTGAACTGGTGGTACATCGAGGGCAGCCGGCGGCGGATCTCGTCGGCCGAGCGCCGGCTCGCGATGTCCAGGAAGACACCGCCGGCGGGGGAGCCCCGACCGGCCTTGACCTCACTGTTGATCGCGCGGGCCACCTCGTCGCGGGGCAGCAGCTCCGGCGGGCGCCGGTTGTTGTCCGGGTCGGTGTACCAGCGGTCCGCCTCCTCCTCGGTCTCCGCGTACTGCTTGCGGAAGACGTCGGGGACGTAGTCGAACATGAACCGCTTGCCCTCGGAGTTCTTCAGCACGCCGCCGTCGCCGCGGACCGACTCGGTGACCAGGATGCCCTTCACCGAGGGCGGCCAGACCATGCCGGTCGGGTGGAACTGGAGGAACTCCATGTTGATCAGCGTCGCCCCGGCGCGCAGCGCCAGGGCGTGCCCGTCCCCGGTGTACTCCCAGGAGTTCGACGTGACCTTGTAGGAGCGCCCGACCCCCCCGGTGGCCAGCACCACGGCCGGCGCCTCGAAGAGGATGAACTCGCCGGACTCGCGGTAGTAGCCGAAGGCGCCCGCGACCCGGTCGCCGTCGAGCAGCAGCTCGGTGATGGTCGTCTCGGAGAACACCCTGATCCGGGCGTCGTACGAGCCGAACTCGCGCTTGTCCTCCTGCTGGAGCGAGACGATCTTCTGCTGGAGGGTGCGGATCAGCTCCAGGCCGGTCCGGTCGCCCACGTGCGCCAGTCGGGGGTATTCGTGTCCGCCGAAGTTGCGCTGGGAGATCTTGCCGTCCTTGGTGCGGTCGAAGAGCGCGCCGTACGTCTCCAGCTCCCAGATCCGCTGCGGCGACTCCTTCGCGTGCAGCTCGGCCATCCGGAAGTTGTTGAGGAACTTGCCGCCGCGCATGGTGTCGCGGAAGTGCACCTGCCAGCTGTCCCGGCTGTTCACGTTGCCCATCGCGGCGGCGGCGCCGCCCTCGGCCATCACCGTGTGCGCCTTGCCGAACAGCGACTTGGAGATGATCGCGGTCTTCTTGCCGGCGAGCCGGGCCTCGATGGCGGCGCGCAGGCCGGCGCCGCCGGCCCCGATGACGACGACGTCGTAGTGGTGTCGTTCGATGCGAGTGGTAGTGGTCATGTCAGGGGCCCTTTAGTTGATGAACCGCAGGTCGTTGAACCAGCCGGCCGCGAGCGCCATGACGTAGAAGTCGGTAAGCGCGAGGGTGCCGAGGGTGATCCAGGCGAGCTGCATGTGCCGGACGTTCAACGCCGAGACGAAGGTCCAGGCCCGGTAGCGCACCGGGTGCTTGGAGAAGTGCTTGAGCCGCCCGCCGATGATGTGCCGGCAGGAGTGGCAGGAGATGGTGTACGCCCAGAGCATCACCACGTTGAGCAGCAGGACGAGGTTGCCCAGGCCGAAGCCGAAACCCTTCGGCGAGTGGAAGGCGAGGATCGCGTCCCACGTGTTGATCAGCGAGATGATCGCGGCGGCGTAGAAGAAGTAGCGGTGCAGGTTCTGGCCGAGCAGCGGGAAACGGGTCTCCCCGGCGTACTCCTTGTGGCCGTCGGGAACGGCGCAGGCCGGCGGCGACAGCCAGAACGACCGGTAGTACGCCTTGCGGTAGTAGTAGCAGGTGAGCCGGAACAGCAGCAGGAACGGCAGGGTCAGCGCCGCGTCCGGGATGATCCACCAGCCGGGCAGGAACCGGCCGAAGTGCGAGGCTTCCTCGACGCACCGGTCCGTCACGCACGGGGAGTAGAACGGGGTCAGGTAGTGGAACTGGTCCACCCAGTACCACTTGTGCATGAAGACCCGGACCGTCGCGTAGGCGACCCAGGCGCTGAGCCCGATCACGGTGATCAGCGGGGCGAACCACCATCGGTCGGTACGCAACGTCTTCGCCGCGATGGCGGCGCGCGCCCGCGCCCCCCTCGGCCTCGTTGCCGTTGAAGTCATTCGAGTCGTCTCCTCGACGGGCCCGTACGGGCGGGCTGGTCTCTCTCCGGTCGGCACGCGGACCGGCGAACCCGCACCCGCTGCCACGTCATGCGCACACCAACGACCACGCCGGATCGACCGACGCAGCTAAGTGACACACGTTACGCCGATCTCTGCGAGCCGTCCGCGCAAGGGAGTGTCCCGTGTGTCTGGCCTGCGGAAAAGCCCTCAGCGCGCGGGTTTGCGGCGCGTCGTCGAGAAACGTCAGCCGGAGGCGCCGCCGGTGAAGTGCCAGGACGCGAGCCGCACCGACGGCGCCGCCCACCAGGCACCGTCCACCCGGTCCGGTTGACGCACCGCCCGCGAGCCCAGCCCGAGCACCGCGCCCGGCCCGAGCGCCCGAGGGTACGACTCGGTGAACCGCAGGTCGCGGACCGCCCGGACGACCGTGCCGTCCTCGATCAGCCAGACCCCGTTGCGGGTCAACCCGGTGACGACGAGGCTCTTCGGGTCGAGCACCCGCGTGTACCACAGATCGGAGACCAGCAGCCCGCGCCGCACCCCGGCGACCAGCGCCGCGGTGTCCGTGTCCACCACCGCGCCGGCCGCCGTGCCCGTGGTGCTCCGGCCCACCGCGCTGGCCGGGCCCACCGCCGCGGGAGAGAGCCGCAGGTTGCGGGCCATCGGGCCCCAGGTGGCGCCGCCCGCGATCGCGTGCCCGGTGGACTCCGCGCCCGCCTCGGCGGCCGTCCGCCGGTCGTGCGCGACCGCCCGCGTGGTGCCCGCCTCGACCAGGGTCACCGCCCGCCGGCCGGTGCCCTCGGCGTCGAACGGCAGACCCGACGCGCCCAGCGGGTCATCCACCAGGGTCACCTGTCGGTCGAACTGGGCCGCGCCCGGCTCGGCGAAGGACTGCCGCTCCGCGTACCGCTTGCCGTTGAAGCCGAACCAGGAGAGGTTCTGCAACAGGTCCGCCACGGCGGCCGGCTCGAACACCACCTCGTAGCGCCCCGGCGGCAGCTCGACCGGGTCGGCCGCCGCCTGCGCCTTCGCGGCGGCGTGCGCGCCCAGCTCCGCACCGTCGAGGTCGGACAGCCGGTCGACGCAGCGTCGGGCCACCCCGTCCGCGCCGTCGCGCCGGGCGATGCCGTCCATCGCCGCCTCCGCCGAGCGACCGTACGCGGTGTGCCCGGCCGAGTTGGCGAACGCCGACGAGCGGTGCGCGGTGCGGCAGTATCCGGCCGTGATGAGGCTCCCGGCGGCGGCCACGAACGCGCCGACCCGGTCGGCCCGCTGGTCCGGCTCGGCGTGGGCGGTGGCCTCGTCGACGGGCGGGGCGTCCGGTGTGGGCGTCGGCGGGGCCAGCCCCGGCCAACCCGGGTCGGGCGGGCAGAGCCGCGCCGCCGCCAGGGTGCGCTCGACCAGCGCGCCCAACCCGTCGGTGGTGACCACGCTGCCGCTGCCGGCGGCGGTCCGTCCGTCGACGTGCACCCGCAGCCGGACGCCGACGGTGGACTCGGCGACGTTCTGATGGATGGCCGAGTTGGCGAACCGGGTCAGCGCCAGGTCCGCCCGGGTCACCACCGCCTCGGCCTGCGCGGCCGGCCCGCCGAGACGCCGAACCAGCTCGATTACCTGCCCGGCCAGCTCCAACTCCGTCGAACCACTCACGGCAGCTCCTTCAGTCGCGACTGCGCGGCTCGCACGGCGTTCACGCCGACACCCCCACGCGGACGTTGCGGAAGCGGGCCGGCGCGGCCGGATGGCCGGTGTGCCCGATCTGGCCCGGCTGGCCCTTCCCGCAGTTGGGCGTCCCCCAGGGCACCGTCTCGCCGGAGAGCATGTCCATCGAGCGCCAGAAGAGCGGGCCGATCCCGGTATACGTGGGATTGCGCAGCATCCGCCCCCGGCGACCCTTCTTGATCTCCCAGCCGACCTCGCAGCCGAACTGGAAGTTGAGCCGCTTGTCGTCGATCGACCAGGACCGGTTGAGGTCCATCAGCACGCCGTCGTCGGTGGCCCCGATGATCTCCTCCAGGGTGTGCGGGCCGGGTTCCAGGCCGACGTTGGTCATCCGCACCATCGGCAGCCGGGCCCATCCGTCGGCGCGGACGCTGCCGCCGTAGTCGAGGCCCGCCATGGCCGCCGAGTCCCGGCCGGCGAGCACTCCCACCCAGCGACCGTCGCGCACCGCGTCCCGCTTGACCGCCGGTGAGCCCTCGTCGTCGAAGCCGAAGCTGCCCAGCGCGCCGGGGATCGTCGGGTCGATCGTGATGTTCATCAGCTCGGAGCCGTAGCGCAGCGAGCCGAGCTGGGCCAGGTCCAGCCAGGACGTGCCGGCGAACGCGGCCTCCCAGCCGAGGATCCGGTCCAGTTCGATGGCGTGCCCGACCGACTCGTGGATCTGCAGGGCCAACTGCTCGCCGCCGAGGATCAGATCCGTCTCGCCGGCCGGGCAGGGCGGCGCGGTCAGCAGCGCCCGGGACTCCTCGGCGATCTGCGCGGCGTGTGCGGCCAGGTCGAGCGACTCGACCAGTTCCCAGCCGGTGGTGCCGTACTGCCCGCGGTAGCTGGGCCAGGAGCGCCGCTGTGTCTCGCCGTCACCGATCGAGGTGGCCGAGATGCCGCCGCCGCACTCGCGGATCCGCTGGTCGATCCGGTGGCCCTCGCTGGAGACGAACCACTTCGCGGTGTCCCAGATCTGGTACAGCCCCTCGGCCAGGTCCGCGCCGTGCTCGGCCATCGTGCGGGTCGCGCCGACCAGCAGGTCGCCCTTGTCCGACAGGGGCACCCCGAGCGGGTCGATCCGGCAGTCCGAGGCCCAGCTCGCCGCGACCGCCTCGACCGCGACCAGGTCGACCGGCGGGCCGGGCACCCGCGCGCTCGCCATCGCGGTCCGGGTCGCGCGCCGGCCGGCGTCGCGGGCGGCGGCGTCGGACAGATCGGGTACGGCGTGAAAGCCCCAACTCGCGCCGACCAGCGCCCGGACGCCCAGCCCGATGCTCTCGTCCTGGGTCAGCTCCTCCACGTCGCCGTTGCGCGCGGTCATCGACTCGTAGCGGCGGTGCATCACCCGCGCGTCGGCGTACCGCGCTCCCGCGTCGAGGGCGGCCTGGACGGCGGCGGTGGCCGCGTCGAACTCGGTCATGGACCGACCCTAGGCCAGCCGACCGACACCCGTCAGGGGAGCAGATCCTCCGGCCGGATGGTGGCCTTCACCGGCTCGGTGAGCACCAACAGGTCGCCCGGTCGGGTCACGGACTGCTCGGTGTAGTGACCGCCCCGCCGCCGGTACAGATGCATGATGCCGCTGTCCTGCTCGACCAGGAGATACCACTCGATGCCGGCGGCGGCGTAGTAGTGCATCTTGAGCACCTTGTCGGTCGACGCGTTGCTCGGCGAGATGATCTCGCAGACCAGCCGCACGTCCCCCGCCTCGACGTTGAGTTCGTCGAAGTCGATCGGGCCGGTGATGACAAGATCGGGGATCGGGATCCGGCCGGGCCGGAGGCGGACGTTGACCGCTTCCAGGACGTGCAGGCCGGCTTCGCGAACCGGGTCTCGTAGCACCGCCCGCAGCTCGCCGGAGATGTTCTGGTGTCGGGGGGTGGGGGCTGGGGTCACGTGGAGGCTCCCGTCGAAGAGTTCGACGCGTTGCTGCGTCTCGCCGAGGGCGAGGTACTCCTCTTCGGTCCACGGGCCTTCGTGGTTGAACACCGCCGCGGTCATCGTCACCTCCACCTCGTGCCAGCGGGAATCCTCTGCTGAGTGCTCGGCCAATGATCGCACCTGACGTGCGCTTAAGACCATGAATGCTTGAGGTGAGGGCTGTTCAGGGCCGATGCGGACTCGTTACGCTCGGGCCCGCTGACACGTGCCGACTTTGTAGCTTATTTTCACCCTCGGGACTTTGTTGTAAGTTCTCTTCGTCACTGAGGGAGGTGGCCGTGGACAGCTCGGAACCGTCGCCGTCCGGGGACCCGGACGACCGTCCCGCCGTGCCGGCACAGCGCTCCGACCAGGACGCCTACCTGCGGGTGAGTGACCTGCGGGTCCGGTTCGACACCTCCGACGGCGTGGTGCGCGCGGTCGACGGGGTGTCGTTCGCCGTCGAGCGGGGCCGCACTCTCGGCATCGTCGGCGAGTCCGGCTCCGGCAAGAGCGTCACGTCGCTGGCCATCCTCGGCCTGCACGACCCCAAGCGGGCCACCATCACCGGCGAGATCTCCGTCGGCGGCCGGCAGCTGGTCGGCCTGCCCGACGAGGAGGTACGCCGGCTGCGCGGCCGGGACATGGCGATGATCTTCCAGGATCCGCTGTCCGCGCTGCACCCGTACTACAGCGTCGGTCGGCAGATCGCCGAGGCGTACCGGGTGCACCACCCGAAGGCCAACCGGCGCGAGTCCCGCCAGCGCGCGGTGGACATGCTGGACCGGGTCGGCATCCCGCAGCCGGCCCGCCGCTTCGACCAGTACCCGCACGAGTTCTCCGGCGGGATGCGCCAACGGGCGATGATCGCGATGTCCCTGGTCAACGACCCCGCGCTGCTGATCGCCGACGAGCCGACCACCGCGCTGGACGTCACCGTGCAGGCGCAGATCCTGGACCTGCTCGCCGACCTCCAGGCCGAGTTCCACTCCGCGATCATCCTGATCACCCACGACCTCGGCGTCGTCGGCCAGGTCGCCGACGAGGTGCTGGTGATGTACGGCGGGCGGGCCGTCGAGCACGGCAGCGTCGAGCAGGTGCTCCGCTCGCCGCAGCATCCGTACACCTGGGGGTTGCTCTCCAGCGTGCCGTCGCTGCACGGCGACGCGGACGCGGACCTGGTGCCGATTCCCGGCAACCCGCCCAGCCTGATCAACCTGCCGACCGGCTGCGCCTTCCACCCACGCTGCCGTTACGACGACCGCGTCGGCGACCGGTCCCGCACCGAGGTGCCCGAGCTGCGCCCGGCCGGGGCCGACGGTCACCTGGTGGCCTGCCACCTGAGCGCCGAGGAACGCGCAGCGATCTACGCCGAGAACGTGGCATCCGTGGGGGTGGCCCGATGACCGACGAACCACTGCTGCGCGTGCGCGGACTGACCAAGCACTTCCCGGTCCGCCAGGGGTTGCGCGGCACCGGCCTGGTGCGGGCGGTCGACGGTCTCGACTTCGACGTACGCCCCGGCGAGACGCTCGGCCTGGTGGGGGAGTCCGGCTGCGGCAAGACGACCACCGGCCGGATGCTGGTGCGGCTGCTGGAGCCGACGGCCGGCACCATCGAGTTCGACGGGCGGGACATCACCCACGCCGGCCGCCGGGAGCTGCGCCCGCTGCGACAGGAACTTCAGATCATCTTCCAGGACCCGTACGCGTCGCTGAACCCCCGGCACACCGTGGGCCGGATCGTGGCGATGCCGTTGCAGGTCAACGGGATCAAGCCGCCGGGCGGGATCAAGGCGCGGGTGCAGGAGCTGCTGGAGCTGGTCGGGCTGAACCCGGAGCACTACAACCGGTACCCGCACGAGTTCTCCGGCGGCCAGCGCCAGCGCATCGGTATCGCCCGCGCGCTGGCCCTGCGGCCCAAGCTGATCGTCGCCGACGAGCCGGTGTCCGCCCTGGACGTCTCGATCCAGGCGCAGGTGGTCAACCTGCTGCGCGACCTGCAACGGGAGCTGGGCCTGGCGTTCGTGTTCATCGCGCACGACCTGGCCGTGGTCCGGCACTTCTGCCAGCGGGTAGCCGTCATGTACCTGGGGCGGATCGTGGAGATCGGCGACCGGACGGACATCTACGAGCGCCCGCAGCATCCGTACACCCGGGCTCTGCTCTCGGCCATCCCGGACGTCACGCAGCTCGGCCCGGCGGGCCGGATCCGGCTGACCGGCGACGTGCCCACCCCGCTCGACCCGCCGTCGGGCTGCCGGTTCCGCACCCGGTGCTGGAAGGCGCAGGACATCTGCGCCACCGAGGAGCCGGCGCTGGTGCCGCGCGACGGCGGTCGGCAGGCCACCGCGTGTCACTTCCCCGAAGGGGAATCAGCCGGCACCAGCCCCGAAGGGGAATCAGCCGGCACCAGCCCCGAGAGTGGGGCGGCCGTCGGGGCGACTGACGCGATCATCGAGGAGGTGTCGTCGTGAGCCTGTCTCCGGTGGAGGGTGTGGCGCTCGCCGAGATCGAGTCCAGCGCGGACGCGGGCGGGCCCGAGACCAAGGGCGTCGTCGGGCGTTCGCCCGGGCAGCTCGCCTGGCTGCGGCTGCGTCGTGACCGGACGGCCGTGGTCAGCGGCGTACTTCTGGTGTTCTTCCTGCTCTTGGGGCTCTCCGCCCCGCTGATCGAGATGGTCTACGGGATCGGGCCGCGCGAGCAGTTTCAGAACCTGCTGGACGGCTTCGGCATGCCGCTGGGTTACGTCGGCGGTGTCACCGGGGACCACTGGTTCGGGCTGGAGCCGGGGCTGGGCCGGGACATCTTCATCCGGTTGATCTACGGGCTGCGCACGTCGTTGTTCATCGCGTTCGCCGCCGCGCTGATCACCGCCACGATCGGCATCGTGCTCGGCGCGCTGGCGGGTTACCTCGGCGGCTGGCTCGACGCGGTGATCAACTGGATCACCGACCTGACGCTCGCGATGCCGTTCCTGATCATCGCGCTGGCGCTCACCCCCACCATCACGCTGCGCTTCTATGGCGAGCGGGGGCAGGTGTCGTCCGCCTTCGGGGTGGGCGTGCTGATCGCCGTGTTCGCCATCTTCGGCTGGACCAGCACGGCCCGCCTGGTGCGCGGGCAGGTGATCGCGCTGCGCGAACGAGAGTTCGTGGAGGCCGCCAAGGCCAGCGGCGCCGGGCTGGGGCACATCATCTTCCGGCAACTGCTGCCGAACATCTGGGCGCCGATCCTGGTGTCGTTCTCCCTCGCCGTGCCGCAGTTCATCACCAGCGAGGCCGCGCTGTCGTTCATCGGCGTCGGCCTCAGCGACGAGACGCCGAGCTTCGGCCGGATGATCTACCGCAGTCTGGACTTCCTCCAGACCGACCCGGCGTACGTGTTCTTCCCGGGCATCACGATCTTCGCGCTGGTGTTCGCCTTCAACCTCTTCGGCGACGCGTTGCGGGACGCGCTCGACCCGAAGTCGTCCCGGTAGGGGTGGACTCATGTCACGGTTTCTGATCAAGCGGCTGTTCTCCGCGACGCTGACCCTGTTCGCGGTGAGCGTGCTGACCTTCCTGATGTTCTTCGCCCTGCCGCGCGACCCGGTGACCGGCATGTGCCCGAAGAACTGCAACCCGGAGCGGCTGGAGCGGGTCCGCGACGACCTGGGCCTCAACGACCCGCTGATCAGCCAGTACGCCGGTTACATGAAGGGCATCGTCACCGGTCGTGATCTGGGCAGCGCCCAGGGCGGCCGGTGTGACGCGCCCTGCCTGGGCTGGTCGTACGTCTCCAACGAGGCGGTCTCGGACACCATCGCCCGGGTGCTGCCGGTGACGCTGAGCATCGTGATCCCCGCGGCGATCCTCTGGCTGCTGCTCGGGGTGGGGCTGGGCATGATCTCGGCGCTGCGCCGGGGCACCTGGCTGGACCGCCTGGCCATCGGCTTCTCCCTGACCGGCGCGTCGTTGCAGCTCTACTTCGTGGGCGCGGTGCTGCTGCTGGTGTTCGTCTACAACCTGCGGCTGCTGCCGGTGCCCAGCTACACGTCCCTGTTCGACAATCCGGCGAAGTGGGCCAGTGGGCTGGTGCTCGCCTGGGTCGCGCTGGCCTTCCTCTTCTCGGCCATCTACGCCCGGCTGTCGCGGGCGCAGATGCTGGAGACGCTGTCGGAGGACTTCGTCCGGACCGCGCGGGCCAAGGGCCTGGCCAAACCGACGGTGTACGGGCGGCACGCGCTGCGCGCGGCGATCACCCCGGTGGTGACCATCGCCGGTCTGGACGTGGGCGGGGCGCTGGGCGGCACGGTGATCACCGAGACGACGTTCGGCATCCAGGGGCTGGGGCGTACGGCCGTGGACGCGGTGCGCTCGGGTGACCTGCCCACCATCATGGCCACCGTGCTGATCGCGGCCGTCTTCGTGGTGCTGGCGAACGTCCTGGTGGACCTGCTCTACGCGGCCATCGACCCCCGGGTCCGGCTGCGCTGACCCGATGGGTGGCCACTGCGCGGCTGGTGGCGAAATTTATCGACAACTGTTACACAACTCGTAGGTTTTCTTCCTTACGATCCTCGGGACGTCGGCGGTTCTCGCCCCGGCGAAACCGCACGGCACATGGGTGAAGGGGGTACTTCATGAGACCACGCGTGGTGGCTGCCGCAGGCGGCGCGATCGCTCTGGTGGTGGCATTGGGTGCGTGCTCGAAGAACACGGGCGAGGGCACCACCGTGGACACCGAACGGCAGCAGTCCGGGGTCATCGCGACCGACCCGAAGGATTCGCAGGGCCCGGCGGCCGAGGTGAGCGGCGCCGCGAAGGGCGGCACCTTCACCATCATCCGGGAGTCGCCGATCTCCCACCTGGACCCGCAGCGGACGTACTCGTTCGCCGGCCTGATGACCAACCCGCTCTTCGCGCGCTACCTGACCACCTGGAAGGACGACGGCAAGGGCGGCCTCGTCCTCGTCGGTGACCTGGCCGAGACGCCGGGCAAGAACGTCAACAACGACTGCAAGGTCTGGGAATTCACCATCAAGGACGGGGTGAAGTTCGAGGACGGCCGGCCGATCACCTCCAAGGAGATCGCGTACGGCATCGCCCGCTCCTTCGACCCGGACCTCTCCGGCGGCCCCACCTACATCCAGGAGTGGCTGGCCGACACCCCGCAGTTCGACACCAAGTGGAACTTCAAGAAGAACAAGACGTCGCTGCCGCCCGGCCTCACCACGCCGGACGCCAAGACGCTGCGCTTCGAGTTCGCCAAACCCCGCTGTGACCTGCCGTTCGCGGTCTCGCTGCCGACCACCGCG
Organism: Micromonospora sp. NPDC005237; assembly: GCF_040607775.1. Classification (NCBI taxonomy): domain Bacteria; kingdom Bacillati; phylum Actinomycetota; class Actinomycetes; order Micromonosporales; family Micromonosporaceae; genus Micromonospora; species Micromonospora sp. NPDC005237. The sequence continues at coordinate 407,590 of NZ_JBEXHJ010000008.1, read as the reverse complement.
CCGCTGCCCGCGGACAAGGACACCGGCGTCGACCTGGACAAGCAGCCGTTCTCGTCCGGCCCGTACAAGGTCGCCAAGAACCAGGTCGGCGTGCAGATCACCCTGGACCGCAACCCCAACTGGGACCCGAAGACCGACCCGGTCCGCCACCAGTACCCGGACCGGTTCGTGTGGACCTTCGGCCCGACCGCGGACGCCGCCAACAACCGGGTGATCGCCGACAACGGCGCCGACCAGAGCGCGCTCGCCTTCAACACCGTGCCCGCCTCGCTGGTCGCCAAGGTGGCCGGGGACGCCGCGCTCAAGTCGCGCACCATCCTCTCGCCCACGCCGAGCGCCAACCAGCTCGTCATCAACAACCAGCGGGTCACCGACCTGAAGGTCCGTCAGGCGCTCAACTACGCCATCGACCGCGAGGGCCTCATCAAGGCGATGGGCGGGCAGACCGTCGCCGCGCCGATGACCACGCTGATGCCGTCGGCCACCATCGGCTACAAGGCGTACGACGCGTACCCGGCGGGCGCCAACGGCAACGTCGACAAGGCCAAGGAACTGCTCGGCGGCAAGACGCCGGAGCTGGTCCTCGGCGTCGCCGACAACTCGACCGAGCAGCAGCAGGGCGCCCAGCTCAAGGCCAACCTGGAGCGCGCCGGCTTCAAAATCACGCTGCGGAACATCTCGGACGACGCCAAGCTCGACGAGGTCAAGAAGAAGGACAACCCCTGGGACCTGTACATCGGTAACTGGGCGGCGGACTGGCCGAGCGGGGCGTCGATCCTGCCGGTGCTCTACGACGGCCGCACCATCAAGGCCGAGGGCAACAGCAACCAGTCCTACTTCAACGACCCGGCGATCAACGCCGAGATGGACCGCATCCAGGCGATGCCCGCCGCCGACCAGGGCCCGGAGTGGGCCAAGCTCGACGAGCGGATCATGAAGGAGCACGCGCCCGTGGTGCCGCTCTTCGTCGACGTGGCCTACAACGTGCACGGGTCCAAGGCCGGCGGGGTCTTCATCTCCAGCGTCTTCGGCTACCCGGCGTTCGTGAACGCGTACGTCAAGCCGTAGGTCGTATCGCAGGCAGGCAGGGTCCCCTCCCGACAGCGTCGTCGGGTGGGGGCCCTCGCCGTTTCCGCCGGTCGGCTCACTGATCCGATCCGGCCGCGCCCGATCGCGATTGGGCGCTGGCAGGTGCGGCACGTCAGTCGGCCCAGGAGGGGTCCCACCGGTTGCCGGCGATGTCGATGAAGACCGCTACCCGGCCAAGGGGCTCGGTCCGAGGCTCCGGACGAAGGTGACGCGTGGGGTGGGGTCTCGCCAGACTTGTGATCAATGGCCGGCTGAGCGGCGTACGGACCGTGACGATCGACGTGAGCCGCAGCCCCGGCTCAGCGGCAGATCAGTGCGCGTGATGTCGTATGAGCATCAGGGCCGGGTGGCGCCGTCAACGGTGGTGCTTCCCTGCGGGCGAAGTGCGACTAGCAGGCTGTCGAGTTGACCCCAGGCCCGCGCGCTGGCGATGTGGTCGATGTAGTCCCGCGACTCGATGATGAGCCCGTCGCGGATGCGCATGACAAACACGCATGGCACGGTGAACGCCTCGCCTGTCTCCTCGACTCGCCCCTGATAGGCGAACTCGGCGACGATCACCTCCGGGTCGGCGGTGTCATGAATCGTGATGTCGACCGGATTGCGGTTCAGCGTCCGGCCGGCCGGTGGCGGCGCGGTGAAGTGCTCGTGCAGTTCGCCGCGGCTGCGTAGCGGCGGCGGGTCGAGTGGGTGGAACGGGTGCGTGACGTGGGTCTGCTCGGCATACAAGTCGGCCAAGTCCTCGTACGGACCGTCGCAGACGCCGTTCACCAGTCGTAGGAAAGTTTCGCGGGGGTTGCTCATGCGGGGCTTCCTTTGAATCGGCGGTCTCACTGTCGGCACACCGAGGGCCGTACCGGACGGCCGATTCCCATCGGCGGGCACCCTACCGATCTCAGCCTGATCTGACTGCCCCGAAGACGCGAAGCACCTGCGCAGCCGGTCACGGAAGAGTTGGCGAAGCGTCCCTACTCGGGCGACGTGTTGTACTGGTCGAGCGTTGCCTTCGACGTGGAAGCATCCCGGAAGGTCAGCTCCCATGGGCCGGTGTTGACGTCCATGTCCTTGCCGAACCCGACCCATTTGCCGGCCATCCGTCTGCCGGTGGGCTCCACCAGGAGCTGGATTGCGCCGTGGTACCGGGCTCCCCGGTAGTAGCCGGCGGGATCGGTCTGCTCCACCCAGGTGCCGGTGACCACCGCACCGTCGATGGTGAGATCCATTGACAGCGACGATGCTGCTGAGCCGGGCAGGCTGCGCACGGTCAGTCGGTCGCCGTGCTGGAGCACGACCACGAAGTGCTGCCCGGCGAATGATTCTCCCCGGCCGCTGGAATGGAACTGGTAGCGGCTGAGCCAGACACCCTCGTACGACGGGTGGACTGCGAGTGGCTTGGGTGTTGGCGTGGCCAGTTTGGACATGGGCGAGGTCAGATCGTGGCCACCGTGTTGGTCATCGACTGCATGGCCGTCGGGTATCGCAGCGAAGCCGAGCAGCGAGACCGGCAGACCGGTGACGACCTCCAGGGCGCGGGCATAGACGGGCCGTGGTGCGGCGATCGCGCCGGACTCCCAGCGCTGGACGAGTCTCTTGTTGGCGTCGTTCGGCTCGCCGACGCGGCGGCCGGCGGCCTGAAGCGCGCGGGCGAAGTCGTCCTGGCTCATGCGCATCCCGGTGCGGACCGCGCGTAGGGCGGTGTTCGGGGCATTCATGTTCGCCACAATACCGCTGTGTCGTCTGAATGTCGCCGTCAATGTGACCGGTATGCCGCATCCTGTGCCGTCGCGTCCGACGACAGTTAGGCGTCACTGTGGATGGCACGCGACGGCAGGGCCTGCCGGTGCGCCCAGCAGCGGAGGTGATGATGCCCAGTCCTGACGACGAGCCGGTCAGCCGGGGCGAGCAGATCGACGCCGCCGAGCGGGAAGACGCCAAACGCCGGTTGCTCGCGCGGGCCGAGGCTGAGCGGATACCGGTGCAGGAGACGACTCGGGCGGTGCCGGATCGGCGGTGGCGCGGTGAGCCGTGACCCGGTGCCGATCGGCCGACGCGTCGCCTACCTGCGGGTGCGGCGCAGGTTGTCGCAGCAGTCGTTCGCGGATCGATTGGGAAAGTCGAAGAGCTGGGTGGACAAGGTCGAGCGCGGGGTCCGCTCCCTGGAGCGGCTGTCGACCATCCGGGAGATCGCGGGAGTGCTGAGGGTCGATCCCGCAGCGCTGCTTGGTCGTGATGTTCAGCCTGCCGAGGTTGCCGAGCGCAGCGAAGACGTCGCGCGGATTCGGGCCGCGCTGTCCGCGTACCCAATGGCTTTTGGTCGTCAGGCGGACCGCGCGGTGATGCCGCCCGATCGGTTGGCTCGGGAGGTGCGGCACGCGTGGACGACCTACCAGCACGCCTGGTACCCACGTCTGATCGAGCTGCTGCCCACGGTGGTGACCGAGGTTCACCGCGCCCACGGTCAGCACCCGGACGCCGGGCGGGCAGCGGTGGTGGAGGTGTACCGGGTGGCGGCGGCGTTGCTGGTCAAGCTGGGGGAGGGGAGCCTCGCCTGGTTGGCCGTTGACCGGGCGATGTCCGCCGCCGCCGGTGATCGGGTGTTGCTGGCCTGCGCGGCGGTGCAGCTCGGCCAGGTGTTACGGGGATCGGCGCGGGTAGGGCCGGTGATGCTGGCCGCCGCTTCCCAGATCGCCGCTGGCACGCCGGAAGAACTGTCGCTGCGTGGATCGCTGCTCGTGCAGGCCGCCCTGATCGCGGCCAGGGCGGGTGACGACCGGATGGCCGGACGCCTGCTGGACGAGGCTGCCGAGCTGGGCGACCAGGTGGGCGACGGGCACGACCACTACCGGACGGCGTTCGGGCCGGCGGCCGTCGAGGTGGCGCGGGTCGCCGCCGCCGTGGAGTTGGGCGACGGGCCGGAGGCGGTCGCCCGGCACGAGAAGACGATCGGTAGGGACGGGTGGCGGTGGCTGCCGGTCGAGCACCGCGCCGCGCACCTGATCGACGCGGCGCGCGCCTACCTCCAGACGGACGACCCAGCCAATGCGGCCCGGGTCCTGGTAGGGGCCGAGCGCATCGCGCCCGCCGAGATCAGCTACCGGCCAGCGGCCCGGGACGTGGTCGCCCAGGTCGCCCGCGACCCGGCCGCCCCAGCCACGATTACCCAGCTCGCCATCAACCTCGGAGTGCTGTGAGCATGACGGCCAATACCGTCCCGGCTGTGGCGGCCAGAGCAGCGGCATGGCACACGTGTCAGCCGTCGGCGGTGACCGTCGGTCACCTCCGTCGGGTCGGGTGCCCTATTGAGCGGTATACCTCAGAGTCATATTCATACCTCTGAGGTATACCGCTCAACAGCACATCGGCAGGCCGGGCCAGCCAGAGTGCGGGAAGCCTCAGCGCCCCGCGTTCAGGTAGCGCAACACGGCGAGTACCCGCCGGTGGTCGGTCCGCGCCTGGGGTAGGTCCAGCTTGGTGAAGATGGTTGTCACATGCTTCTCCACGCTGCGCGGGGCGAGATGGAGCGACTCGCAGATGGCAGCGTTGGAACGGCCCTCGGCCAACATCCCCAGGACCTCTCGTTCCCGCTTGCTGAGGCGGGCGACGCCCGCGTCCACCGCCACTGTGAGAAGACCAGCACGCCGATGTCCGGGTGGGTCGTACGGATCGCCAATGCCGCCCGCAACCCCTCGTCGGTGAAGGTCGGTGGCATCCGCACGTCGACCACCGCCGTGTCCGGCCGGTGCTCGCTGACCGCCGCCCGCAGGTCGTCACCGTTGTCCACCGTCGACACGACGGTGATTCCGTGGTCGGTCAGCAGCAACCTGATCCCGTCGCGCAGTAACGGGTTGTCCTCGGCGATCACTACTCGCATGGCAACTCCACGGTGATGGTCGTCGGCCCGCCCGACGAACTAACTACCCACAGCGCGCCGTCCGGGGCGTACTCGCGCTGGACGTACCGCGGCGACCAGCGCGCCGGCCAGCGACGCCCCGACGGTGATGCCCAACGCGGCGGGCGGCGCCGCAGCCGACGGGTGGAACGTCACGCCGGGTGGGATCGCCCCGTGGCCGGTGAGCCCCGCCAACCAGGCGCGGGCGAGCAGGGCCCCGAGCGGCACCCCGAGCAGGGTCGCCGGCACCGCCACCGCGGCGGCCTGGGCCGCCACCGCGCGGCGCACCCGCCCGGGAGTGGCACCGACCGCCCGCACCAGCGCGATGTCCCGGCTCTGTCGGGCGATCGACGACGTCATGGTCAACCCGACGATCAACGCGGTCAGGTACACCGACACCACCACGAACAGCACGGCCATCTCGGGGAGCTGGCTCTCGGTCAGCGCCTGCCGGGCGGCCGGTTCCAACCGCGCGCCGGACATCGAGGAACTGGTGCCGAGCGCTCCGGACACCAGCGCGGCGGCCAGGCACTGCGTGATGAACGGGCCAGCGAAGGCCCACGGCTGCTTGCGCAGCGCCTGCCTGGTCAGCCCCGCGCTCACCGGGCCACCGCCGGGTCGTTCACGGTGGCGGCCAGTCGCGCCGCGATGCTCGTCGCATCGGGCGTCGGGCCGTCCGCCACCACCTCGCCGTCGCGCAGCAGGATGAGCCGGTCGCTCCAGGCCGCTGCCATCGGGTCGTGGGTGACCATCACCACCGTCACCCCGGCCCGGTCCACCCCGCTGCGAAACAACTGGAGTACCTGCCCGCCGGTAGCCGGATCCAACGCCCCGGTCGGCTCGTCCGCGAACACCACGGCGGGACGGCCAGCCAGCGCACGGGCGATGGCGACCCGCTGGCGCTGACCACCGGACAACTCGCCGACCGACCGATCGGCCAGCCCGGACAGCCCGACCTCGGCCAGCACCTCGTCGAGCGGGCGCGGGCGCGGACCACCCAGCCGGCGGGGCAGCAGCACGTTCTGCCGCACCGTCAGTTCCGACAGCAGGTTGTACGACTGGAAGACGAAACCCACCCGGTCGCGGCGCAGCCGGGTCAGCGCGCCTTCGCGCATCCGCGTGACATCCCGGCCGACCAGCCGGACCCGGCCCGACGTCGGCCGATCCAGCCCGGCCGCGCACTGCAGCAGCGTGCTCTTGCCCGATCCGGTCGCGCCCATCACCGCCACGAACGTGCCGGCCGACACGACGAGTGAGACGTCGCGAAGAGCGGCGACCGGCCGGCGGCGCGAGCCGTAGATGCGGGTCACCCCGTCGAGTTCCACCACGTTGTCCATGCGTTCCAGCCTCGACACTGGCGGCGTCACGGACATCCGGGTGGCCCGAACGGTACGGGTGCGGTTATCCGTACCGTCGCTCTCTCCGGCGCTGCCCTTGGCCGCCGTCGCGATGACCTTGAGAACCCCTCACCGGACGGCACGCCCGGAGCGAACCGTTTCGGCCCCAGCCCCAAGGGCCTGCGGCGCACGCCGGTCGATGACGACGCCGTTGCTCCCGTTCAGGAACGACCGATGGATCGGTCGAGAAAGTCGCGGATCATCGGCGCAGCGACGTCGAGCTTGTCTTCCAGCAGGAAGTGGCCGGTGTCGAGCAGGTGGAACTCGGCCGACGGCAGGTCGCGCCGATAGGGGTGGGCACCCTCGGGTGGGAAGATCGAGTCGTTCTGGCCCCAGATGATCAGCGTCGGTGGCTGATGGTCGCGGAAGAAGGCTTGGAATTCCGGATACAGCGTGACGTTGCTGCCGTAGTCGTAGAACAGATCCAGTTGGATGTCCGCGTTGCCGGGGCGGGCGAGCTGGGTGGCGTCGTGGGTCCACTGGTCGGGGTCGAGTCGGCTGAGGTCGTGCACCCCCTGCGTGTACTGCAACTTGACCGTGTCGGGGTCGAGGATGAAGGCGATGGCCTGGCGGCGCTCGTCGGTCTTCTCCGCCCAGTAGGCCTTGATCGGATCCCAGAAATCGCTCAGGCCCTCCTCGTACGCGTTGCCGTTCTGCACGATGAGCGCGCCGACCCGCTCGGGCCCCTTGAGGGCCAGCCGGAACCCGGTCGGCGCCCCGTAGTCGAAGCAGTAGAGCGCGTAGCGATCCACGCCGAGCTGGCCGAGGAGGCCGTCCATCAGATCCGCGAAGTTGGCGAAGGTGTAGTCGAACGTCGACCGGTCCGGGCTGGCGCTGTGGCCAAAACCCGGGAAGTCCGGCGCGATCACCCGGTACCGGTCCGCGAGCAGCGGGATCAGGTGGCGGAACTGCGAGGACGACGTGGGAAATCCGTGCAGCAGCAGGACCGCGGGGCCGTCGGCCGGTCCGGCCTCGCGATAGAAGATGTCGATCCCGTTCACCGTCGCCGTACGAAAGTGCGTGACCGGCAACTCGCCTTCCTGAACGGCGGCGGTCGACGGTTTCTGCGCAATCCCCACCATGGTGGAGTCCTTTCGGCATAAGGGAAAGCGGTGCCGCCCCGGGGAATCGCCCGGTCGGCTCATGCTTCGGCCAGCATGGCATGCGGCAGGGGACCCCACCTGCCGAAATCACTTACCGAATGCCGCTCAGCGCAGGTGGGTGCGGAGGAAGTCGAGTTCCAACGGAAGTAGCCGCTCGGCGGTGCCGTTCGCGGCCATGTGGGTGGCGCCGGTCAGCGGTAGCACGGCGTGCGGGCGGCCGGTGCTCAGCAGGGCCGCGGAGAGCCGGAGCGTGTGCGCGGCCACCACGTTGTCGTCGGCCAGACCGTGCACCAGCAGCAATGGGCGGGCCTGGTCCGGGCCGGTGACCGGCTCCGCCGCCAACTCGATCAGCGAGTGGTGCGCGTACACGTCCATGCCGTCCTCCGGCAGGCCGAGATAACGCTCGGTGTACGCGGTGTCGTACAGCGCCCAGTCGGTCACCGGGGCGCCCGCGATGCCGCACTTGAACAGCTCCGGGTGGCGCAACACCGCCAACCCGGCCAGCCACCCGCCGAATGACCAACCGCGCACCCCCACCCGACCCAGGTCCAGGTCCGGGTGCTTGCCGGCGAGCGCGGTCAGCGCGTCGATCTGGTCGGCCAGGATCACGTCGGCGACCCGCCGGTGGATCGCCTTCTCGAACGACGGCGCCACGCCCGGCGTACCCCGGTTGTCGATGGTGACCACCGCGAACCCGGCGTCGGCCCACCACTGCCGCTCCAGCCACGCGGCCCGGGCCGCCACCACCTCCTGGTGTCCCGGACCGCCGTAGATGTCCAGCAGCACCGGCAGCCGCCGGCCCGTCACATGGTTGTCGGGGTAGAGCACCGCCGCCGGCAGCCGCCGGTCGGTCACCCGCTCCAGCAGGGGCAGCGGAGAGTACGGCGGGTTGGCGGCCAGTGACCGCAGCTCGGCCAGCTCCTTCCCGCCGCGCGACACCGTCCACCGCACCCCGGCGTGGTCCAGCGAGGCGCTTCCCACCACCAGGACGTCCCCGCCGACGGCCGCCGTGTGCCAGCCCGAGTCGGTGGTGAGCCGCCGGGCGTCCACCCCGCCCCCGATGGTCGTACGGACCCGGAACAGGTGCCGTTCGCTCGGCTCCCCGTCACTCGCCTCGACCAGCAGGTCGGCGGGACCGCTGACGGCCGGCAGTCGACCCACCACCCGTCGCACGTACAGCGACGGGGGAGTGAGCAGGGTGCCGTCGGCGAACAGGCAGCGGGCGTCGTACCCGTCGTGGGCCAGCTCGCCGCCGACCAGCACCCGGCCGTCCGGCAGGTGTGCCGGCGTGCCGGCGATCGGCTCCACCCAGCGCGGATCGGCCAGCTCGGCGTGCACCTGCGTCTCACCGGTGCGCGGGTCCACCGCGAGCACCAGCCCGTGCTGCTGCGAGCGGCGCAGCACGGTGATCAGCGGGCTGGCCTCGCCCCAGCTCACCCCGGTCAGGTACGGGTAGGTCTCCCGGTCCCAGTGCACGTCGACCCAGCCGTCGTCCAGGTCCAGCAGGTGCAGGCTGACCTCGGCGTTCGGGCCGCCGGCCCGGGGGTACGCGACGGCCGTCGGCGGGCTGGCCGGCTCGGCCGGGTCGTGCAGGTGCCAGCGGTCCAGCCGGGACTCGTCCACCCGGGCGGCGAGCACCATCCGCCCGTCCGGGGCCCACCAGTAGCCCCGGTACCGGCCGAACTCCTCGGCCGCGATGTGCTCGGCCAGACCCCAGCTCACCCCGGCGTCCTCGCCAGCCAGCAGGGTGTCCGTGCCATCCGCCTCGATGACGCGCAGCTCACCCCGGCGCACTCCACCGGCGGCGTCGGTCACGTACGCCAGGCGTTCCCCGGTCGGATCCGGTCGAGGATCCAGCACCGGACCGACGGCGGCCACCTCCACCACGTCACCGTGCACCAGATCGGCCCGGAACAGCCGACCGGCCAGCGCGAACACCGCCACCCGGCCGGCGGCGTCCAGCGCGTACGAGCCGATGCCGGCGGCAGTGAGCCGCAGCCGTTCACGCAGCGCCCGCTCGCCCGGGGAGAGCGCCCGCACGTCACCCTCGGTGCCCAGCAGGGTCGCCGGGTCGGCCACCAGGCGTTCCTCGCCGGTCGCCACGTCCAGCAGCCAGAGCGCGTCCGCCGGATCTTCCGGGCCCGCTGAGCGCAGGAAGATCACCCGGGAGCCGTCTTCGGCCACGGAGACAGCGCGCGGCGCGCCGTGGCTGAACCGGCGGGTACGGGCGGCCAGCTCCGGAAAGTCCACAGGCCAAATCGTAGAGCCGCGCCGGGCGTGATGTGGCCGACCTGGGCGGACGCGTCGACGACCCCCGAGGGAGGACCGCCGGTTAGAGTGACCGTCGTGACGACGTTGCCCGACCGCCGCCTGCTGCTGGTCCACGCGCACCCCGACGACGAGTCGATCGGCACCGGCTCGACCATGGCCCACTACGCCGCAGCCGGCGCACACGTCACGCTGGTGACCTGCACCCTCGGCGAGGAGGGCGAGATCCACGTACCGGCGCTCGCGCAGCTCGCCGCCGCCGAGGCCGACCAGCTCGGCGGGTACCGGATCGCCGAGCTGGCCGCCGCCTGCGCCGCGCTCGGCGTCAGCGACCACCGTTTCCTCGGCGGCGCCGGCCGCTACCGCGACTCGGGAATGATGGGCCTCGCGACGAACGACCACCCCCGCGCCTTCTGGCAGGCCGACCTCGACGAGGCCGCCGGGCACCTGGTGGAGATCATGCGGGAGGTACGCCCCCAGGTGCTGATCACGTACGACCCGAACGGCTTCTACGGCCACCCCGACCACATCCAGGCGCACCGGGTGGCGATGCGCGCCGTCGAGTTGGCCGCGGCCGAGGGCTGCGCCCCGGCGAAGGTCTACTGGACGGCCATGCCGCTCAGTGTGCTGGAGGCCGGCATGGCGCACTTCGCCGAATCCTCGGACAATCCGTTCGCTGGCATCCAGGATCTGGCCGAGCTGCCCTTCGGCACCCCGGACGACCAGATCGCCGCCCGGATCGACGGCACCGACCAGCACGCGGCCAAGGAGGCGGCGATGCGGGCGCACGCCACCCAGATCCCGGCCACCTCCTGGCTCTACTCGATCGCCGGCAACTTCGGGGGCGAGTTCATGGGCGTGGAGTTCTTCACCCTCGCGGTCGGCGCGAAGGGGCCGGGCGTCGGCCCGTACGGCTGGGAGGACGACCTCTTCGCCGGGCTGCCCGGAGATGCCCCCGCGGACCGGTCCCCGGTCGCGGCGGCCGGTCTCCGGTGACGCTCCCCGCCGCGCCGATGTCGGTCGTGAACGACCAGGACACCCCGCCCGAGGCGGGGCCACCGCCGCGACTGCTGGACCTGGGTCTGCGGCTGACCGGCGCGGTCGTCGTGATGGTGGCGGGGGTCGTGACCGGTGTGCTGGAGCTGCTGCTCGCCACCCTCCGGGTCGGCGGGCAGCTCATCGGGGTCTCGGCGCTGCTCGCCGTCGGCGCCAACATCGTGCTGAGCTGGTTCGCGCACGAGGTGGTCGGCCGTCGCTGGGCGGTGGCGCTGCCGGCGGTGCCGTGGTTCGCCCTGATGGCGGTGGCCGCCATCCGCACCACCGAGGGCGACCTGCTGCTGGCCGGCGACAACTGGGTCGGCCTGGCGATGATCGTGGCCGGCGCGATGACGTTCGCCGTGATGGGTTTCCGGCAGATCCTCGCCCCGCCGCCCACTCTCGGCCGCTGGTGACGCCACACAGGTACGAGTGGTAGATATTCCTGCCAGGGATGCGGCCCCGCAAACGGGGCGTACGGCAGGAGGTCGTGCGATGGACAGACGGTGGCGGGCCATCGGGGTGCTCGCGGGAGGACTGTTCGCGGTCAACGTGGTCGCCCGGCTGATCACCCGGTTCGCTTTCGACGGTGACGACGCGGCGGCCGACCGGGTGTCGCTGGCGATGTTCGTGGTGATCGGGTTGACGCTGGCCGTGGTCGCCTTCCGCTGGGGACGCGTGCGGCCGCTGGCCGTGTGGGCGGGCGACGTGGCGGTCGTGGTGCTGGTGGCCATGGCCCTGACCGTGCTGGTCGGGCCACTGCTGGTGGGCCACAACCCGTTCGCCGGCGGCGCGGGCACGTTCTTCGCCCAGATCTGGCTCTACCTGCTCGCCACCGGCCTCGGGACCATGATCGGTTACCTGGTGGCGACCGCCCTCGGTCTCGACCACCGCTCGCGGCAGCTCAAGCGGTACGCCGAGGTCAAGGCGGCCAAGCCCCGCCGCGTGGTCCGCCGCTGAACGGACCGCGCCGCGGGCCTGGCGCGGGTCAGTGCGGGGCCACCCGGGTCAGGTAGGTGTGGTGGGTGGTGAAGCCGAGCGTCCGGTAGAGCGCCACCGCCGCGGCGTTGTGCTGCTCCACCTGGAGGAACGCGTGTGTCGCGCCGGCCGCGGCGCCCCACGCGACCAGCGTGTCGATCACGCGCCGGGCCAGCCCCTGCCGACGTGACGCCGGCAGGACCTCGATGAGGCTGAGCCCCAACCAACGCCCCGGACCGGTCACCGCGCCCCGCCCGATCGCCACCAGCGTGCCGTCGACGTACGCGTGGACGAAGCGGACCTGGTCCACGGCGGTGAGCACGTGGCGTGCGGCCTCCGGCAGGCCGCCCTTGCGGCCGGCGGCGATGGCCAGCCACTCGTCGCTCGGCGCGGTCGTCACCTCAATGACCGCGCCCTGTGGCCCGCCGGCCCCGGCGGCCGGGACGCCGTGGGCGGGCGTCGCCAGGGGCAGCGGCGCGGTCTGTACGAGTGTCGGTGGGCGGCTGTCCCAGCCGCGCTCGTCCAGCTCGGCGCCGACCGGCGCGGCGAGCGGCAACGGCGTGTTGATCATCGCGGGCTGACCCTGGTCGGCGTACCAGCGCTCGACCGCGTCCACCGCGGCCGCCAGCGGTCGGTCCGGATCGCCGATCGGCAGTGCCGAGTTGGCCCGGCCGGTCCAACCCTCGGCCGAGCGCAGCAGCCAGTCGCCGAGCCGGCCGCGCGTCGGCGCCGGCCAGGCCTCGTCGGCGGCCCGTTCGAGCGCCACCACCGCCGCGGCGGTCGGCCGGCGGGTCGGCGGCACCCGCTTGGCCCGGTGCACCTGCGCGACCGGTACCCGCAGCGGGCCCTGCGCCGTGGCGAGGGTGAGATGAGTCTCGCTCAACTCCACCAGCTCGCCGAGGGCATCGGAAAACAGCGGGCGGCCTTCGCGAATCCCCACAATCCGGCGGACCACGATCCGGTGTCCCACATCCTGCTGTCGGAGCACGATCGACCCCCTCCCCGGCGAGATACTAGGCTCTTACCGTCGCGGGAGATCGCGGCGCGTCTTGCGGAGGAGAAGACCGGTGACCTACATCATCGCCGAGCCGTGCGTGGATGTGCTCGACAAGGCATGCATCGAGGAATGCCCGGTCGACTGCATTTACGAGGGCAACCGGATGCTCTACATCCACCCCGACGAGTGCGTCGACTGTGGTGCCTGTGAGCCTGTCTGCCCGGTGGAGGCGATCTTCTACGAGGACGACGTCCCGGAGCAGTGGAAGGACTACACCGGCGCGAACTACGAGTTCTTCGAGGACCTGGGCTCGCCCGGGGGCGCCTCGAAGATCGGCAAGGTGGAGAAGGACGCCACCTTCGTCGCCGCGCAGCCGCCGCGCGGCGAGGGCCACTGAACCGGCCCGCGCCGGTCTCGGCACGGCTGCCCGAGTTCACCTGGGACACCCTGGACGCCGCGGCCACGCTGGCCGCGGCGCATCCGGAGGGCCTGATCAACCTCTCCATGGGCACGCCGGTCGACCCGGTTCCGGCGGTGATCCGTCAGGCGTTGGCGGACGCGTCCGACGCCCCGGGTTACCCGCTGACCGCCGGCACCCCGGCCCTGCGCGACGCGATCGCGGCGTGGGTCGCCCGGGCCTGTGGAGCTGGCGTCGACGGTCTCGGCGTCCTGCCCACCATCGGCTCCAAGGAGCTGGTCGCCTGGCTGCCCACCCTGCTCGGCATCGGCCCCGGCGACGTGGTGGTCGTGCCGTCGATCGCCTACCCCACCTACGAGGACGGGGCCCGGCTGGCCGGCGCCACCGTGGTCCGCGCCGACTCGCTCACCGCGGTCGGGCCGACCTCGCGCGTCCGGCTGGTGTGGGTCAACTCGCCCGGTAACCCGACCGGGCGGGTGCTGCCCGCGGCGCACCTGCGCAAGGTTGTCGACTGGGCCCGGGAACGCGGCGCGGTGGTCGCCAGCGACGAGTGCTACCTGCCGCTGGGCTGGTCGGCCGAGCCGGTCTCGGTGCTGTCCCCGCAGGTCTGCGGCGGCGACTACACCGGAGTGCTCGCCGTGCACTCGCTCTCCAAGCGGTCCAACCTCGCCGGCTACCGGGCCGGGTTCGTGGCCGGCGATCCGGCTCTCGTAGCCGAGCTGTTGAAGGTCCGCAAGCACGCCGGCATGATCGTGCCCGCGCCGGTGCAGGCCGCGATGGTGGCCGCCCTCCAGGACGAGCGGCACGCCGCCGAGCAGCGGGAGCGCTACCGCGCCCGGCGCGAGGTGCTGACCGCCGCGTTCACCGGCGCCGGCTTCACGGTCGAGCACTCGGAGGCGGGCCTCTACCTCTGGCTCACCCGCGACGAGGACTGCTGGCAGACGGTCGACTGGCTGGCCCGGCGCGGCATCCTGGTCGCGGCCGGTGTCTTCTACGGCCCCTCCGCGCAGCGGTACGTCCGGGTGGCGCTGACCGAGTCCGACGAGCACGTCGCAGCGGTCGCCGGCCGGCTGCGGGCCTGACCCCGGGCGGCCGGCGATGACCGACGGCGGCACCGGACGGTACGCCAACGTCCGGGCGGCGGTGCTCGGCACCGGCCTGATCGGTGGTTCGCTGCTGCTGCGCCTCGCCGATGCCGGCCTCGACGTGACCGGCTGGGATCCCGACCCGGTGACGCGGGAACAGGCCCGCTTGCGCGGCGTGTCGGCGCCGGCCACGATCGAGCAGGCCGTCGCCAGCCGGGACGTGGTCTTCCTCTGCGGTCCGCTGCCCACCCTGCCCCGGACTCTGGCCCAGGTGGCCGACCTGACCGCGCCGGGTTGTGTGCTGACCGACGTCGGCAGCACCAAGGTCGAGGTGGCTGCGGCCGCCGACGGGCTGGGGCTCACCGACCGTTTCGTACCCGGGCACCCGATGGCGGGCGCGGAGTCCGCCGGCCTGACGGCGGCCTCCCCGACGCTGCTCACCGGTGCCGCCTGGGTGCTCTGCCCGGCGACGGGTGTCGCGACGGTCGCCTTCCGCTGGCTGACCGGGCTGCTGGTGGAGCTGTTCGGTGCCCGCGTGGTGCCGATGTCCGCGCCGGCGCACGACTCGGTGGCCGCGCTCGCGTCGCACGTGCCGCACCTGTTGGCCGGCGCGTTGGCCGGGGCGGTGCAGCGGTCGCCACTGCGCGACGCCGTGCTGGCGCTGGCCGCGGGCAGCTTCTCCGACGGCACCCGGGTCGCCGGCACACCTGCCGAGCGGACGGCGAACATGCTGCTCGGCAACCGCGAACGGGTCCTGCACGAGCTGGACGAGGTTCGGGTGCTGCTGGACGAGTTGGCCGGCGCGCTGCGTGCTGGCGACGCGTCGGCGCTCGCCGCCGGGTACGCGCAGGCCGGCGCGGCGCGGTCGGCGTTGCGGGGCCGCCGGTTCGCGCCGGCGGACCGCGAGTTCCCGGCCGACGGCGACCATGCCGTCGAGGTGGCCTGGCTGCGCGGGCTGGGCGACGCCGGTGGCCACCTGACGGGATGCCGGATCGGCCCGGACGTCGTCTCCTACCCGGCGTGGCTGCCGGTGGCTGACTAGGCTGGCAGGCATGGCGACGGACGGCCCGGTTGTGCAGGTGCGCGGCGAGGCGACCCGGGAGGTGCCACCCGAGTTGGCGCGGTTCGCGGTCACCGTGACGGCCCGCGGTCGGGATCGGGAGGCGACGCTGACGCAGCTCGCCGAGCGGGCCGCCGCCGTCCGGGTGCTGCTGGACGGCGCCGAGCCGGCGGTGGCCCGACGGGAGGCCGGCGACCTGTGGGTCCGGCCGCAGACCAAGCGCTCGGGTGAGCGCGTCGTGGGCTGGCTCGGCAGCGTCACCACGACGGTCACCGTCACCGACTTCACCGCTCTGGGTGAGCTGATGCTCCGGCTGGCCGACCAGGACCAGGTCGAGGTGGCCGGCCCCTGGTGGGAGCTGCGCCCGGACAGCCCCGCGCACCGCGAGGCGCGGCACGCCGCGATCGGCGACGCACTGCTGCGCGCCCGGGAGTACGCCGAGGCCCTCGGCGCCCGCGTCACCGCGCTGATCGAGCTGGCCGACACCGGTCCGGGGGACCGGCCGATGTTCGCCCGCGCTGCCTTCGACGCCGGGGGCGGCGCCGGCGGCGGGGCGCCCGAGCTGGAGCTGGACCCGCGGCCGCAGACCGTGCAGGCGGCGGTGCAGGCCCGGTTCACGATCAGCGATCCGGTGCTGGGCTGATGCCGCAGGCCCGGGTGCTGGCCGTCGACGAGCTGGTGGCGCGGGCGCGGTCACTGGCCGACGCCGGCCCGCGGCAACTGCTCGGCATCACCGGAGCGCCCGGCGCCGGCAAGTCCACCCTGGCCGAGCGGATCGTCGCCGAGGTCGGGCCGAGCGCCCGGCTGGTGCCGATGGACGGCTTCCACCTGGCCCAGTCGCAGCTGGTCCGGTTGGGCCGCGCCGACCGCAAGGGCGCGATCGACACCTTCGACGCCAACGGGTACGTCTCACTGCTGCGCCGGTTGCGCCGGCTGGAGCCGACCTCGGTCTACGCGCCGGAGTTCCGCCGTGAGATCGAGGAGCCGGTGGCCGGGGCGATCGAGGTGCCGCCGTCGGTCCGCCTGGTGGTCACCGAGGGCAACTACCTGCTGGTGCCGGACTTTCCGTGGCAGGAGGTCCGGACGCTGCTGCACGAGGTGTGGTTCCTCGACCTGGACGTCGAGCTGCGCCAGCGCCGGTTGACCGCTCGACACGAGGCGTACGGGCGGTCACCGGAGCAGGCACGGGCCTGGGCGTTGGGCAGCGACGAGGCCAACGCGGCCCGCGTCACCCCCACGGCCGACCGGGCCGACCTGGTGATCCGCCTGCCCGACCCGCCGGTGGCCTGAGCGATTCCGTCAGCCCAGATCCGGGTTGCCTCGCGAGGGGACCTACTTCGGGATGCGGTTGAACCGGGTGGCGATGCCGCCGTCGAGGCGGATCGTGCCCACGCTGTTCTCCTAGTCGAGTTCGCGGACCGGTCGGGCCGGGTTGCCGACCGCGACCACGTTGGCGGGTAGGTCGCGGGTCACCACCGCTCCGGCGCCGACGACGGTGTTCGCGCCGATCGTCACTCCCGCGAGCACGATCGCGCCGCCGCCGAGCCACACATTGTCGCCGATGGTGATCGGTTTGGCGGCCTCCCACTTGTCGCGGCGCGGGCAGGGTTCCACCGGGTGGGTCGGCGTGAGGAGCTGCACGTTCGGTCCGACCTGGACGTCCGCGCCGATGGTGATCGCCGCGACGTCGAGGAAGACCGCGTTGTAGTTGACGAAGCTGCGGGGCCCGATCCGGATCTGCCAGCCGTAGTCGCAGTAGAACGGTGGACGGATCCAGGTGCCGTCGCCCAGCTCGCCGAGCAGGTCGCGCAGCACCGCGAGCCGCGCCGCCGGATCCGCCGCGAGGCTGGTGTTGAAGCGTTCCAGCAACCGGGCGGCCCGGTCCAGATCGGCGATGAGCTCGGGATCGTCGGCGAGGTAGGGCTCACCCGCGAGCATCTTGTCCTTCATGGAGGTCACCCGGTCGATGATGCCCCGCTGACCTGCCATCAGTTGGCAGGTCCGTTATATTTTGGCCCTCTTTTATGCATACTCGGTATGTAATACTGGCGGTGGTCAATGCGTCTCTTCTGGTTACCACGCTCCACCAAGGAGGATCCGTTGCATCGACGCAGCAGAATGATCGCCGCCATCGCCGCCGCAGCCCTCGTGCTGGGCACTCCGGTGATCGCCGCGGCCCAACCACCCACCAGCACCACCACGGCCACCAGCGCCACCACCGGCGCCGCCCCGCGCGCCGCGTCCACGACCACCGTCACCCTGCTCACCGGAGACCGGGTCAGCGTCACCGACTCCGGGTCCGCCTCCGTGCGCCCCGGTCCGGGGCGTACGCACCAGCGGTTCATCACCACCCGCGACCGTGGCCACCTCACGGTGCTGCCGCAGGACGCCCTGCCCCTGGTTCGTGCCGGCCGGGTCGACCGGCGGTTGTTCGACGTGACCGGGCTGATCGCCGCCGGCTACGACGACGCGCGCCGGAACGACCTGCCGGTGCTGGTCGCCGCCGACGCGGGCGCCCGGAAACGCGTCGCGGCGCCCGTCGGCCTGACCGTCACGGCGGAGTTGCCGGCCATCGGCGGGTTCGCCGCGACCGCCGACAAGCAGCAGGCCACCACGGTCTGGGCGGCGCTCACCGGCGCCGGTGCCCGGGTCGGCACGGCGGGGGGTGCCGACCGGATCTGGCTCGACGGTCGTCGGCAGGTCACCCTCGACCACAGCGTGCCGCAGATCGGTGCCCCGGCCGCCTACGCGGCCGGCTTCACCGGCCGGGGCGTCCGCGTGGCGGTGCTGGACACCGGGATCGACGCGAGCCACCCCGACCTGAGCGGTCGGATCGCCGAGGCACAGAACTTCACCGAGGCCACCGACACCGACGACACGGTCGGCCACGGCACGCACGTCGCCTCGATCATCGCGGGCAGTGGCGCCGCCTCCGGCGGCAAATACCACGGTGTCGCCCCGGACGCCACGCTGCTCAACGGCAAGGTCTGCGAGGAGCAGGGCTGCATGGACTCGGCGATCCTGGCCGGGATGCAGTGGGCGGCCGTCGACCAGCACGCCGACGTGATCAACATGAGCCTGGGCGGCACCGACACACCCGACGTCGACCCGTTGGAGGCGGCGGTCGAGTCGCTGACCGCGCAGACCGGCGCGCTCTTCGTCCTCTCCGCCGGCAACGACGGCACGGACGGCTCGGTCGGCTCGCCGGGCAGCGCCGAAGCGGCGCTCACCGTCGGCGCGGTGGACCGCGAGGACGCGCTGGCCGACTTCTCCAGCCGTGGCCCCCGGGTGGGCGACGGCGGGCTGAAGCCGGACCTGACCGCCCCGGGGGTCGGCATCGTCGCCGCCCGTGCCAAGGGCGCGCAGATCGGCGAGCCGGTGGGGGAGGGATATCTCGCGCTCTCCGGCACCTCGATGGCCGCGCCGCACGTCACCGGCGCGGTGGCGCTGCTCGCCCAGCAGCACACGGGTTGGGCGGCGGCCCAGCTCAAGGCGACCCTGATGGCCTCGGCGAAGCCGCACCCGGAGCAGACCGCCTTCCAGCAGGGCGCCGGCCGGGTCGACGTGGCCCGCGCGATCACCCAGCGGGTGACCAGCACCCCGGTCAGCGTCTCCTTCGGTCAGCCGGCCTGGCCGCACGACGACGACACCCCGGTCGCCCGGCAGGTCGACTGGCACAACGACGGCCCGGCGCCACTCACCCTTGACCTGACCCTGGAGGTGACCGGCCCGGACGGCCAACCGGCTCCGGCCGGCATGTTCTCCCTCGGGGCGGGTCAGGTCACCGTGCCCGCCGGCGGCACCGCGGGCACCACGGTCACCGTGGACACCCGGATCGGCACGGACGGCTACTGGACCGGCCGCATCGTGGCCCGCTCCGGCACCGCGGTGGCGGTCACCCCGGTCGCGGTGAACCGGGAGGTGGAGAGCTATCAGCTCACCGTCCGGCACCTCGACGACAGCGGCGCGCCCGCCGAGGGGTTCATCACCACGCTGATCCAGCTGGACACCCTCGACAGCCGCGACCTGTACGACCCGGACGGCACCGTCGAGGTCCGCGTGCCCAAGGGCCGCTACGCGGTGGCCAGCATCGTCTTCAGCGGGGACGTCGGCACGGCCCAACTGGTCCAGCCGGAGCTGGTGTTCGCCGGTGACGCCACCGTCACCGTCGACGCCCGCAGGGCACGGCCGGTGCGGACGACCATCCCGGAGCGGACTGCCGTCCCGGATCTGGTGGACATCGGCGCGAACTTCCTCACCGAGGACGGCGGCTCGTACGGCTTCGGTCTGCTCGGGTTGGACTTCACCGGGCTGGCCACCGGGCACCTCGGTCGGGTGGTCTCCGGCGCACGGTTCTTCGGCACGGTGAGCAGCCAGTGGCGCAAGCCGGAGGTGGCCAGCAGCCCCTACCTGTACGCGCTCAGCGAGAAGTTCCCCGGCCGCATGCCGACCGGCTTCGACAAGACCTACCGCGCTCGGGACCTGGCCACTGTCACCCACGAGTTCCGGGGCGGCTATCCCGGCATGGTCTCCGAGCGGGTGGTCTTCCCGCACCTCGAACCGGACCTGGGCGGCTGGGCGACGGTCCTGCCCACTGCGGTGCCCGGGCAACGCGTCGAGCACTACAACACCAACGGTCTGCGCTGGTCCTCCGAGCTGACGTTCGGCGTGCCCACGGAGGAGGGGTGGCTCGACACCAAGGCGGTGCTGGAGGCCGAACCGAAGGCGTACCGGGCGGGCCGGCACGTCAGGGAGACCTGGAACAGCGCGCCGTACGGGCCGTCCTTCCCCGCGCCGCGCTGGCCGGGCCAGGGCGTCACCCGCCTCGGTGACGAGATCCTGGTGAACCTCCCGCTGCACGGCGACGCCGACGGCCACGCCGGCCGGTCGATCACGGACGCCGGCCGAACCGCCCTGTACCGCAACGGCGTCCTGGTCGACGAGCTGACCGAGCCGGGGTACGGCCAGTTCACGGTGCCGCCCGGCGTCGCGGACTACCGGCTGGAGGTGTCGACGAAGCGCAGCTTCACCGACCTGAGCACCGAGGTCGGGGCGGCGTGGACGTTCCGGTCCGGGCACGTGCCCGGCGACGACTACCGGCCACTGCCGGTGTCGGCGATCCGGTTCACGCCTGCGCTGGACCGGAACAACGCAGCCGCGGCCGGCCGGAGCCTGGTCATCCCGGTGCAGGTGCAGCCACAGCCCGGTGCCCCCGGATCGCGCGTGACCGGGCTGCGGGTGGACGTCTCCTACGACGGCGGTCGGACCTGGCGACCCGCCCGGGTCCGGCACGGCGGCCACGGCTGGACGGCCACCGTCCGGCATCCGGCGGCACCCGGCCACGTGTCCCTGCGGGCCACCGCTCGGGACGCCGCCGGCAACACGGTGACCGAACGGATCATCCAGGCGTACCGGTTGCGCTGAGGCGTACCCCCGTCGGGTCCGCGGTCGAGCGCCGCGGACCCGGCGGGGCCGTCAGTCGTTGGCGTGCAGGGCGGCGTTCAGTTCGATGCCCCGGCCGGTGCGCGGGCGGGCCTCCAGCGCGCCCGTCACCGAGTTGCGCCAGAACAGCAGGCCGTCGACGCCGGACAGCTCCCTGGCCTTGACCACGCGGCCGTCCGGGAGGGTGATCTTCGACGCGGCGGTGATGTAGCAGCCGGCCTCGACCACGCAGTCGTCGCCGAGCGAGATCCCGACGCCGGCGTTCGCGCCGACCAGGCTGCGCTCGCCGATGCTGACCTTCTCGGTGCCGCCACCGGAGAGGGTGCCCATGATCGAGGCGCCACCGCCGATGTCGGAGCCGTCGCCGACCAGCACGCCCTGCACGATCCGCCCCTCGACCATCGAGGTGCCCGCGGTGCCGGCGTTGAAGTTGACGAAGCCCTCGTGCATCACTGTGGTGCCGGCGGCCAGGTGGGCGCCGAGCCGGACGCGGTCCGCGTCGGCGATCCGCACACCGGAGGGCACCACGTAGTCGGTCATCCGGGGGAACTTGTCCACCCCGTACACCGACAGGTGGCGACCCGCCGCCCGCTCGATCACCCGCAGCTCGTCCACCCGCTCCGGCGGGCACGGTCCGGCGGACGTCCAGGCCACGTTGGCGAGCTTGCCAAAGATGCCGTCGAGGTTGATCTGGTTGGGCCGCACCAGGCGGTGGGAGAGCAGGTGCAACCGGAGGTACGCGTCGGAGGCGTCCTTGATCGGGTCGTCCAGCGAGCCGATCACGGTGACCACCTGGACGGTACGCAGACCGGGCAGCGACCGGTCGCCCAGCGCGCCCGGCGGCAGGTCCAGCACGTCCGACTCGCCCTCGCCGGCGACCAGCGGCAGCTCACCCAGGCCCAGCTTGCCGGTCGGATACCAGGTGTCGAGCACCTGCCCGTCGGCGGTGACGGTGGCCAGGCCGATGCCCCAGGCGGAATCTGCGGACGTCACTGTTGCACCTCTCGGTCGCGGCCAGGCCGGCCTCGGCTCGCTCCTCGCGCTGACAGACCTGAAGGTACCGTGCGATCCATGCAGAACCCGCTGACCCCCGAGGTCCTCGCCGATCCGGTGCAGCTGACCCGCGTACTGGTCGACATAGAGTCCGTGTCCCTCAACGAGAAGGCGATCGCCGACTTCGTCGAGGAGGTGCTGCGGGGCGTACCGCACCTGTCCACGCACCGACACGGCAACACCGTGATGGCCCGCACCGACCTCGGCCGGTCGCAGCGCGTCGTGCTCGCCGGTCACCTGGACACCGTGCCGCTGAACAACAACTTCCCGTCGGCCATGCGCGGCGACCTGATGTACGGCTGCGGAACCTCCGACATGAAGTCCGGCGTCGCGTACGCCCTGCACCTGGCCGTGACGCTGCCCGACCCGCGCTACGACGTGACGTACCTCTTCTACGAGGCCGAGGAGATCGAGTCGCGCTACAACGGGCTGAACCTGGTCGCCCAGGCGTTCCCGGAGTGGCTGGAGGCGGACTTCGCGGTGCTGCTGGAGCCGACGTACGGCATCGTCGAGGCGGGCTGCCAGGGCACCATGCGGTCGGTGGTCACCACGACCGGCGTCCGCGCCCACTCGGCGCGCTCCTGGCACGGCGTGAACGCGATCCACGCTGCCGGTGAGGTGCTGCGCCGTCTCCAGACGTACGAGGCACGCCGGGTCACCATCGACGGCTGCGACTACCGCGAGGGCATGAACGCGGTACGGATCAACGGTGGCGTGGCCGGCAACGTGGTCCCGGACCACTGCGAGATCGAGGTCAACTACCGGTTCGCCCCGGACCGCACCCCCGCCGAGGCGGAGGCGCACCTGCGTGAGGTGTTCGCCGGCTTCGAGGTGCGGGTGACCGACACCGCTGCGGGTGCCGCCCCGGGGCTGGAGGCGGCCCCGGCGAAGGAGTTCCTGGCTGCGGTCGGCGCCGCGCCGATCGGCAAGCTGGGCTGGACGGACGTGGCCCGGTTCGCGGCCATGGGGATCCCCGCGCTGAACTTCGGTCCGGGCGACCCGAACCTCGCCCACCACCCCGACGAGCACGTCGAGATCAGCAAGATCCGTGACGGCGCGGCGACGCTGCACCGCTGGCTCGCCCCGGCCTGACCTGGTCGGGCCCGTTCCGGGCTGGCCGGTCGGCCCTGTTTCCGGCGATCAAGAGGTTCGCGTCAGCCTGGCCCGTTGTCGGCGGCGCGAACCTCTTGATCGGCTCCGGATCCGGTGGCGGCGGGCGACAGGGCGGGGTCGAGGTCACGGGCGCGGCGGCGCTCGGCCACCACGTCGTGGATCCGTCGCTGCATCAGTCGACGGATCCGGATCATCTCGCTGTTGCTGATCACGCTGTCTCCTCCCCCGAAGGCACGCGCCCGGGCATACCCGGTATGTGAATAGTAAGACGTACGGGGAAGCCAAATAGTTGCCCATGATCGCGAACTATTTCTCGGCGTCCGCGCCCCGCACACCCGGCGTGTGCGGCTCCACTACGGTTGCCTCATGAGCCAGAACAACGGGCGGGAGGCCGGCCGCGGCCCGGGGCAGGAGCGGCACCGGGGCGCCGTCACGCTGCGCCGGGGGGCGATCCCGAGCAGCACCGCCGACCAGCGGCTGCTGGACTCGCGCGGGCGCGAAGACTGGAAGACCAGGGACGCCTGGCGGGCACTGCGCATCCTCTCCGAGTTCGTCGAGGGCTTCGACACCCTCGCCGACCTGCCGCCGGCGGTAAGCGTCTTCGGTTCGGCCCGCAGCGGCCCGGACACGGCCGAGTGCCGGCTCGCCGAGGAGATGGGCGGCGCGCTCGCGCGGGCCGGTTACGCGGTGATCACCGGGGGTGGCCCGGGAGTGATGGAGGCCGCCAACCGGGGCGCCACCGAGGCCGGCGGGCTCTCCGTCGGGCTCGGCATCGAGCTGCCGTTCGAGCAGGGCATCAACGACTGGGTCGACCTGGCCATCGACTTCCGCTACTTCTTCGCCCGCAAGACCATGTTCGTCAAGTACGCGCAGGCGTTCGTGGTGCTGCCCGGCGGGTTCGGCACCATGGACGAGCTGTTCGAGGCGCTAACCCTGGTGCAGACCGGCAAGGTCACCCGGTTCCCGGTCGTGCTGATGGGGGTCGCGTACTGGCAGGGGCTGCTCGACTGGCTGCGCGACACCATGGCCGCCAGCGGCAAGATCGGCCCGGTGGACCTGGATCTGATCTGCCTCACCGACGACGTCAACGCGGCCGTCCGCCACATCGTCGAGGCCGAGGCGGCGCTCTCGGTTGAGCAGGAGGCGGTCCGCGACGAGGCGGTGGCGCGTACCGGCGCCGACCAGCAGGCCGCCGCCGAGCAGGCCCCCGACCGGCCCCGGGAGGGCTGATGGCGGCGGTCTGCGTCTTCTGCGCCTCGTCCCGCACCCTGGACCAACGCTGGCTCGACCTCGCCGCGGAGACCGGCGCGGAGCTGGCCCGGCGCGGGCACACGCTGGTCAGCGGCGGTGGTTGCGTCGGCATGATGGGCGCGGTGGTCGACGGCGCGCGGGCCGCCGGCGGGCGCACCGTGGGCGTCATCCCGCAGGCGCTCGTCGATCTGGAGGTCGCCGACCTGGCCTCGGACGAATTGCTGGTGACCGACTCGATGGCCAGCCGCAAGACGCTGATGATCGACAGGTCGGACGCGTTCCTCGCCCTGCCGGGCGGGCTCGGCACACTGGACGAGCTGTTCGAGGTCTGGACCACCGCCACCCTCGCCCTGCACACCAAGCCGATGGTGCTGATCGACGCCGACGGCTTCTACCGGCCCCTGCTCGACTGGCTCACCACCCTCACCGACCAACACTTTCTCAAACCCGCCGGGCGCAACCTGCTGACCGTGGTCGCCACGGTCCCCGAAGCCCTGAAAGCACTGGAGTCCCACCTACCCTGACTCCGGGTCCCACCCCGTCGGTGATGAGGGTGGCGGCAGGGCCGTCGGCGTGTCGTGCCGCCACCTCCATGACCGGCGCGGGTGGGGTGGGGTTGGTGTCGTAGGGGGGTGATGGGATTTGGGGATGCAGGCGTACCGGTTGGTGCGGCGGCCCGGGGGGCCGGCGCGGGGGGACGGGGACGCGTCGGACGGCGGCGTCGCCGTGCCGAGTGGCGACGGTGCGGTCGCTGGTGAGGTCGAGGCCGCCGGCACACCCGGGCCGGCGAGCCTCCGCTGGCGTGTCGATCCCGTCCAGCAGGAGGTCGTCGCGCACACCGACGGGCCGATGCTGGTGCTCGGCGGTCCCGGCACCGGCAAGACCAGCACCCTCGTCGAGGCGGTCGCCGCCCGGGTCGCCGAGGGGGTCGATCCCGAGCGGATCCTGGTGCTGACCTTCGGTCGCCGCGGCGCCACCACGCTGCGCCAGCGCATCGAGGCCCGGGTCGCACAGGACGGCTACCGCGTGCTGCGCGAGCCGCTGGTGCGCACCTTCCCGGCGTACGCCTTCGGGCTGCTGCGCCGGGCCGCCGCCGAACGTGGCGAGCCGTCGCCCCGGCTGCTCACCGGCCCCGAGCAGGATCTGATCATCCGCGAGCTGCTGGACGTGGTGGGCGAGGAGCCCGAGGACGACCCGGTCGGCTGGCCCACCGACCTGCGCCCGGCACTGCGGACCCGGGCCTTCGCCGGTCAGTTGCGCGACCTGCTCATGCGCGCCGCCGAGCGCGGGGTGGGGCCGGCCGACCTGGCCCGGCTGGGCGAGAAGCTCGGCCGCGCCGACTGGCCGGCCGCCGCCCGCTTCCTGCGGGAGTACGTCGCGGTGCTCGCGCTGCGCGACGTCAGCAACCGGGGCTCGATCGCGTACGACCCGGCCGAGCTGGTCCGGGCCGCCACCGGTCTGCTGCGCGACGACGAGGAGCTGCTGGCCGCCGAGCGCCGCCGCCTCGCCCACGTGTACGTCGACGAACTGGCCGACACCGACCCCGCCCAGCACGAACTGCTCTCGGTCATCGCCGGAGGGGGCAAGTCGCTCGTCGCGTTCGCCGACCCCGACTCCTCCACGTACGCCTTCCGTGGTGCGGACCCGGCCGGCGTGACCACGTTCGGGCACCGTTTCCGGACGGCCTCCGGCGCACCGGCCGCGCAGGTGCTGCTGAGCACGTCGTACCGGGCCGGCCCGGTCCTGCTCGCCGCGATGGCCCGGCTGGGCCGCCGGCTGCGCGGTCCGATGGCGCACCGCCGGCTGAGCCCACTGCCGGACGCCCCGGCCGGTGTGGTCGAGGTGCACACGTTCCGGTCGGCGACCAGCGAGGCCGCCTGGCTGGCCCACGCGCTGCGCGCCGCGCACCTGCTCGACGGCGTCCCGTGGTCGCGGATGGCGGTGCTGGTGCGATCCACCGCGTTGCAGTTGCCCACCCTGCAACGCGCTCTGCACGCCGCCGGCGTCCCGACCGTGGTGCACGGCGAGGACCTGCCCCTGCACCTGCAACCCGCGGTGGCGCCGCTGCTGCTCCTGCTGCGCTGCGCACTGGAACCGGACCGGCTGGACGAGGAGGCGGCCGTCGCGCTGCTGCACTCGCCGCTGGGCGGGGCGGACCCGCTGGCCGAACGACGGCTGCGTCAGGGCCTGCGCGCCCTGGCGCTGGCCGGGGGCGACCGCCGTCCGTCCGGGGAGCTGATCGTCGAGGCGCTGCGCGATCCGACGGACCTGGCCGGCATCGACCGACGGTGGGCGGAACCGGCGCAGGCGGTGGCCGGGCTGCTCGCCACCGCCCGGGACGCCGCGGCCCAACCCGGCGCGACCGCCGAGACCGTGCTCTGGGAGGTCTGGGACGCCAGCGGGCTGGCCGAGCGCTGGGCCGGCGCGATCGCCCAGGGGCGGCCGGCGGCCGGCGAGGGCGACCTGGCCCGACGCCGGCGAGCCGAAGCTGCCGACCGGGACCTCGACGCCGTGCTGGTGCTCTTCGACGCGGCGGCCCGCTTCACCGACCGGCTGCCCGGCGCCCGCACCGAGGTCTTCCTCGACCACGTGCTCGCCCAGGACCTGCCGGCGGACACCATCGCGCCGACCGCCGACCGGGGCGCGGCGGTACGACTGCTCACCGCGCACGCCGCCAAGGGCCTGGAGTGGGACCTGGTCGCTATCGCCGGCGTGCAGGAGGGCATCTGGCCGGACCTGCGCCTGCGCGGCAGCCTGCTCGGCTCCGAACGGCTGGTCGACGTGCTGGCCGGCCGGTCCGTTGGCGGCGCCCGGGCGGCGACCGTGGTGGGCCAGACCTCGGCGCTGCTGGACGAGGAGCGCCGGCTCTTCCACGTCGCCATCAGCCGTGCCCGCCACCGTCTGCTGGTCAGCGCCGTGGCGTCGGCGGCGGTCGGCGGCGACGACCACGAGGAGCAGCCCAGCCGCTTCCTGCACGAACTGGGCCCGAGCACGCCGCCGAGCACGCCCGGCCCGCCGCCCGCGCCGCCGAGCACGCCCGGCCCGCGCACCGGCCCCCCGAGCGGCGGCCCCGCCGCCGGTTCACCGGACGACACCCCCTCCGCCGAGGCCGCGACCGGCGGGGTGACCGGCGGCGTGACCGCTGACGGCGCGACCGGCGGCGTGACCGCTGACGGCGCGACCGGCGGCGTGACCGGTGACGGCGCGACCGGCGGCGGGACCGGTGGCGGCGTGGTCGGCAACGGCGGACCGGCTCGGGTGGCAGCGCCGGCGGCCGGGAACGACGGCGCTGAGGGCGCGGACGACGACGAGCCGGACCAGCCCGGCGCGCTGCCGGTCACCCGGCCGCCCCGGGCGCTCACCCTGCCGGCGCTGGTCGCCGAACTGCGTACCGCCATCACCGACCCGGCCGCACCGGCGGCCCGGCGGCGCGCCGCGGCGGCCGAGCTGGCGCGGCTCGCCGCCGCGGGTGTGCCCGGCGCGCACCCGGACGACTGGTGGGGGCTGCGGGCGCTCTCCGACGACCGGCCGCTGGTCGACGAGGGGGCGCCGGTGCGGGTCACCCCGTCGGCGATGGAGAGCGCGCTGCGGTGCAGCCTGCGCTGGCTCCTGGAACGGCACGGCGGCAGCGGTCCGACCAGCACCGCGCAGGGGGTGGGCAATCTGGTGCACGCCGCCGCGATGCTCGCCGAGGACGCCAGCGCCGACCGGGGCGCCCTGCTCGACTACGTGGCCGCCCGGTTCGACGCGATCGAGTTGGCCGCCCGATGGATGGCCGGCCCCGAGCGGGAGCGCGCCGAGGCGATGGTCGACAAGCTGCTGCGCTGGCTCGCCACCAACCCGCGCCGGCTGCTCGCCATCGAACACGAGTTCGCGGTCCGCCTGGACGATCCGCAGCGACCGGTCGACCTGACCGGGCGGGTCGACCGGCTGGAGGTCGACGAGGCCGGCCGGCTGGTGGTGATCGACCTCAAGACCGGCAAGTCGACCGCGGTGACCGGCTCCGAACTGGCCGAGCACCCGCAGCTCGGCGCGTACCAGGCGGCGGTGGAGGCGGGCGCGTTCGCCGAGTTCGGCGACGAGTCCGGCGGCGCGGCGCTGGTGCAGCTCGGCACGTCCGCGAAGGATGCCCGGGAGCAGAATCAGCCGGCGGCGGGCGAGGGCCCGGCGGCCGGCTGGGCGACGGCGCTGGTCCGGCGGACCGCCGATACGATGGCAGCCGCCACGTTCGCCGCGGTGGCCAACTCGAAGTGCCGGGTCTGCCCGGTGCGCACCAGCTGCCCGGTCTCCGGGCAGGGGCGCCAGGTGGTCGAGCCGCCGACCGTCCGACGTCCGGAGAACCCATGACCCAGCCCACCCTGTTCGGCGCGGGCCCCGCGCCGACGCCCCGGCTGGCGGACTCCGGGCCCCGGTACACCCCGGTGGAGCTGGCCAAACTGCTGCGACTGCCGGCGCCCACCCGGGAGCAGGCCGCGATCATCGCCGCTCCGGTGGAGCCGCTGCTGGTGGTGGCGGGGGCCGGGTCCGGCAAGACCGAGACGATGGCCGCGCGGGTGGTCTGGCTGGTGGCCAACTCGTACGTGCGCCCGGAGCAGATCCTCGGGCTGACCTTCACCCGTAAGGCGGCCGGTGAGCTGGCCCACCGGGTCCGCACCCGGCTCGACCAGCTGATCCGCCGCCTCGGCCGGCAGGGTCGCGACCCGCTGGACGACCCGCTCGCCGGTGAGCCCACCGTCTCCACCTACCACTCGTACGCAGGGCGGATCGTCACCGAGCACGGTCTGCGGGCCGGCTACGAGCCGTCCACCCGACTGCTCACCGAGGCGTCCCGTTGGCAGTTGGTCGACCTGCTGGTGCGCAACTACGACGGTGACATGTCCGAGGTGGACCGGATGCCGAGCACCATCACCGACGCGGTGCTGGCGCTCGCCGGTGAGCTGGACGAGCACCTGGTCGCGCCGGACCAACTGGCCGCCTGGACCGGTCGGTTCTTCGCCGAGGTGCAGTCGCGGCCGGGCCGGGTGTACGCCGACGTGCGCAAGGCGCTCGCCCTGCAACAGACCCGGCTGCGCCTGCTGCCGCTGGTGCGGGCGTACGCCCGGCGCAAGCTGGACTTCGAGGCGATGGACTTCGCCGACCAGCTCGCCCGGGCGGCGCGGGTGGCCCGGGATCACCCCGGGGTTGGCGAGATCGAGCGGGACCGTTTCCGGGTGGTGCTGCTCGACGAGTACCAGGACACGAGCCACGCGCAGGTGGTGCTGCTCAACGCGCTGTTCGGTGGCGGGCACCCGGTGACGGCGGTGGGTGACCCGTGCCAGTCCATCTACGGCTGGCGGGGCGCCAGCGCGGGCACCCTCGACCGGTTCCCCACTGAGTTCGCCCGCGCCGACGGTCAGCCGGCCCCGGCGCTCGGGCTCACCACCAGCTGGCGTAACCGCCCGGAGATCCTCCGGGTGGCGAACGCCCTGTCCACGCCGTTGCGCGCGGCCGGCGCCCGGGTGCCGGAGCTGCGCTCCGCGTTGAGCGTCCGCGACCCGATTCCGCACCGCAGCCCCGGCGGGGCGGCCGGTGGCACGGTGCACTGCGCGCTGCTGCCCACGTACGCCGACGAGGCGGCGTGGATCGCCGACAGTGTGCTCGCCGCCTGGCGCGGCGCGGCCCGGATGCCCGGCGCGGCACCGGAGCACATCCCGGTGGCGCAGCGGCCGACGACCGCGGTGCTGGTCCGGGTCCGCAGCCAGATCCCGGCGATCGAGTCGGCGTTGCGCGAGCGCGGCCTGCCGGTGGAGGTGGTGGGCCTCGGCGGTCTGCTGGACACTCCCGAGGTCCGCGACGTGGTGTGCACCCTGCGCGTGCTGGCCGACCCGACCGACGGGGCCGCGCTGCTGCGGCTGCTCACCGGCGCCCGCTGGCGGATCGGGCCGCGTGACCTGGTGGCGCTGCACCGGCGGGCCCGGGCCATCGCCAACGCCCGACGCCAGGTGGCCGCCGACGACACCTCGGACATCACCCCCGACCTGCTGGACGAGGCGACCCTGGTGGAGGCGCTGGCCGACCTCGGCCCGGCGCAGGCGTACTCGGCGGAGGGGTTCGCGCGGCTGCGGGCGTACGGCATGGAGTTGGCGCTGTTGCGCTACCGCCTGGACCAGGCCCTGCCGGATCTGATCGCGGACATCGAGCGGACCATCGGCCTGGACGTGGAGGTCGCGGTGCGCGCCGGCCGCGACGGCGCCGGCGACGCCGGTCTGGCCCGGGGACACCTGGACGCCCTCGGTGACGTGGCGGCCCGCTTCAGCGGAGAGACGCCCGGCGCGACGCTGTCCGGCTTCCTGTCCTACCTGGCCGCCGCCGAGGACGAGGAGCGCGGTCTCGCCCCGGGCGAGGTCGAGGTCGTGGAGGGCGCGGTGCAGGTGGTCACCGCGCACGCCGCGAAGGGTCTGGAGTGGGACGTGGTGGCGGTGGCCGGGCTGTGCCGTGGGTCGTGGCCCGGGCCGGTGCGCAACTCCGACCACTGGCTGGGCGGGCTCGGTGTGCTGCCGTTCCCGCTGCGCGGCGACGCCGACGGGTTGCCCGAGCTGGCGCTCGACGAGGCGGCCGACCAGCGGGCGGTGGCCCGGGCGGTGGCCGACTTCACCAACGCCTGGCGGGCCCACGACGAGCGGGAGGAGCGCCGCCTGACGTATGTGGCGGTCACTCGCCCGCGTCGGCTGCTGCTGTGCTCCGGGTACTGGTGGGGGGAGGGCACGAAGCGGCCGCGGGGTCCGTCGGTCTTCCTGCGCGAGGTGTACGACGCCTGCCTGGACGGCGGCCCGGGGCACCTGGTCGACGCGTGGGCGCCGGAGCCCACCCCGGACGCCACGAACCCGACGGCCGAGGTGGTGCTGCGCGCGGAGTGGCCGGCCGACCCGCTGGGTGGCCGCCGACCCGCGCTGGCCGAGGCGGCCGGGCTGGTGCGCCGCCTGATGACCGACGGCCCGGCGGCGGCGCTCCCCGGGCCGGTGCTCCCCGGGCCGGTGCTCCCCGGGCCGGTGCTCCCCGGGCCGGTGCTCCCCGGGCCGGTGCTCCCCGGGCCGGTGCTCCCCGGGCCGGTGCTCGCCGGGTCGGGAACGCCGATCGGGTCCGAAGCCGAGCCGGTCGAGCCGGTCGAGCCCGAGGTGGATCCGGAGGTGGCGCGCTGGCAGCGCGAGGCGGACCTGTTGTTGGCGGAGCGCGCCGAGCTGACCCGGCTCTCCGGTGCGGTCGAGGTGGCTCTGCCCGGGGCGCTGAGCGTCACCCAGCTGGTCGCGCTGCGGCGCGATCCGGCGGCGCTGGCCCGTACGCTGCGTCGCCCGGTGCCGACCGAGCCCAACCCGTACGCCCGCCGGGGTACCGCCTTCCACGCCTGGTTGGAGCAGCGCTTCGGCGCCGACCGCCTGCTGGACCTGGACGAGCTGCCGGGCGCGGCTGACGCCGACGCCGCACCCGACGAGGCTCTGGTCGAGCTTCAGGAGCGCTTCCTGGCCAGCGAGTGGGCCGACCGGTCGCCGGTGGAGGTGGAGGTGCCGTTCGCCACGGTGATCGCCGGAGTGGTGGTGCGGGGCCGGATGGACGCGGTCTTCGCCCGGCCGGGTGGCCGGTTCGACGTGGTCGACTGGAAGACCGGGGCGCAGCCCACCGGGCCGGCCGCCGAGGTGGCCGCCGTGCAGCTGGCCGTGTACCGGCTGGCCTGGGCGGAGCTGGCCGGCGTGCCGGTCGACCGGGTGGGCGCGGCGTTCCACTACGTCCGGCACGGGGTGACCGTCCGGCCCGCCGACCTGCTCGATGTGACTGGCCTCACAGCCTTGATCGCCCAGTTGCCCGAAGATTCCGCCCAAGCTTGACCATGACGGGGGAAGCTGTGGTAGCTTATCCGGGTTGCAGTTTTGGTTACCAGAGACTCTGTGTGCGCCTGGCGGGAATTGTGGCCCCAGGCGCTCTTTGTTGTGTCCGGAGTTCTCCGGGCGGGGCGACCAGAAGCGACAGGCGATTCGCGCATCCCCGCGCGGAGCGCTCCTCTTCGGGCACACAACAAGTGTGTGTCCGACGTTCCGTCAAGGAGACGAAACACATGGCTATTGGCACCGTGAAGTGGTTCAACGCTGACAAGGGCTTCGGCTTCATCACCCCGGACGGCGGCGGCGCTGACGTCTTCGCCCACTTCTCGGCGATCCAGTCCTCCGGCTACCGGAGCCTGGACGAGAACCAGCGGGTCGAGTTCGAGGTGACCCAGGGCCAGAAGGGCCCGCAGGCGGAGAACATCCGCCCGATCTGATCTTCGGATCGGTCAGCATTACCTGTCGCGCCCTCCGGGTGTGACGGTGACGGGACCGGCCCGCCCCGCCCCGCCTGCGTCCGCAGGCGGCGGCCCGGCGGCGGGCCGGCCCGTACTCCAATCGGTTCGTGCTTGTGAGTCCTGGCTGCCTTGCGCCGCCGGTTGACAGCGCCGACTTCGGCGCCCTCCCTCGACACGTTCCGCGTCGAGGAAGGCTCCTGCGTGACCACTGTTATTCCGTCTTTCGCTCTTACCGGCTTGGCGCCGGCGCTGCTCACCGCGCTGACCGCGCAGGGCATCACCGAGCCGTTCCCGATCCAGACGGCGACGCTTCCGGACTCGCTCGCAGGTCGGGACGTGCTCGGCCGGGGTCGTACCGGCTCGGGTAAGACGCTCGCCTTCGGGCTTCCCCTGCTGTCTCGCACCGCCGGCCGCAAGGCCCGGCCGGGTCGCCCGCTGGCCCTGGTGCTGGTGCCGACCCGGGAGTTGGCGCAGCAGGTGACCACCGCGCTGGCGCCGTACGCCCGGGCCGTCGGCCTGCGCTGCGCCACAGTCGTCGGCGGGTTGTCGTTGCAGCGGCAGGCGGACGCGCTGCGTGCCGGCGCCGAGGTGGTCGTGGCGACCCCCGGCCGGCTGCACGACCTGATCAACCGCGGCGACGCCCGGCTCGACCAGGTCGAGATCACCGTGCTGGACGAGGCCGACCAGATGGCCGACATGGGCTTCCTGCCGCAGGTGACCAAGCTCCTGGAGCAGGTCGCCCCGCAGGGTCAGCGGATGCTCTTCTCCGCCACCCTGGACGGCGGCGTGGACCGGCTGGTCCGCCGCTTCCTCAGCAGCCCGGTGACCCACTCGGTCGACCCGGGCACTGCCACGGTCACCGCGATGACCCACCACTTGCTGCACGTCGACGCGGTCGACAAGCCCGACGCGTTGACCCGGATCGCCGCCCGTGACGGTCGCACCATCCTCTTCATGGGCACCAAGCACCGCGCCGACCGGCTCGCGCGCCAGTTGCTCTCCAAGGGTGTACGCGCCGCCGCGCTGCACGGTGGCAAGTCCCAGCCGCAGCGCACCCGCATCCTGGAGCAGTTCCGCAACGGCCAGGTGACCGCCCTGGTCGCCACGGACGTGGCGGCCCGGGGCATCCACGTCGACGGCCTCGACATGGTCGTCAACGTGGACCCGCCGGCCGAGGCGAAGGACTACCTGCACCGCGGTGGTCGGACGGCCCGCGCCGGCGAGTCCGGCAGCGTGGTCACCCTGGTCCTGCCCGAGCAGCGCCGGGACGTGTCCCGGCTGATGGCCACCGCCGGCATCCGGCCGGAGTCGGTCCAGGTGCGCCCGGGCGACGGTTCGTTGGCCCGGGTGACCGGTGCCCGTGAGCCGTCCGGTGTGCCGGTGACCATCGTCGCGCCGCCGGTGGCGGTCAGCCGGGGACGCGTAGCCGGTGGCTCGGCCACGGACGGCGGCGCCCGCCCGGCGCACCGCGCGTCGGGCCGGTCCCGTCGTCCGCGCCGCCCGCGTACCGTCTGATCCTCCACGCACGTCACCGACCCGTCCCGCTTCGGCTGGGCGGGTCGGTTTGTGTGCGGGGTGGTCCGGGTCGCGCCCCGGATCGGCCTCCTCGACCGTCGTGGCGGTCGATGACCCGCACCGCCCGGCCGCTGGCCCGAGTCGAATATCAGCCGCGGCTTGGTCGGCTGGCCGACTGTGTCCCGGCCCGGTGTGGTCGAAGCTGGCCATCGGGGGGAGCCGGGCGGGGGGCCCGGCGCGGGAGGGGTGACCATGGCGGGCGAAGCCGGCTCGGGGGCGCTGCGCGAACTGATCCTGGTGGCCGCGGTCGGGCTCGCCGGGTTGCTGCTCGCTATGGTCGCGGCCTTCGCGCCCTGGCATGCCACCCCGGCGGACAATGCTCCCGCCGGTCTGGTGGAGCTGCGCAGTCCCGGCGATCCGGGCCCCGGCCCGACGGTCGAGCACCGGGGTTGAGCAGCGACCGGCCGACCGGTGCCGGCGGAGGGGCAGGCCCGGTCAGGATCGGTACGAGGTGTGGTCGGGTCGGCGGGGCACCGACCCGACCACGCCGCCCCGGTGGTCAGGACGTCGTGGACGCCCGGTCGGTCGGGGTGCGGCTCAGCAGGTCGGCGAGGCTGGTGCTGTCGACGACGGTGGCGATCGCCCCGTGCACCGCCAGCCAGACGTCGCTGAGCCCGGCAGCCACCCCGTGGTAGCCGGCGCGTTCGGCCGGCAGTCCGCGTACGGTGGTCAGCGAGCCGCCGACCGCGCGCAGCACATCCCCGACGGTGATCTCCTCAGGTGGCCGGGTCAGCGCGTATCCGCCCTCGGCGCCCCGATGGCTGTGCAGCAGACCGGCCCGGCGCAGGTCGAGCAGGATGCCCTGCAGGAAGCTGAGCGGGATCTCCTGCACCTCGGCCAGGCTGCCGGCCTTCACCAGCTCGCCCGCGCCACCACCGCCCGCGCCACCACCGCCCGCGCCACCACCGCCCGCGTCGCCGCCGCGTACGGCGGCGGCGACGGCGAGCATCGCCCGGAGCGCGTAGTCGCTGCGCGCGGAGACGTACACGTCACTGACCAGCCTGGTCCAGTACGCCCCAGCGACGGCGGATCGCCTTGTCGGCCGCGCCGAACGCCGCGTCCACGACCAGGCCCAGCACCAGGATGACGATCATTGTGGAGAGCAGCCACGGCGCGTCGGACAGCTCCCGCGAGTAGGTGAGCTGGGCGCCCAGCGAGGTCTGCGAGATGCCGACGACGATCAGCTCGCCGGCCATCAGACTCCGCCAGGAGAACGCCCAACCCTGCTTGAGGCCCGCGACGATCGCCGGCAGGGCGGCCGGCGCGATCACGTACCGGTAGAGGTTGAGCCCCCGCGCGCCCAGGTTGCGACCGGCGCGCAGCAGCAGCGGTGGCACGTAGTCCACACCGGAGATCACCCCGTTGGCGATGGACGGCGCGGCGCCGAGCACCACCACGAAGAAGATCGCCTTCTCGCTCAGCTCGAACAGCAGGATGGCCAGCGGGAACCAGGCGATCGACGGCATGGTCTGCAACGCGGTGATCATCGAGCCGATGGCGGCCCGCAGCACCGTGGAGCGGGCCACCGCCAGGCCCAGCAGCAGGCCGACCGCGACCGAGAAGACATAGCCGACGGCGGCCCGCCGCAGCGTGGTGGCCAGGCCCTCCCAGAGCTGCGGACCCTGGGCCTGGGTCACCAGCTCGCGACCGACGACCAGCGGGCCGGGCAGGGAGTACGGCGGCTTCCAGCCCGACCAGACCACCACCTGCCAGGCCACGATGACGATGGCCAGCGCGGCCAGCTTGGGCCAGGTGGCCGCCCAGAGCCGGGTGCCCCGGGACACCTCCTTATCCCGACCGGCGATCTCCAGTGCGTCCAGGCCGGAGATCTCCGCGTCGCTGCGCGCCGTGCTGGTGAGGGTGTCACTGGCCATGGCGGCCCACCTCCGTACGGAGCCGTTCGGTGACCTCGGCGGCGATCGCGGCGACCTCGGGCGAGTCGATCCGCCGTGGCCGTGGGACGTCCACCTCGGTGGAGTAGATGATCCGGCCGGGGCGGCTGGAGAGCAGGATGATCCGGTCGGCCAGCCGGGCGGCCTCGCGGACGTTGTGCGTGACGAAGAGCACCGAGAGCCGGCGCTCGGACCAGATCCGTTCCAGCTCGTCGTGCAGGATGTCGCGGGTCATGGCGTCCAGCGCGCCGAACGGCTCGTCCATCAGCAGCACCGGCGTGTCCAGGGCCAGCGTGCGGGCCAGCGCGACCCGCTGACGCATGCCGCCGGACAGTTCGTGTGGCCGCTTGCGACCGAACTCGGCCAGGTGCACCGTGCGCAGCAGGTCGGCCACCCGTTCGCGGCGCTCGGCGCGGGGCAGCCCGCGCAGCTTCAGCGGCACCTCGACGTTCGCGTCGACCGTCAGCCAGGGGAAGAGCGCCGGCTCCTGGAACATCAGCCCCGGATTGGCGCCGCCGGCGATGCCGATCTGCCCGCCGCTGGGCCGGTCCAGGCCGGCGACCAGGTTGAGCAGGGTGCTCTTGCCGCAGCCGGACGCGCCGACGAGGCAGACGAACTCGCCCGGCGCCACGTCCAGGGAGACCCCGTCCAGGGCCAGTACGGCGCTCGGCCCGCGTCCGTACACCTTGGTCACGCCGGAGAGCGCGACCGCGGTGGTCGCGCTCTGCGGCGTCGTCGTGGTCGACGTCATGGCTGGACGACCTCGGGCTTGCCCTGCGCCTTGAGCGCCTTGTTGAGGTACGTGAGGTCGTACAGGCCCTTGAGGTCCACCGGCTCGGTCAGCTTGACCTCGACGGCGTGGTCGAGCCCGGCCTTGAGCGAGGTGGGGATCGGGTCGTTGGTGAACTCCAACGTCGGCCACGCCTGCTTGATCAGCTTGAGGTCCAGCGGCTTGCCGGTGATCTTGCCGATGGCGTCGGAGATGGCCTGCTGGGCCTCGTCCGGCTTGGTGTTGACGAACTCGTTCGCGGCCACCTGGCCGTCGACCAGCTTCTGCACCACGTCCGGGTGTGCCTTGAGGAACTTCGTGCTGACCAGCAGGTTGGTGATGACGAACTTCTTGTCCGGCCACAGGTCGCGCTCGTCGACGAGCACCTTGCCGCCAGCGTTGACCAGCCGGGAGACGAACGGCTCGGGCACCCAGGCGGCGTCGATCGCGCCGCTGTTGAAGGTCTCCACCGTCTGGGCGTTCTCCTGCGGCACGATCTTGACGTCGCCGCCACCCTCCTTGGTGGTGGTCAGCCCCTGCTGCTTGAGCCAGTAGCGGACCGCGACGTCCTGGGTGTTGCCGAGCTGCGGGGTGGCGACCTTCTTGCCCTTGAGGTCCTGCGGGCCGTTGATGCCCGGCTTGACCACCAGCGCCACGCCTCCGGAGGCGGCGCCGGAGACGACCCGGACGGCCTCGCCCTTGGACTTGGAGAACGCGTTCACGGTGGGGTTCGGGCCGATGTAGGTCGCGTCCAGCGCGCCGGAGAAGACGGCCTCGATGGCGGCCGGGCCGGCGTTGAAGGTCTTCGGTTCGAGCTTGACGTCGGCACCGAGCTTCTCGGCGAAGATGCCCTTCTCCACGCCGACGACGGCCGGCGCGTGGGTGATGTTGGGGAAGTAGCCGAGCCGCAGGGTCACCGGGCCGGAACTGTCTCCCGTGCCCTCGCTGTCGTCGCCGCACGCGGCGGTGCTGCCCAGGGTCGCCGCGCCGAGGGCGGCGAGGGTGGTCAGGGTGACCAACCGGCGCAGGGGGAGCCGTCTCATCGTCCATCCAATCCGCAGTATTCCTACTTAGTTGGTAGGAAGAGTGGGTCAGGCCGGGGTCAGCGTCAAGACCCATCCACATGCCGGGAAGGGGCGTCTCAGTTATGTCGGCATTTCCTACCGTCTTGCTAGGCCAATCGCGCGACACGGATTGTCGTACGTCGACGAGTTCGTCCGCTCCGGCTGGTCGCGCCGCGGGGAGGCCGAGCGGGTCGGCGCCGAGGTCCCGCCCCGGCTGGCCAACCCGGTGGCGGTGGCTCCGTGGAGGTCGCCGGTGGCGGGGATGCCGACGCGCTAGGGTCGATCCCGTGGCGGCGCGGAGATCCAGAATTCCAGCGACGAAGTATCCGGTCGAGCGGTTCACCCTCGACAACGGCCTGCGGGTGGTCCTGACCCCCGATCGCAGTGCCCCGGTGATCGGGGTGGCGGTCGTCTACGACGTCGGCATCCGCTCCGAGCCGGAGGGGCGTACGGGCTTCGCCCACCTCTTCGAGCACCTGATGTTCCAGGGCTCGGAGAACCTGGAGAAACTGGCCCACTTCCGGCACGTGCAGGGTGCCGGCGGCACGTTCAACGGCTCCACCCACCTGGACTACACCGACTACTTCGAGACGCTGCCGAGCAACGCGCTGGAGCGCGCGCTGTTCCTGGAGGCGGACCGGATGCGCGGGCCCCGGCTGACCGAGGAGAACCTGCGCAACCAGGTCGACGTGGTCAAGGAGGAGATCCGGGTCAACGTGCTCAGCCGGCCGTACGGCGGCTTTCCCTGGCTGACCCTGCCCCCGGTCATGTTCGACACGTTCCCGAACGCGCACGACGGCTACGGCTCGTTCGACGACCTGGAGTCGGCCACCGTCGCCGACGCCGCCGACTTCTTCCGCCGCTACTACGCCAGCGGCAACGCGGTGCTCGCCGTCAGCGGCGACATCGACGTGGCCGAGGCGACCGAGCTGGTCACCCGGCACTTCGGCGACGTCCCGGCCCGTCCCGCGCCGCGGCGGCCCGACTTCACCGAGCCCGACCTGACCGCCGAGCGGCGCAGCTCGTACACCGACGCCCTGGCGCCGTTGCCGGCGGTGGCCGGCGCGTGGCGGGTGCCCGACCCGGTCGGCGACTTCGCCAACTACCTGCCGTACGTGGTGCTGGCCGAGGTGCTCACCGACGGCGACGCGTCCCGGCTGGTCGAACGACTGGTCCAGCGTGACCGCACGGTGACCAGCCTCGGCGGCTACCTCGGCTTCATGGGCGACCCGTTCGACGTCCGCGACCCCACCGCGCTGCTGCTCCAGGCGCACCTGCCACCGGGCGGCGACGTGGACAAGGTGCTGCGCACCGTCGACGAGGAACTGGACCGGCTGGCCACCGACGGGCTGACCGACGGTGAGCTGGCCCGCACCCAGGCCCGGATGGCCACCCACCTGCTGCGCGACACCGACGCGGTGCTCGGCCGGGCGCTGCGGATGGCGGTCCTGGAACAGCAACGCGGCGAGCCGGGCCTGCTCAACGACCTGCCCCGACTGGTCGGCGACGTCACCGAGGAGCAGGTCCGGGCCGCCGCGGCCACCCTGCGCCCGGAGCGCCGCGCCGCGGTCGAGGTCATCCCCGGAGGTGCCCGATGACCACCACCGCCACCGCCGGGCCGCGTACGCTGCCCCCGCTCGGCCCCACCCGCAAGCTCAAGGTGCCCAAGCAGGCCGAGCGCACGCTGCGCAACGGGCTCACCGTGATCGCCGTACGCCGGCCGGCGGTGCCCCTGGTCGAGCTGCGGCTCTGGGTACCGTTCGGCCGCGCCCACCTCGCGCGCGGCGCGATGCTCTCGCAGACCATGCTCTCCGGCACCGAGTCGATGACCAGCGTGCAGTTGGCCGCCGAGCTGCAGAAGGTGGGCGGCGGGCTGTCCGCGGGCGTCGACCCGGACCGGCTGATGCTCTCCGGCGCCGGCCTGGTCAACGGCCTGGACCGGATGCTGGAGCTGCTGGCCGAGGTGCTGACCGGCGCCAGCTACCCCAGCGACGAGGTGGCCGCCGAGCGGGACCGGCTGATCGACCGGATCCAGGTTGCCCAGAGCCAGCCGGCGCACCTGGCCCGGGAGGCGCTGCTGAAGCGGATCTACGGGCGACACCCGTACGCCACGCAGACCCCGGAGCCGGGCCAGATCCGTGCCGTCCGACCGGCGGCCCTGCGCAGCCTGCACGCCGAGCGGGTGCACCCTGCCGGGGCGCAGCTGGTGGTGGTCGGCGACGTGCAGCCGGAGAAGGCCCTGGACGCGGCCGAGCGGGCGCTCGGTGGGTGGGCCGGCGCCGGGCGTACGGCCACCCTGCCGGCCACCCCGCCGCTGGAGCCGGGGCCGCTGCTGCTTGTCGACCGACCCGGCTCGGTGCAATCCTCGCTGCGGGTCGCGCTGCCCGCCGTGCCGCGCACCGACCCCGACCACGCGCCGCTGCAACTGGCCAACCTGATCTTCGGGGGCTACTTCTCGTCCCGCTGGGTGGAGAACATCCGCGAGGACAAGGGCTACACGTACGGCCCGCACTCGGTGATCGAGCACTCGGTGGCCGGGTCGGTTCTGGTCGCCGGCGCCGAGGTGGCCACCGAGGTCACCGGCCCGGCGCTGCTGGAGACCACGTACGAGCTGGGCCGGCTGGCGTCGCTGCCGCCGAAGCCGGAGGAGCTGGAGCAGGCCCGCCAGTACGCCCTGGGCACCCTCCAGCTCGGCATGTCCACCCAGGCCGGTCTGGCCGCGCTGACCAGCGCGTACGCCGGGAACGGGCTGCGGCTGGAGTTCCTCGCGGAGTACGCGGCCCGCCTGGCGCAGGCGACCGTCGACGACGTGGCGCGGGCTGCCGCCCACTACCTCGCGCCCGCCCGGGCGGCGGTGGTCGTGCTCGGCGACGCCGAGCGGATCACCCCCGGCCTGGCCGCGCTGACGCCGGTCCGCACCGAGCCGGTGCAGCCGTGAGGCACCGCCACGGCCCGTCGGTCCGGGTGTCCGCCAGCGGCGGAGCGCTGACGTGAGCGGGGAGACGGCGCCGCCGCTGGCGCGGTCCACGCTGGATCGCGCCGCGCATCGGCGGGGCGACGCGCAGTGGCTGACCGAGGCGTGGCTGCGCGGCCGGATCCTGCTGCTCGACTCGACCAACGACGGGCGGACGCTCGCCCGTACCGACGTGTCGCCTCCCGCGCTGGTGCTGTTCGGCGCGGCCGACGTGCCGGCCGGCGCCGAGTCGACGGCGATGTTCCTCGGTGTCGAGCCGGACGGGGTGCCGGTCTTCGCGCTCGACACGCCGCTGCCGACGGTGCCGGGCACCCGGGCGGTCAACCTGCGGGAGGTGGGCCACCTGCTCGGCGATCGGGAGGCCGGCATCTTCACCACGGCGCTCGCGCTGCTCAACTGGCACACCCGGCACGGCTACTCGACGGCGACCGGCGCGCCGACGGTGATGGACGAGGCCGGCTGGTCCCGGGTGGATCGCAACGGTGCGCGGATCTGGCCGCGTACCGACCCGGCGATGATCGTGCTGGTGCACGACGGCGTCGACGGTCCCGAGGGGCGCTGCCTGCTCGGCAACAACGCCGGCTGGCCGGGCACGCCGGGTGGTCGGCGCTACTCCTGCCTGGCCGGATACGTCGAGCCGGGGGAGTCCGCGGAGGCCGCCGTGCTGCGCGAGGTCCGCGAGGAGGTGGGCATCTCCGTCGAGCGGATCAGGTACGTCGGCAGCCAGGCCTGGCCGTTCCCGGGCTCGCTGATGCTGGGCTTCCTGGCCACCGCCGACCCGGCGGATCCGGTGCAGGTCGACCCGTCCGAGATCGCGTACGCCAGGTGGTTCAGCCGCGAGGAGATCGGGGCCGCGTGTGCGGGAAGGGCCGTGGACGTGGGGGACGGGGCTCGGCTGATCCTGCCGCCGCCGTCGTCGATCGCGTTGTTCCTCATCCATCGCTGGCTGGACGGCTGGGTGGACGCCGACCACTGAGCACGGTCCCGGCCCGTGGCCGCCGTTGCCGCGGCGGTCACGGGCCGGGAACACGGGCCGTCGTGGTCGGTGGGAGCGATGGACGCGGCGGGGGAGCCGAGCCGACCACGACGGACGTCTCGGGTCAGGTGCCGGTGCGGCCGGGTCTGCGCCGGAAGACGGGCAGCGGCTCGCCGAGTGGCAGGACCTTGACCCGTTGCTTGCCGGCTCGCACCGCGCCGACCGTCGACAGGGCCCGGGCCAGCAGCAGCGCGGCGTCCCGGTCCTCGGCGTGCACGGTCTGCCGGCGCGGTTCCGGCGTGGTCGTCTCGTCGCGGAGGCCATGGCCGTCCGCCCAGGCGGCGGCGATGTCCCCGTCGGCGACGGTGCGGATGTCGGTGCGAACGATCAGGAACCGCATAAGGGTCTCCGGATGAACCGCGACGAATGAGCCAGTGTGGAAGTTCCACGTTCTCGTGGGTCATGTTACGCCCCGTGTTCATCCCAGCAAGTGAAACGCGCCTATTGTTTCCGAGCCTCGTCCGATCGGCGGATGCCTGGTCAGCGGGGTTGCCGCCGAACAAGGCGACGGGGCCGCCGGCACCATGCCAACGGCCCCGCCCCGGTCAGGAGGATCAGTTCAGGTCGAACTGGCCCGTCTTCGCCCCGGCGATGAAGCCGAGCCACCCGGCCCGGTTGAACAGCAGCACCGGGCCGCCCCGGTCCTTGCTGTCGCGCAGCGCGACAGCCGACGGGCCGGTGCCCAGGGGGGCGACCTCCACGCAGTTGGAGGTCTGGCTGCGGGTGCTGGTACGCCACGGGGCGTCCGCCAACGAGCTGGCGGAGACGGACGGCGTGTTGTGGATGTCGTTCATGGCTCTGCTCCTGATGTGAACCGATCCGATGGGACGAGTGGTGCCGCACGCCCCGACGGAGGGTCCCCCGTGGATCACCGATCCGTCAGTCGCCCCGAGGCCCGGCGGCGTTGGGTCGGCGCCGTTGCCGGCCCGAACGCCACTGTGGATGGGGGCGTCGCCCCGGTCAGCCGTCCCGTCGCCTCGATCAGCCAGGAGAGGGTGTCCGAGGCGTCTAGTGCCGCCGTGCATAGCCACTCGAACACCACTTTATAGCGATTTAGCGTGATTGCCTCGGTCGACATGACGTCGGTGAACCCCCCTTCGATGGCCAATGTCTCCGGATCGAGCGGATCGGCGAACCGATAGAGGGAGAAGGCGGTCGGCGGAAGGTACCAATCGCCGATCTGGGTGTCCCGCAGAAGCAGGTGCAAAGTCACGTTGGGCAGCAGGGCAAGCTCGCACAGCTGGTGCAGCTGCTCGTGCAGCACCTCGGGCGGGCCGGCCCGGCGGCCGAGGGCCGCCTCCTCCAGCACTGCGGTGTAGCTCGGCGCGTGCGGCTCGCGGGTCAGCAGCAACTGGCGGGCCAACCGGGCCTGCACCTCGGTCTCCGGCTCGTCGGTCGGCTCCGGTTCGCCGGCGCCCTCGCTCACCTGGCGGGCCGAGACTATCCGGACCTTCGCGTACCCGGCGGTCTGCAGCAGACCCGGCACCAGAACCGGGTTGTACTCGGAGATCTCCGCGCAGCCCGCCTCCAGCTCGGCCCAACTGCGCTGCTGCTGCGTCATCACCGGAAAGTTCTTCAACCAGCCGCGCATGTCGCCGGCCTCACCGGCGATCGCGAGCAACTCCTCGCGCGACGCGGTGTCGGCCCCGTAGAGGTCGAGCAGAACGCCGACATCCTGCGGGTCCGGTCGGCTGCGGCCGTTCTCCATGCGGGACAGTTTGGACGCGGACGCCCAACCGATCCGTTCGATAACCTGGTCACCGGTGAGGCCCGCGGCTTCGCGCAGGCTGCGCAGTTCGATGCCCAACCGTCGGCGACGCATGATCGGGCTGGGTGCGGCAGGAGGCACAGTGTCCTCTTTCCCGTCGACCGCCGCAGACGCGACGGTAACTGTATGAAATTCGCCCCCCACGGTCAGTATGGACGGCGCGACCGGCGTCGGAGGTTCCGGCGGGGGCGTGTCTTGTCGAAAAATGGACCACGGATACGCCGGACGACGACGGACCCCGGGTCCCAGCCCCGTCGACCGCCCAGCCGGGCACGCCATCCCGCCGGAGGGACCCCATGCGCACCGTCCTGCGCCGACCCGACTTCCGCCTGCTGTTCGGCGGCCTGCTGGCCAGCATGACCGCCGAGTCGATCCTGCTGCTCGCGCTCGCCATCTGGGTCAAGGACCTGACCGGCTCCAACGGGCTCGCCGGCGGCATCATCTTCGCCGTCATCGCCCCGATGACGTTGGCGCCGCTGGTCGGTTGGTTCGTCGACCGGTACCCGCGCCGGCCCTTCTTCGTGACCGCGAACGTGGTCACCGCGCTGCTGCTCGCTCCGTTGTTCACCGTCCGCGACGCGGGCGACGTCTGGCTCGTCTACCTGGTGGCGGCCCTCTACGGCCTGTCGTCCATCACGCTCGGCGCGGCGCTCAGCGGGTTGATCCGGCAGTTGGTGCCGGTGGAGCTGCTCGCCGAGGCGAACGGCGTGCTGCAGACCGTACGCCAGGGGCTGCGGCTGGTCGGCCCGCTGGCCGGCGCGGCGCTCTACGCGGCGCTCGGCGGGTGGGCGCTGGCCGGGATCGGCATGGTCGGCTTCGTGACCGCGGCCGCGGTGGTGACCGCGGTGCCGAGCCCGGCGCTCACGCCGCCGACCGTGCGGCTGCGGTGGCCCGCCGAGCTGGGCGCCGGCCTGCGGCATCTGACCGGTGAGCCGGCGCTGCGCCGGGCCCTGCTCGGCTACGGGCTCGGATCGCTGGTGATGGGTTTCAGCGAATCGCTGATCTTCGCCTACGTCGACCAGGGGTTGGATCGGGACGCCGCCTTCGTGGGCGTGCTGGTCATGGTGCAGGGCGTCGGCGGGCTGTTCGGCGGGCTCTGCTCACCGGCGCTGGTCCGCCGACTCGGTGAGATCGGCACGCTGGCCGCCGGGGTGACCTTCTTCTCCCCGGCCGCGCTCGCGCTCGCCTACCCCGATCTGCGGCTCGGGATCGTGGCGGTGCTGCTGGCCGGCGTCTCGCTGCCGTTGACGATGGTGGGCCTGCACACGCTGATCCAGCGACGTACGCCGCCCGGGCTGGTCGGACGGGTCGCGGCGGCCACCCAGGCGCTGGTCAGCGGCCCGCAGGCGC
This sequence comes from Micromonospora sp. NPDC005237, assembly GCF_040607775.1. Classification (NCBI taxonomy): domain Bacteria; kingdom Bacillati; phylum Actinomycetota; class Actinomycetes; order Micromonosporales; family Micromonosporaceae; genus Micromonospora; species Micromonospora sp. NPDC005237. The sequence goes on along the minus strand of NZ_JBEXHJ010000008.1, from coordinate 362,673 downwards.
TCTCCATCGGCGCCGGTGCCCTGCTGGTCGGCGTCCTGGACTACCGGGCCCTGTTCCTGCTGGTCGGGGTGGCCACGCTGGCCGCCGGCGTCTACCTGTGGCGGGGCCGGCACCTGAGCGCGCCGGCCGGCGGCCGTGGGCCCACACCGCCGACCCGCCCGACCCTCCCCTCCCCGCGCCGCCCGGTCGACGCCGACATCGACGCGCCGGTGGCCACCGGACCCCGGCGACCGCCCCGACGGTGACGGATGTCGGACACGACGAACGGTGACGGATGTCGGACACGACGAACGGCCGCCCGGATCCGGGCGGCCGTTCGTCGAGAGGTGACCCGGCCGGTCAGGCGCTGAGGGTCGCCAGGTGCTGCTTGACCTGCGTGATCGAGGGGTTGGTCAGGGCGCTGCCGTCGGCGAAGCGCAGCGTCGGCACCGTCTGGTTGCCGCCGTTGACGCTCATCACGAACTCCGCGGCCTCCGGATCCCGCTCGATGTCGACCACCTCGTACCCGATGCCCTCCCGGTCGAGCTGCGACTTCAGCCGGTGGCAGTAGCCGCACCAGGGGGTGGAATACATCGTCAGCATGGTCGGATCCTCCAACTCCTCTGACCGCCGGCTTGCGGATCAAGCCGAGGCTGTCCGCTACAACGTCCGGAGGAGCTGAGATGATTCCTGGTTGTGGTGGTTCACTCAGCGTCGGAAGGCGTACTTGCCGGGCTGGACCCGGAGCAGCGCTCCGCGGTGACCGCACCCGCCGGCCCGGTCTGCATCCTCGCCGGCGCCGGCACCGGCAAGACCCGCGCGATCACCTCCCGGATCGCCCACCGGGCGCTCTCCGGGGAGATCTCCCCCCGGCACGTGCTCGCCGTCACCTTCACCGCCCGGGCCGCCGCCGAGATGCGACACCGTCTCACTCTGCTCGGGGCGCACGGTGTCCAGGCGCGGACATTCCACTCCGCCGCGCTGCGGCAGGTGCGCTACTTCGCTCCCCGCCTGCTGGCCGGCCGGGCCATGCCCGAGCTGCTGGACAGCAAGGTGCGGCTGGTCACCCTCGCCGCCGCCCGGGTCGGCCTGCGTACCGACCGGGCCGCCGCGCGGGACCTGGCCGGCGAGATCGAGTGGGCCAAGTCGTCGCTGGTGGAGCCGGGGGACTACGTGGTGTCGGCGGCCCGGGCACTGCGGGACACACCGCACGAACCGGCGAAGGTGGCCGAGGTGTTCACCGCGTACGAGCAGCTCAAGCGCTCCAACGGGGTGATCGACTTCGAGGACATGCTGCGCGCCGCGGTGTGGGGCATCGAGGAGCACCGGGACGTCGCCGAGCAGGTCCGCAGCCAGTACCGGCACTTCGTGGTCGACGAGTACCAGGACGTCAACCCGCTCCAGCAGCGGTTGCTGGACGCCTGGCTGGGCGGCCGGGACGACCTGACCGTGGTCGGCGACGCCAGCCAGACGATCTACTCGTTCACCGGGGCGACCTCGTCGTACCTGGTCGACTTTCCGCGCCGGCACCGCAACGCCACAGTGGTCCGGCTGGTTCGCGACTACCGTTCCACCCCGCAGGTCGTCGGGCTGGCCAACGCGGTGATCTCCCAGGCCCGCGGCGCCGAGGCGCGGCTGCGGCTGGAGTTGAGCGGGCAGCGCCCCCCGGGACCGGAACCCGACCTGCGGATCTTCACCGACGAGCCGGCCGAGGCGAACGCGGTGGCCGCGCGCTGCCGGTCACTGATCGACGCGGGCACCCCGGCGAAGGAGATAGCCGTGCTGTTCCGCGTCAACGCGCAGTCCGAGGCGTACGAGAAGGCGCTCACCGAGGCCGCCGTGCCGTACGTGGTGCAGGGCGCGGAGCGGTTCTTCGAGCGGACCGAGGTGCGCCAGGCGATGGTCGCCCTGCGGTCGGCCACCCGCTCGATCCCCGGGGAGACCCCGTTGCCGACCGCCGTGGTCGAGGCGCTCACCGCGGTCGGCTGGGCCCCGGACGCGCCCCCGGCCGGTGGCGCCGCCCGCGAGCGCTGGGAGGCCCTGTCCGCGCTGGTCCAGCTCGCCGAGGAGTACGCGGCCACCCCCGAGGTGGTGCCGATCGGCGAGGCGGCGTCGGTGGAGCGCCCGGTCACCCTCACCGACTTCACCGAGGAACTGGCCCGCCGGGCCGCCCAGCAGCACGTGCCGACGGTGGACGGGGTCACGCTGGCGTCGCTGCACTCGGCCAAGGGGCTGGAGTGGGACGCGGTCTTCCTGGTCGGCCTCGCCGAGGGCACCCTGCCCACCACGTACGCCAAGACCGTCGAGCAGGTCGAGGAGGAGCGCCGGCTGCTCTACGTCGGCATCACCCGCGCGCGGCAGTGGCTCTGGCTGTCGTACGCCGCCGCGCGCTCGTCGGGCGGCCGTGCCCGGCGGCCGTCGCGGTTCCTGCCCCAGCTGGACCGCTCCGGCGGCACCGAGCGGGCGGGCGTCTCCACCGGTCCGGCGCGCCGCCCCGAACGGCGCCGGACGCAGATCGTGTCCTGTCGGATTTGCGGCGCGACCCTGCTCGCCGGCCCCGACCGCAAACTGGGTCGGTGCCCCACCTGTCCCTCCGACATCGACGATGAGCTGCACGAACGCCTGCGCGAGTGGCGCCAGCGGGTGGCCGGCGCGCAGAAGGTCCCGGCGTACGTGGTGTTCACCGACGCCACGTTGACCGCGCTGGCCGAGCGGCGGCCCGGCCGGCCGGAAGAGTTGATCGCCATCGCCGGCATCGGCCCCCGCAAACTGGGCCTCTACGGGGAGTCGGTGCTGGCGCTCGTGCAGGGCGCGGGGGTGGACGACGTCTGCCCGGAGAAAACTTTCGAAATCTCGTCGTAAATTCGTTTGCCCTCGCCCCCGGGCGAGGAATAGCCTCAGAACACACCACGCGAGCGGCGCCATTCCGGCTGCTCACGGGGGTTGGTCCAGTCGATTCGAGGAACGTGAGGGAGGTGGCCACCGTGGAGATCTTCACCTATGAGCGTCTGACGGCGATGCCGTCTGTCCCCGCTCCGCTGTCGGCTGTCCGGGTGGCCCTTGCGGCCGCACGACCGTCGGTTCCGCAGGTGCACCAGGTTCAGGCCGAGCTGAACTTGACCGTTGCGCCGATCGCCGGAGTCGAGGGGACCAGTGGCTTCACGGGCATGGGCATCGATGGCGCCAAGAAGCGCACGGATGTCCGCGGCGTTCCACCTCGAGGTAGACCGGTCTGATCCTCAGACACCGGCTCACCTCGAGGCCGCGGAACCCGCTACCGGGATCCGCGGCCTCAGTTTTTTGCCCCGCCGAAGTACGTCGGAATGCGATCCACGAGATCGAAGTGAGAGAGAGGTGACCGGGAGATGAGTCTGGCGTTGGCCCCCCTCGATGTGAGCGTCGAGCTGGAGGCGAACCTGCCCTGCCGGAAGTTCGACCCCGACCTGTGGTTCTCCGACTCGCCTGCCGAGCTCGAGCTGGCCAAGTCGCTCTGCGGGGACTGCCCGCTGCGCGTCGAGTGCCTGGCCGGGGCGGTGGAGCGAGCGGAGCCGTGGGGCGTCTGGGGCGGCGAGATCTTCGAGCGTGGCGCGGTCGTCCCGCGCAAGCGGCCCCGTGGCCGTCCGCGCAAGGAGGACGTCGCTCGTGACGCGGAGCTCCGGGTCGAGGCCGAGGCGCGCCTGGCAGCCACTGGGCTGTCCGAGGTGCGTGGCGCGGTCCGGCTGGCAGCCTGACATGTTCCCGACCCGTACCAACTACGCCGGTGGCACACCGGCAGTGAGTGAGAAAACGATGTTGAACGTTCCGAGTGGAGCCTTCGAGATGCAACTACTCCACGAAGCGTTGACCAGGGCTCGAATGCCCCGGCCTCAGGCCGGTCGTACCACCACGAGCACTGAGGCAACCCGATCCGCCCGTACCGTCGCCATGAACGGCCGCAACCAGTCGGCGCGCGACCTGGGCGTTCTCTAGTACCACCCCACGCAGAAGGGCGGGTGCCGACCGGCACCCGCCCTTCCTCACATCCTCAGGCGACCGGCGCGAAGCCCGGCAGCCAGCGCTCCAGGATGCTGCGGTACGGCGCCTTCGCCTCCAACTGGCAGAGCACCCCGATCGAGCCGAGCGTCACCCGGTGGATGAGCAGGTACGACGGGGGCAGGTTGAGCTTCCTGCTCAGCTGGTAGGTGGGGGAGCGAGGGCTGGCCAGCCGGGCCGCCTCGGCCCGTAGCCAGGCCCGGGTGAAGCGGAACCCGTCGGCCGCGATGGGCTCCAGCATCGGGCGGAGGAAGTCGAGGACACCCTCGGCGTCGATCTCGTCGGTGGAACCGATGAACCCCTCGTTCCGCAGTCCCGCCACCACCCCGTCCGCGTCGCCGCGCAGGGCCCGCCCGGCGATGCGGCCGATCGGCTCCGGCGTGCCCTCGGGCATCCGGGCCACCGCACCGAAGTCGATCACCCCGAGCCGGCCGTCAGCCAGCAGCCGGAAGTTTCCCGGGTGCGGGTCGGCGTGCAGAAGACCGGCCCGCTGGGGCGCGGAGAGGTGCAACGTGGCCATGAGCCGGCCGGCCTCGTCCCGCTGCTCCTCGGTGCCGTCGAAGATGATGTCTGCCAGCGGGGTGCCGGTCACCCATTCGGTGACCAGCACCCGGGGCGACGCGGAGACCACCTCCGGGATGAAGATCTCCGGATCGTCGGCGTACGCGGCGGCGAAGGTGCGCTGCGACTCGGCCTCGAGCTCGTAGTCCAGCTCCTCGGTGATCCGCTCACGCAGCTCGACGAGGAGCGGCTTGACGTCGAGGCCGGGCTGGATCGCCCGGAACATCCCGCCCAGCCGGGAGAGCTGCTTGAGGTCGGTGAGGAGCGCGTCACCGGCCCCCGGGTACTGGATCTTGACCGCCACGTCGCGGCTGTTCGGCTCGCCGGACGGGCCGTAACCCGGCTCGCGCCAGCGTGCCCGGTGCACCTGCCCGATGCTGGCCGCCGCCGCCGGGGTGTCGTTGAACTCGACGAACCGGTCGCGCCAGTCGGGGCCGAGCTGCTCGGCGAGCACCTTGTGCACGCTCGCGGCCGGCAGCGGCGGCGCGGCCTCCTGAAGTTTGGTCAGGGCCTGCCGATACGGCGCGGCGATCTCCTCCGGCAGGGCCGCCTCGAAGACCGACAACGCCTGGCCGAACTTCATCGCCCCGCCCTTGAGCTGGCCCAACACGCTGAACAACTGCTCGGCGGTGCGCTGCTGGATCTCCGCGGAGATCACGTCGGAGGCGAGCCCGGTGACACGCTTACCCATGCCGAGGACGGTCCGGCCGGCGAAGCCGAGCGGCAGAGCGGCGAGCTTGGCGGTCCGGGACACGGCCCGGCGCGGGATGTCGGTCACTTCGCCATTGTTACCGACCGGAGGGCTCCGCTGCTGCTGTGCGGCCGGGCTGGTGCGTACACCCGGCTCGGCGAACACCCGCACGCCGGGTGCGGCGGCCAACCTCGGCGGCGGAACCGGCCCGCTCCGGTGATCTCCATGGCGCCGCCCAGTGTCTCGGGGTGGCCGCCGTCGAGGTGCGCCAGGGCCTCCGCCACCGCGTACCCGATGGCCGCGAGCAGGGTGCCGGTCGCGCCGGCGGCCACCGGCTCGGCCGTGGCGAGCTGGGCGGCGAGCCCCGGCCAGGCCGGGTCGCGGTCGGCGCGATGCAGCTCGACGCAGCGCAGACAGGGCCCGGCGGGTGGACGGACCAACGGCCCGATGACCGGTACGCCTTCGCGCAGGGTCACCAGCAGGTGCGGCTGACGGCGCTGGGCGAGACCGGCGGCGAGCAGCGCGGGCGGACGGTCCGTGCCGAGCTGGATCAGCAGATCCACCCGGACGGCCCGGACCGGGTGGGTGCCGGTGCCCGGCGCGACACGGTCGACCGCCGCCCGGATCGCCGGGGCCAGCGGCCGGCCCAGCTCGGTGGCGGGGATGCCCGTCCCGACCAGGTCGATCGGCCGCACCGGGCCGGTGACGTGCGGAATCACCTGTCCGACGCCGGCCTGGGCCAGCGCCACCGCCAGCGGCCCGCCGAGCGCACCGGCACCGGTGAGCAGCACCCGGGCCGCCCGCCGGCGACGCAGAACCTGGGCGGGAGTGCCGGGCAGCCGAGCCGCGACCAGGGCCAACGCTCCGGCCTCGGCGGCGAGCCGGGCCCGGACCGGCCCGGCCAGGTCGCGGGGGAGCAGGCTGTGCGCCGGCACCAGCAGACCCGCCGCGCGCAGGGCGTCCAGCAGCGTACGCGCGTCGTCGGTGGAGACCTGGGCCGCGAGCGCCTGGGTCAGCACGTCCCGTTCGCTGCGGGTGCCGTCCAGCAGATCGAGCAGGGCAGCGGTACGCGGGTTGGCCAGCTCCACCAGCACGGCGGGCCCCGGGCCGACACCGATCTGGAGGGTGTGCCGATCCCGCCAGAGCCGGCTGAGGCCGGGAAGGAGCGTGGGGCGGGGCAGCGCGGTACGACTCATGGTGACGAATCGTGACCGCTTCCCTGCGCTCGGTCGATCGTTGTCCACAGGTGGCCGGGGCTGTATCCAGCCTTGTCCACAGGATCTGGCGGGTTATCCACAGGCCACTGGGCGTTGTTGTCGGTCACCCGACAGCCTGGCCGACGTCCGCGGCGGCCCTTCTTAAGGACCGCGACGGGGGGCGGGACGGCCACTACGGCCGTCCCGCCCCCCGTCGATCCGTACGGTCAGACCTTGGCCTTGCCGAGAATCCGGTTCACTGTTGTGCCGCAAACCGGACACTTGCCCTTGGCCATGTTCATTCCGGTCTTCGAGACCTCGACGTGCCCCTCGAAGTCCCGCTTCTCCTTGCACTTCACGCAGTAACCGTTGTAGGTCTGGGCCTGGTCGGCCACGGTAGCCCTCCTCGTCTCGTCCGCCGGTCAATACGGTCCCGGCGGGGTGCCCGGCGGCGGGCCACACGGGGCGCCGGCGCTGGGTCTCACTCCACGGCCACCCTCGTGACCGCTGGTCCGCGGACCCTACCCAGGTCTGGGCAGTTCCATGTCAGCTGTGCATCGGCCTGTGAGCAAGTCGACGTCGAGAGTGTGCATGGCGAATTAGGTCGGATAAGTCAGTTTGGCGGGGACACGCCGACCAAACCCTCACAGCCACCCGTGCGAGTGCCCCCGCGGCAGCGCCGAGCACGGTGATCACCTACGGTGGAGGGAGCCCGCGCGCTGCCGCGCCGTCGACGTACACGGTGGGTGACGAGACGTCCCGGCGACGTCCCGGCGACGACCGGCCCAAGAAATTTTCGGGACGTGGGGCGACCAAACACCATTTTTTGGGCGCGTGTCGTGCGGTTGACTCTTGCGGACTCCTGGTCAGTACGCATTAGCTTTCCTTCGTGACACGTAGCCGAGGCTGCGCGGGCCAGTGATGGCGGGGACGCGTAAGCCGGTCGTCGAGGTGCGGCGCAGCCAGCGTCGGCGACGCACGGTGTCTGCGTACCGTGACGGTGAGCGGGTGGTCGTCCTCATCCCGGACCAGTTCTCCCGGGCCGAGGAGAGCGAGTGGGTCGACCGTATGTTGGCGCGACTCGCCGCCCGCGAGGGCCGGCTCGCCCGCTCGGACGACGAACTGGTCGCCCGGGCCAACCGGCTGATCGACCAATACCTCGGCGGGTACGGCGCGAAGGCGGTGCCCGCCAGTGTCCGCTGGGTCACCAACCAGAACGGCCGCTGGGGCTCCTGCACGCCCGCCGACCGCAGCATCCGCATCTCGCACCGCGTCCAGGACATGCCCGACTGGGTGATCGACTACGTGCTGCTGCACGAGCTGACGCACCTCATCGTGCCCAGCCACAACGCCCGCTTCTGGGCGCTGGTCGGCCGCTACCCCAAGTCGGAGCGCGCCCGCGGCTACCTTGAGGGCGTCGCCGCCGCGTCCTGTGCCCCCGTCCCCACCTGATCGCACCCTGCCCGTGCCCTTGATCGGCACCAGGTCGGCGAGGTGGGGGCATCTCCACGACAGGACAGCGCAACATCGCCGACCTGGTGCCGATCATCAGCCGTGCGGGCTGGCCGCGCCGGGCGAGGGGGCGGGCCGGGGCGTTAGGGTCGGGTCATGGCGCGGCGGGTGGTGGTGGTGATGCTCGGGCCGGTGCGCTGGTCGCCGCCCGGGATCGACCGGGCGCAGTGGCGGGCGGCGCTCGCCGAGGACGTCGTCGACCTGGTCGCCACCCTCAACGAGGTGGACGTCGCCGTCGCGGTGACCCCGGCCGACCGTCCACTGGCGGACGCGCTGGTCTGGCCCGGTACCGCCGTCCACGAGGTGGCCGAGCCGACGCCGAACGCAGTGTTCGCCGCGTTGGACGGCTACGACCAGGCGGCCGTGCTCTGCGCTGACGTGCCCGACCTGCCCGCGCTGACCGTCGGCAAGCTGCTGCGCCCGCTCACCACCCGGTCGGTCGCCGTGGCGCCGGTGGAGGGGGGTGGGCCGGGTCTGCTCGGAGTGGCCGTACGACTGCCCGTGCCGGAGTGGTTGCCCCCGCTCGACCTGGACACGGCGACGCCGGCGGACGCCCGAGCCGGTGCTCCCGCGCCCGGGGACGTCGCCGTCACGGCCGGCTGGCGCCGCCAGCGCGGACCGGCCGACCTCGCCACCCTGGACCCGGCCTTCGAGGGTTGGGAGGCCACCCGCGCGCTGCTGTCGGGCTCGGGTCGCCCCGCCTGACCAGGCAATCCTGCGTCCCGCCGCAACGGTGACGCGGCGCGGACGCGTGCCGGGTGCCCGCCGCCGAGTGGCGCGGGCACCCGGGCTCGCGCGTCAGGCCTTGGTGTCGCCGTCGGTGTTGGTGTCGCCCTCGGTGTCGTCGGACTGGCCCGGGGCCTTCTCCTCCACCCCACCAGGCGCGGTGAAGTCGAAGCTGTCCAGCTCGCTCAGGTCCGTGTCGTTCATCGCGAAGGCCACCGGGTCGGCGAAGTCGTCGTCCGACGGGAGCAGGTCCGGGTGGCCCCAGACGGCGTCCCGGCCTTCGATGCCGCGGTGCTGGGTGAGTGCCGCCCACAGGGCCGCCGCCTCGCGCAGCCGGCGCGGGCGCAGCTCCAGGCCGACGAGCGCGGCGAAGGTCTGCTCGGCGGGGCCGCCGGCGGCCCGGCGGCGGCGGAACGCCTCGCCCAACCGGACGACGTTGGGCAGGCGGTCACTGGCCGCGCTGTCCACGACGTGGCACACCCAGCCCTCGACCAGGGCCAGCGCGGTCTCCAACCGGGCCAGCGAGGCCTTCTGCGCCGGGCTGTCCTCCGGGGTGAAGATGCCTTCCAGGGCGATCGCCTGCATCGACTCCGGGTCGGTCGGGTCGACCCGGCCCATCGCCTCCTCGATCGCCTCGCGGTTGACCCGGATGCCCGAGGCGTACATCTCCACGGCGCTGAGCACGTGCCCGCGCAACCACGGGACGTGCTGGAACAGCCGCTGGTGGGCGGCCTCGCGCAGCGCCACGTAGAGGCGGACCTCGTCCTCGGGCAGCTCCAGGCCCTCGCCGTACGCGCGGATGTTGGCCGGGATCAGCGCGGCCGTGCCAGCCGGGCCGAGCGGCAGCCCGATGTCACCGGCGGAGAGCACCTCCGCGGCGAGCGAGCCGAGGGCCTGCCCCAGCTGACCGCCGAAGAGCGCGCCACCGAGGGTGGCCACCATCGACTGCATCGGGCCGAGCTGGGCGCGCGCCTCCGGCGGCACCAGGTCGCCCATCGCGCCGACCATGCGGCTGGCCACCGGGTCGCAGAGCTTGCGCCACACGTCGAGCGTCTTGAAGATCCACTCATTGCGGTTCCAGGCGACCGGGGACTGGATGCCCGACGGCCAGGACGAGGCCGGCTCCAACCACAGGTCGGCCAGGCGCAACGCCTCCTCTACCGCGTTGCGCTCGTACGGCGACACCGCCGGGTCGCCGGCGGCGGCGAGCTGGCTGGCCGCCACCTGCCGGGCCAGGTCCCAGTTGACCGGCCCGCTGCCCGGCGCGGAGAGCAGGTGCTGCAACTGCGACATGAACTGCTGCATCTGCGCGGGATCGTTGGGGTCTGGTGGTTGCCCACCCGGGAGCGCGAAACCGAACGGAATATCAGGCACGATGTCTACGGTACGCGGGCCGCGCCCCAGGTAGCCGCCGCTGGCGTTGCGCTGAGGGCGAAGTCGCGCGGCGCATCCGTCGGGTGGGCCCGGAGCAATCGGTACGCTCTGGCGCATGAGACGTCGTGGCCTGACGGTCCTGCTCGGTGCCCTGTTCACCGCCCTGCTGAGCATCGGGGTGCTCCGGGTGCCGATCCCGTACGTGGTGCTCGGCCCGGGCCCGACGGTCAACACCCTCGGCACGGCCGACGGTAAGGAGGTCATCCAGGTCACCGGCCGGGAGACCTCCACCTCCGCCGGCCAGCTCCGGCTGACGACCGTGGGGGTGCAGCCCACGGTGCGGCTCCGCTCGGCGATCGCCGGCTGGTTCTCCCACGACGAGGCCGTGGTGCCGCGCGAGCTGGTCTACCCGCCGGGGGAGTCGACGGAGCAGGTCGAGCAGCGCAATGCCGAGGACTTCAAGGTGTCGCAGACCAGCGCCGAGACCGCCGCGCTGCGTGAGCTGGGCTTCCCCGTGCAGGTGGTGATCAAGACGGTGGCCGCGGACGGCCCGTCCGCCGGCGCGCTCCGGGTCGGCGACGTTGTCACCTCGGTCGACGGTCAGCCGGTGCCGGTGGCCGCCAAGGTCACCGAGCTGATCCGGGCCAAGCCGCCGGGCACGGCCCTCACCATCGGCTACACCCGCGACGGCACGCCGGCCACCGCGACGGTGACCAGCCGGGAGCAGGACGGCCGCCCCCGGATCGGCGTCGAGATCGACCAGCAGCAGCCGCATCCGTTCACGCTCGGCATCGACCTGGGGGACATCGGTGGCCCGAGCGCCGGCCTGATGTTCGCGCTGGGCATCGTGGACAAGCTGACGCCGGCCGACCTCACCGGCGGAAAGGTCATCGCGGGCACCGGCACCATCGACGACGAGGGCACGGTCGGCCCGATCGGCGGGATCGCCCAGAAGCTGGTGGGCGCGAAGCGTGCGGGGGCCAAGGTCTTCCTGGTGCCGGCGGACAACTGCGCCGAGGCGGTCCGCAATCCGCAGCCCGACCTGCCGTTGCTGAAGGTGGGCTCGCTGGACGAGGCGCTTACCGCTCTGGAGACGTTGCGCGCGGGTGGTCAGCCGACCCGCTGCTGACCGGTGTGACCGTGCCCCGACACGTTCAGAAACACCCCGTACTCTGGGTGCCTGATCGGAGCCGATCACATCGAGCGTGCGGAGCCAACCGTGGTAATGCGTAGCAGCAGCCCCCTGCCGAGGATGAGCCGGCGCGGCCGCGTCACCATCGCTGTCCTGGTCGGGGTGTTCGTGCTCTTCACCCTGCTCGGCTGGGGTGTCCAGGCCTGGACGGACTGGCTCTGGTTCGACGAGGTCCGCTACACCGAGGTCTTCACCGGTGTGCTGGTCACCCGGCTGATGCTGTTCCTCGTCATCGGGCTCGGCATGGCGCTGGTCGTCGGCGGCAACCTGTGGCTGGCCCACCGGCTGCGTCCGCGGCTGCGGCCGCACTCGGTGGAGCAGGCCACCCTGGAGCGTTACCGGATGGTGCTCAGCCCGCGCCTCGGCACCTGGATCGCGCTGACCGCCGCCGTGGTCGGGCTCTTCGCCGGCCTGTCCGCGCAGAGCCGGTGGAACCAGTGGCTGCTCTTTCGCAACGGTGGTGACTTCGGGGTCAAGGACCCGGAGTTCGGGGTGGACATCGGCTTCTACGTCTTCCAGCTGCCGTTCTGGCGCTACCTGCTCGGTGTCGGCTTCACCGCCGTGGTGCTGGCCCTGATCGGCGCGCTGGCGGTGCACTACCTCTTCGGCGGGGTCCGCCTGCAGGGCATCGGCGACCGGATGAGCAACGCGGCCCGCGCTCACCTGAGCACCCTGGTCGCGGTGTTCGTGCTGCTCAAGGCCCTGGCGTACGTGCTGGACCGCCGGGCGATGCTGCTGGAGTACAACGAGGGCGCCAAGTTGTACGGCGCCGGCTACGCCGACGTCAACGCGTTGCTGCCGGCGAAGGAGATCCTGGCGTACATCTCGATCGTCGTGGCGATCGCGATCATCGTGTTCTCCAACGCCTGGATGCGGAACCTGGTGTGGCCAGGCATCTCGCTCGCTCTGCTCGGCGTCTCCGCTGTGGCGATCGGTGGCATCTACCCCTGGGCGGTGCAGACCTTCGAGGTGAAGCCGAGCGCCAAGGACAAGGAAGCGCCGTACATCCAGCGCAGCATCGACGCGACGCGGGCGGCGTTCGGGCTGGGCGCCACCGACACCACCCCGTACGCGGCGAGCAACCTCACCCCACCGGCGAACCTGGCCACCGACACGTCCGTCGTGTCGAACGTGCGCCTGCTCGACCCGCAGCTGGTCAGCGAGACGTACACCCAGCTCCAGCAGGTGCGGGGCTTCTACGACTTCGGCCCCAAGCTGGACATCGACCGGTACGGGGTGAACGGCAAGACCTCCGACTACGTCGTCGGCGTCCGGGAGATCAACTACGGCGAGCTGACCGACCAGCAGAACACCTGGATCAACCGGCACACCGTCTACACCCACGGGTACGGCCTGGTGGCCGCCCCGGCGAACCAGGTGGTGTGCGGCGGACAGCCGTTCTTCGTCTCGGGCTTCCTCGGCGAGCGGACCCAGGAGGCGTGCTCCTCGCAGACCGAGCAGATCCCGGCCAAGCAGCCCCGTATCTACTACGGCGAGCGGATGGCGCCCGATGACTACGCGATCGTCGGCCAGTCCGACCCGAACAAGAAGGCCGAGTTCGACAGGCCCGTCGGCGAGGGTGGCGGCGAGTCCTACACCTACACCGGCGAGGGCGGCGTCAAGATCGGCTCGTTCACCCGGCGGCTGCTGTACGCCATCAAGGAGCAGGAGTCGAACTTCCTGCTCTCCGAGGCGGTCAACAAGGACTCCAAGCTGCTGTACGTGCGCAACCCGCGGGACCGGGTGGAGAAGGTCGCGCCGTTCCTCACCCTGGACGGCGACCCGTACCCGGCGGTGGTCGACGGCCGGGTGCAGTGGATCGTCGACGGCTACACGACGGCGGCGACCTACCCGTACGCCGAGCGGGTCAACCTCCAGGTCGAGACGACCGACGAGCTGACCAACCGGGGCACCTTCCAGCTGGCCCGGGAGAACGTCAACTACATGCGCAACTCGGTGAAGGCCACCGTCGACGCGTACGACGGCACCGTGACCCTCTACGAGTACGACGACACCGACCCGGTGCTCAAGGCGTGGAACAAGGCGTTCGGCGGGGACCTGATCAAGCCGAAGGCGGACATCCCGGTCGAGCTGACGGAGCACCTGCGCTACCCGGCCGACATGTTCAAGGTGCAGCGCAACCTGCTCACCAAGTTCCACGTGACCAACCCGGGTGACTTCTACTCCGCGCAGGACTTCTGGCAGGTGCCGAACGTGCCGGACGCGCCGGACAGCGGCCAGAAGCAGCCGCCGTACTACCTGTTCACCCAGTTCCCGGGCCAGGAGGGTCCGCGGTTCCAGCTCACCTCGGCGGTCACCCCGAACGGCCGGCAGAACCTGGCCGCGCTGATCTCCGGGTCGTACGTCGACGGGAAGCCCCGGCTGGAGGTGCTGGAGCTGCCGGACCAGACCCGGATCTCCGGGCCGGTGCAGGTGCACCAGCAGATGACCAACAACGCGAACATCCGCCAGCAGCTCAACCTGCTCTCCAGCAACCAGGCGCAGGTGCAGTACGGCAACCTGCTCTCGCTGCCCTTCGCCGACGGCATGCTCTACGTCGAGCCGGTCTACGTGAAGAGCAACCAGCAGGACGCGTACCCGCTGCTGCAGAAGGTGCTGCTCTCCTACGGGGACGGCGGCTCGTTCGTGGCGCTCGCCGACAACATCAACGACGGCATCAAACAGTTGGTCGAGCAGGGTAAGAAGGCCGGGCAGGGCATCTCGCCGCCGCCGACCACGGGTGGTAACCCGACCAACCCGTCGCCGAGCGCGACGCCGACGCCGGGCAGCACGACTCCGCCGGCGGCCGGCGAGCTGGCCACCGCCGCGGACCGGGTGCAGGCCGCCATCACCGAGGTCCGCGCCGCGCAGACCTCCGGCGACTTCGAGCGGTACGGTCGCGCGCTCAAGGCGTTGGACGAGGCGCTCACCGCGTTCCAGCAGGCGCAGCAGGGCGCCAACCCGACCGGCGCGCCGAGCGGCGGTGCGCCGCCGGCGCCGACCGCCACCCCGAGCGCCGGCACGGGCGGCTGACCGGCCGCCCGAGGAGCACCACGGAGCCCTCGTCGTCGGACCTGTCCGGTCCTGGCGGCGGGGGCTCCGTCGCGTCCGTACGTTATGCCGGCCTGTCGCCTCTCCGACACGCTTTGTCCCGCTGAACCGCAACCACGACCGCCTCCCGCCGTCCTTGATGCAACGGGGCGCGGACAAGGGGGCAGGCGTGAGGGACGCACAGAGCTTCGACGAGTTCTACCGCAGCACCGCCCGGCGGATGATGCGGTACGGCTACGCGGTGACCGGTGACCACACCGAGGCGCAGGACCTTGTCCAGGAGGCGTTCGCGCGGGCCTGGCGGCAGTGGGGGCGACTGTCCGAGCATCCGGCGCCCGAGGCGTGGCTGCGGTTGGTGGTGTCCCGGCTGGCGAACGACCGCTGGCGGCGCCTGCACCGCTCGCGGGCGATGGTGAGCCGCAGCGGGCCGCCACCGACCGCGCCCCCACCGAGCGAGAACGGGGTGCTGCTCGTTCACGCGCTTCGCCAACTGCCGGCGACGCAGCGACAGGCGCTGGCGCTGCACTACCTCTTCGACATGCCGGTCGAGGAGATCGCCCGGGAGGCCGACGTGCCGCTCGGCACCGTCAAGTCCTGGTTGTCCCGCGGTCGGTCCCGGCTGGCCGTACTGCTGCCCGACGTCCACATCGAGGAGCTGGAGGCGAACGATGTCAGCTGAACTCTCCGACCTGTACCGGTCGCTCACCGTCGTGGCCGACGGTGTCGAGGTGGCCCACCCCGAGCTGGTCCGTCGGCACGCCGACCGGCGGGCCCGGGTCCGGGTGGCCGGCAGTGCGCTGGCGGTGGCGGTGCTGCTCGGCGGGGTGGCCGTCGGGGGGCGGCTGGCGTTCTCCGCCGACGGGTCCGCGCCGCTGCCACCACCGGCCGGCACGCCGGCCTCCCCGCTGCCGACCGGGTCGGCTCTTCCACCCTCCCCGTCGCCGTCCGCGCCGCCGTCGGCATCCCCGGCGCCCTCGTCCCCGACGCCGTCGCGCGCCACGCCGAGCGGTACGCCCTCGGCCGAGCCCACCGGCGCGGCGACCGCCCACCCACCGACCTCGATCCCGGACCGCGCCTTCTTCGTCCTGGCGGCCGCCAACCGGACGGGCCTGGAATCGACCGCGCCGGGCCCGGTCCTGCCGGCGCTGTGCGGGACCCGGTATCCCAGCGAGTCGGCCGTGGTGCAGCGCCGCGCCCGGTCGATGGCCTACAAGCGACCGGAGACCCCGCAGGGGAACTGCCGGACGGCAGTTACCGGCACAGCATCGCGATCTACCGTTCCGGCCGCGCCGACGACGCGCTGCGGGAGCTGCGTCAGGCCGTCCGCGCCTGCCCGGAGCAGCGGATGCCCGACGACACCAGGACCTGGCGGCAGCGACTGCTGGACCCGGGGGTGTACGGCGACGAGTCGGTGCTGTTCGAGCTGCGGGCCCCGTACCCGCAGGGCATGGGCGATCCGGGCGCGTACGAGGTGCGACTGGTCCGGGCGGTCCGGGTCGACGACGTGGTGACGGTGCTCTGGGAGCAGGGTTGGGAGTACACCGCCGCCGAGCGCGCGCAGGTCGACGCCGACAGCCGGCGGGCGGTGGCGGCGATCGAGAAATGGCTCGGCTGACGGCGGTATCGGAGTCGTTTTGCGGTGCCCGGGGTCGGTGCGCTACGGTTAACGAGCCGACGCGGGGTGGAGCAGCTCGGTAGCTCGCTGGGCTCATAACCCAGAGGTCGCAGGTTCAAATCCTGTCCCCGCTACGACTGAAAGCCCGTCTCCGGATCTCCGGGGACGGGCTTTCGCCATCTCCGGGACCCGTGTCCCGAGCCGCCGAGGCCCCCGCTGATCATCGTCGGGGCGGATGGGTTAGGGTTAACCAGTCGACGCGGGGTGGAGCAGCTCGGTAGCTCGCTGGGCTCATAACCCAGAGGTCGCAGGTTCAAATCCTGTCCCCGCTACCACGGAAAGTGCACACGGAACCCGGCCCCAGATGATGGGGCCGGGTTTCTGTTTCCCGGCCGGGTGCGGTGCGCGTGGGGGTCGGCCTGTGGGCGCTGCCGACAAGGGGCAGGGTGCAGAAGGGCGGCGGGTCTGCTCCGGCCGCCCGAACGGCTTGAATTCGGCGTGGACCGACGTGCTGAGGTTGCGTCCTTCGGCGAGGATGGGCGCATGTCTTCATTCGGGAAGTGGTGGGGCCGGCTCAGCGCGGTCCTCGGTGCGGTCGTCCTGGCGGTCTTCGTGCCGGTCGCGGCCTGGGCGTCCACGGGGACCGGCGAGTTGGTGGTGGAGGCCGCCCGGCGGCGCTCCCGTGGCGGCGGCTTCGGTTTCCTCGGTCTGCTCTGCTGCCTCGTGGTGGTGGCGATCATCGTGTTCCTGGTGCTGCGTCTGACGCGCAGCCGACGCGGTGGCCCCCCGCGCTGACCGTGGCCCATCCGGCCGGCCGCCGACGACCACCGGTCGACGGCGGCCGGCCGGGGCGGACGGCGGGCGTGGCTGGCGGCGGTGGGCCGCCGGTGGGTCAGGCCGCCAGGGCGGCGTTGGCCTGGGCGAGGAAACGTGAGGTCGCCGCCCGCGTGCCGGCACGCCGGGCGCGGAGGCTCTCCGCTGCGGTGACCAGCAGGGAACGCACCTTGGGATGGCCCTTCGGCGGTGGCGCGGGGGCCGGCCCCAGCTGGTCGGCGATGCTGGCACCGAACGCGGCGGCGCGCTGCTGAGCCGGGTCGGTGATGCTGCCCTCGGTGTAGCGGCGGACGGCGAGGCTGGCGTTGAGGCCCCGCTCGTGGCCGAGGACGGTGCCCGCCTCCCCGTTCGTGGTCAGGAAGTTGATCACGTCAGCCACCGTGTCCGCGTGGCGGGTGCCCCGGAACCCCGCCCAGTACATCGACGCCCGCGCCCACTGGGCGCCCGGGGGGCCGGGGAAGCCCACCACACCCAGCTCGGAATCGGTGAGTCGTTGCAGCTCCGGCAGCTGGTGGGACCAGGCGAAGGACGCGGCGGTCAACCCGGTGACCACCAACTGCCGGGCCGGCTCCCCGCTGTCGGCCTGGTCGACGAGGGCCGCGCCCGGCGTGGCCCGCCCGGTGCGGGCGCGCTGCCACAGCTCGAACCAGGCGATCAGCTCCTCGGCGCCAAAGCCGAGCTGCCGCCCGCGGTAGAACTCGCCGCCCTGGGACCGTAGCCAGAGCCAGAGGGCGCGGTAGTCGCCGGACGCGTCCATCGTGCCGGCCACCTGGCCGTCGCTCGCCTCGGTGACCTGCTGCGCCCAGGCGAGGTAGTCCACCCAGGACATCCCGCCGCGCGGCTCGGGCACCCGCAGCTCGCGCAGCAGGTCACGGTTGAAGACCACGGCCGCGAGAGTCTGCCCGGCGGCCACCGCCATCGTCCGCCCGTCCACGGTGCCGTAGCGGATCAGACCCTCCGGCAGGCCACGCAGGTCCAACCGGTGATCGGCGGTCGCTTCGGTGAGGTCGAGGGCGATCTGGCGTTCGGTGTACTCGGTCAGCATGGCGTCGTCGAGCTGGATCAGGTCCGGGACGTTGCCGCCGGCCGCCTGGGTGGCCAGCCGCTCGTAGTAACCGTCGGCGCCCTGCCAGGTGATCCGGAAGCTGACCCGCGGGTTGCGCTGCGAATACAGCCGAAGGACCTTTTCCGTCAACTCGGCCCGCTTCGTCCCGCCCCACCAGAAGACCGACAGCTCGATCGGCCCGTCCTGGGTCGAGGTGTCGGCGCCATCGCTGCATCCGGCCAGCCCACCGGTGGTCAGTAGGGGAGCGCCGAGCAGCGCGGCGAGCACTCGACGTCGGCCCGGGTCGGCGCCGAAACGGGCGATCGGGGGACGGACAACGGGCACGGGGTCTCCTGGCACGTACGGACGGGTCGGACCATTCACGCAGGCGGCGCAGGAGGGTGTCAACGTCCGTCCGGTCACCCGGCAGCCCGAGGGCGGTGTGGGTGCCGGAACGGGCCCGGCGTCGCCGCGTGGTGTACTAGGGCGCGTGGAACTTCTGCACTCGGGCAAGGTCCGGGACGTGTACGCCGACGGCGACGACCTGATCCTGGTCGCCTCGGACCGCATCTCGATCTACGACGTGGCCCTCCCGACACCGATCCCGGACAAGGGTCGACTGCTCACCGCCCTCTCGCTGTGGTGGTTCGAGCAGCTCGCCGACCTGGTGCCGAACCACGTCATCTCGGCCACCGACGTGCCCGCCGAGTTCGCCGGGCGGGCCATCCGCTGCCAGCGGCTGGACATGGTCCCGGTCGAGTGCGTCGCCCGGGGTTACCTCACCGGCGGCGGCCTGCGGGAGTACGAGGGCACCGGCGCGGTCTCCGGCGTACCGCTGCCGCGCGGGCTCGGCGAGGCGTCGATCCTGCCCGAGCCGATCTTCACGCCGTCGAGCAAGGCGCCGGCCGGCGAGCACGACGAGCCGATCACGTACACCGACGTGGTGGACAAGGTGGGCGAGGCGACCGCCGAGCGGCTGCGACAGATCACCATCGACGTCTACCGGCGTGGCGCCGAGCTGGCCGCCGACCGGGGCATCCTGGTCGCCGACACCAAGATCGAGCTGGGCTGGGCGCCGGACGGCACCCTGGTGCTCGCCGACGAGCTGCTCACCTCCGACTCGTCGCGGTTCTGGCCGGCCGAGTCGTACCAGCCGGGCCGGGTGCAGTTCTCCTACGACAAGCAGTACGTGCGGGACTGGGCCACGGGCAGTGGTTGGAACAAGCTGCCTCCGGCGCCGGACGTGCCCGCCGAGGTCGTCGAGGCGACCCGCGCCCGCTACGTCGAGGTCTACGAGAAGCTCACCGGCAACCGCTGGGAGTGAACGCGGCGTCGGGGGACGGGTGTCGTCCCGGCTCGCTCAGTGGTTCCAGGCGTCGCCCCCGAACAGCCGCGCCCACAGGTTGTCCACGACGCCCGAGGTGCCCCAGACGGTGTCCCCGTCGCCGTCCGAACCGGCCGGCGCGACCTGGGTCCCACCGCCGTAGATGAGGTAGCCCGGCCCGGTCGGGGAACCCACGGCGTGCCGGGCGCCGCTGTGGATGCCGTAGCCGACGAAGTCGCGCTCCCACTTCGACAGGAACCCGGCGGCCACGTTGTCGAGCCCGTCGACGGTGGCCTGGACCAGATCCTTGAGCACCTCGGTGTCGCCGGTGCCGAGCTGGGTGCCGACGTCGAACGAGGCGGCGCCCGCGATGGCCGCCGCTCCGCCGGTGGCGATCGCCTCGGCCATCGCCTCGATCCCCTTCAGGAAGCTGAGCGCCGAGGCGGCGAACGAGGTCGCCGTCGCCTCGGCGGACGCCGCGGCGGGCGCTCCGACGACGGTCGCCGAGGCCGCCGCGATGAAGGTGGCGAAGACCGCCAGGATGGTGGACACCACCGCGTACGCCACGACGAGGCAGAGCAGGGCGGCGCCGACGCAGAGCATGGTGACGCCCACGGTGATCGCCAGCACCTGGGTGCCGACGACCTGCGCGCCGTAGGCGTTGATGTGCACCCCGAACGCGTCGCGGTCCTGACCGCTCCACTGGGCCGACGTCAGGGTCGCGACGGCGTCGTCGAGGTTGTCGTGGGCGGTGCCGAGTTGGTCGTACATGGCGAGCCAGTCGCCGCCCTTGCGCATGATCGTCTCTGGGTCGCACTGGTTGAAGTAGACGATCTGGGCGATGGGCCAGGCGGCGGGGATGACCGCGGCGGCCAGGCTGATCTCCACCAGCGCGATCTTCGCGGCTGCCGCGGGGTAGGTCGGGTCTGCCATGTCGGTCTCCGGCGTCTTCAGCGGGGGACGATGGTGCTGGCGGTCTCCGCGGCCTCCCAGTTGTCCGCGGTGCGGACCAACCGGGACCGGACCTCGGTGAGGTGCTCGCGCTTGGTGCGCAGTTGCTCCTCGACGAACTCGACGGCGCCGACGTAGGCGACCGCGAGTTGCGGCACCACCGAGGTGAAGTTGCTGTGTTCGATGGCGCGGGCGGACGTCAGCAGCTCGGCGCAGGCGTCCAGGGGCGGCCCGACCTGACGTTCGATCGTGTCGCCGAGCGCACGGATCGCCGGCGGATCAACCTCGATCATCGACTCTCCCCGTGTACGTGATCGATGTTCATGGTGCCGGAGCGCGGACAGCCTAACAGGATCATGGATGGGCGGGGATGCCCGTCGCTGGTAGCCTGCGACCCATGGCATCCGGACGGTCCGCGTCGACGCCCCCCGATGACTACGTGACCCGGATGGCCCGCCGGCCGCGCTGGCAGCGGGTCCTGGTGCCGATCCTCATGGTCCTGGTCCTCCTGGTGTTGCCCGTCGGCCTCGGCCGCAATCTGATCGGCGCCGAGCGGGTGAGCATCCAGGTCGAGTCGTGCGACCTCGGCGGTCCGAAGGCGACCGAGCGGTGCCGCGGCACCTGGAGCATGTCCGACGGCCGGGTGGTCACCGGCCCGGTGGGCGGCGGCTCCCCGCGCGCGGGGGAGCAGGTCGACGGCTGGGCCAACGGCGAGCGGGCCACCGTCAACCTGATGAGTTGGCTCATCGCCCCGCTGATGGTGGGCTCGGTCCTGTTGGCGGTGATGGTGGCGCTCGCCGTCGTGTTCGTGCGGGCGGCCGCGAAGCGGGCGCGGCAGGGCCGCTGACCCGCTCCGGGCCGGCTCGGGTCAGACCCCCAGTTGACGCCGCAGGCGTTCCAACATCTCCGTGCTCTCCCGGATCGGCCCGCTGACCATGTCGTTGAGCTGCGCCAGCTTGGCCTGCGCCGCCGCCGGGTCGTGCAGGACCGCCGCGGGCCCGGCCGGACCACCGAACTCGCGCATCACCTCGGCGGTGGCCCGCTGGAGGTCGGCCCGTGCCGCCCGAAGGAGGCCGGAGATCAGCTCCGCCAGCTCGGCTGCGGGCATCCGCAGCGCCCGCGGATCGATGTGCAGCTCCTGGGCGGGATCCTCGGCGGTGCAGGTGACCCGCACCAACCCGTTCTCGCTCTCCGCGTGACCGGTCAGGCCGGTCAACCGGCCGCGCAGCTCCTCGCCGCGGCCCAACTGCTCCCGCATCCGCGCCGCCAGCTGCGCCATCACGTCCGGAGTTGGTGTGGTGCCGATCGGCCCGGTCATCGTGCCCCTCCCGCTGTCGTCTGCCTGCGCGGCCGACGGTACCCACCGCAGCCAACCACTGTGGAGGGCGGATCAGCTCAGGACCGAGAAGACCACGATGCCGACGGCCAGCACGGTCGCGCTCACGCCGAACAGCGAGACGAACGGCACGACCACTGAAGACGTTCCCCCCAGAGCCGGCGACTCGACCAGGATCCGGGTCGGACGGGAGGGCTCGTGCACCACGGTGACCGGCCCGGGCGCCGTCGACAGCGGGGTCTGCCGCCAACGCCCCGGCGTCGCGGTGACCACGGAACGGTCGACGGTCTGGTACCGAACGACGGGGTAGTAGGTGCGCGGGCCGTGGCCGAAGGTGACCGGACGGAGCTCCACCACCTCGCCCGGCACCCGGACGCCCCGCCGCAGCAGGCCGAGGTCCCGCCAGAAACGGACGACCGCGTACGCCATGCCGGCCAGACCGAGGCTCGCCATGATCGTCAGGACCAGGTACGGCATCTCGTCATCCTCTCGGATCGCGCAGCGAGCCCGGCCGCGTCGGTGGAGTCGAAGACGATGCACCGCGAGGAGGTGGTGCCCTGGTCGATGGCGGCGACGTACTCGGGGGTCACGGCAGCACCGTACCCAAACCGGCGGCGCGGAGCGACCGCCGTCACGTTGGCCTCCGCTTCGCCTACGATGTGCGAACGTGCGCGACATCGCCGTTTTCAGTGGAACCGCCCATCCCGACCTGGCTGCCGAGATCTGCGCCCACCTGGGGGTGCCGCTGCATCCGGTGCGCGTCTCCCGGTTCGCCAACGACTGCCTGGAAGTGCAGTTGCAGGCCAACTGCCGGGAGCGGGACGTCTTCCTGATCCAGCCGCTGGTGCCCCCGGTGCAGGAGAACCTCGTCGAGCTGTTGCTGATGATCGACGCGGCGCGGGGCGCGTCCGCCGGCCGGATCACTGTGGTGCTGCCGCACTACGCGTACGCCCGCTCGGACAAGAAGGACGCGCCGCGGATCTCGATCGGCGCCCGGCTCGTCGCCGACCTGCTCACCTCGGCGGGGGCGGACCGGGTGCTCGCGATGACCCTGCACTCGCCTCAGGTGCACGGCTTCTTCAGCGTCCCGGTGGATCATCTGCACGCGCTGCGCGAGTTGGCCACCCACTTCCGGCGCTACGACCTCAGCAACACCGTGGTGGTCTCGCCCGACCTGGGCAACGCCAAGGAGGCCGCCGCCTTCGCCCGGCAGCTCGGCACGCCGGTGGCGGCCGGTGCGAAGCAGCGGTTCAGCGACGACCTGGTCAAGATCAGCGCGGTGATCGGCGAGGTCGCCGATCGGGACGTCATCGTGCTGGACGACGAGATCGCCAAGGGCAGCACGGTGGTCGAGCTGATGGAGCACCTGCGCGGCCTGAAGGTGCGCTCGATCCGGCTGGCCTGCACGCACGGCCTGTTCTCCGGCGACGCGCTGCGGCGGCTCAGCGAGCAGGACGGCGTGTTGGAGATCGTCTGCACCAACACGGTCCCCATCCCGGCCGAGAAGCGGGTCGGGAAACTCCAGGTCCTCTCGGTGGCTCCCGCCCTGGCCGAGGCCATGCGCCGGATCCACAACGGGGAATCGGTCTCGGCCCTCTTCGGCTGAGCCCGCCCGCGCCCCGGCCCGGTCTCAGCGCTGGGTGCGGTCGGTGGCGGCGAGGGTGGCGGTGATGCGGACGGTGGTCCCGGCGGCGCTGGTGGCGATCTCCATGGCGTCGGTCAGCTCCCGGGCCAGCCAGAGACCCCACCCGCCGGCGGTGTCCGGGGCGGGACGGCTCCGGTCGCCCAGCCACTGCGGGGTGATCCCCTGCCCGTGGTCCGCCACCTCGCAGAACAGCGCGCCGGGCTCCCGCCAGAGCCGCAGCCACCCGCGCCCACCGCCGTGCCGCACCGCGTTGGTGATCAACTCGTTGACCGCCAGCACGAAGTCGTCCAGCCGTTGGCCGTCGAGGCCGGAGGCGTGCGCGCAAGAGGTGACCGAGTGTCGAATCTCGGTCACCTGGGCCTGCTCGAAGGCCTCGGCGATCAGGAGGGAGGGTTCGATGGGCACAACCGTACGCGGTGCGTGCGGATCTGCATTCGTCATGGCCCGTCCCGACAGCGGATCTCGGAGTATTTCGCGGCTTTTCAACCGTACGTCAGGGTTACGTGAGGCGCACTCCGTGACCCCGCGCCGTCGGCCCGGCTGTGGCATCCTGACCGCCATGCCGTCGCCGCCGGGTGGTTTCGAGGTGCCGCTCTGGCGGGCGCTCACGGTGTTCCGGGTGGCCTCCCTCGGGTATGTCTGCGCGCTCGCCGTGCGCGACGCCGACCGGTACGACCACCCGTTCGCCGTCGGCGCCCTGATCCTGGCGATGATCCTCTGGACCGGGGCGACCGCCGTCGGGTACGCCCGGTCCGCCTGGCGCCGTTGGCCGCTGCTGCTGGCCGACCTCGGGGTGGTGGTCGCGATCGTGCTGTCCACCCCCTGGGTGATCGGACGGGAGGCGCTTGCCCACGGCGTACCCACCCTGGGGGTTGCCTGGATGGCCGGCCCGGTGCTGGCCTGGGCCGTCTCCGGCGGCCGGCGGCGGGGCACGGTGGCCGCGCTGCTGGTCGCCGGCGCGGACGTGGCAACGCAGGAACGGATCAGCCAGTCCTCCTTCACCGGGGTGATCCTGCTGCTGCTCGCCGGGGTGGTGGTCGGCCATGTCGCCCGGCTCGCCGCGGCCGCCGAGGAACGCCTGCAACACGCGGTGGAGCTGGAGGCGGCCACCCGGGAGCGGGAACGACTGGCACGCGACATCCACGACTCGGTGCTCCAGGTGCTGGCGCTGGTGCAGCGGCGCGGCGCGCACCTGCCCGGCGAGGCCGGCGAACTGGCCCGGCTCGCCGGCGAGCAGGAGGCCGCCCTGCGGGCACTGATCGCGGGCACCACACCAGCCGCCGCCGGGGCGGAAGCCGTGGACCTGCGGAGCCTGCTCGGCCGGTACGCCTCGGCGGCGGTGTCGCTCTCGGCCCCCGCCACGCCGGTGACCCTGCCCCGGCAGGTGGCCGGCGAGTTGGCGGCGGCGGCCGGCGCGGCCCTGGACAACGTGGGCCGCCACGCCGGCGGGCGGGCCTGGGTGTTGATCGAGGATGAGGGGGAGACCGTGACCGTGTCGATCCGCGACGAGGGGCCGGGCATCCCGGACGGCAGACTGGTCGAGGCCGCCGCGCAGGGGCGGCTCGGCGTGGCCCAGTCGATCCGCGGTCGGGTGACCGACCTCGGGGGTACGGTCCGGATCATGTCGACCCCCGAGGCGGGCACCGAGATCGAGCTGATCGTGCCGAGGGTGCAGCGGTGACGGCGGTGCGGGTGATGGTGGTCGACGACCATCCGATGTGGCGTGAGGGCGTGGCCCGCGATCTGGCCGAGGCTGGCTTCCTGGTGGTGGCGACCAGCGGCGAGGGGCGGCAGGCGATCCGGGTCGCCGCTGCCGCGCGACCCGACGTGGTGGTCCTCGACCTGCAACTACCGGACATCTCCGGGGTCGAGGTGGTCGTCGGGCTGCGCGCCGCGCTGCCCGAGGTCCGGGTGCTGATGCTCAGCGCCAGCGGCGAGGAGCAGAGCGTGCTCGACGCGGTCAAGGCGGGCGCCACCGGCTACCTGGTGAAGTCGACGGCGCCCGCCGCGTTCCTCGACGCGGTCCGCCGCACCGCCGCCGGTGACCCGGTCTTCACGCCCGGCCTGGCGGGGTTGGTGCTGGGGGAGTACCGGCGGATGGCCGCCGGGCCGGGACAGGGCACGAGCGGGGACGCGGAGCCGGGAATGCCCCGCCTCACCGACCGGGAGACGGAGGTGCTGCGCCTGGTGGCCAAGGGAATGTCGTACAAGCAGATCGCGCAGCGGCTCGGCCTGTCCCACCGCACCGTGCAGAACCACGTGCAGAACACGCTGGGCAAGCTGCAGCTGCACAACCGGGTCGAGTTGACCCGTTACGCGATCGAGCGTGGCCTGGACGACTGATCGCTCAGACCGAGCGCGGCGGCTCGGTCTCGTGGATGGCCAGCTCCTCCGCGGTCGCCCCGCCACCCGCCGAACCGGCGTCGTACGCCACGGAGTCGGTCTCCTGGTCGGTGTGCGCCCCCTCGTCCGGTTCCACGAGCCGGCCCACGGTGGCGTCGGCGACCGTGCCGAGCTGGCCGTGGTCGTAGAGGGAGACCGGCGAGTTGGGATCCGAGGTGGGCCCCGGGTCCATCACGTCGGCGTCCAGCTGGGCCTCCGCCGCGGCGGCCTCGTTCTCCGCCTCGAAGGCGATCTTCGGGTCGACCGGGCCGGCCAGGGGGTCGTCCACCGGGCGCTCGTAGACCTCTCGGTCGAGCTTGTAGTCCAACGACTCCCCGTCCAGTTGCTCCTCGGCGGTCGTCCCGAAGCGGTCCACCGCCACCGGCGTCCGGTCGCCGGGCAGCTGGGCCGGCTCCGGGCCGTCCGCCTCGCGCCCGGTGAGCACGTCGTCGTTGGCGCTCGAGTCGTCATCGGCGGTGTCGGGCAGCCCCTCCGCCTCGGTGTCGGACACGGGGGTCGGGTACTCGTTGTCGCGCATGTCTGATCACTACCCGCTGCCCTCCCGCCGTAACCGGAGCACCGTCGGTCATGCGGCGGCGAACCGGACACCGGGTGCGGGAAGCCCGTCAGCCGTGCGCCGCCTCGTCGTCCGGGTGCAGCACGCACCAGACGACCTTGCCGTCCGGCACCATGCTGGTGCCCCACCGGCGGGCCACGGTGTCGATCAGCAGCAGACCCCGGCCACCCACCCGGTTCGGCGGGGACAGACCGGCGAACGTGGGCCGGCGCGACGAGTGGTCCCGAACCGCCAGGCGCAGGGTGTGGTCCTGCGGCGCCAACCGGACGTTCATCGGGGTTCGGGCGTGCGTGACCACGTTGTTGACCATCTCGGTGACCGCGATCTGCGCCGGCTCGGTCAGGGCCGGCATGCCCCAGCGCGCACAACCGGTGGCGACCAGCTCGCGGGCCTGCCGGGCGGACTCCGCGGTCGGCGGCAGATCGGCGGTCAGCACCGCCGCCAGCGGCGCCGCGGCGACCGCGGCCAGCGCGGCGTCGAGGGTGGGCCAGGCCGGCACACCCGCCAGGACGGCGTCGGGGCGACCAGGTCCGGAGACCGCCGGGTCGCACAGCAGCAGGTCCGCGGCCGGCCAGTCGGCGACCTCCCGGAGGACCTCGGCGAAGACGCTCCGTCCGGCCGGGTCGGTGACCCGCAGCCCGGTCACGTCGGCGACCACCGGGCCGGGCCGGTCGCTGAGCCGTGCGAGCAACGCGTCGTGGACCCGGCCGGCCTCGGCGGTGTCGAGCACCCCGCTCAACCGGATGACCGGGGACGACTCGTCGACCTCCACCCGACAGCGCTCCTCCACCGGGATGGTCGCCTCGGGGCGTGGCCCGCGGACGAACGGCGCGTCCGGTCGATCGACCCCAGCCATCAGTGATCCGACCGGGAGCGGCGGTTGATGGCCATCGTGCCGACGGCGGTGCCGGCCGCGGCGAGACCGAACGCGGCGGTCATCCGCACCAGCTGACGCCGCCGACCGTGCCAGCCACCACCGCGGCTGGCCTGCCCGTCGGCGTGGAACACGTTTCCGGTGCTGTCCAGCCGCGCACCCGGACCGAACTGGGTGCGGTGGACGTACCAGCCGAGAGTGCGCTCGACCAGCGCCGGCGCCAACCGCCACTGCAGGCCGAGCAGCCGCGCGGCGCCACCGGCGTACGCCTCGCGACGCGGCCGGCGCAGCAACCGCACGATCGTCTCGGCGACCACCTCCGGCGGGTAGATCGGCGGGGGTGGCACCAGCTCGCGACCGCTGTGGTTGGCCGCGTGCCGGAAGAAGGGGGTGTCGATGGTGGCCGGCAGCACGGTGCAGACGGAGATCTGCCCCCGACCGGTGACCCGTAGCTCCTGCCGGACGGTGTCGGTCAGCCCGCGGATGCCGTGCTTGGCGGCGTTGTACGCCGACTGGTACGGCATCGCCACCTCGGCCAGCACCGACGCGTTGTTGACCAGCACGCCGCCGCCGGCCGCGCCGAGGTACGGCAACGCGGCCTTGATGCCGTGCACCGTGCCCAGCAGGTTGACCTCCAGCACGCGCCGGAACTCGGCGACGGGGATCTCGTCGAACAGGCCCACCGCGCTCACCGCGGCGTTGTTCACCCAGGCGTCGATGCGGCCGAATTCGCCCACCGCGCGGTCGGCCAGCCGCTGCACCGACTCCAGGTCGGTCACGTCGGTCGGGACGGCCACCGCCCGGCCGCCCAGCTCCCGGCAGCGCTGCGCGACCTGTCGCAGCGCGGGCTCGCTGCGGGCGGCGAGCACCACGGCGGCGCCCCGGCGAGCCAGCGCGTACGCGGTGGCGGTGCCGATCCCGCTGGACGCGCCGGTGATCACCACGGTCGAATCGTCGAGGGTGCGGGTCAGCGGCATTCTCCAGCGGTACCCCCGGGCGGCCCCGGTCATACCAGCAGCCGCCCGACGATCATCGGCGATCCGTCCGATACGCCGTCGAATCGGGACTCATGTGGTTGCCGTGGCGCAAGTGTCGGCGGCACTCGCGGTGACTGTTCCCGATCTGCCAGGTTTCGGCTCGGGGCTCCGAGGTTAATGGGACGCTCTGACCGGGACCGCCGAGGAAAAGATCGCAGGGAGGTGACCCATGCGCGTCGGCCTCGTCTGCGCGCACACCAGCTCGTACCGGCACGCCGACGGCCCGCCGGTCGGCACCCAACAACACATCGCGCGGGTCGCCGCCGAGCTGGCTGGCAGAGGCCACGATGTCCGCATCTACGAGCGCCGGGACGACCCGGACCTGCCGGCGACTGTGGACGTCGGCGGCTACCGGGTGCACCGGGTGCCTGTCGGCCCGGCGACCGCCCTGCCCACCGCCGGTCTGATCCCGCACGTCACCGAGTTCGGGCGCTGGCTGACCGACGAGTGGGGCGGCGCCTGGCGCCCCGAGGTGGTGCACGGGCACTACTGGATCGGTGGCCTGGCCGCCGCGCACGCCGTCCGGGAGACCGACATCCCGGTCGTGCAGACCTTTCATTCGCTCGGTGTGGAGCAGCTGCGCCACCTGGGCGGCGAGTACGACGGCCCGGGGGAGCGGATCCCGCTGGAGCGGGCGCTGACCCGGGCGGTGGACATCGCCGTCGCCCAGTGCAACGACGAGGTGGACGAGCTGACCCGGATGGGTCTGCAACGTACCTCCGTGGCGATGGTGCCGGCCGGGGTGGACACCGCGCAGTTCCACCCCGACGGCGAGGCGGCCCCGCGCGAACAGCGGGCCCGGATCCTCTCCGTCGGCGGACTGTCCCCGGGGCACGGCCAGGACGACCTGATCCGGGCGATGCGGCTGGTCGGCGACGCCGAACTGGTGATCGCCGGTGGCCCACCGGCCGGCCAGCTGGCCAACCACGCGGAGGCGCGTCGCCTCCGCGAGCTGGCCGAACGGGCCGGGGTGGCCGAGCAGGTGCGCCTGGTCGGGGCGGTGCCGCACGACCAGATGGCCACCTGGTACCGGTCGGCCGACGTGGTGGCCTGCACGCCGCACTACTCCTCGGCGGGACGTGTCTCCCTGGAGGCCATGGCCTGCGGGGTGCCGGTGGTCGGTTACGCGATGGGCGGCCTGGCGGACGCGGTGGTCGACGAGGTCACCGGCCGTCTGGTGCCCCCCGGCGACGTGCGGACGCTCGGGGTCTCCCTGCGCCGGCTGCTCGCCGACAACGCCGGTCGGTTCGCCTACGGTCACGCCGCCGTGGACCGGGTCCGCAGCAGCTACACGTGGGAGCGGACCGCCGGGGCGCTGGAACGCCTCTACGAGCGGGTGGTGAGCCGCCGCAAGCCCGTCGAAGCCTGAGCCGAGAAACCCACGCCGCTCCCTTCGGTGCGGCGTGGGTTTTCGGTCAGACGGGCCGGCCGGCGCCGACCATGGCCCGGTCGTGGCGGTGCGCCACCGACCGGTGCTGCTGCGGCTGCGCGTAGCGGGTCAGGCCGATCACGGCGGTCAGGGTGACCAGGAAACCGGTGGCGGCCAGCCACTCCCGACCCGGCCAGATCTTGTCGTTGAGCAGCAGCAGGCCGACGATCGCCGCCGGCACCGCTCCGGCGGCGTCCATGGCGGCGACCGCAGCGGTCGTCGAACCGCGCTGCATGGCCAGGCCGAGCAGCAGTTGGCCGACGATCGAGTGGGCGATCAGCAGGTAGAACAGCGGGTTGGCGAGGAACGCCTCGGCCGACGGCGCGGAGGCCAGCGGCCGGGCCGCGACGGCCGCCGAGGAGAACGCCAGCCCGGCCAGCGAGCCCAGGGCCACCGACCCGGGCGCCCCGTGCAGTCGGACGGCGAAGAAACCGAGCACCGCGATGACCCCGAGCGCCACCAGCAGGGCCACCGAGCCGGCGGTGCCGAGCTGCTTCGACGGCGCCGGCCGCGCGGCCAGCACCAGCGCGGTGATCCCGGCGAAGAGCAGCGCCAGCAGGGCCACCTCCGCCACCGGCATCCGCCACTTCAGCACCAGCACGCCGATGATGGCGGTCACCCCGAGCCCGGCCGCCACGCTCGCCTGCACCAGGAACAGGGGCAGGTCCCGCCGGGCCAGGAAGGCGAGCACGAACCCGCCGATCTGGCAGCCCAGCCCCACCAGATACGTCCGGTGCCCGGCCAGTCGCAGCAGCAGACCCGGATCGAAGGTGTGGTGGACGGTGGTGCGCGCCGCGGCCACCGACTGGAGCAGGTTGGCGAAGCCGTACGCGACGATCATCGCCGCGAGGAAGCACCAGCCGGAGGAGACCACCTGGCGAGGATAGAGGTTGCCGGGGGTCAGCGCTCGGCTGGTCGATCCAGCCGGGCGAGGATGTCGGCGTGCAGCACACCGTTGGTGGCCACCACGCTGCTCTCGGTGCCCGGCTCGCCGGTCGGGGACGGTCGACCGCTCAGATCCGTGACCGTCCCACCCGCCTCCGTGATGATCGGCACCAGCGCCGCCACGTCCCACAGCGACAACTCCGGCTCGGCCATCACGTCCAGTGCGCCCTCGGCCAACAGCATGTAGCCGTAGAAGTCGCCGTACGCCCGGCTGCGCCAACTGGCCCGCAGCAGGTCGAGCATCGCGTCGAGTCGCCCGGCGTCCTCCCACCCGGTCAGCGACGAGTAGCAGACGCTCGCGTCGGCGACCCGGCGCACCGCCGAGACCCCGATCCGGTCGCCCGCGGCCGGGCCCCGCCCGGCGTACGCGCCCGCGCCGGCGCTCGCCCACCAGCGTCGATCCAACGCCGGGGCCGACACCACGCCGACGGCCGGTCGGTCGCCGTCGTACAGCGCGATCAGGCTGGCCCAGATCGGCACGCCACGGACGAAGTTCTTGGTGCCGTCGATCGGGTCGACGATCCACCGCCGGCCGTTCGGATCGGTGGCCGGCTCGGCGCCGTACTCCTCGCCGAGCAGCCCGTCGGCGGGCCGGTGCTCGGCCAGCAGCGCGCGGATCTCCCGTTCCACGGCCGTGTCCGCGTCGGAGACCGGGGTCAGGTCGGGCTTCGTCTCCACCCGCAGGTCGAGCGCCCGGAACCGGGTCATGGCGATGGCGTCGGCCCGGTCGGCGAGCAGGTGGGCGAGGGCGAGGTCGTCGGCGTACCCGGTCATGCCGGCAACCTAGCCGACGCCTCGCGGGTCACTCGTCGGGCCCGCGCCGGTCACCCTCGCCGGGCCCGCGCTGGTCGCTGTCGCCGCGCGCGTCGCCCTCGCCGGCCCGCGAGGCGAGCAACCGGCGGTACGACGCCAGCCGGCGCGGGTCGGCCTTGCCGGCGGCCACCCAGGCGTCCAGCGCGCAGTCGGTCTCGTCGGCGGTGTGCTGACAGTTGGGCGGGCAGTCGACGGTGCCCTCGACCAGGTCCGGGAAGCCGTGCAGCAGGCTGTCGGCGGAGACGTGCGCCAACCCGAAGCTGCGGATACCGGGGGTGTCGATGATCCAGCCCGGGTCGGTGTCGACGCCCGGCACCGGTGGCAGTCGCAGCGCCACGGCGCTGGTCGAGGTGTGCCGCCCCCGGCCGATCGCGCTGACCACGCCGACCGCGCGCAGCGCCTCCGGGACGAGGCGGTTGACAAGCGTCGACTTGCCCACCCCGGAGTGCCCGACCAGTACCGACACCTTGCCGCTCAGCAGCGCACGGAGCGCGGCGAGGTCGGAGTCGGGGCGGTTGAGCACGTACGGCAGCTCCAGCTCGGTGTAGTAGCCCAGCACCTCCTCCGGCCCGGCCAGGTCGGCCTTCGTGAGGCAGAGCAGCGGCTCGACGTCCGCGTCGTACGCGGCCACCAGGCAGCGGTCGATGAACCCGGTGCGCGGCGGCGGGTCGGCCAACGCGCTGACGATCACCAACTGGTCGGCGTTCGCCACCACCACCCGTTCCAGCCGACCCTCGGCGGTGGTCTCGTCGTCGTCGGCGGTGCGGCGCAGCACCGAGCGGCGTTCGGCGATCCGGACGATCCGGGCGAGAGCACCCTCCGCGCCGGAGGTGTCGCCGACCAGGCTGACGCGGTCACCCACGACCACCGACTTGCGGCCCAGCTCCCGGGCCCGCATCGCGGTCACCGTGGGCAGCTCGGCCCCCACCACGCCGCGTTCGGCCCCGGCCAGCACGCACTGGTAGCGCCCCCGGTCGACGGCGATGACGAAGCCGTCCACCGCGTCGGCGTGCTGCGGGCGGGTGCGCGTACGCGGGCGCGACGACTTTCCGGGTCGGACGCGTACGTCGTCCTCGTCGTACTCCCGCCGTTTGGTCGCCAGGACCTGTCCCCTTCTCGCGTCAGTTCTTGCCGGTCACCATCGCTGACCATAGTGCCGGGAACTCGGGCATGGTCTTGGAGGTACACCCCACGTCGTCCACCTCGATGCCCGGAACGGCGAGCCCGGCCACCGCGGCGGCGTGGGCCATCCGGTGGTCGTGGTAGGTGCGGAACATCCCGCCGCGCAGCGGGCGAGGCCGGATCTCCAGCCCGTCCGGTGTCTCGGTGATGTCCGCCCCGAGGGCGGCGAACTCCCGCGCCAGCGCGGCCAGCCGGTCGGTCTCGTGGCCGCGGATGTGCCCGACACCGGTGAAGACCGACGGCGAGTCGGCAAGCATGGCCAGCGCGGTCAGCGCGGGGGTCAGCTCGCTGACGTCGGACAGATCGGCGGTCAGGCCGTGCACCACCCCGGTGCCGCGCACGGTCAGCCCGTTGGTGGAGAGGGTGACCTCGCCGCCCATCCGCTGCAGCAGCGAGCGGAGTTGCTCGACCGGCTGGGCGCTGCTGTGCGGCCAACCCTGCAGGGTCACCTCACCACCGGTGACCAGGGCGGCGGCGAAGAACGGCACCGCGCCGGAGAGGTCCGGCTCGATCTCCCAGCCACGCCCGGTGAGCGGGCCGGGCTCGACGGTCCAGACGTCGGGGGTGGTGTCGTCGACGGCGGCGCCGGCGGCCCGCAACATCTGCACGGTCATCCGCAGGTGCGGCGCGGAGGGCACCGGCGCACCGACGTGGCGCACCACGAGGCCCCGGTCGAAGCGCGGGGCGGCCAGCAGCAGACCGGAGACCAGCTGGCTGGACGCGGACGCGTCGATCACCACCTCGCCGCCGGTGACCCCACCGGTGCCGAGCACGGTCAGCGGGAGGCTGCCCGTCCCGGTGGCGTCGATCCGGACGCCCAGCGAGCGCAGCGCGTCGACCAGCGGGCCGAGCGGGCGGGTGCGGGCGTGCGGGTCGCCGTCGAAGGTGACCTGCCCGTCGGTCAGCCCCGCCACCGGCGGCAGGAACCGCATCACGGTGCCGGCCAGCCCCACGTCCACGTGGGCGGGGCCGACCAGCGGGTGCGGCCGGACCAGCCAACGCTCGTCGTCGTTGATCGACACGTAGGTGCCCATCGCGCGCAGGCCGGCGGCCATCAGCTCGGTGTCACGGGCGCGCAGCGGCTCGGCCAGGGTCGACGGCCCGGCGGCCACGGCGCTGAGCACCAGGGCGCGGGCGGTCATCGACTTGGAGCCGGGCAGGCGCAGTGTCGCCGACACCGGGTCGGACGCGGTCGGTGCGCTCCACGGCTGCGGCGGCCGGGTCGCGGTCAGATTCCCCACGGTTACATTCTGCCGTGTCGGCCGGTGAGTGACGCCGACCGGCGGTCGTACTCCCGGTTGGCGGGACAGCAGGCCGGGCCCCCGGCGGGTTAGCGTGAGCCCATGTGCGGCAGGTACGCGACGACCCGTGGCTCCGGCGAGTTGAGCGCGCTGTTCGAGTCGTCCGACGACACCGACGGCGCAATCCGGCCGGATCACAACGTCGCGCCCACCGATCGCGTGCCGCTGGTCCGGCTCACCCCGGAAGGGCATCGCAGCCTCTGTGTCGCCCGCTGGGGGTTTCTGCCGCACTGGTCCCGTTCCGCCGCCGGCGCGGCCCGCATGATCAACGCGCGGGCCGAGACGGTGGCCACCAGTCGGGCGTACGCCGGCGCGTTCACCCGCCGCCGCTGCCTGGTCCCGGCCGACGGCTGGTACGAGTGGGTCCGCCAGCCCGACGGCGGCCGGCAGGCGTACTTCATGACCCCGGCCGACGGCTCGGTGCTCGCCCTGGCCGGCATCTGGTCGGTCTGGGAGTCCGGCGCCGAGAGTCGGCTCACCTTCAGCGTGCTGACCACCGCGGCGCTCGGCGAGCTGGCCGAGGTGCACGACCGGATGCCGGTGCTGCTGCCGCCCGATCAGTGGTCGTCCTGGCTGGGGCCGTGCGACGAGCCCGAACGCCTGCTCGCGCCCGCGTCGCCCAATCGGCTGGCCGGGTTGGAGATCCGCCCGGTCGGGCCGGCGGTGGGTGACGTCCGCAACGACGGCCCGGAGTTGACCGCCCGAGTGTCCGTTCCGCCGCTGCCGGCCCCATCGGAGCTGACCCTGTTCTGAAGATGACAGGCATCGTCGGGCACCGATTTGCCAGGGTTCTGCTCGATTCGTCGCCTGGCCGTTCAGCCATGTTCTCCGTAGCCCCTTGTCCCGGTGTCCGGAAGTGCGATACAACACAGCGCCGGTAGTGGCTGTCGATTCGCACGGGGCGGACGACATCCACCGATCTTGCCGGTCCCACGGGGGAGGTGGGTGGAATGACACGGGCGCGTATGCCCCGTCCGCACGAGGTGGCTGCGGCACGGAGAGATCCGCGGCTGCTGCGGGCCTTGCGAGAACGCCGACAGGACGACGCGTGGCGCACCAGAGGGACGTGCCAGAGCGTCGATCCGGAGACGTTCTTTCCGGCGCCGAACGAACCGGCGGACGCCGCCGTCGCGCTGTGCCGCAGTTGTGACGTGCAGGGTTCCTGCCTGGCGTGGGCGCTGGAGGTCGGCGACTGCCACGGCGTGTGGGGCGCGACCACACCCCGCGAACGGCGGGCGATGCTGGTCGCCTGGCGCGGCGAGGTCGAGCCCGATCCGGACGCGGCCGACGACGCCGGCCCTCCGGTACGCGACCGCCTGCTCACCCTGGTGCCGCTGAGCTGACCGCCGGGGCGAACCATCCCGGTGATCGGCGAGGGCGGCGCAGAATGGGTCGGTGCTGCCCAGCGAAGAGATCAACACGCCCCGCGGTCCGGCGCGGATCGACACCGACCTGCCGGCCCGGTCGGCGACCGCCCTGCTGGTGCTCGGGCACGGGGCGGGCGGCAGCGTGGACGCGCCCGACCTGCTCGCGGTACGGGACACGGCGGTCGCGGCCGGCCTGACGGTGATCCGGGTGACCCAGCCCTACCGGGTCGCCGGCCGTCGCGCGCCGGCCCCCGCCGGGCACCTCGACGAGGCGTGGACGGCAGTGCTCGCCGCGCTGCGCGCTCGCCACGACGAGGTGCCCACGTTGCTGGTCGGAGGTCGTTCCAGCGGCGCGCGGGTGGCCTGCCGGACGGCCCGCGCGGTGGGTGCCGCCGGCGTCGTCGCGCTGGCCTTCCCGCTGCACCCGCCCGGCCGGCCGGAACGCTCCCGGGCCGCCGAACTGGCCACCGGCCTGCCGACGCTGGTGGTCAACGGCGACCGGGACCCGTTCGGGGTGCCGGCGTCGGGGCCGGGCGTGCAGGTCGTGACCCGGCCGGGTGAGACGCACGACCTACGGCGGGATCCGGCCGGCACCGCGGACGTGGTGCGGGACTGGCTGCGCCGGCACCGCTGGACGGCCGACTGAACCGCCCGACCGTTTCCGCCGCCGGGCGCGGGTCGTTGCATCCGTTGGTGCCGCCGGCCCGATTCGGACGGACGGCGCCAGTCCTCCCAGGCCCTTCCTGGTCCCAGCGCCGGTGCCACCGGGGCCGGGACCAGGAACGGGAGAGCCGGGCGGAATGCCCCACCGGTCATCTCGCGTTACTAACCCCGGACGACTTTTCTGCGAGGGGGGTGACCGGTGCCGACCGAGACACGAAGCCTGGAACGGGACGAGCGGGACGCCCGGCAGCTACAGCGGCTGCTGGATGGTCCGGACTGGCCCGTGACAGCGGGACCGGGCGGGGTGGGTGCGGTGAGCACGGGCACACCAGCCGGAAGTGAATCTGTGGGCAGGTCCGTGCGCGTATCCTCGGCGGGAAAGCATCCGACGCGAGGGGATGTGCGGTTGACCACCGAGAAGACGGACGAGCGCAGGGCCCGGTTCGAGCGGGACGCGATGCCATTCGTCGATCAGCTCTACGCTGCTGGGCTGCGCATGACGCGCAACCCGGCGGATGCCGAAGACCTGGTCCAGGAGACCTACCTGAAGGCGTACGCGGCCTTCCACCAGTTCGAGCAGGGCACGAACCTGAAGGCCTGGCTCTACCGGATCCTGACCAACACCTACATCAACTCCTACCGCAAGCGGCAGCGCCAACCGATCCAGGCGCCCACGGAGGAGATCACCGACTGGCAGCTCGCCGAGGCCGAGTCGCACACCTCCAGCGGGCTGCGCTCGGCCGAGACCGAGGCTCTGGACCGGCTGCCGGACAGCGACGTGAAGGAGGCCCTCCAGCAGTTGCCGGAGGAGTTCCGCCTGGCCGTCTACCTGACCGACGTGGAGGGCTTCTCCTACAAGGAGGTCGCCGACATCATGGGCACGCCGATCGGCACCGTGATGTCGCGTCTGCACCGCGGCCGTCGTAATCTGCGCAAGCTGCTCGAGCAGTACGCCGCGGAGCGGGGCTTCAGCCCCGCCCGGTCCGCGAAGGGCTCTGCCGCTGCCGCTGCCGGCCGGGAGGTGTGACGTGAGCTGTGGAAAGCCGCACGAGACGGACTGCCGCGAGGTGCTCGCGGAGGTCTACCTCTACCTGGATCTCGAGTGCGCCGACGAGCGGCGCTCGCTGATCCGGCACCACCTCGACGAGTGCGGGCCGTGCCTGCGCGAGTACGGGCTCGAACAGGAGGTGCGGGCACTGGTCGCCCGTTGCTGCGGCAACGAGACCGCACCCGATCAGCTGCGCGAGCGGCTGCGGGTCAAGCTCACCGAGCTGGTGGTCTTCGAGACCAGCGATTCCCGTGAGCTGGCCGACTGAGCGTCGGCGTACCGAAACGGCGAAACACCGGTGGCCCGGGTCGATCTTCGACCCGGGCCACCGGCGTACCCGGCCTGCGCCGGGTCGGACTGACCGGTGACGGGCGCATCGCCCGTCGGCGCGTTCAGGAGTTGGGACGCTTGCCGTGGTTGGCGGCGCTCTTCTTGCGGGCCTTCTTCTTGCGGGACTTCTTCGCCATGCTGACCTCCTCGTGATGGGTCGGATCCGTGCTGCGCGCGGCCTCGCGCCGGTGCACCCACCGGCCGCCCGGCGTCGGGTCCGACCCGCTGATGGTAGTGCGCTCGGCACCCGGTGCCTTCCCCCGGGGCCGCCCCGGCCGGCGGGCCG
This sequence comes from Micromonospora sp. NPDC005237, assembly GCF_040607775.1. Taxonomy (NCBI): domain Bacteria; kingdom Bacillati; phylum Actinomycetota; class Actinomycetes; order Micromonosporales; family Micromonosporaceae; genus Micromonospora; species Micromonospora sp. NPDC005237. Next base: position 325,375 of record NZ_JBEXHJ010000008.1, on the reverse strand, counting down.
CACCGCTCCGCTCCCGCGTCCCACCCTCGCGTGATTGGATACGTCGGCAGGCACATCGCGAAAAAGGGAGGGCCGTGGACATGGCCGAGGAGATCCGCGCCGAGATGGTGGCGAACGTCTGGAAGGTCGTCGCGTCGGCGGGCGACACCGTGTCCGAGGGCGACACTCTGGTGATCCTCGAGTCGATGAAGATGGAGATCCCGGTCGTCGCCGAGGCCGATGGCGTGGTCCAGCAGCTCGCCGTGCACGAGGGCGACGTCGTGCAGGACGGCGACCTGATCGCGGTGATCGGTTGAGCGGGCTGCTGGTCCGGCTCGCCGACAGCGCCGACTTCCCGGCGGTCGCCCGGCTGACAGTGGCCGCGTACGAGGCGGACGGTCAGCTCAAGGGCGAGCACGGGTACGGGGCGGTGCTGGCCGACGTCTCGACCCGGGCCGCCAGCGGCGAGGTGCTGGTCGCGGTGGACGAGGCGACCGGCGCGGTGCTCGGCTCGGTCACCTTCGTGCTGCCGGGCACTCCGTTCGCCGAGCTGTCCGGGCCGGGCGAGGCGGAGTTCCGCATGCTGGCGGTCGACCCGGCCGCCCAGGGTCGGGGTGTGGGCGCGGCGCTGGCCCAGGCGTGCGTCGACCGGGCGGCCGAGCTGGGCTGTACGGCGGTCGTGATCTGCGTCCGCGCGGGGATGGCCGTTTCGGCCCACCGGCTCTACGAGCGCCTCGGGTTCGTCCGCATGCCGGAGAAGGACTGGTCGCCGGTGGAGGGCGTGGCCCTGCTGGGCCTGCGGCTGGAGCTGCCCCGCACCTGAGGCCGGCTCGTCAGCCCCGACCGCTGGTCGACGCCACCTCCTCGTCGGGCTCCGCGCCGATCGCGGCCAGCAACTCGTCGGCCACCTCCAGCGCCAGCCGGCGGCGTTCGGCGTCGGTGATGCCCGGTGCCCGCACGGCGAACCAGCTGGTGTGCACGGCGAACAGGGACAGGGTGGCGCGCAGTTGGGCGGCGGGGGAGTCGTCGCCCCGGCAGAGGGCGCTGGCGAGCCGCATCATCCGGCCACGCATCTGCTGGCCGGAGGAGAGGCTCTTGAGCACTGTCTGGTTCTGCTCGAAGAAGCGCATCACCGACGGCATGTCGCCGCCGAACATCGTGTCGGCGTAGCGGGAGATGAGGGCGCGGCGGGTGGCCAGGGTCGCCGGCTGTGAGTCGGCCCAGGCGGTCAGCGCGTCCATCTGATCCAGCCGATCCTCCACGAAGCTGGCGACGATGTCGTCCTTGCTCTTGAAGTGGTAGTAGAGCGCCGCCTTGGTGACGTTGAGGCGTTCGGCGATCTCCCGCAGCGAGGTCTTCTCGTAGCCCTGCTCGGTGAAGAGCTCCAACGCGACGGCCTTGATCCGCTCTCGGGTGCCGCCTGTGCTCTCCCTCACCTACGCCCCCCAATTCACTTGACCGTCAGTTGGTACCCAACTTACCGTGCGGCTAGTAAGGTGACTAGCCGGGCGGCAAGTAAGTAAGGCAATCTTTGGGGGGAGCTTACCCATGACACAGGCAACCCAGGCCGGCGCACGACCCAACGTACGGGTCGTGCTGTTCGGGCTGATGATCGCGATGATGCTCGCGATGCTCGACAACATGATCGTGAGCACCGCGCTGCCGCGGATCACCTTCGAGTTCGGCGGTGCCGGCCACTTCACGTGGATCGTCACGGCGTACATCCTCGGCACGACTGTCTCCACGCCGATCTGGGGCAAGCTCGGCGACCTCTACGGTCGCAAGACGGTCTTCCTGACCTCGGTGGTCATCTTCCTGATCGGATCGGCGCTCTGCGGCATGGCCGGCTCGGCGATGTTCGGCGGTGTCGACAAGGGCATGATGGAGCTGATCGCCTTCCGCGCCGTGCAGGGCCTGGGCGCCGGCGGCCTGATGGTCGGCGTGATGGCGATCATCGGCGATCTGGTGCCGCCGCGTGAGCGCGGGCGCTACCAGGGCATGATCGCTGGCATCATGGCCATCGCCATGGTGGCCGGCCCGCTGGTCGGCGGCTTCATCACCGACAACCTCTCCTGGCGCTGGGCGTTCTACGTGAACCTGCCGCTGGGCGGCGTCGCGCTGCTCGTGCTGATCACCACGATGCACCTGCCGAAGTACCGCACCGAGCACCGGATCGACTGGCTCGGCGCCGGCCTGCTCTCGGTCGGCATCACCGCGATCGTGCTGCTCACCACCTGGGGCGGCAACGAGTACGACTGGGTCTCGCCGCAGATCGTCGGCCTGGCCGTGCTGGCGCTGGTCGCGCTGGTGGCGTTCGGCCTCGTGGAGCGCCGGGTTCCGGAGCCGATCCTGCCGCTGGCGCTGTTCGCCAACCGCAACTTCGCGCTGATCTCGGTGATCGGCTTCCTGCTCGGCTTCGCGATGTTCGGCGCGATGAACTTCCTGCCGCTCTACCAGCAGACCGTGCAGGGGGCCTCGGCCACCAACAGCGGCCTGCTGTTGCTGCCGTTGATGTTCGGCATGCTGGTGGTCTCGCTGGTCATCGGCCGGGCGATCACCAAGAACGGTAGGTACCGGGCGTACCCGATCATCGGCGGCGTGGTGATGACCGGGGGCATGGCGCTGCTCTCCATGCTCGCCCTCGACACCAGCAAGCTGCAGTCCTCGCTCTACATGGTCGTGCTGGGCGTCGGCATGGGCTTCCTCATGCAGACCTCCATGCTGATCGCGCAGAACAGCGTGGAGCAGAAGGACCTGGGCGCGGCGAGCGGCGCGGCCACCTTCTTCCGGTCGATCGGCGGCTCGTTCGGTGTCTCGCTCTTCGGCGCGATCTTCGCCAACCAGCTCGCCGGCTCCGCCGCCGGCAAGGCGTTCAGCGGCGGCGGCGAGGGCGGGATGGACCTGGAGAAGCTCAAGCAGTTGCCCGCCCAGGCGCGTGAGCTGGTCCTCACCGGTCTCTCGGACGCCATCTCGCACGTGTTCCTCTGGGCCGTGCTGTTCACCATCGTGATCCCGGTGCTCGCCTGGTTCATCAAGGAGATCCCGCTGCGCACCGCCAACGAGGCGCCGCCGCAGGCCACCCCGGAGGAGGAGGCCGAGGTCGCCCTCGGCAAGGCCCCGGTCGCCTGAGCCCACCCGGCACCCGCGCGCCGCGTCGTCCCCCGGTGGGGAGGGCGCGGCGCGCGGGTCAGGAGCGGCGGGTCAGCCGTTGCCAGAGGCGGCGCAGCGGGTTGCGGGGGCGGGGGATTCGGGGGGCCAGCTCGCCGAGCATCCGGGTGGCCAGTGCCGCGGTGTCCGGGTCCAGGGCGGGGGCGGCCAGCGCGAGGTGGGCCAGCGAGACCGCGATCGGCACCGGCCGGGCCTGGGCCACCGCCGCCGCGTCGGCCAACCGCTCCGCCACCACGCGGGCCACGTCCGGCCGCACCGCCGGGTCCACCCAGGCGGCGGTGATCAGGGCGAACAGCGCCGCCTCGGTGACCCAGTCCTCCACACCCCAGACCAGGTCCACCAGCACCCGGCGTCGGGTCGAGTCCGCCCAGGGCTCGTCGGTGCGCTGGTGCAGCAGCCCCAGACAGGCCCAGACCTGCACCCCGCGGACCCAGATCGACGGATCCTGGGCGGCCAGCAGTCGTCCCAGCCCGCTCGCCGGTGCCGCGGGCGGGTGCACCAGAAGCCCGAGCAGGTCGTCGACGTCCAGGCCGGCCAGGCCCACCGCCGCGTCGTAGGCCGCCGGCGGGTGCGGCCACGCCGGGTGGGCCACCTGTCCGATCCGTTCGACCGCCGCCGCCGAGGGCGCCGGCAGTGCCGGCGTCGGCACGTTCTCCGCGAAATGCCACAGCCGCTGCGCGGACGGGCGTCGGGGCTCGCGCGGGTCCGGCTCCGCGGCGCCGGCGACCTCGATCCGCAGTCCGGGCGCCACCGCCGTCGCCGTCCGTAGGGCGCTCGGTGGGGCTGCCGCCGCGAGGCGTACGGCGCCGCCGATGCCGTTGTCGTCGTCGGCGACCGCCCGACGGAGCGCGTCGACCAGGGGGCCGCCGGCCGGCGTCAGTTGCCCGAGCCAGGGCCGTCCCCGGCAGCACTGGGCCAGATCGCCGTGCTCGTGGCTGTCGTCCGGGTGGTCACGGATGAAGTCGGCGAGCGCGACCAGGTGGGACAGGTCGCCGTCGCGCAGGTGCCGCAGCCGGTGGGCGGTGTGCACCGCGCAGTCGAACGACGGGTCCCGGGCCAGCGCCCGCTCGGTCCACTCCAACGCCTCGTCGAGTCGGCCGCTCTCGGCCAGGGTGCCGGCGATGTCGGCGTAGATGGCCAGGTCGTCGGGGTCCAGGTCGACGGCCCGGCCGAGGGCCGCGAGGGCGTCGCGGGTCCGACCCGCGCTGCGGTACGCGTACCCGAGCCAGACCTCGCCCATCTTCGACGGCTGGCACCGTACTCCTCGGCTGGCCCAGCGGATCGCCAGCGCGACCTCGCCGAGCCGTCGGGCCAGCGCGGACGCCGCGCCCAGCAGGAGACCGTGCTCGGGGTGCACGGTGGCGGCGTTGCGGGCCAGCGTGAGGTACGGCGTGAGGGCGTTCCGCCCGGCCCTCGGCACCGGGTCGGTCAGCGCCGCGCACACCTGCATGAGGACGCGGGCGATGTGTTCCGGTTCCAGCCGTTCGGCCAGCTCGGAGGCGGTCACCCACGGCACGCCCGCCCACTGGGTGCCGGGGGTGTGACCGGTCGCCGCCGCCAGCAGCTCCAGACCCTCGGCGGGGCGACCGGCGGCGGCCAGCAGGTGGGCGCGGGCGACGACCGCGCCCACGAAGGTGTGGTGGTTGATCGGGAAGAGGTCGAGCCCTCCTCCGTCGGCCGCAGCGAGGCGGGCCAGCGTCTCGTGCACCTCAGGCAGGGTGGGTGCCCGCGCCAGCGCGCCGGCCAGGTGGCCGGCGGCGTGGTGGAGGTCACCCTCGTCCAGTGCCAGCCGGGCCAGGGCCAGCTCCTCCGTCGCGGAGAGCGCGGGCTCGTCCCTTCCCTCTGGCACGGTGTCCTCTCGTCGCAGCTACAGACAGCGGGGCCAGCGTAGTTGATATTGAGATGATCAAGTGATCAACTGCGCACTGCTGCTCGAACAATTGCTGCTGTCAACTCTAACGTGCAAGACTGAGCAGGAAACGCGCGGCAATCGCGCAAGAGGGGAGCGTTCGTGACACGTGCAGGGTCCGGAATGGCGGCCGACATCGACGAGCAGCCCGCCGGCTACGCGCGCCTGCTCGACAGCGCCAACGCCGCGGCGATCGCCCGGGTGGCGGCTGTCGTGGCCGAGCGTCGACCGCGACACGTGGTCTTCACCGCCCGGGGCACGTCCGACCACGCGGCCCTCTACGGCGCGTACCTGACCGAGATCCGGCTCGGCCTGCCCGCCGGGCTCGCCTCGCCGAGCGTGGTCACCCTGTTCGGCGCCCGCCCCGACCTGTCCGACGCGCTCGTCGTCGGGGTCAGCCAGAGCGGTGGCTCACCCGACCTCGCCGAGGTGCTGCGCGCCGCGCGGGCCTCCGGCGCGCTCACCCTCGCGGTGACCAACGCCCCCGGCTCCCCGCTGGCCGAGACGGCCGAGTTGAGCATCGACATCGCCGCCGGGCACGAGCGGGCGGTGGCGGCGACGAAGACGTACACCGCCGAACTGCTCGCCCTGCTCATGCTGGTCGAGGGGATCCGGGCCGGCGAAGGCGTGCTCCCGGCGGCCGAGCGGGAGGCGCTCGCCGCGCTGCCCGACCTGGCCACCAGGACGCTCGCCGACGACACCCCGGCCCAGCTCGCGCCGCGCTACCGCTTCGCCCGCCAACTGGTCACCACCGGCCGTGGGTACGCCTACCCGACCGCCCGCGAGGCCGCGCTGAAGCTGATGGAGACCTCGTACCTGCCGGCGCTCGCCTTCTCCGGCGCCGACCTGCTGCACGGCCCGCTCGCGATGACCGACCCGGAGGTCCCGGTGCTCGCCGTCGTCGGCTCCGGTCCGGGTGGCCGGTCGATGGGCGAGGTGCTGCCCCGCCTCGGCGAGCGCCGCGCCGACGTGGTGGTCGTCGGCTCCGCCGACGTGCCGGGCGCCACCCGGCTCGCCGTCCCCGAGGTCGACGAGCGGTACGCGCCACTGCTGGACATCCTGCCGTTGCAGCGGCTGGCGCTGGCGTTGGCCCTGACCCGTGGCGAGGACCCGGACGCGCCGCGCGGCCTGAAGAAGGTCACCGCGACGATGTGAGGCGCCGCGCGGCGTGGCACCCTGGTCACCGTGTCCACGCTGCGCGACCTCGCCGAGGAGCACACCCATCTCCGTCCGGCCGACATCGACCACCTGCACCGGATCGCCGGCGACTGGCAGCTGCTCTCCGATCTGTCCTTCGCCGACCTGCTGCTCTGGGTGCCGGTCGACGCCGAGGGCACGTTCCTCTGTGTCGCCCAGGTCCGCCCGACGACCGCGCCCACCGCGTACCAGGACGACCAGGTGGGCCGGATCATCGGCGGCTCGGAGGTGGCCCACCTGGGGGTCGCCTACTCCCAGGGGCGGATCTGGCGGGAGGGCGACCCGGTCTGGTACGGCGACGTGCCGGCCCGACACGAGGCGATCCCGGTCCGGCTACGCACCGCCGACGGCGAGGCCGGCGAGGTCATCGCGGTGGTCGGCCGCGACACCAACCTCTCCACCGCGCGTACGCCCAGCCAGCTGGAACTCAACTATCTGACCACGGCCGACGACCTCGCCCAGATGATCGCGGACGGCACCTTCCCGCCACCGCGGCACCCGGGCGAGACCACCTCCGCCCCCCGCGTCGGCGACGGCCTGGTCCGGCTGGACGCCGGTGGCAAGGTCACCTACGCGAGCCCGAACGCGCAGTCCGCGTACCGCCGGTTGGGCTACGCCTCCCACCTGGTGGGGGAGGATCTGGCCGCGCTGCACCGCCGGCTGGCGGGCGACCCGCTGGACGGCACCGAGGCGGCGAACGGCATCCTGGCGGCGTTGCGCGGCGAGGCGCCGCCCCGGCGGGAGATCGACGCACGCGGGGCCACGATGCTCACCCGGGCCCTGCCGCTGATGCCGGCCGGGGTGCCGATCGGCGCGCTGGTGCTGGTCCGGGACATCACCGAGGTCCGTCGTCGGGACCGGGCACTGATCACCAAGGACGCCACCATCCGGGAGATCCATCACCGGGTGAAGAACAACCTCCAGACGGTGGCCGCGCTGCTGCGGTTGCAGGCCCGCCGGGTGGCCATGCCGGAGGCCCGGGTCGCTCTGGAGGAGTCCGTCCGCCGGGTCGCCTCGATCGCTCTCGTGCACGAGACGCTCTCGATGTCCAGCGATGAGGCGGTCGAGTTCGACGGCATCGTCGACCGGGTCGCCAGCGCGGCGACCGAGGTCGCGGCGACCGAGGTGAGCGTCGGCATGCGCCGCAAGGGCAGCTTCGGCGTACTGCCCGCGGAGATCGCCACGTCGCTGGTGATGGTCCTCAACGAACTGCTGCTCAACGCCGTCGAACACGGCTTCCCCCCAGCCGACGAGACGGACGACGCACCCGTGCCGCCGACCTCGGGCGTGGTGCCGGCCGTCGTCGCCGAGGTTGATCCGTCGGCGCGACCGGAGGTGGTGGTCTCGGCGCACCGGTTCCGCAAGATGCTGCACGTCTCGGTGACCGACAACGGGCGCGGGCTGCCACCCGAGTTCGACGCCGAGCGCGGCAGCCGACTCGGTCTCCAGATCGTGCGGGCCCTGGTCACCGGCGAGCTGCGCGGCACCATCGAGCTGCGCGCGGGCGCCAAGGGCGGCACCGAGGCGCTGCTCGTCGTCCCGCTGGCCCGCAACGCCCCGGAAGGCCGCTCACAAGCCTGACCCCCCGCCCGGTTACGCCTCCGTCGGCCGCTGGGGCTCTGGCGTTGGTGACGCGTTCGCGGTCCGGCGTTGGTGGCGCGTTTACCGTCCCGGCTTGCCGGCGCGGCGCGGCCGGGCAGTCATGTCGTTTGGAGCCATATACCTGTGAGTCATAAATATGACTCACAGGTATATCGCCTACTGAGGTGTGACGGGCGACGGCTGGCGGGGTGTCCAGGCTGTCGCGCCGAGCCCCCCGACCCTGGGCGGCATCGGCCCGAGGCGACGACCGGGCTGGGCCGGTGGGTCAGCGATCGAGGCGGCTGGTCAGCAGCGCGACGGTCAGGCCGGCACGCTGCCAGACCTGCGTGACGGTGAAGTCGGTGCGCAGCGCGTCGCCCTTGGCGCCGGGCACGGCGGCCAGCGGCTCGGCGTGCCGGCCGGAGACGACGAGCCACACTCGTGTCGTACCGGCCAGGCACTGTGCCGGTTGCGGGCACTCGGCGGCCCACAGGTCGCCCCGGCGGACCTCGTCCTCGGTGACCAGCACATCCCGTGGGGGGTCGCCGAGGTGGTACTCGATGCCGAGGTCGAGGAAGAGCCAACTGTGCCGGGGCGAGTAGACCACCGCGTCCCCCGGGCGTTGGCCGTCGGCGATCACCTGAGCCGCGCCCGCGTAGTCCACCGGCGCGCTGCGCGGCCACTCGTGGGTCCGGCGCAGCGCGGCCTGGTCGGGTAGGCCGAGCAGCGCGGCCAGGACCACCACGACGAGAGCGGCCGGTGGGGCCACGGCGGCCAGCGCCGCGCCCGCCAGCAGACACGCGAACGGCACCACGAAGACCAGGTACCGAGGAACCCACAGGGGTACGACCGTGCCGACGGCGAAGAGCAGCAGCACGGGCAGCAGCATCGCGCTCATCGGCAGCAGGGCGCGCCGCCCGAGCCGGGCAGCGCCCAGAGCGGCGACCCCGACCAGCAGACCGCCCACCACGCTGCTCTGGGCCACGCCGCCGGGCAGCGCGCTCAGGTCGTCCAGCCGGGCCGGATCGACCCAGCTCAACTGCTGGGAGCGCTGGGCGCGGGCGCGCAGCAGCAGCGGGGTCACCACCAGCGCGGCCGGCACCAGGGCGATCACCCACCGCCAAATCCGCCCGTCCCGGCCGCCGGGCCGGCCGGCCGGCGCATTGTCGTGGGTCGGCGCGCTGTCGTGGACCGGCGCGCTGTCGTGGGTCGGCGCGCTGTCGTGGGCCGGGGTGGTGTGGTGGACCGGCGCGGTGTGGTGGGTCGGCGTCGTCCCGGCGACCGGCGAGGCGACGCCGGCGGCGGCCGGGCCACGCCACCAGGTGATGACGACGACCAGCGCGTGCGCGGCGAGCAGGGTGAGCGCGATCAGATGGATGAGCCCGAGCGCGGCGACGGCGACGGCGTAACCGGCCCAACGGGCCCAGCTCGGTCGGCGCAGCGCGGTCACCAGCAGCAGGGTGGCGAGCACCGCGAGCATGGTGGCCAGCGCGTACGGGCGGGCCTCCTGGCCGTAGCGGGAGGTGCCGGGAAGCACCGCGAACAGCAACCCCGCGAAGAGGCCGGCACGCCGGTCGACGAGTCGCGCGCTGAGCACGGCGAGCAACCCGGCAGCCACGGTCATCGCCAGCACGGCCGGCGCGCGGAGCGCGACCGTCGAGTCGCCGAAGACTCTGGTCCAGCCGTGCATCAGCAGGTAGTACGGCCCGGTGGCGGCGTCGATGGTGCCGGCCAGGCGGGCCAGGTCGCGGGGCGAGCGGGTGGCCGCGCTCCAGGTCGCCAGCTCGTCGCGCCAGAGCTGGGCGGAGCCCAGCCCGGTCACCGTCACCGCCAGGGTGAGCAGCGCCGGGGGGAGCCAGACCGGCAGGCGACGCAGGTGTTCCCACGCCGCCCCGGTCGACTCGGACAATCCGCCCACGGTCCGAGCCTGCCACGGCCAGGCCGGCCCGTGATGTGGGATCCAGCACGCGGACATTGGCCGGCCCCCATGGGGTGTGGCAGCATGGGCCCATGACCGCCGCAGTCGTCCGCCGCTTCGTGGCTCGTCGCCACGTTGATTACGGCCGCGTGCGCAGCGCGATCTGTCCGGCCTACTGACGACGCCCGACCAATCCGTCTCGGGCGCGCTCCGCGCCGGCTGTCTGAAGACACCGTTGTCCCGCCCGCTACGCGGGCCGGCCGCCGCGCCCCGCGTAGCCCGAGGCACAGCAGACAACGGAGGACGCCGCGATGGCGGTCAGCAGCATCCCGGCCCGTTCCGGGGACCCGACGGCCCGCCCGGCCCGGGCGCCACGCCGGCCCCGGGGTGAGGGTCAGTGGGCGCTCGGCCACCGCGAGCCCCTCAACCCCAACGAGCGGATCAAAAAGGACGACGACCCGCTCAACGTCCGGGCCCGCATCGAGAACATCTACGCGCACCGCGGCTTCGCCTCCATCGACCCGCAGGATCTGCGCGGCCGTTTCCGCTGGTGGGGCCTCTACACCCAGCGCAAGGCGGGCATCGACGGCGGGCGCACCGCCGTGCTGGAGCCGCACGAGCTGGAGGACGAGTTCTTCATGCTCCGGGTCCGCATCGACGGCGGCCAGCTCAGCCTGGCTCAGCTGCGCGTGATCGCGGACATCTCGCGGGAGTTCGCCCGGGACACCGCCGACATCACCGACCGGCAGAACATCCAGTACCACTGGATCCGCGTCGAGGACATGCCGGAGATCTGGCGTCGGCTGGAGTCGGTCGGCCTGCAGACGACCGAGGCCTGCGGCGACTGCCCACGGATCGTGCTGGGCAGCCCGGTCGCCGGGGTGGCCCGCGACGAGCTGCTCGACCCGACCCCGGCGATCGACGAGATCGTCTCCCGGTACGTGGGGGACAAGCAGTTTTCCAACCTGCCCCGCAAGTTCAAGACCTCCATCTCCTGGCTGGTCGACACCCCGTACGAGTCGAACGACATCGCCTTCCTCGGCGTCGACCACCCCGAGCACGGGCCCGGCTTCGACGTCTGGGTCGGTGGCGGGCTCTCCACCAACCCGATGCTCGCCCAGCGGCTCGGCGTCTGGGTGCCGCTGGCCGAGGTGCCGGACGTGTGGGCCGGCGTGGTCGGGATCTTCCGCGACTACGGCTACCGCCGGCTGCGTAACCGGGCCCGGCTGAAGTTCCTGGTGGCCGACTGGGGCGTGGAGCGTTTCCGGGAGGTCCTGGAGAAGGAGTACCTGGGCCGTACGCTGCTCGACGGTCCCGCCCCGGAGCTGCCGGCGAAGCCGGTCGACCACGTGGGCGTGCACGAGCAGGCCGACGGGCGGCACTACGTGGGGGCCGCCCCGGTGGTCGGGCGGGTCTCCGGTGGGCAGCTCGCCCAGCTGGCCGACGTGGTCGAGGCGCACGGCAGCGACCGGGTGCGGCTCACCCCGTACCAGAAGCTGCTGGTGCTCGACGTGCCGTCGGAGCGGACGGAGTCGCTTGTCGACGCGCTGCGCGGGATCGGGTTGGAGGCCCGGCCGTCGGCCTGGCGACGCGGCACGATGGCGTGCACCGGCATCGAGTACTGCAAGCTGGCCATCGTCGAGACGAAGGCCCGCGGCGAGGAGCTGGTGGCCCGGCTGGAGCAGCGGCTGCGCGACTTCGACGCGGACATCTCGATCCACATCAACGGCTGCCCGAACGCCTGCGCCCGCACCCAGGTGGCCGACATCGGGCTCAAGGGCCAGCTGGTGGTCGGCCCGGACGGCCGCCAGGTAGAGGGCTTCCAGGTGCACCTGGGCGGTGGCCTGGGCATGGCGCAGGGGCAGAAGGCTGGTTTCGGCCGCAAGCTGCGCGGTCTGAAGACCACCGCCGACGAGCTTCCGGAGTACGTGGAACGGCTGGCCCGTCGCTACCTGGCCGGGCGGAGCGAGGGCGAGACGTTCGCCAACTGGGTGATCAGAGTCGACGAGGAGGAACTGCGATGAGCAGCGAGAACCGAGCGGCACCCCTGTACTGCCCGTACTGCGGCGAGGAGGACCTGCGGCCGCACGAGGCGGGGCACGGCGCCTGGGAGTGCCACGCCTGCGCACGGGTCTTCTCGGTGAAGTTCACCGGGCTGCTCTCGCAGGCGGTGACCCGATGAGTCTCGTCTCCGCCGCGAGCCTGCGCCTGGTCGGTCCGGGCGCTCAGACCTCGACCGACCCGGCCGGGCGCAGCCCGGACGAGCTGCGGACGCTGGCCGAGCAGGCGGCTCAGGACCTGGAGGGCGCCCCCGCCCTGGAGATCGCCCGCTGGGCGGCGCAGACCTTCGGTGACCGCTTCTGCGTCACCAGCTCGATGGCCGACGCCGTCCTGGCCCACCTGGTGTCCCGGGTCGCCCCGGGGGTGGACGTGGTCTTCCTCGACACCGGTCTGCACTTCCCGGAGACACTGCGGGTGCGCGACGAGGTGGCCCGGACGCTGCCGGTGAACGTCCGGTCGATCCGGCCCCGGCTCACCGTGGGGCAGCAGGACGGCCAGTACGGTCCGCGACTGTTCAACAAGTCGCCGGACGACTGCTGCCAGCTGCGCAAGGTGGAGCCGCTGGAGCGGGCGCTGTCCGGGTACGACGCCTGGGCCGCAGGCCTGCGCCGGGACGAGTCGCCGACCCGTGCCAACACGCCTGTGGTGACGTTCGACGCGCGACGCGGCAAGGTCAAGGTCAACCCGATCGCGGCCTGGTCGCAGGCGGACGTGGACGCCTACATCGCCCGCTGGAACGTCCCGGTCAACGAGCTGTTCAAGCAGGGCTACGGCTCGATCGGCTGCTGGCCGTGCACCCGACGGACGAAGGCCGGCGAGGACCCGCGGGCCGGGCGGTGGGCCATGTTCGAGAAGACCGAGTGCGGGCTGCACGTCTGACCCCGTCACCGACGACCCCGACCGGCCCGGTTGCGGCCGGCGGGGCGGCCCCGGTGGTGCTTGTCGCACACGGCAGCCGGGATCCACGAGCGGCCGAGGCCACCCGGGCGCTGGCCCGGGCGGTGTCGGCCGCCCGGCCCGGCCTGTCGGTGTGGGCGAGCTGGCTGGACCACACCGAGCCGGGACCGACCGAGGTGCTGCGCAGGCTGGCCGAGGCCGGGCATCCCCGTGCGGTGGTCGTGCCACTGCTGCTGACCGCCGCGTACCACCACCGGGTGGACATTCCGGCGGCCGTCGCCGCCGCGACGGAGGCCGGGCCCCCACTGGCGGTACGGGTGACCGACGTGCTCGGTCCGGCGGACGGAACGGTGTCGCCGGCGTTGCTGGCGGGGCTGCGCCGTCGGCTCGTCGAGGTTGGCCCGGGGCGCTTCGACGCGCTGGTGCTGGCCGCCGCGGGCACCCGGGACGCCCGGGCGCGCGGTTCGGTGGGCCGGGTGGCGGACGCGCTCGGCGCGGAGTTCGGGGTGCCCTGCCGGGTCTCGTACGCCTCGGCGGCCCCACCGGCGACCGCTGTGGCCGTGGCCCGGCTGCGGGCGGCCGGCGCGCGCCGGGTGGCGGTGTCCGCGTACTTCCTCGCGCCGGGCCTGTTCCACGACGCGGTGGCCGACTCGGCTCGGGCGGCCGGTGCGGTGGCGGTGGCGGCCCCGCTCACGGATGCGCCGGAGTTGGCCGAGCTGGTGCTGCGCCGGGTCGACGACCGGGGCGCGCTGGCACCGACGGGTTGACGGCTCAGCGGCTCGGGCGGCTCTGCCGCTGACGGCTCAGGCGGCTCAGCCGGGTTGGCGCAGACGGCGGCGGAGCCGGTGGCGGCTCAGGCGGGTTGGCGGGCACGGGACAGCAGTACGCCCCGGCAGGCGGACCTGCCGGGGCGTGCAGCTGTGTCGTTGGGGATCAGGCGGAGTGAGCGCGCAGCACCCGGAGGCCGCCGCGCCGCTTCACAGCGCGCCGCTCCTCCTCGCTCATCCCGCCCCAGACGCCGGCGTCCTGACCCGACTCGAGCGCCCACTGGAGGCACTGGTCGGTCACGGAGCAGCGCCGGCAGACGGCCTTGGCCTGCTCGACCTGCAGGAGAGCCGGTCCGGACGTCCCAATCGGGAAGAACAGTTCCGGGTCCTCGTCGCGGCAGACAGCATGGTGACGCCAGTCCATGGCGGCAACACTCCTCATTCTGGATGGGTGGCAATTTATTGCGGGTAGTGCTTTTCCTATATGCATCAGCAGTGCCTAAGGTGACCGTTCGCGTCTGACCATTCGGCAGTGCGTGAGCAGGCGGTTAGCCTCGGAGACCTGCTGGAACAGCTCAACCTGACGAGCATATCCAGGCAATGTCCCGGTAACTCAAGTTCGCTTGTGAATACTTTCACGAACGCTCGTGATGTCAAGGGTGACGCTCGGAAAAACTCCAAGCGGTGAGCAAGCCCACAACCCATTTGTCCGGGTTCCAGTGCGTTCCTGGTTACCCGCCGTGCCACAGCCGAGGATCAATATAGTACAGTCCGCGTGACATTGCTGACATTTCCGGCACCTGCCCCTCGGTGTGGCGGCACCTGCCGGCGCGGTTGCGGCGCCGCGTCGACCAAGGGCAGTACCCGAGACCTAGCAGATTACTCTGAGTGCGGCCGGAATGGATGCGAATCTGACTTTCTCCCGCTCGCCAAGATAGTCGCCGTCCAGCTGGAACGCCTGCGGGCGGCTGGAGAGCAGGGTGAACTCCGCTGTGTCATGGAGTCGTAACACCTGACGACCGCTCGGATCCGGCCGCCGGGACAGGAACTGGGTGACTGTCCGTGTTGTGCTAGCCACCCGGAGCTGACGCAGTGCCAGCACGTCGAGGCCGAGATCGAACGACGCCTCCGGGTTCGGGTTGACCTCGCGGTCGCCCAGGTACGTCCACGGAGCGGTGTTCTGGATGATGACGGTGGCCAGCTCGTCCTCCGCCGGCTCACCCGGTCGCTCCAGGCTGATCGCCGGATGCCGCCGGTCCGAGGCGAAGAAGTACTGGTTCATGATCGAGCGCAGGTAGAGCCCCGGAGTCGAGACCCGCCCCTTCCGCCGCGCCTGCTCCACCCGGTGGATCACCGCAGCGTCCACGCCGAACCCGGCGCAGAAGGTGAAGTAGCGGTCGTCCGCGCGGCCCAGCCCGACCGTGCGGTGCCGGCCCAGGCGCAACCCTTCGAGGATCATGCTGGTCGCCTCCGGCCATTCCCGGGGCAGGCCCAACGCGCGGGCGAACACGTTTGTCGAACCGCCCGGAACGGTGGCCAACGCGGGCAGTCGCTCCGCCATCGAGGCGCCCTCGACGCCGGCCGGCGGTTCGGCCGCCATCAGGCCGTTCACCACCTCGTTCACAGTGCCGTCACCACCCAGGGTGACGACGAGATCGACCCCCTCCACGGCGGCCTCCCGGGCCAGCGCCATGGCGTGCCCCCGGCGACGGGTGTAGCGCACACTGAGGTCGACTTCGCTGCGCAGCGCCCGGACAAGCACGTCCCGGCTGCGTTCGCTGGTGGTGGTGGCCTTCGGATTGACCACCAGGACGGCCCGCATGGGCGGCACTGTACCTCTCGGTAGCCCGGGTATCGTGGCGCGCGTGACCATCGACTCGGCCCCGGTTCCCGTCACACTCCGCTGGGCGGTGCGGCTGCTCTGGGCGGAGGCGGTCGCCGTCGGGCTGATCGCGGTCTGGCTGGTCTGGGCCGACCTCACCGCCACCACCACCGACCTGGCGTCGGCGCTGCTGGTGACCGCGTTCGCCGTCGGGGCGGCCATCGCGCTCTGGGCGCTGGGCCGCGCGCTGCTGCGCCGACAGGCCGGCGCGCGGGCCCCCGCGATCGTCCTTCAGCTCATGCTGCTGCCGATCGGCTGGTTCATGATCCAGGCCGGGCTGGGCTGGGCTGGCGTACCGCTGATGGCGCTCGGCCTGGGCGTCGGCTGGCTGCTCGTCAGCCCGCCCACGACGAAGGCCCTCGGCTTCGAGTGACCCCGCCGCACGGGCGGAGAGCAACGGATTCGCCCGCGGCCCCGGCTGTACGGGGTCGGCGGGGTGCGTCGGTCAGTAGCCGCCGGAGCGGCGGGTGAGCAACGAGATCGTCGCCCGGCCGTCGGTGGCCGTGGCGGACGCCGACGTGGTCAGGGCGGTGAGCACCTTCCAGGCGAAGGACGACTCGGCCGGCAACGTTGCCCCGCGTACGGTCGGCACGGTCACCTCGACGGTCAGCGCGTCGTTGGTGACCGAGAACCGGCACTCCAACTCGGCGTCGCGGGTGGCGATGGCGAGCAGCATGGCGCACGCCTCGTCGACGGCGATCCGCAGATCCTCGATCTCGTCGAGCGCGAACTGCAACCGGGCCGCGAGGCCGGCGGTGGCGGTGCGGAGCACGCCGAGGTAACCGCCGTCGGCGGGCACCGTGAGGTGCACCACGTCGTCGTCGGTCGCTGGCTGGCCGGTCAGTTGAGTCACGCCTCATCCCCCCGGTCGGGGACTCTACCCGGTCAGTCGTTCGGGCGCGTGTCGGCGGCCTCCGCCTGAGCGGCCAGGTCGCGCAACGCGTCACCGCTGAGCCGGTAGGGGACCCACTCGCTCATCTGCTCGGCGCCGATGGAGGCGTAGAAACCGGCAGCCGGATTCCACTCGATCATCCACCACTCCAGCCGCCGGTAACCCCGTCGTACGCAGATGTCGGCGAGCGTGGCGAGCAGCAGCCGGCCCGCGCCGGTGCCCCGGGCGGCCGGGGATACGTAGAGATCCTCCAGGTAGATGCCGTGCACGCCAGCCCAGGTGGAGAAGTTGAGAAACCACAGGGCGAAGCCGACCGGCTGGTCGCGCTCGTCGACCGCGACGTGGCCGAAGAGCGCCGGAGCAGTCGCGAACAGCGCCGAGGTGAGCTGCTCGGTGGTGAGGTGGCACTGGTCGGGAGCGCGTTCGTACTCCGCCAACTCGTGCACCATGGCGACGACGGCCGGCACGTCCTCGGGACGTACCGGCCGGATCGTCGGGATGACCGCGTTGGTCACGCCTTCTTGGTCTCCCAGAAGATCTTCGCGATCTCGTCGATCTTCGCGAGGAGCTTGTCGGCGGTGGCCGGGTCGAGGCTGCCCTTGACGCCACCGGCGCCGGCGAGCTTGGTGGCCTCGTTGAACAGGGTGTGCAGGTTCGGGTACTTCTCGAAGTGCGGCGCCTTGAAGTAGTCGGTCCAGAGCACCCACAGGTGGTGCTTGACCAGCTCGGCGCGCTGCTCCTTGATGATGACCGCCCGGGTGCGGAACTCCGGGTCGGTGTTCGCCTGGTACTTCTCGCAGATCATTTTGACCGACTCGGCCTCGATCCGGGCCTGGGCCGGGTCGTAGACGCCGCACGGCAGGTCGCAGTGAGCGCTCGCGGTGACGCGGGGCGCAAGGATGCGTGGAAGTCGCATCGGGATCCTCCATGGGAAGTTTGCGATGATCAAAGGCGACATTACTCCTGGGAATGCTCCCCGAACCGGGTGGAGGTGAAACCAGTGCGAGCCGATCACCCGGCGGAGGTGCCGCACCTGCGCGGGCCGCTGACGCCCGTTTCGGTGACGGGCCCGTCCATGGCGCCGACGCTGCGGCACGGCGACGCGGTGCTGGTCCGCTCGGGGGGGCGCCCGATCCGACCCGGTGACGTGGTGGTCGCCGTCTTCCGGACGCGTCCCGAGCTGCTGGTCGTGAAGCGGGCGGTACGACCGCAGGACGGCGGCTGGTGGCTGCGCGGCGACAACGATCTGGTCACCGACGACTCCCGGGCGTACGGGGTGGCCGACGTGCGCGGGAGGGTGCTGTTCCGCTACTGGCCCCGCCCCGGACGGGTGCACCGTCGGACGTTATGACCCTGCTCACATCCGAGTGACGGTACCGACACTATGCTCGGAAAGTGCCCGGGTGACCCCCCGCACCGCGTGCCACTGCTCGCCGCCCACCTCGCGGCCGGGCCGGCCGCCCCGTCTGCTCGACAGATCCTGGAGTCACCATCATGTCTTCGTCCACCGTGGACCCTGCTGATCCCGTCTTCCAACTGCACCTGGGCGGCAAGATGGCCGTCGCCTCGACGGTCCCGCTCACCAGCCGCGAGGACCTCTCCCTCGCGTACACCCCGGGTGTGGCCCGGGTGTGTGAGGCGATCGCCGCCGACCCCGACCTGGCCGACGACTACACCTGGGCGTCGCACGCCGTCGCGGTGGTCACGGACGGTTCGGCGGTGCTCGGGCTCGGCAACATCGGCCCGCGCGCCGCGTTGCCGGTGATGGAGGGCAAGGCGGTGCTGTTCAAGCAGTTCGCGGGGGTGGACGCGGTTCCGGTCTGCCTGGACACCCAGGACGTGGACGAGATCGTCGCGGTGGTGCGGGCACTGGCCCCGTCGTTCGGCGGGATCAACCTGGAGGACATCAGCGCGCCACGCTGCTTCGAGGTGGAGCGCCGACTCGACGAGGCGCTGGACATCCCGGTCTTCCACGACGACCAGCACGGCACCGCCATCGTGGTGCTCGCCGCGCTGCGCAACGCCGCCACCCTGCTCAACCGCAAGCTCGGTGACCTGCGGGTGGCGGTGAGTGGCGCGGGCGCGGCCGGCGTGGCCGTGACGAAGATGCTGGTCGCCGGTGGGGTCAACCCCGACCAGGTGGTGGTCTGCGACTCCAAGGGGATCATCGGCCGGCACCGCACCGAGTTGACCGGCACCAAGGCCGAGTTGGCGGCGAGCACCAACGCCGACGGCCGCCAGGGCGACATCACCGAGGCGCTGCGTGGTGCGGACGTGCTGATCGGCGTCTCCGGCGGGCAGATCCCCGAGGCGGCCGTCGCCCAGATGGCACCCGGCGGGATCGTGTTCGCGCTGGCCAACCCGACCCCGGAGGTGCACCCCGAGGTGGCCACCCGGCACGTCGCGGTGGTCGCCACCGGCCGCAGCGACTTTCCCAATCAGATCAACAACGTGCTGGCCTTCCCCGGGGTGTTCCGGGGCGCGTTGGACGCGCGGGCCACCCGGATCACCGAGGGGATGAAGGTCGCCGCCGCCGACGCCATCGCCGGCGTGGTGGCCGAGTCGCTCACCGCCGACGCGATCGTCCCGTCGCCGCTCGACCCGCGCGTCGCCCCGGCCGTCGCCGAGGCCGTCGCCGAAGCGGCCCGTCGCGACGGAGTCGCCCGCCGGTAGGCGGGGCCCTTCTTAACGGGCGCTCAGCTTGTTACCGTGCCGATCATGCGTGCCGCCTTCGCCTCCCGCTTCGACGATGCCGATCCGCTCGCCGCCCTCACCGTCGGTGAGCGGCCCGAGCCGACCCACCCGGAGGACGACTGGGTGACCGTGCAGGTACGGGCCACCTCGCTCAACCACCACGACCTCTGGTCGCTGCGCGGCGTCGGTCTCACCGAGGCCCAGCTGCCGATGATCCTCGGCTGCGACGCGGTCGGCGTGGACGCCGACGGCAACGAGATGGTCGTCTACCCGGTCGTCGTCACCCCGGGTGACCCGCGCGGGGTTTCGATCCTGTCCGAGCACTTCGCCGGGACCCTCGCCGAGCGGGTCGCCGTACCCCGGTCGAACCTGATCCCACTGCCCGACGGCATGGCGGCGACCGACGCGGCGTGCCTGCCCACGGCCTGGCTGACCGCGTGGCGGATGCTGACCACCAAGGGCCGCGTCGCGGACGCCGACAGCGTGCTGGTGCAGGGCGCGGGCGGCGGCGTCGCGACCGCGGCCGTCGCGCTCGCTGTCGCGATGGGCAAGCGGGTGTACGCGACCAGCCGTGACGCCGCCAAGCGGGAGCGGATCACCGCCCTCGGGGCGACTGCCCTGGAGTCCGGTGCCCGGCTGCCGGAGCGGGTCGACGTGGTGATCGAGACGGTCGGCGCGGCGACGTTCGACCACTCGTTGAAGTCGGCCGCGCCGATGGCCCGGATCGTGGTCTCCGGCGCCACCGCCGGGCACCAGCCGTCGGTCAACCTGCGCCGGGTCTTCGCCATGCAGCTGGAGATCCTGGGGACCTCGATGGGCACGCCGGAGGAGCTGTACGAGCTGCTGGCGTTCTGCGCCGAGAATGAGGTCCGCCCGGTGATCGACACCGTGGTCCCGTTCAGCCGGGTCGAGGACGCCTTCGCCCGCCTGCACTCCGGCGACACCTTCGGCAAGATCGTCATCGACCACACCGCCTGACGCGGGTCGTGCCCCCGCCGGACGCCGCCCGGCCGGCCCAGCCCTGCCCCGCCCCAAGACATCATGGAAATAGTGGCCTCCGCGTCGTGGGAGGCCACTACTTCCTGGTTAATCCGCGATCTTGAGCGGTCGGAGCGGTCGGGATCTCAGAGGTGATCGTCGAAGGTGGCGATGTCGCCGCGCGTCGCGTCGGTGGGGATGCGCTTCTTGGCCTCCGCGTCGCCGTACAGCGACCAGCGCAGGAACTCGACGGACGTGTCCGAGACGACCCGCAGCGTCGCGGCGTCGCTGAGCAGCGCCCGCCCGTGGTCGCCCTTGGGCAGGCTGA
Organism: Micromonospora sp. NPDC005237; assembly: GCF_040607775.1. Taxonomy (NCBI): domain Bacteria; kingdom Bacillati; phylum Actinomycetota; class Actinomycetes; order Micromonosporales; family Micromonosporaceae; genus Micromonospora; species Micromonospora sp. NPDC005237. Next base: position 305,124 of record NZ_JBEXHJ010000008.1, on the reverse strand, counting down.
GCAGCGCCTTCGGCCACGGCACCTTGTCGTACGCCGCCTTGCCCGCCGCGTAGTCGACCACCTCGTCCAGCTCGCCGTGCACGAACAGCTGCGGCGCGGTCGCCCCTGCGAACGCCGTACCCACGCCTACGGCCGTGCCGGCGAACACCACCCCGGCGTCCAGCCGCTCGTCCCGGCTGGCGGTGAAGAGGCCGATGGTGGTCACCCCGCCGGCCGAGTGCCCGGCCGCGGCGACCCGGTCGGTGGCCAGCCGGCCGCGCAGCCCGTCGCCGGCCTTGCCGTCGAGCGCCAGCACCTGGGTCAGCGCGTACGACACGTCGGCCGGCTGGTTGAGCACGTCGAGGATGTTGCCGTCGCTGCCCCGGGAGGTGTGCGGGAAGGTCGGCGCGGCCACCACGAAGCCCGCCGCCGCCCAGCGGGTCAGCAGGGTGGCGTAGTCCTCCGGCCGCCCGGTGAGGCCGTGGCTGAACATCACCACCGGAAACCGGCCCTGTGCCGCCGCCGCGGACCGCTTGACCGCGCCGCCGGCCTCCCCGGCCGCCGGATACCAGAGCGTCACCGGCAGCGCGCGGCCGTCGCGGTTCAGCTTGAGCTGGCGTACGCCGACGCCGAAGGCGCTTTTCGGTGCGGTCCCGGCGGGTACCTGCGGCGTCGGCGTGGCGGCGGGCGGTGGCGCGGCCGGCGCCCGCCAGCTCTCGGTCTTGCGGGCGTCGGCGGAGCAGCCGACCAGGCTGGCCATGAGCAGGACGCTGGCCAGCAGCGTGGAGGTGACGCGACGCGACATGAAGCCAATTGTGCCCTGCCGCGCCGACCGGCTCGGCGCGGTTCGACGCGCAGTGGCCGCGGCGTGACCGGTTCGCTCAGGCCGCGGCGTGACCGGCTCGCTCGGGCCACGCCGTGACCGGTTCGCTCAGGCCGCGGCGCGGTCGGGGAGCGGGCGCCGCCGCCGGGCGGTGTCGGTCAGGGAGCGTGGCGGGAAGGCGGCGTTGGGGTCGTACCGGTTGGTTCCGGGCGGCACGATCTCGTCGATCCGGTCGAGGTTCGCGTCGTCCAGGGTGAGCGTGGCGCCCTTGATCAGGTCCTCCAGGTGCGCCATGGTCCGCGGTCCGATGATCGCCGAGGTGACCGCCGGATGGGCCACGGTGAAGGCGATGGCGAGCTGCGGGAGCGTGCAGCCGATGCCCGCCGCGAGGTCGACGAGCTGCTCGACGATGTCGAGCTTGGCGGCGTTCTCGGCGAGCGTGGGATCGAACTGCGCCGGCCGGAGCACGGCACGCCCGGTCGACAGGTCGACGGGCCGGTCCCTGCGGTACTTCCCGCTGAGGAATCCGAAGGCGAGCGGACTCCAGACCAGCACTCCCATGCCGTAGCGCTGACAGACCGGCAGGGTCGACGCCTCGACCCCGCGGGCCAGGATCGAGTACGGCGGCTGCTCGGTGCGCAGCCGCCCGAGGCCGCGACGCTCGGAGACCTGGTGCGCCTCGACGATCTCCTCAGCGGGGAACGTCGAGCACCCGAAGGCGCGGATCTTTCCCTCGCGCACCAGGTCGGTGAGCACCGAGAGCGTCTCCTCGATGTCGGTCGAGGGGTCGGGGCGGTGGACCTGGTAGAGGTCGATCCAGTCGGTGCCCAGGCGCCGCAGGCTCCCCTCGACCGCCTTGAGGATCCAGCGCCGCGAGTTGCCGCCCTGGTTGGGCCCCTCACCCATCGGAAAGTGCACCTTGGTGGCGAGGACGACGTCGTCCCGACGCCCCCGCAGCGCCTTGCCCACGATCTGCTCGGCCTCGCCCCGGCCGTACATGTCGGCGGTGTCGACACAGTTGATGCCCTGGTCCAGGGCCGCGTGGACGATGCGGACGCAGTCGTCGTGGTCCGGGTTTCCGACGGCGCCGAACATCATGGTCCCGAGGCAGTGGGTGCTCACCTCGATGCCGGTGCCGCCGAGTGTGCGATAGCGCATGCCGATGCTCCCTTGGCGATGTCGTAACGATCACGGGGGACCCTAGGAGCTGGAGTCGGCTCTAGGTCAAGCCTCGTTACCCTGCTCGGCATGGCCGAGGACACCGTGAGTCTGAGCATCGGGCAGGTCGCCGAACGTACCGGCTTGAGCGTGCACGCCCTCCGCTTCTACGAGCAGGAGGGCGTCTTCGTCGATCCCGTACGCCGTGGGCCCGGTGGGCGTCGTGTCTACAGCCAGGACGACGTCGACTGGCTGACCGTCTGCATCATTCTCCGCGCCTCGGGCATGCCGTTGCCCGCGCTCCGCCGGTACACCGACCTCGTCCGGGAGGGCGCCGGCAACGAGGAGGAACGTCTCGCCCTCCTGCGCGAGCACCGGGAGCGCGTCACCAGCCAGATCGGCAGGCTCACCCAGTGCCTGGACCTGATCGGCTTCAAGGTCGGGGTGTACGAGGACCTTCTCGACGGAGCCCAGCCCGCAGTCGAGCCAGGTCGTCCGCGTCCTTCGGACGGCGGGGCCGCTCCGGCATCCACACCGGGTACATCTGCTTGAACTCGATCTGGGCCGGCACCGAGATCGTCGGCACGGTCAACGGGCCGAGCCGGCCGGGTGGTGCGTCCAGCATCCCGGCCGGCAGTGGCGTGCCGGCCCAGGACCCGGCACCCACCGTCGGTCGACCGGCGTCGTCGCGACCCAGGTACGCGAAGCTCACCTCCACGTCGGCGGCGAACAGGTCGAGCTGTAGCTCCACCGGCATCCGAGGATCGGGTCGCCAGCCCCGGGCCAGCAGCAGGGCGGCCAGCCGGGCCGCGTCCTGGCGCCAGCAGTACCAGTCGACGTCGACGTGCGGTCGGGACACCTGGCCGAGCTGGAAGTCCATCGCCCAGCCGCCACGCAACCACAGCGGAATGCCGGCCGATCCGGCCACCTCGACCACTTCGGCGATGCTCGCCAACTGGCGGCGCGCGAGGTCGTCCACCGGGGCACCCTAGCGGCACGTCCGGGTGCGCGGGGGAGCCTTCAGTGGGCAGCAGCGCTTGTCGTGTGCGGCCACCGCCACCGCCGCTAGGTGAGGCGGGACTCGTAGTGGGTGCCGGGCGTGCGCGCGTCGGTGGGCAGGCGGGCGCCGGCGGTCCGGTCACCGTAGAGGGTCCAGCGCAGGAAGTCGGTGGTGGTGGCGAGGACGGCGGCGAATCCGGGGTTGCCCGGCGTGAGGTACGCGCCATGGTCCTGGCCGAGCACACTGACGAACACCGCCGGTCCCGGGGTACGCGCGTACGCCGCCCGGCCGACCGTCACCGGCACCACCGGGTCGGCCGTGCCGTGCACGAAGAGCACCGGTGCGGTCGGTCCGGCGAAGCTGCCCGGCAGCCCGCCGCCGGCGATCACGATGCCCCCGCGCAGCCGGGCCGGGTGGCCCTCGGTGAACATGCCGGAGGTGGTGAAGCCGCCCGCCGAGTGACCGGCGGCGGCGATCGACGTGAGGTCCAGGTGGCCGGCGAGCGGATCACCCGGGTCGCCGTCGAGGCGGCCCAGGTGCCGGATCAGCCGCCAACCGTCGGCGGGCTGGTTGCGCACGTCGGCCCGGGTGAAGTGCGCGGCACCCGCGCTGGTGTGCGGGTACGCGGGCGCCGCCACCACGAAACCGGCCGCCGCCCAGCGGGTGGTCAGCCCGGCGTGCAGCTCGGGTCGACTGTGCAGCCCGTGGCTGTAGATCACCACCGGGAAGCGGCCGGCGGCCACCCCGTCGGTCCCGGCCGGATACCAGATGGTCACCGGCAGGGGGCGCGCCGAGCGCGGATCGAGGGTGAGCGTACGCACGCCGACGACGTACGACCCCTCGGGCGCTCGGCGCGCGGACGGCGGCCCGGTGGAGCCGCCCGCCACGGCGGTGGCCGGCGCGCAACCGGCCAGCAGCGCTGTCACCAGTACGGCGACCAGCCGTCCCGCCCCCACCGTTTCACCGTAGGTGCCCGGGCACATCCGGCGGCCCCGCCGTCCGGCCCGGCTCTGCCCGCCACCCGGTCGGGTCGCCTCCGCCGGCCGGCTCGACCCGGTGGGACGGCGGAGGCGGGGGCGGCGCTCGGCGACCGGCTTCGCTAGGGTCACCGACATGGCTGAGAACTACACCGACCCCAGCGGCAACACCGAGGCGTTCCGCGCCTTCACCCAGACGCCGGAGGCCGCCGGCCCGGCCGACGCGCCGTCCCGCCTGCCGCTCATCGTCGGTGCGGCGGTGGTCGTCGTACTGCTGGTGGCCCTCGTCGCCTGGTTGGCGATGCGCTGAGCGGGCGCGCGGCGATGCGCTGAGCGGGCCCGCTCCCACGGGTCGGGGCGACGTCAGTGCGCCCCGACCACGTCCCGGGTCTGCCGGGCGATCTCCCGTTCCTCATCGGTGCGGATGACACAGACGCTCACCTCGGCGTCGTCCGGCGAGATCAGCCGGTCGCCGTCACCGTTGTTGCGCGCCTCGTCGACGGTGATGCCGAGCCGGGCCAGCCCGGCCAGCGCGGCGGCCCGGACGGGCGCGGCGTGCTCGCCCACGCCGGCGGTGAACGCGATCGCGTCCACGTGGCCGAGCAGCGCGTAGTACGCGCCGACGTACCCGGTGATCCGCCGGCAGTACACGTCGAAGGCCAGCGCGGCTGCCCGGTCCCCGGCCGCCCTGCGCTGCAGCACCTCGCGCATGTCGTTGACGCCGGTCAACCCCAGCAGCCCGCTGCGGTGGTTGAGCAGGTCGTCGATGTCGTCGACCGACAGCCCGCCCTCCCGCCGCAGGTGGAAGATCACGGTCGGGTCGAGGTCGCCGCTGCGCGTGCCCATCACCAGCCCCTGGAGGGGCGACATCCCCATCGAGGTGGCGACGCTGCGGCCGTTCGCGACCGCGCAGGCGCTGGCCCCGTTGCCCAGGTGCAGGGTGATGGTGTTGAGCTGCTCGTACGGGCGGCCCAGCAGTTCGGCGGTACGCCGGGAGACGTACGCGTGCGAGGTGCCGTGGAAGCCGTACCGGCGGATGCCGTACCGCTGCGCGGTGTCCAGGTCGATCGCGTAGGTCGCGGCGGCCTCCGGCAGGGTGTGGTGGAACGCCGTGTCGAAGACGGCGACCTGCGGGACGTCCGGCAGCGCCGCCCGGGTCACCTCGATGCCGGCCAGGTTGGCCGGGTTGTGCAGCGGGGCGAGCGGCACCAGATCCTTGATCGCGGCCAGCACCGCGTCGTCGATGAGGACCGGGGTGGTGAACTTCCGTCCGCCGTGCACCACCCGGTGCCCGACCGCGGTGAGCCCGTTCAGGTCCAGACCGGCCAGGATCTGCCGGACGGCGCTGGCGTGGTCCGCCGGGCCGCCGCCGGGCTCACCGACCCGCTCGACGGTGCCCTGGTCGAAGGGCTGGTCCCCGTCGTAGTGGCGCCACTTCACCGACGACGACCCGCAGTTGAGCACCAGCACCCGACTCATGACGCCTCCTCGGCGGCCGCCTGGATGGCGGTGATCGCCACCGTGTTGACGATGTCCGGCACGGTCGCGCCGCGGGACAGGTCGTTCACCGGCCGGCGCAGGCCCTGCATGACCGGGCCGACGGCGACCGCCCCGGCCGAGCGCTGCACCGCTTTGTACGTGTTGTTGCCCGTGTTCAGGTCCGGGAAGATGAAGACCGTGGCCTGGCCGGCGACCGGGCTGTCGGGCAGCTTCGTCGCCGCCACGGCGGGGTCGATCGCCGCGTCGTACTGGATCGGCCCCTCGACCAGCAGGTCGGGCCGACGCTCCCGGACCAGCGCGGTGGCCGCGGCGACCTTCTCCACGTCTTCGCCCGCGCCGGAGCTGCCGGTGGAGTACGACAGCATGGCCACCCGGGGTTCGATGCCGAAGCGGGCGGCGGTGTCGGCCGACGAGATCGCGATGTCGGCGAGCTGGGCGGCGTCCGGGTCGCGGTTGACCGCACAGTCGCCGTAGACCAGCACCCGGTCGGCGAGCAGCATGAAGAAGACGCTGGAGGCCACCGAGACCTCCGGCACGGTACGGATGATCTCGAACGCGGGCAGGATGGTGGCGGCGGTGGTGTGCGTGGCCCCCGAGACCATGCCGTCGGCGTACCCGGCGTTCACCATGAGCGTCCCGAAGTAGTTGGGCTGGGCCACGATGTCGTGCGCCAGCTCGGCGGTGACGCCCCGGTGGGCGCGCAGCCGCGCGTACTCGGCCGTGAACTCGTCGCGCCACCCGCTGGCGGCCGGGTCGACGAGCCGCGCGTCGCCGAGGTCGATGCCCAGCTCGCGGGTGCGCCGGGCGATGTCGTCCGGGCGGCCGAGCAGCGTCAGGTCGGCCACGCCCCGGCGCAGCAGGATCTCCGCCGCCCGCAGGATGCGCTCCTCGGCGCCCTCGGGCAGCACCAGGTGCCGGGGCTTCGAGCGGGCCCGGTCGATCAGCTCGTTCTCGAACATCAGCGGGGTGACCCGCGTCGAGCGGCTGACCCGCAGCCGGCGGGCCAGGTCGTCGGTGTCCACGCAGCGTTCGAACGCGCCGAGCGCGGCCTCCACCTTGCGGGGGTTGGCCACGCTGGGCCGCCCCTCGATCCGGCTGGACGCGGCCACCGTGTCGTAGCTGTCGCTGCCGACGGAGAGCACGGCCAGGCCGGTGTTGAGGCCCTCCACCAGCCGCATCACCCGGGGGTCGGGTTGCTCGCCGAGGGTGAGCACCAGCCCGGCCACCGACACCTGCCCGGCCACGTGCGCCGCACTGGCGGCGACGAGCAGGTCGGCCCGGTCCCCGGGGGTGATCACCAGAGCGCCCTCGGTGAGGTGGCCCAGCAGGGTCGGCACGTGTGCCGCGCCGACCACGAAGTCCAGCACGTCCCGGCCGAGCGCCGCGTCGTCCCCGGCCAGCAGGGTGGCGCCGAGCGCCGCCGCCACCTCGGCCACCGTCGGCGCCGACACGCTCGGCACCTCCGGGATGGCGTACGCCGGCACGGGCAGCTCCGGCAGCGTCATCGGCTCGGACACCCGGTTGGCGATCACCGCCAGCACCGTCGCGCCCAGGTCGGCCACATCGTGGTACGCCCCGCGCATGGCCGCCGCGACGGCCGTCGGCTCCTGCTCGTAGCCGTCCACCACCGGCACCACCACGCTGCCGAACTCGGTGGCCAGCCGGGCGTTGAAGGCCAGCTCGCGGGGGTGCGCCGGGTCGCCCGGCTCGTCGAAGTCACTGCCCACCACGACCACCGCCGGGCACTGCCGCTCCACCGCCCGGTACCGCTGGACGACAGCGGAGATCAGCTCTTCCCGTCGGCCGTCGGCGACCAGCCTGGCCGCCTCGGCGTAGGTGGATCCGGCCAGCTCGGCGAGCGGCACCTCGACCCGGTACCGCTCGCTCAGCAGCGCGAGGATCGGGTCCGGGCCGGTGTCGGCCACCAGCGGCCGGAACACACCGATCCGCCCGACCTGGCGGGACAGCAACTCGGCCAGCCCGAGGGCGATGGTCGACTTGCCCCCGCCCGAACCGACGCTGGTCAGATACACGCTGCGCGCCACGGCCCCACGCTACAAGATCGTGGTGGCCGTCGTCGGTCCGCTCGTCAGCACGTCGACCCGGCGGGCCAGCCAGAGTGTCCGCTGGAGGTTGCGCTCCCGCACCCGTTCCTGTCGGGGTTCAGGGCGAGTCCCGTCCGTTCAGGACGCGGCTGTCGCGGACGTCGGCCCGATCGTCTCGGCGGACGGTGGCGCGTCGGGCAGCCCGGCCATCCGGAAGATCGCGTCGCTCTTGACGACCCAGGCGGTGCCGAAGGCGGCCACGGCGAGGGTCTCGCACCACAGCAGCGGCTGGAGGGCGTGGCGGACGTCGGTGGGCAGCGCCCCGCTCGCCAGCGCGCCTGCGATCGCCGCCAGGATGAGCAGGCCGCACGCGCGGTAGCAGCGGTTGGCGGCGCGTCGGGGCGGCACCCCAGCACGGTCGGGTCGGGTGAACAGGAACATGCAGAAGGCGGCGAGCAGGACGAACAGCGACCCGGCGGCGGCCTGGTGCACCAGACCGACCAGCCGGCTGTCGCCTCCGGTCGGCCCGTGTACCGGAAACAGGGCCACCAGGATCGCGAGCGTCCCGGCGATCGTGCCTAACAGGTCGTCCGGCCAGCGGTAGCGGTAGGCGATCAGGAACACCCCGATCGCGCACAGTGCGCCGACGAAGATGTTGCGCATCTCGGTGTGGTAATAGGCGCTGAGCGAGTCGAGGACGACGACGCGGCGGCTGGCGACCATGTGGCCGACCACCAGTGCGACGGGCAGGGCCAAGCCGACCGAGCCGATGCCGAGGCGCAGGTGGCGTACGGTCGCGGTGTCCTGCGGCGGGTTGCCGGGCTGGTGTTTCATGGTCGTCTCCTGGCGCCGGGGTGGCGTCCGGTGAGGGTCGAGGAGACCCGCGCACGCCGCCCCACCAGTGCACATCACACAGAGAGACGGGTCAACCGCCGAGGGTCACTCGTCGTCGGGGTCGTCCAGGCGGGCCAGGTAGGTGGCCAGGCGCTCGATCGGGGTCTCGAACTCGGGGTTGAGGTCGACGAAGTCGCGCAGGCGCTCGCCCAGCCACTCCAGGGTCACCTGCTCGTCGCCCCGGCGCTCGACCAGCTCCTCGATGCCACGGTCGGTGAAGTACACGGCGTACGTCCTCGTGCTCGGCCCGGCGCGGGCCGGGCGGGTCGGTGGTTCGGATGGACCGACGCGAGCCGGGGCAGGACCGTGGGAAAACGGCCCTGCCCCGGCTCGCGTGGCGCGGTCAGGTCACGGGCGGGGGAGTGCCGCCTCGATGAGCGCGGTCTGCTCGACCTCGTGGGTCTTGGCCGAGCCGACCGCCGGGGCCGCCGCGGCCGGGCGGGAGATCCGCCGCAGCCGGACGTCGGTGAGGTGCTCCAGCAGGTTGAGCGCCACGAACGACCAGGCGCCCTGGTTGGCCGGCTCCTCCTGCACCCAGGCGAAGTCCTCCGCGTTCGGGAACTGCGCGAGGGCGGCCCGGATCTCCTCCACCGGCAGCGGGTACAGCTGCTCGATCCGGATGATCGCCGTGTCGGTGATGCCGCGCTCCTGCCGGGCCTGGAACAGGTCGTAGTAGACCTTGCCCGAGCAGAGCAGCACCCGCTTCACCGACTCCGGTGCCGGGGCGGCGGTGTCGCGCAGCACCGGCTGGAAGGTGCCGGTGGTGAAGTCTTCCACCGACGAGACGCAGAGCTTGTGCCGCAGCAGCGACTTCGGCGTGAACACCACGAGCGGCTTGCGCTTCGGCGACAGGGCCTGGCGTCGCAGCAGGTGGAAGTAGTTCGCCGGGGTCGTCGGAATGGACACCCGCATGTTGTCCTCGGCGCACATCTGCAGGAACCGCTCCGGGCGACCGGAGGTGTGGTCCGGGCCCTGGCCCTCGTGGCCGTGCGGCAGCAGCAGGGTCACCGCGGAGCGCTGACCCCACTTCACCTCACCGGAGGAGATGAACTCGTCGATCACCGACTGGGCGCCGTTGACGAAGTCACCGAACTGGGCCTCCCAGGCGACCAGCGCGTTGACGTTCTCCACCGAGTACCCGTACTCGAAGCCCATCGCCGCGTACTCGCTCAGCAGCGAGTCGTGCACGAAGAACCGGGAGCGCTCGCCATCGCCGGTGAGCGACTTCAACGGCAGGTAGTCGTCGCCGGTGCGGTGGTCGACCACCGACGCGTGCCGCTGGACGAAGGTGCCGCGCCGCGAGTCCTGCCCGGCGAGCCGGACGGTGACCCCGTCGTGCAGCAGCGCCCCGAACGCGATGATCTCGCCGAAGCCCCAGTCGATGTTGCCCTCGACGGACATCTTGGCCCGCCGGTCGAGCAGCTGCTGGATCCGCTTGTGCGGAGTGAAGCCCTCGGGCAGGTTGACGTGGGCCTCGCCGATCGCCTTCACCACGGCGGCGTCGGTGGCGGTGTCGACCGCCGGCTCCGGCTCCTCCTCGTGGCGGGGGCGGTTGAGCTGGCGCGGCGTGGCGGCGGCGTCCCGGGTGGCCTTGAAGACCTTCTCCAGTTGCGCCTGGTAGTCGCGCAGCAGCTCCTCCGCGTCCTCCACGGTGATGTCGCCGCGACCGATCAGCTCCTCGGTGTAGAGCTTGCGCACCGAACGCTTCGAGTCAATGATCTTGTACATCTGAGGGTTGGACATCGACGGGTCGTCGCCCTCGTTGTGGCCGCGCCGGCGGTAGCAGACCATGTCGATCACGACGTCCTTGTTGAACGCCTGCCGGTACTCGAAGGCCAGCCGGGCCACTCGGACCACGGCCTCCGGGTCGTCGCCGTTCACGTGGAAGATCGGCGCCTGGATCATCCGGGCCACGTCGGTGCTGTAGAGGCTGGACCGGCTGTACTCCGGGGCGGTGGTGAAGCCGACCTGGTTGTTGACCACCACGTGCACGGTGCCGCCGGTGCGGTAGCCGCGCAGCTGCGACAGGTTGAGCGTCTCGGCGACCACACCCTGCCCGGCGAACGCGGCGTCGCCGTGCACCGCCAGCGGCAGCACGGTGTAGCCCTCCAGCTTGAGGTCGATCCGGTCCTGCTTGGCCCGGACGATGCCCTCCAGCACGGGGTCGACGGCCTCCAGGTGCGACGGGTTCGCCACCAGGGACACCTTGACGACGTGCTCGCCGTCCGGGGTGGTGAACTTGCCGTTCTGACCCAGGTGGTACTTCACGTCGCCGGAGCCCTGCGTCGAGCGCGGGTCGAGGTGACCCTCGAACTCCGAGAAGATCTTCTCGTACGGCTTGCCGACGATGTTGGCCAGCACGTTGAGCCGGCCCCGGTGGGCCATGCCGATGACGACCTCGTCCAGCCCGCTCTCGGCGGAGGACTCGAGCACCTCGCCCAGCAGCGGAATCAGCGACTCGCCACCCTCCAGCGAGAAGCGCTTCTGGCCGACGTACTTGGTCTGCAGGAAGGTCTCGAACGCCTCGGCGGCGTTGAGCCGGTTGAGCACGTGCTTCTGCTCGTCGGGGGACGGCTTCTCGTACTTGCGCTCGATCCGCTCCTGGATCCAGCGCCGCTCCTCCGGGTCCTGGATGTGCATGTACTCGATGCCGACGCGCCGGCAGTACGAGTCGCGCAGCACGCCGAGGATCTCGCGCAGCTTCATCCGCTGGCGGCCGGCGAAGCCGTTGACCGGGAACTCGCGGTCCAGGTCCCACAGGGTCAGCCCGTGCTGGAGGACGTCCAGGTCGGGGTGCTTGCGGATGTGGAATTCCAGCGGGTCGGTGTCGGCCATCAGGTGACCGCGCACGCGGTACGCGTGGATCAGCTCGTGCACCCGGGCGGTCTTGTTGATCTGACCCTCGGAGTTGACGGCCACGTCGCGCACCCAGCGCACCGGCTCGTACGGGATGCGCAGCGAGGTGAAGATCTCGTCGTAGAAGCTGTGCTCGCCCAGGATCAGCTCGTGCATGACCTTGAGGAACTCGCCGGACTGCGCGCCCTGGATGATGCGGTGGTCGTACGTGCTGGTCAGCGTGATGACCTTGCTGACCGCCAGCTCGGCGAGAGTCGCCTCGGACATGCCCTGGTAGGGGGCCGGGTACTCCATCGCGCCCACGCCGATGATCGCGCTCTGCCCCTGCATGAGCCGCGGCATGGAGTGCACCGTGCCGATGCCGCCCGGGTTGGTCAGCGAGATCGTGGTGCCGGAGTAGTCCTCCATGGTCAGCTCGTTGCGCCGCGCCCGCCGGACCACGTCCTCGTACGCCTGCCAGAACTGCCGGAAGTCCATCTGCTCGCAACCCTTGATGGAGGGGACCACCAGGTTGCGGCTGCCGTCCGGCTTGGCCAGGTCGATCGCGATGCCGAGGTTGACGTGCGCCGGGCGGACCACGGCCGGCTTGCCGTTGGCCTCGGCGAAGGAGTTGTTCATCTCCGGGTGCTGGACCAGCGCGCGGACCATCGCGTAGCCGACCAGGTGGGTGAAGCTGACCTTGCCACCGCGCCCCCGGGCGAGGTGGTTGTTGATCACGATGCGGTTGTCGACCAGCAGCTTCGCCGGGACCGCGCGGACGCTTGTCGCGGTGGGCACGCTCAGCGAGGCGTCCATGTTCTGCACGATCTTCGCGGCGACACCCCGCAGCGGGGTGGTCTGCGGGCCGTCGGCGCTCGGCGCGGCCGCCTTCGCGGCCGGCTTGGCCGGTGCGGCCTTCTCCGGGGTGGCCTTCGCGGGCGCGGCCTTGGCCGGTGCCGACGGCGCCGCGGCCGTCTTGCTGGCGGCGGCGGTCGGCTTCGCCGGGGCGCTGGGCTGGCTGACCGTGGCCGCCGGCTCCGGCTGGCCGTCCGGCTCGGGCGCGGCGGCGGGCTTGCCCGACGTCTCAGCCCTGCGCGGTGTGCCGGCGCCGGGCGCCGGCCGGTAGTCGGCGAAGAAGTCGTGCCAGGCCGAATCGACGCTCGTTGGGTCGGCGAGGTACCGCTGGTACATCTCCTCGACGATCCACTCGTTCGGGCCGAAACCCGCCAGTGGGTTCTCCTGCGAAGTCTGCTGGGTCGACACGGCCGGTAATCGCCTCTTTCACGCGGGTTTATGTGTCACGCGGTGTCCGTCGCGTCCAGTTGATGGACCACGGACAGGACGACTCCCAGGCTACGCCGTAAGGATCCCGGCGGCATTTCCGCCTCGGTCGGGTGGCCGGTTTCACAGAAGATGCCAGAAGTTCACCAACCCCTGCGCGACCCGTCGCCGGCTGGTACGGCTGGTACCGCCAGATTGAGTACCGGTACGGATGTCCCGGGCCAACGCCGTCCGCGACGATCGGGCGCATGGATCATGACGGGGTACGGGGGCGCTACGGCCGGAGCATGGCGGTGGCGTCCGGTTGGTACGTCACCGCGATCGCGGCCATGGCGGTGGGCACGACGAGCGTGCCGAGCGCGCCGCACGACGACTGCGCGGCCTGGTTCAGCTGCCTGTCGCCGGGCGAGTCGCTGGTGTTCGTCGCTCTGGTGTGGGGCACGCCGGTGCTCCTCGGGCTGCTGGTCGTGACGGCGCTGGTGACCGCGCTGGTCGTCCGACTCGTCCCCTCGGCGGTGCTCGCCGGCACCACGGCCGCGGTGCTCAGCGTCGGGGTCTGCGCCGCCGTGTACCTGGGTCGCTCGTGAAGCGGCTCGGCCTCGGCGGGCTCTTCTTCGCCTGGCTCTACGGGGTGCCGTTCCTGCTGCTGGTGGGCCTGATCCGGCGCTTGGCCAGGCCGTACACGCCGACCGCGGACGAGGCGCAGGCGTTCGGCGCGACCACGGACGCCCTGCTGACGACCGGGCTCGTGCTCAACGCGGTGCTTCCGGTGCTTGGCCTGCTGCTGGCCGGGTTGGCGGGGGAGGCCCTCTGGCGTCGGCACTTCGCCGGGGCGCTCGGCGGGACGGTGCTGCTGTACGTGGCGGTCGCCCTGGTCGCCAGCCTGACCACCAGTGGGCTGACCGGGCACATTCCCGCCGACCAGGAGCCCGACCCGGTGGTCACCCAGTGCATTCCGATCAGCGGCGGCCGGGGCTGCCCGGGCGGGTGAGGTGCCGGCAGCCCGGCGGAGCCGGAGCCGGCCCGGGGTGGCGGCCGTGCCGCCGCCACCCCGGAACTCGCGTCGGTCAGGAGATGTCGCGCCGACGCATCAGCAGGGTGCCGACCACGCCGGTGACCACCGCGTACCCGATGAGCACGGCGGCGCCCGCCCAGCGCGGCGGGTTACCCGGGATGTCCGCCCCGGTGACCATCAGCGACGAGGCCAGCGACGGCACCAGCAGTTGCAGGTTGTTGATCCAGTCACCCCACCGGTTGGCCAGGATGGTGATCACCAGGATGGCGCCGATCGAGCCGCCCAGGTAGAGCAGGATGCCGGTCACGGTGGCGCCGATCTGGCTGCGGATCAGCACGCCGATGCCGACGCCGAACACCGCCCAGAGCAGGTACGCGAGCAGGTTCAACCCGATCGCCCGCCAGGCCGCGTCGTTGCCCAACTGTGAGTCCACCCCGACGGCGTTCAGCACCGCCGAGCCGGCGATCAGGTTGAACACCGTGGTGACCAGCCAGAACAGCAGCGCCAGCACACCCGCCGCGACCAGCTTGGCGACCATCACCGCGGTGCGGTGCGGGTTGGTGAGGAAGGTGGTGGTGACCGTCTGGTGGAAGAACTCGCTGGTCACCACGATGATGCCGAGCAGCATCACGATCAGCAGGCCGAAGAACTGCCCGGTGGTGAACAGGTTCGACGAGAGCGCGTCCGGGGTGGCCGCCGCAGCGATCTGGTCCGCCTGCTCGCCCGACACCTCGCCGAGGTTGTTGCTGGTCAACGCGTCGGCCTGCAACCAGTTGATGAGCAGCGTGAGCGCCCACAGCGGCAGGCTGATCAGCGCGAAGACCCACCAGGTGTTGGTGGTACGGATCTTGAGCAACTCGGATCGGACGAGGTTCATCGGATGCCCGCCTTTCCGGCCGTCAGCTCCAGGAAGACCCGTTCCAGGTCGGGCCGTTCGGTGGTCAGTTCGTGCAGTTCCACACCGGCGGCCAGGGCGGCCCGGCCGATCGTCGGGGCGTCCACCCCGGAGACCAGCAGGATGCCCTGCTCGTCGGTGTCGACCGTGGCCGACTGCGCCTTCAACGCGGTGGTCAGCGCCTCGGCCTGCGGGGTGCGGACCCGGACCCGGGCGCCCTGCGCCATCGACCCGAGCACCTGCTCGACCGGACCCTGCCGGACCAGCTGGCCCGCCGCGATGATCACCACGTCGTCGGCGAGCAGCTGCATCTCCGACAGCAGGTGGCTGGAGACCAGCACCGTGCGGCCCTCGTGGGCGAGGTTCTTGAGGAACCCGCGCATCCACCGGATGCCCTCCGGGTCCAGCCCGTTGGCCGGCTCGTCGAGGATCAGCACCCGCGGGTCACCGAGCATCGCGGCGGCGATACCGAGCCGCTGCTTCATGCCCAGCGAGTAGCCCTTGAACTTGCGCTTCGCCGCCGGGGTCAACCCGACCAGCTCCAGCGCCTCGTCGGCCCGGGACTTGGGCAGGCCGGCCGCCGCGCAGATCACCCGCAGGTGGTTGATGCCGGTGCGGCCCTTGTGCGCGCTGGACGCCTCCAGGATCGCGCCGACGTGCCGCAGCGGGTCGGCGAGATCGGCGTAGCGCTGCCCGCTGATGGTGGCGGTGCCCCCGGTCGGCGTGACCAGGTTGAGCAGCATGCGCAGCGTGGTGGTCTTACCGGCGCCGTTCGGGCCGAGGAAGCCGGTCACCCGCCCCGGTGCCACGGTGAAGGACAGGTTGTTCACCGCCCGCACGTTCTTGTACTGCTTCGTCAGACCGGACACCACGATCTGACCGTCGCTGGTGGGGCTTCGCTGCCCGTCAGTCATCGTTCTCCTCCCGTGTGGCGTCGAGGTACGCCGTGGCACAGCGTGACGGTACCGAGCAACAAGGTCAATCAGGCTCGGTCCCTACGGCGTGGTCCCCCTTGGGGTGGAGTCGTCTCCTCCCTGCGGACGACGGCGGGGCCTCAGCGGGCGATCCAGGTGGCCCGGGCCGAGCCGAGCAGCGCGCCGCCGGGGCCGTACAGGCTGGTGTGCACAAGCGCCTTGCGGCCGTCGACACCGATCAGCGCGCCGGTCACCACGCACTCGTCGCCCGGCGCCGGCCGGGCGGTGACCACCGCGGCGATCCGGCCGAGCAGGTACGGGCGGCCCGGCGCGAGCACCGTCCAGCCGCCGGGGCAGTCCAGCGCGGCCCAGACCGTGGCATCGCTGACCTGCTCGGGTGCGCGGAACGGCGCGGCGGTCCGGCCGTCCGGCAACCGGCCGGGGAAGATCCGCAACCCGTCGTTCCGGCGCGGACCACAGACGAAACACTCGGGGTACGGATGCTCGACGAACCCGGGGTAGCGGGTCGACGCCTGCACCGCCGTCTCCCGGTCGACCGGCGGCACGACGGCGTCCACGGCACCGGCGGGGCGAACCTCGGCCACCAGCTCGCCGGCCGGGTCCCGGACCTCGCCGTCGACCAGGCTCAGCGCCGTCTCCAGCGGCGGTGGCCGACGCAGCGTCACCTCCACCGGTCCGGATCCACCGGCGGCGGCGGCGAAGAGGCCGGCGCTCCAGCCGCCGTTGCCCGAGCCGGTGGGCCCGTTGTGGCGGGACTCGATGCGCATGGGCGACCTCCGTGTGGCGTGGGGCGGCGCCGTCGCCGGCCCGCTGGGCAGCCTCGCACGGACCGGGTCGGAGGCATCCGCCGGCCGGCGTTCATCCGGTCGACACCAGTGGTGCGATCCGATGGCAACCCGGGGCACCTACACAGATCCCATGGCCGTTCTGCATGTCGCTGGCGCACCCCTGACGACCAGCGGATACACCCTGCTGATCGCCGACGACCCCACCCAGGTCGCGGCCGCGCAACGCCTGCGTCACGAGGTGTTCGCCACCGAGTTGGGTGCCACCCTCGCACCCGGCGGCGCCGGGTTGGACGTGGACCCCTTCGACGTCCACTGCGACCACCTCATCGTCCGCGAGGACAGCACCGGGCAGGTGGTCGGCACGTACCGGCTGCTGCCGCCGGGGCGTACCGACCGGCGGTACGCCGAGGACGAGTTCGACCTCGGCGCGCTGGACCCGCTGCGCGACGACCTCGTCGAGACGGGTCGGTCCTGCGTGCACCCGGACCACCGCTCCGGTGCGGTGATCAACCTGATGTGGGCGGGGCTCACCCGCTACCTGCACCTGCGCGGCTCCCGCTGGCTCGGCGGCTGCGCCTCGGTGCCGGTCGACGACGGTGGTCGGACGGTCGCCGGGGTGTGGGCCCAGGCCCAGGCCCGGCACCTGTCGCCCCCGCCGTTGCGGGTGCGCCCACTGCGCCCGTGGTTCGCCGAGCCGGCCGCCGCCCCGGCTGCCCCGGCCTGCGCCACCGACCCGGCCGCTCGGGTGGCGGTGCCGCCGCTGCTGCGTGGTTACCTGCGGCTCGGCGCGTGGATCTGCGGTGAGCCCGCGTACGACCCCGACTTCGGGTGCGCGGACTTCTACGTGCTCTTCTCCCTGGACCGGATGAACCCGCGCTACCTGCGGCACTTCCTGGGCGGGGACCAGCGGTGACCCTCGGAGCGCGGGACCTGTGGCGGCCCTTCTCGGGCTGCGACGACGACTGCCTGCCGGCGGCCGGCGAGGTGCCCACGGTGCCGGTGGTTCGCCGGGTGCTCCGGTTGGTCGCGGCGAGCGGGATGCTGCTGGCCGGGGTGGGAGTGGCGGTGCTGCTGCCCGTGCTGCCGGCACGTGAGCGGCAGGCGGTGCTGCGCGGCTGGGCCCGCGGCACCGTTCGCGCGTTCGGCGTCCGGCTGGTGATCCGGGGTCGGCTGCCCCGGCGGCGCGCGCTGCTGGTCGCCAACCACGTCTCGTGGCTGGACATCCTCGCCGTCCTGGCGGTCGCGCCCACCCGCATGGTGGCGAAGCGGGAGATCCGGTCCTGGCCGGTGGTCGGGCTGCTCGCTGCGGCGGCGGGCACGGTCTTCGTGGACCGGTCCCGGCCGCGGGCGCTGCCGGCCACCGTGCGCCGGCTCGCCGACACGCTGCGCGCCGGCCGGTCGGTCGCGGTGTTTCCCGAGGGTACGACCTGGTGTGCCGGGGACGGCGCGGACGGGTGCCGCCCCGGGGGCGGCTTCCGGCCCGCGATGTTCCAGGCCGCCATCGACGCGGGCAGCCCGGTGGTGCCGCTGCGGCTCGGCTACCGGTGCGCCGCCACCGGCGCGGTCACGACGGTCGCCGCCTTCCTCGGCGCGGACACCCTGCTGCGCTCGGTCGCTCGGGTGGTCGCGGCGCGGCAACTGGTGGTGTCGGTGACGATCGCCGCCGCGCTGCACCCGGCTGGCGACGCCGACCGGCGGTTGCTGGCCCGGGCCGCCGAGTCTGCCGTACACCTGATGCCGGTTGTCCCGACGCGGACCCGGCTGCGGCCGGTCCCCACCATGACCCCGGCGGGTTCCGTGCCGCAGGTGCCTGCCGGCCGGGACCTGGACCTGGCGGCCTGAGAGGAGGATTCATCGCTTGAACACGCGCCGATTCCGGCGCCGGAGTAGGTCGGATCGCCCTTTGCTCTGCTTCAACCCACGCAACACTTGCGGCCCGCTTGTGTTGCCTGGGTTGAAGCAGAGCAAAGGAGGCGACCGGAGCATCCCTTCCCCTCGTCGTTGGAAGGCCGGGGCTGGTGGCTGGCGCCGTGGTCAGGGTCGCGGTGACGACTCGCGACAGTCTTGTGTGTCGCGATGTATCGCGTTAGGGTTTCCTCGTCGGCGCGCGTGGGCGCGTCGCCGAGGGGAGGACGTCATGGCCGGATGGACGGTCGACAGCCCGCAGCGGCTCACCGTGGACGGCCCGGTCACCCGGCTGGACGTCCGCCTGATCAGTGGACGACTCAACGTCGTCGCCACCGACGGCCCGACCCGGATCGACGTCACCCACGTCGGCCGTCGGCCCGTCCTGATCGACCACTCCGACGGCCGGCTCACCATCCGTCAAAAACGCGGCCACGGCTGGTCGGAGGTCCTGCGGTGGTTCCAGATGATCCACCGCTATCCGCGGGTGGACGTCTCCGTCGCCGTGCCCGCCGATGTCCTCGCCGACCTGGACCTGGTCTCCGGGTCGCTGGTCGCCTCCGGTCTGCGGCGGCAGACCACGGCCCACGTCGTCTCCGGCCAGATCACCCTGATGGGCCTGCGCGGCAGCACCTCCGCGAAGATCACCTCCGGGCCGGTGGAGGCGCTCGGCGTGCGCGGTGACCTCACCCTGGAGACCGTCTCCGGGGAGGTGACCCTCGCCGACAGCGCCGCCGACCGGGTACGGGCGCAGACCGTCTCCGGCGCCATCACCTGCGACCTGGACAACCCCCGACGCAGCGAGATCCGGCTCACCACCATCTCGGGCAGCATCACCGTCC
This sequence comes from Micromonospora sp. NPDC005237, assembly GCF_040607775.1. Lineage (NCBI taxonomy): Bacteria > Bacillati > Actinomycetota > Actinomycetes > Micromonosporales > Micromonosporaceae > Micromonospora > Micromonospora sp. NPDC005237. Next base: position 286,252 of record NZ_JBEXHJ010000008.1, on the reverse strand, counting down.
GGGTCCGCGAGGACAGCGACCTCGCCGTCCGGCTGAACACCGCCTCCGGTCGGATCACCAGCGGCTTCCCGCAGGTGCGCAACTCGCGATTCCCGCTTCCGAGCAGCGAGGGGGTGCTCGGCGCCGGCGAAGGTAAGCTCTGGGCCTCCGCGACGTCGGGGAGCATTTCGCTCCTCGCCCGACCGGTGACTGCCGACGAGGAGGAGTTGCCGTGACCGCCGTGTTCAGCCACGGGCGGCTCCGGCTCTACCTGCTCAAGCTCCTCGACGACGGCCCCAAGCACGGCTACGAGCTGATCCGCCTCCTGGAGGACCGGTTCCTCGGGCTCTACGCGCCCAGCGCCGGCACCATCTACCCCCGGCTGCAACGGCTGGAGGTCGAGGGGCTGGTGAGCCACACCGCCGCCGGGGGCCGCAAGACGTACGCCATCACCGACGCCGGCCTCGCCGAGCTGCGCCAGCGCGCCGGTGAGCTGACCGCGTTGGAAGCGGACATCGCGGCCTCGGTGGCGGATCTCTCCACCCTGGCCGGCGAGATCCGCAGCGAGGTGCGCGGCTCGACGCGCGACCTCAAGCGGGAGCTGAGCGAGGCCACCCGGCAGACCCGGCGTACGCGGTGGGAGCCGCCCGCGTCGCCGTACCGGCCCCCGTCGGCCGACGTGCCGCGCGCCGCCCTGCTCGACGAGTTCGATCAGCGGCTGGCCTCGTTCACCGCCGAGGTGAGCCGTCTGGCGCGGGCGCGGCAGTTCAGCGACACTCAACTGCGCACGGCGATCCGGCTGCTCGACGGCGCCCTGGACGGGCTGCGCCGGCTGCTGCGCTGACGTCCGCCCGCCCGCCCCGGCGACTCACAGGGTTTTTCCAGCGAGCGTCCAGCGCCGGTGCAGTGAGGTCACCGATGATTGGGCCCATGCCCGCTACCCAGACCGAGGCGCGACTTCTCGTCGTCGAGGACGACCCCAACATCCTCGAACTCCTCTCCGCGAGCCTGCGCTTCGCGGGCTTCGACGTGGCCACCGCAACCAGCGGCAGCGCGGCGCTCAACGCCGCCAAGGACCACCGGCCCGACCTGGTCGTGCTCGACGTCATGCTGCCGGACCTGGACGGCTTCGAGGTCATCCGGATGCTGCGCGAGGGCGGCACGCGTACCCCGGTGGTGTTCCTGACCGCCCGGGACGCCACCGACGACAAGATCCGCGGGCTCACCCTGGGCGGCGACGACTACGTCACCAAGCCGTTCAGCCTGGAGGAGCTGACCGCCCGGATTCGCGCCGTGCTGCGCCGCACCACCACCGGCGAGCAGGCCCCGTCCCGGCTCACCTTCGCCGACCTGGAGCTGGACGAGGAGACCCACGAGGTGCACCGGGCCGGGCAGCGGGTGCAGCTCTCGCCGACCGAGTTCAAGCTGCTGCGCTATTTGATGCTCAACGCCAACCGGGTGCTGTCCAAGGCGCAGATCCTCGACCACGTCTGGAACTACGACTTCCGTGGTGACGACAACATCGTCGAGTCCTACATCTCCTACCTGCGGCGCAAGGTCGACACCACCCAGCCTCGGCTGATCCACACCCTCCGCGGCGTGGGGTACGTGCTGCGCAAGCCGGCGGCGTGAACGCGGTCCAGCAGGCCAAGGGACGGCTGCGGGGCGTACCGCTGCGGGTGAAGCTGGTCGCCTCGGTGCTCGCGCTGGTCTCCGGTGCCCTGGTGGTGATCAGTGTCTCGACCGCGTACTTCCTGCACAGCTATCTGGTCGGCCAGATCGACCTCGAACTGCGGGACTCGGCCAACCGGATCCAGTCCATCACGCCGAAGTCGACAGGTGTCTCGCTGCCGAGCGACTACCTGGTGGTGTTGACCAGCCCGACCACCGGCAAGGTGCAGATCTCCGTCTACGACGATTCTCGCTTCTCGGTGAGCGATCTGCCGCCGTGGCCGAGCGACGCCGCCGGGTTCCAGACGCAGGAGCAGAGCCACGGTGATCCGTTCACCGTTCGCGCCCGGGACAGCTCGGTGCGCTGGCGGATGCTCTACACGGAGCTACCCAGCGGTCAGATGGCGGCGATCGGCGAGCACCTGACCGACGTCGACCTCGCCGTCAAGCGGCTGGCCTGGATCGACCTGCTGGTCGGCGGGGCGGTGCTGATCCTGCTCGCGTCGGTCGGCGCGGCGATCGTGCGGACCAGCCTCAAGCCCCTCGTGGAGATCGAACGGACCGCCGCCGCCATCGCCGGCGGCGACCTGACCCGCCGGGTGCCCGACCCCGAAGAGGGCCACGAGCATCCCACCTCCGAGCTGGGCCGGCTCTCCCGCGCGCTGAACGCGATGCTCACCCAGATCGAGGCGGCGTTCACCGCCCGGGCGGCCTCGGAGACGGCGGCCCGCTCGGCGGAGAGCACCGCCCGGGACGCGGCCGCCGCCGCCCAGGCGTCCGAGGCGCGGGCCCGACGCTCCGAGGAGCGGATGCGGCAGTTCGTGGCGGACGCCTCGCACGAGCTGCGCACCCCGCTGACCACCATCCGTGGCTTCGCCGAGCTGTACCGCCAGGGCGCGGCCCGCGCGCCGGAGCAGACCGCCGGGCTGCTGCGCCGCATCGAGGACGAGGCCGCCCGGATGGGTCTGCTGGTGGAGGACCTGCTGCTGCTCGCCCGGCTGGACCGGGAACGCCCGCTCTCGCTGGCCCCGGTGGAGCTGCCGGTGCTGGCCTCCGACGCCGTGCAGGCGGCGCGCGCGATCGCTCCGGACCGGCGGATCGAGCTGGAGATCGAGCCCGGTTCCGGCCCGCTCGTCGTCTACGCCGACGACGCGCGGCTGCGGCAGATCATCGGCAACCTGGTGACCAACGCGCTGACCCACACCCCGCCGGAAGCCGACGTCAGTGTGCGCCTGCGCGCCGAGCCGGGCAACCTCGCCGTCGTGGAGGTGGTCGACACCGGCCCCGGTCTCTCCCGGGAACAGTCCGAGCGGGTCTTCGAGCGGTTCTACCGGGCCGACGCGGCCCGGACCCGACGGGCCGACGGCAACACCGGCACCGGCCTCGGCCTGGCCATCGTGGCGGCGCTGGTCGCCGCCCACCACGGCTCGGTCGAGGTGCTCGAGACACCCGGTGGCGGAGCCACCTTCCGGGTCCGGCTGCCGCAGGTGCCCAAGGGCGACGACCTGGGCGAGTGACTTTCAGCCAACTTCCAGGACGGTTCCAGGTTGATTGCAGTGCCGGGGGAGAAGGTAGTCCCATGACCGAGTTCGAGTCCGACCCGCAGCGCCGGCCGGCCCCCACCGACGCCGAGCCGTCGCACCCCACCGCCGAGCTGCCGCGCGACGCGCGCGCGCAGTCCGACTCTCCGACCACCCCCGTTCCGGTCGTCTCGACCGACGGGGACACCGCGCCCACCGTCGCCACTCCGGCCGCGTCCGCCGCTCCCGACGGACCGACCGGGTCCGCTCCCCACACCGGGCAGCCGACCGGGTACGAGCCGCCGACCGTGGGCCAGCCCACGGGGTACGAGACGCCGGCCGCCGCCGGTGGATCCGCGCCGCCGTACCCGGTCTCCGGCCACCCGGCGCCCGGCCACTCCGGCCAGCCTGGCTACCCGGGCCAGCCCGGCTACTCCGGTTACCCACAGCCGGCCGCCGGCCAGTACCCGGGCGCCGGCTGGCACGCGGGCCAGCAGTCCGGCTGGGCCGGCGGGGGCCAGCCGGGCGCGGCCTACCCCCAGCACGCCCAGCACCAGCAGCACCCGCAGCACCAGCCGGGGCAGCCCGTGCCGCCCTGGGGCCCGCAGGCCACACCGCCTGGCGCCGGGCCCCGTCCGGGCCGGATCGCCAAGTTCGCCGGCGCCGGCGTCGCGGTGTTCGCCCTGATGCTCGGCTCCGGCGTCGCCGGTGGGGCGCTCGCGCTCGCCCTCGACGGCGACAACGGCGGCGTCACCCGCACCTACTCCGCGGCCCCCGTGCTCAACAGCGCCGACCTGCCGAAGATCGCCGCGTCCGTACAGGACAGCGTCGTCTCCATCGCCACCGACAGCGGCGAGGGCTCCGGCGTGGTGCTCAGCGCCGACGGTTACGTGCTCACCAACAACCACGTGGTCGCCTCCGCCAGCGGGGACACCGTGCAGGTCGTCTTCGCCGACGGCAAGAACGCCCAGGCGAAGATCGTCGGCACCGACCCGAAGACCGACCTGGCCGTGGTCAAGGCCAACGGGGTGAGCGACCTCAAGCCGGCCACGTTCGGCGACAGCGACGCCATGCAGGTCGGCGACCAGGTGCTCGCCCTGGGCAGCCCGCTCGGCCTCCAGGGCTCGGTGACCGCGGGCATCCTCAGCGCCCGGGACCGCACCATCCGGGCCGGCGAGGGCCAGCAGCAGGACCCGAACCAGCAGAGCCAGGCGGTCAGCTCGATCTCCGGGCTGCTGCAGACCGACGCGCCGATCAACCCCGGCAACTCCGGTGGCGCGCTGGTCAACACCCGGGGTGAGGTGATCGGCGTCAACACCGCCATCGCCACCTCCGGGCAGAGCACCGGCAACATCGGCGTCGGCTTCGCCATCCCCAGCAACAAGGCCAAGGACGTCGCCGGCAAGCTCCAGCGCGGCGAGAAGGTCAGCCACCCGTCGCTCGGGGTCGGCGTCAACCAGGCCGAGGGCGGCGGCGCGCTGATCGCCTCGGTCACCGCGGGCAGCGCCGCCGAGAAGGCCGGCCTGCAGCGCGGCGACGTGGTCACCCGCTTCGGCGACAAGGTGATCAACGACTCCGACGACCTGGTCGGCGCGGTGCAGGCCGGCAAGGTCGGCGACCGGGTCGAGGTGCACTTCAAGCGCAACGGCGCCGAGAAGACGGCGACCGTGACGCTCGCCGAGACGTCCTGACCGACAACTGAACCTGCCTCCTCCCTCCGGCGGCGGGTGGCGGGGCCGAGGGGGTCGGCTCCGTCACCCGCCGCTTTTTTCCGCCCGGACGGCGGTTCACCCTCTTGGGGTGAACCGCCGTCACCCGTGCGAGCGGCACGGTCGGCAGGCGAGCCGGCGAGCGTACGGGGGGTGGGCCGTGAGCAGGGTGGATGTCGACGACGACGAGTGGATCCAGCGCGAGGTCCTGGCCGAGCTGGCCTGGGATCCGCGGCTGCGACCGAACGAGATCGGGGTGGCCGTCGACCAGGGAGTGGTCACCCTGACCGGTTTCGTGGACGGCGCGGCCCGTGCGTGGGCGGCGACCCGCTGCGCCCAACGGGTGCGGGGGGTACGCGTGGTGGCCGACGAGATCGAGGTACGCCTGCCGGGGACACCGGGGCGTACCGACGGCGATATCGCCCTCGCCGCGGCCCGGGCCCTGGAGTGGGACAGTTTCGTGCCCGCCGAACGGCTGGACGTCACCGTCGCCAACGGCTGGTTGATGCTGCGCGGCGAGGTCGAGTTCGGGTGGCAGCGCCGGGCCGCCGAGGGGGAGCTGCGCCGGCTGGACGGGGTACGGGGAATCACCAACCTGGTCGAGGTGCGGCCGTCCGCGCCACCGGCCGGCGAGCGGCTGCGGCAGGACGTCCGACGTGCCCTGGCGCGCACGCTCGGCGCCGAGCGGGTGACGGTGGAGGTGGACGGCGACACGCTGGTCCTCGCCGGGGTGGTCCGCTCGTGGTGGGAACGGGACCAGGTGGATCGGGTGGCGTGGTCGGCGCCGGGCGTACGAGCCGTGCACGACCAACTCCTGGTCGGCGGGTAGGCGTCCGTCTTGTCCGGTTTACCGGAGGCCGGGTGGGGAAACCGCCGCGGACCATGCCGACCGACGGCGATACCCGATCGGGGATCAACGGGGAGGACTCGTGGCCGTGAACCACCCGCCCGCCGACCGCTCGCCGCAGCGGTCGTTGCGCATAGCGATGGTGGTCCCGCCATGGCTGTCCGTGCCGCCGCCCGGTTACGGCGGCCTGGAGCAGGTGGTGGCCTGCCTGGTGGACGAGTTGTCCGCGCACGGCCACGCGGTGACGCTGTTCGGTGCCGGCGAGCAGCACGGCACCGACGCCGGCGGCTTCGTCTCCACCGTCGCCGAGGTCCAGTACGAGCGGCTCGGCGAGTCGCTGCCGGAGCTTGCGCACCTGGCCCGGGTGAACCGCATGATCACGCCGGCCGACTTCGACGTGATCCACGACCACACCACGATCGGCCCGCTCGTGGCCGGCCGCCGGTCCGTGCCGACGGTGGCGACGGTGCACGGCAACCCGGTGGGGGAGTACGGCGACGTGCTCGGCGAGGCCGACGAGGACGTCGCCCTGGTGGCCATCTCGCACGCGCAGCGCCGACTCAACCCGAGCCTGCCCTGGGCCGGCACCGTGCACAACGCGCTGGACCTGCGTGGCTTCCCGCGTAAGACCGCGCCCGGCCCCGGGCCGGTGCTGTGGTTGGCCCGGTTCAGCCCGGACAAGGGCCCGGACATCGCCATCCGCGCCTGCCGGGAGGCCGGCCTGCCGCTGCTGCTGGCCGGCAAGTGCAACGAGCCGGCTGAGCGGCGCTACTTCGAGCAGGTCGTCGCGCCGCTGGTCGACGAGGACGTGTCCGTCGTGCTCAACGCCGACCGCGCCGAGACCCTGCGGATGCTCGTCGACGCCCGTTGCCTGATCATGCCGATCCAGTGGGAGGAGCCGTTCGGCATGGTGATGGTGGAGGCGATGGCGACGGGTACGCCGGTGGTCGCGCTCGACCGGGGCGCGGTGCCCGAACTGGTTCGGCCCGGGCTCACCGGGCTGGTCTGTCGGCAGCCCGCCGAGCTGCCCGCCGCACTGCTGGCCGTTCGGGAGCTGGACCCGCTGGACTGTGTGGCGCACGTCGCCGAGAACTTCTCGGTCGAGCGGATGGCGTACGGCTACGAGGACGTCTACCGGCGCTTCGCCCTCGGGCGGCCCGCTGCCCGCGAGACGGCCCCCGTCGCGGTCCGTTGACGGTGTCGCCCCGGTTCAGACCCGGGCCGCGCCCAGCTCGGCGATGGCGGCGTCCAGCCGCTGCGCGTACGCCGGGCTGATCGCCCCCTCGCCCAGCCGGACCGTGACCTTCTCGCGCAGCCGGGCCACCGGTCGGGCCAGCTCGTCCCGGCCGGAGCCGGCGGCGGCCAGCAGGTTGCGCAGCTCGTTGCGCAGGTCGAGGCCGACATCGTCGCGGATCTCCCCGTCGCGTAGGCCGGCGTCGATCAGCCCGTCGACACGGTTGGCGGCCTCCACGAGGGTGCCCGGCTCGCCGGTGGGCGCGCGGGTGGCCGGTGGCGACGACGGTGCCGGGGTCGGCCGGGACGGCTCGGTGGCCGGCGGGTCGGTCGGCGGGTCGGGCGGCACGGGCGTCGCCGGGCCGGCCGACGGCTGGGCCCGGCGATCCGGCTGCCGGTCGGGCAGCAGTGCCGCACCGGCCAGCGCCACACCGACGGCCAGCACCACCGGGATCAGGAGCAGCAGCGCCACCCGCCGGCGGGACCGGCCGGGCCCCGCACCGGACAGCGCCGTCACCTCGTCCGCCAGCGGTGCCGTCGCGTCGCCCGCGTGCGCCGTCCCCGCGGCGCTCAGCGGCGGGGTCGTCGTCGACGGCGGCAGGGCCAGGGTGGGCACCCGGATCGTGGCGGTCGGTGGGTCGGGCGGCGGGAGGTGGCCGCGCAGCTCGGTGGCGAGCTGCCGGGCCGTCGGTCGGTCCGCCGGGTCCCGGGAGAGGCTCCGCAGGCAGATCCGGGCCACCGCCGCGGGCAGCTCCGGCACGTCGGCCAGGGTCGGCGCCGGGCCGCCGGCCAGCGCGGCGCTGAGCTGCTCCCAGGTGTCCGCCGGGTAGGGCACCCGGCCGGTCAACGCCTCGTGCAGCAGCACGCCGAGCGAGTAGACGTCGGTGGCCGGCTGGGCGGGTGCGCCGTGGAGCCGTTCCGGGGCCACGTACGCCGGGGTGCCGAAGGTGCCGCCGTCCTCGTCCTCGTCCGGGGCGCCGATCCGGGTGGCGATGCCGAAGTCGAGGACCTTCACCCCCATCGCCGTCATCATGACGTTGGCCGGGGTGATGTCGCGGTGCACGATGCCCAGCCGGTGCGCGGCGGCCAGCGCGTCCGCGACCTGGGCGCCCAGCTCGACCGCCTCCGGCCACGGCAGCGGGCCCTCGGTGAGCCGCAGCTCCAGCTCCTCGCCGCTGAGCAGCTCCATCACCACGAACGAGGTGATGGTCCCGTCCGGGTCGACCGTCTCGCCGTAGTCGTGCACCGCCGTCACGTGCGGGTGCACCAACTGGGCGGCGGCGCGCGCCTCCTCCCGCACCATGTCGCGGAACCGCGCGTCGGCGGCGAGTGACGGCGCGAGCACCTTGAGCGCCACGACGCGGTCGAGCACCTCGTCCCGCGCCCGCCAGATCACCGACATGCCGCCGGAGCCGATCTGGTCGATGAGTCGGTACCTGCGGGCCAGCAATCGGCCCGGATGCAGCGCTGCCTTCACGGATCGCACCTGCCCTCGGGGGTGGGAGCCGTATCAGGTTGCGCGAATGTGTCCTGCCTGTCAACGGCCGATGTGCCCGATGGTGGCGGACGGCGGGCGGGGTGCGCCCACCGCCCGGTGGGCGGCGGCCGACTGGTGGCGGCGGGCGCGTGCCAGGATGAGGACATGGCGGGGGGACCGGTGGCGTTCGTTCTCGGTGGCGGAGGGGTGCTCGGCGCCGTCGAGGTGGGCATGTTGCGGGCCCTGTTCCGCGCTGGCATCCAACCCGACATGGTGCTCGGCACCTCGATCGGCGCGGTCAACGGCGCGCTGGTCGCCGCCGACCCGTCCGAGGCGGTGACCGACCGGCTGGTGCGGCTCTGGGCCTCACCCGAGGCCAGCGAGGTGTACGGCGACTCGGTCGCCCGGCAACTGCGCCGCTTCGCCGCCCGCACCCACCTGCACTCGCCCCGGCCGCTGCGCCGGCTGCTGGAATCCGAACTGGGCGCCGACACCACCTTCGCCGACCTGCGGGTGCCGTTCCGCTGCTGCGCCGCGCACATCGAGCGGGCCGCCGAGCACTGGTTCTCCAGCGGCCCGGTGGTGCCGGCCGTGCTGGCGTCGGCCTCGGTGCCGGGCCTGCTCCCGCCCACCGAGATCGACGGCGCGCACTACGTCGACGGCGGCATCGTCAACTCCATCCCGATCGGCGAGGCGGTGGCCGCGGGCGCCGGCCAGATCTTCGTCCTCCAGGTGGGCCGGATCGAACGGGAGCTGACGCCACCCCGGCGACCGTGGGAGATCGCCCAGGTCGCGTTCGAGATATCCCGCCGGCACCGCTTCTTCCGCGAGATGGCCGCGCTGCCCGAGGGGGTGGAGGTGCACGTCCTGCCGACCGGTGGGTTGAACCCACGCGACGACACGCCGTGGGCGTACCGGGACATCGCGGCGGTGGGACGGCGGATCAGCCGGGCGTACACCGCTTCGCGCCGCTACCTCGCCACCCACGTGGAGCGCTGATGCCGCTGCCCCCCAGGTGGCTGCGGCGGCTGCTGATCGCCCCCGGCGTGGTGCTGCTCGCGATCGCCGTGGTGACCACGCTGCCGGTCTGGGCGCTGCTCGCGGCGGCCGTCTCGCCGCTGGTCCCGGGCCGGCTACGCCCCCTGCGTCTGCTCTGGATCGGCTGCGTCTACCTGGTCTGGGACGCTGCCGCGCTGCTCGCGCTGTTCGTCCTGTGGCTGGCGTCCGGGTTCGGCTGGCGCAGCCGGTCCCCGGCCTTCCAGCGCGCGCACTACGTGCTGGCCGGCTGGTTCCTGCGGGTGCTGTTCTGGCAGGCCCGCTGGTCGCTGCGGCTGCACATCGACGTGGTCGGCACGGACCCGGACACCGCGCTGCCCGGTCGGCCCGAGCTGGTGCTCTGCCGGCACGCCGGGCCGGGTGACTCGTTCATCCTGATCCACGGTCTGGTCAACTGGTTCAACCGGGAGCCGCGGATCGTGCTCAAGGACAGTCTCCAGTGGGATCCGGCGATTGACGTGCTGCTCAACCGCCTGCCCAACCGGTTCATCGCGCCCACACCGGAGCGCGGCGAGGAGACGGTACGCCAGGTCGGGCACCTCGCCACCGGCCTGGACGACAACGACGCCTTCGTGATCTTCCCGGAGGGCGGCAACTTCACCCCCAAGCGCCGACTGCGGGCCATCGCCCGGCTGCGGTCCCTCGGCCTGGAGCGGATGGCGCAGCGCGCGGAACGGATGCGCCACGTGCTCGCCCCGCAGCCCGGTGGGGTGCTCGCCGCGTTGGACGCCGCCCCGGACGCCGGGGTCATCTTCGTCGCCCACACCGGACTCGACCGGATGCGCACCGTCGCCGACGTGTGGCGGGAGCTGCCCATGGACAAGCAGATCGTGATGCGGTTCTGGTCGGTGCCCCCGGAGGAGGTGCCGACCGGCCGGCAGCAGCGCATCGACTGGCTCTTCGACTGGTGGGCGCAGATTGACACGTGGATCGCGGCCAATCGGGACAGCGCCGCGTAGGGTGCGCTCGTGGACCAGATCTGCGTGGTGACGACGGTGGTGGATGCGCGTTCGGTTGCGGACGTGCTGGCGGCCGCGGCCGTCGCCGGGCGGCTCGCCGCCTGTGCCCAGGTCGGCGGTCAGGTGGACAGCACCTACTGGTGGCGCTCCGGGGTGGAGACGAGCACCGAGTGGTCCGTGCAGTTCAAGACCGCGCCGGATCGGTTGGCCGCGCTGGTGGACCAGATCCGGGCCAGCCACCCGTACGAGGTCCCGGAGATCCTGGTGTCGCGGGTGGACAGTGGTGATCCCGGGTACGCGGCCTGGGTGCACGACCACACCCGACCCTAGGTACGCGCACTCTGGGCCGTCCGCCGTCGGTTTTCGATGATGACCGGGTGGACGACACCCGCTATCCCTGCCCCGCCTGCGGCGCCCCGGCCGACCTGACCGCCGGTTGCGCCGGCTGCCGCCGCCCGCCGGACCCGGTCGCGGCCGAGGTGGTCCGACTGGGGCGGGAGGTGGATCGGCTCGGTCCGGAGGTGGAGCGGGCCCGCCGGACGTACACCGAGTTGGCTGGTCTGTTGGCGGCCACCTCGCGGCGGCGGGCCGAGCTGGCGGCGGTCGTCCGCGCGGGGCTGGCGGCGGGGGCACCGGTCGTCGGGCCGGCGCAGGTCGTCGCGTCGGCGTCGCCCGGTGGCGCGGGGGAGCACGCGCGGCCCGGCGCGGCGGAGACCTCGACCCGGACGGTCCAGGGGTTGCTGTTCGTCCTCGGTGGACTTCTGCTCGGCACCGCGGCCGTGGTCTTCACGGCGGTGGCCTGGGCGTCCGTGGGGGTCGGTGGCCGGGCGCTGATCCTGGCGGCGGTCACGGCGCTCGTCCTGGCCGGCCCGCTGCTGGCGGTCCGCCGGGGGTTGCGGGGTACGGCGGAGACGTTCGCCGCGGTGGGGCTGCTGCTGGTGTTGCTGGACGGGTACGCCGCCTGGTCGGTGAACCTGGGCCAGGTGGCCGGATGGCCGGGCACCAGGTACGCCGCGCTGGTCGGGGGGGCCAGCGCGGCGGTCTTCGTGGCGTACGGCCGGTTGAGCGGGTTGACCGGGCCCTGGTTCGCCGGCCTCGTGGTCGCGCAACCGGTGCTGCCGTTGCTCGCGGCGCCGGCCGAGCCCGGCGCGGACGGCTGGGTGCTGGTGCTGCTCGGGGTGGCCGTGCTGAATCTGGCGGTGCTGGTCGCGCTGCGCGATGGGGACGACGCACGCCGGCTCGCCGGTCGGGTGCTCGCCGGGCTGGGTCACGTCGGCGCGCTGGTCGGCGCGGGCGCGTGTGCGTTGGTGCCGTTGGTGCTGGGGCGGTCGGCGGGGTCGCCGTTGCTGGCCGGCGTGCCGATGCTGCTGGTCGCGGTGACCGGGCTCGTCGCGGCGTTGCTGGTCGGCGGCACGGCGTCGCGGGCGGTGGCCGCCGGCCTGCTGATGCCGGTGCTCGCCGCCGCGCTGCTGCGCCCGGTGGGTGAGCTGCGGCCGTCGTTGCTGCTGCTCGCGGCGGCGACGGTCGCGCTCGTCCTGGCCGGGGCGGTACGGCTGTTGCCGACCGTCTGGCGTCCCGGGCCGCGCGCCGGCGCGCTGCTGGTCGCGGCCGGTGCGGCGCAGGTCGCCGTGGCGATCGCCGGTGTGTTGGCGGTGGCCGCCGCCGCCCGGTCGCTGCCGCCCTGGCACGGGGCCGGGTGGGGGCCGGATCTGAGCTGGGGTTGGCAGGTGGCGCCCGCCGTGGCGCTGGCGCTGGCCGCGGCCGCGTCGTTGCTGCCCCGCCGCGGGTGGGCGGGGCTGGCCACGGCCGGCGCGGTGGTGGTGCTGCTCGCCGTGCCCATCGGCTGGACAGCGTCGTGGGCGACGGTGGTGGCCGTGGACCTGGCCGGCGGGGTAGCCCTGGTGCTCGCCGTACTGGCCCGCCCGACGACCCGACCGGCCACCCAGCTCGGCTGGGCGGCCGGCGGCGCCGTTCTGATCGGGCACGCGCTGCTGGTGGCCCTGGCCGATCCGCTCGGCGTCGTGGTGGTGCTGGGCATCAGCACCGTGCTCGGGGTGGCGCTGGCGGTGCGGACGGCCGACGGGCCGTACCGATGGGTGGCGGGTGTCGGTCTGCTGGCCGCGCACCTGGCGCTGCCCGCCATCGCCGCGGTGGCGCTCTTCGCGGCCGGCGCGCAGCCCTGGTGGCAGGCCCGGGCCGCGCTGATCGCCGCCGGGCTGTCGCTGGTCGCGACGCTCGCGGTGCGTCGCCACCGGGTCGACCTGATCGAGTACGCGGTGCCGGGCGCCGTGGTCGCGGTGCTCGCGGCCGGGGTCGCGCCACTGGTGGCGGCGGGGAACGAACCCGTGACGCTGTACGCCGCGCTGGCGGCGCTGGGCGTCGCGCTCGTCGCCCGCTGGGGCCTGCCGGCGCTCGGCGACGAGCGGGACGGTCCCGCGGAGCAGACGACTGTCGAGGGATTGTCGACGGTCGGGGGGCCGTCGGCGATCGGGGGTCTGCTGAGGGCGTCGGGTGCCGTGCTGGCGGGGGTCGCGGTGCTGGCCGCGCTGCCGACGATCCTCATCGCGCTGGTCTTTCCGTACGGCATCTGGGAACCGGTCTGGTCCGGGGCGCCGACCGCGACCGCCGATCGGGGGCTGTTCCCCACCGGGCTGGCGCTTGTCGGGTTGGCGGTGGCCGCGGCGCTGGCCGGTCGGCGGGTGCGCCCACCGCTGCTGGCCGGCCTGCCGTTCGCCGCCGCCGCGCTGCCGGTGCTGCTCGTCGCGATCGGTGTGCCCTGGCCGGTGCTGCCGGCCGCCACCCTGCTCGTCGGGGTGTCCACGCTACTGCTCGCCGCCCTGGTGGCGCCCCGTCCGGGGCTCGCGTCGATCGCCGTGCCCGTGGGAGCGGTGTTGGCCGCGGCGGGCGTGGCGGTGCTCCTGGCCACCAGGTCCGGCACGCTCGCGGCCGAGGGCACGCTTCTGGTGACGGCGGTGGTCGTCGCCGTCGGAGCGCGGATGGTCGAGGTGCGCGTCGTCGGAAGCGTCGCCGCCGTGGGAGCGGCGTGCGCGCTGGCGGTGACCGCTCCGCTCGCCAACGGGCTGGGGTTGCGGGCGGCGGCGTACCCGCTGCTGGCTGTGGCCGTGCTGGTCCTCGCCGCCGCGGCCACGTCCAGCCGGCGGCGGGCACCGGTCGGGCGCGTGCTGGATGCCGCCGCGCAGGCGGTGGCGGGGGTGGCTGCGGCGCTCACCGTCGAGGTGGCGCAGCAGCTCGCGACCGTCTGCGTGCTGTGGGGTGCGGCCGTCGCGCTGCGGCTGCTGCGCCAGGGGGAGCCGGCCGGTCGACGGTGGCGGTTCGCCGCCATCGCCGCCGGCAGCGAGTTGCTCGGTGCGTGGGTGCTGCTCGCCGCCGGTGGGGTGACCGTGCTGGAGGCGTACACCCTGCCGGCGGCGGGGCTCGCCCTCGGCGCGGGCCTGCTGGCGTTGCGTACCCGGCCGGGGCTGACGAGTTGGCCGGCGCTCGGCCCGGGGCTGGTCGCGGCGCTGCTGCCGAGCCTGGTGTCGGTAATGGCCGGGCCGGATCCGCAGCCGTGGCGACGGTTGCTGCTCGGCGCGGCGGCGCTGGGCGCGGTGCTGGCCGGCGCCAGCCGCCGCTGGCAGGCCCCGGTGTTGCTCGGCGGTGCGGTGCTGGCCGTCCTGGCGCTGCACGAGATCGCCCGTGGCTGGGACCTGCTGCCCCGGTGGATCTACCTGGGCGCCGGCGGGCTGGCGCTGATCGGGCTGGCCGCCAGCTACGAGCGGCGGCGCCGTGACCTGGCCCGACTGCGCGCCGCAGTGGCCCGGCTGGGCTGAACCGAGGCCGGGGGTAGGGCCCGCCCTACCCCCCATCCGGGGGTTGTCAGGGTTACTCACCGCAACCGATGCGGGGAGACTGACGTTGACCCCGAACCATCCTGGTTCGGGCGCAAGCGGAACAGGAGCAGCAATGGCGCTCGGAGCGGTGGCGGAACCGCCGGTACGACGGCGGGGTAGTGATTACGCACAGTTGTCCCGACGGATCAGTCAGGCCGGCCTGCTGGAGCGGCGACCTGCCTCGTACGTTGCCCGCCTCGTGCTCACCCTCGGCGCCTTCGTGGCCGGTTGGGTCGCCGTGTTCCTGGTCGGCGACTCCTGGTGGCAGGTGGCGCTCGCGGCCGTGATGGCGGTGGCCACCACCCAGGTCGCGTTCCTCGGTCACGACGCCGGGCACCGCCAGATGTTCCGTCGACGCGGTCCCAGCCAGGTCGTCGGGCTGGTCGCCGGCAACGCGGCGGTGGGGATCAGCTACGGCTGGTGGGTCGACAAGCACAACCGGCACCACGCCAACCCGAACCACGAGGACGAGGACCCGGACGTCGGCGCGGGCGCCCTGGCGTGGACTCCCGAACAGGCGCTGGAGACCCGGGGCGCACACCGCTGGATGGCCAGCCGGCAGGCGTACCTCTTCTTTCCGCTGCTCTTCCTTGAGGGTCTGAGCCTGCACGTGGCGAGCATCCGGGCGATCATCGGCCGCGAGCAGAGTGGCCGGTACGCGACCCCGATGCGGCACCGCGCGGTCGAGGCAGGGCTCCTCCTCGCGCACACCGCCGGCTACGTGGCGCTGCTGCTGGCGGTCATGTCGCCGGGCAAGGCGCTGCTCTTCGCCGCCGTGCACCAGGGGCTGTGGGGCCTCTACATGGGCTGCGCGTTCGCGCCGAACCACAAGGGCATGCCGATGCCGACCGCCGAGGACGAGCTGGACTTCCTGCGCAAGCAGGTGCTGACCTCACGCAACGTGCGGGGCAGCCGGCTGGTCGACACCGCGCTGGGCGGGCTCAACTACCAGATTGAGCACCACCTGTTCCCGAACATGCCCCGGGCGAACCTGCGCCGGGCGCAGCCGATCGTCCGCGCCTACTGCGTCGAGCAGGGCATCCCGTACGCGGAGACCGGGCTGATCGAGTCGTACCGGCAGGCGCTCGGCCACCTGCACGAGGTGGGCCGGCCGCTGCGCGGCTGAACAGAGCGGCTGACGTGAGATCGACAGGCGGGGCGGCATCGGGTGATGCCGCCCCGCCGGCGTCTGCGTGCCTCAACTGGCGGTGGCGCGTACGGCTCGCTGGACACGCCACCGGTAGGGTCTGGTCATGGCAGACCTGCTCACCGCGGACGCGGTGCGGAAAGAGCTGGGCGGGTTGGCCGACTGGTCGGGTGACCCGACCGGCATCGGCCGCACCGTTCAGCTCGGCAGTTTCCCGGACGCCATCGCGGTCGTGGACCGGGTGGCGGCGGTGGCCGAGGAGCTCGACCACCATCCCGACATCGACATCCGATGGCGGACCCTGACCTTCCGCTGTGTCACGCACTCGGCCGGCGGGGTCACCCACCGGGACATCGAGCTGGCCCGGCGGATTGACGACATCGTCCGGAGTGCGGCATGAGATTCGAGATCAGCAAGGTTCTGGACGCCATCGAGGGGCGGGTCTGCACCGACCCTTCGCTGGCCCGCGCGGTGCTCGACCTGGCCGAGATCATCCGCTACCAGGACATCGACGGTGGCCGGCCGGCGAGCCTGCTGCGCCTCGGCATGGTCATCGACGCGCTCTCCCGCGAGCTGGAGGAGGACAGCGTCCAGGTGTACGCCGTGGTGCACCGGGCGCTGCTCTCCGACGCCGACCTGACCTCGAACGAGCGGATGGTGGTTCGCCGCTGGGCCGACGACGGGCTCGTCGAGGTGCTCGACAACCCGGGGGACCGGATGCTGGAGGTCGCCGACCTGCTCGGCCTTCCGGTGCTCAGCCGGGTGCGCTTCGACGGGCTGCGCGGGCGGTTCCCGTGGCTGGTCGAGCAGCCCGGCCGGGTGGTCGCCCCGGTGCCGGGCGCCGGTGGGCCGGTGTTCATCGCGCACGTCGGTGGCGGGCACGCCCCGGTGGCCGGCAAGCGTTCGCCGACCGGGGCGAAGCTGCTGGCCCGGCAGTGGCGCTGCCCCGAGTCGGGCTGCGCGCTGTTCGGCGGTGGTGGCGGGGGTGGCGCGTTCGCCGACCTGGCCGGCGGAGCGGACCGCAGCCCGGCCGCGCAGCCGCCGCCCTCGCTGCGCAACGGCGTGCCGACCTGCCCGCGACACGGCGCGCGGCTCGGCGACGGCGGCCCGCGTCCGCGTACGGAGGTGTTGGCCGTGCGCGTGGGTGGCCTGGTGCGACGGCGGTTCGTGCTGAGCGAGGAGCAGCCGGTGGTGGCCGGCCGGGCGCCCGAGCAGGAGGGCGGGATCATGCTCGGCCAGTGGCTCAACGACGAGGCCCGGCGGTGGATCAGCCGGGGTCACGTCCGTTTCGAGCTGCGGGTCGGTGAGGTCATCGTGACCGACGTCAGCACCAACGGCTCCGGCATCCGGCCGGCCGGGTCGATGAACGAGGCGGACCGGATCCCCCTGGCCCCGCAGCAGTCCCGGGTGCTGGGCGAGAACGACATGATCGAGCTGTACCCCGGCGTGCAGATCGGCCGCGCCGAGGAGTTGCCAACCGGCGCCCCGTTCACCCCCACCTCGGTGATGGCCGAGGCCCCCACGATGGCGATGCGCCTACCCCGCCCCTAACGCAAAAGGGCGGGCGCCGGGGGTTTCGGCGCCCGCCCTTCCACCCAGTGCCGCCCCAGCGCGCCGACCCCGGTTGATCATGAAGTTATTGCCACGACACGCCGCGGCAGCGGGCAATAACTTCATGATCAACGCGAGGGTCAGGCGGTCAGTACCTCCGCCAGCTGCGCCACCGCGAGGTCGATCTCTTCCTCGGTGATGACCAGGGGTGGGGCGAGCCGGATGGTGGAGCCGTGGGTGTCCTTGGCGAGGATGCCGCGCTGGGCGAGGCGCTCGCAGGCCTCCCGGCCGCTCATCAGGGCCGGGTCGATGTCCAGACCGGCCCACAGGCCGCGTACGCGTACCTCGACGAGGCCCTTGCCGACCAGCCCTTCCAGGCCGGCCCGCAGCCGCTCGCCCAGCTCGGCCGAGCGGCGCTGGAACTCGCCGGTGGCCAGCAGCCGGACGACCTCGATCGCCACCGCGCACGCGAGGGGGTTGCCGCCGAAGGTGGAGCCGTGCTGGCCGGGCTTGAGCACGCCGAGCACGTCGGCGTTCGCAGCCACCGCGGAGACGGGCACGATGCCGCCGCCGAGCGCCTTGCCGAGCAGGTACATGTCCGGCACGACGCCCTCGTGGTCACAGGCGAACGTCCGACCGGTACGCCCCAGACCCGACTGGATCTCGTCGGCGATGAAGAGCACGTTCCGGTCGGTGCAGACCTGGCGTACGCCCGGCAGGTAGCCCTCCGGCGGCACCACCACGCCCTGCTCGCCCTGGATCGGCTCCAGCAGCACGGCCACGGTGTTCTCGTCGATCGCGGCGGTCAGCGCCTCCAGGTCGCCGTACGGCACGACAGTGAAGCCCGGGGTGTACGGCCCGAAGTCGGCGCGGGCGTCCTCGTCGGTGGAGAAGCTCACGATGGTGGTCGTCCGGCCGTGGAAGTTGCCCTCGGCGACCACGATGTTGGCCTGGCCCGGGGTGACGCCCTTGACCTGGTAGCCCCACTTGCGGGCCACCTTGATCCCGGTCTCCACCGCCTCCGCGCCGGTGTTCATCGGCAGCACGAGGTCCTTGCCGCACAGCTCGGCCAGTTCCCGGCAGAAGTCGGCGAACTGGTCGTGGATGAACGCGCGGCTGGTCAGCGTCAGCCGATCCAGTTGCGCGTGCGCGGCGGCGATGAGCTGCGGGTGCCGGTGGCCGAAGTTGAGCGCCGAGTAGCCGGCGAGGCAGTCCAGGTAGCGGCGGCCGTCCACGTCGGTGAGCCAGGCGCCCTCGGCGGACGAGATGACCACCGGCAGCGGGTGGTAGTTGTGCGCCGTCCAGCGCTCGGCGTCCCGGACCGCTCCCGGCGTACGCAGGATGTCATCCACGATCACTTGCTTGCCTTTCCCTGACGGAGTCGCAGCGTGCAGCACTTCGGTCCGCCGCCGGCCTTGAGCAGCTCGGACAGGTCGACACCGATGGTCTCGTAGCCCCGGTCGCGCAGCTTGGCGGCCAGGTCGGTGGCCTGCGCGGGCAGCACGACGTGCCGTCCGTCGCTGACCGCGTTCAGGCCCAGCACCTCGGCGTCGGCCATGGTGGCGTGCACCGCGTCGGGGAAGAGCCGGCGCAGCACGGCCTGGCTGCCGGGGGAGAACGCCTCCGGCAGGTACGCCACGGTCCGCTCGTCGAGCACGGTCAGCGCGGTGTCCAGGTGGTAGAAGCGCGGGTCGACGAGCTGCATGGTGATCACCGGGTAGCCGAAGACCTCCTGCAACTGGGCGTGCGAGGCGTGCGCCGTGCGGAAGCCGGTGCCGGCGAGCAGGTGGTCACCGGCCAGCAGGACGTCACCTTCGCCCTCGTTGACGTGCTTCGGGTCGTACATCTCGAAGCCGGCGGCCTCGAACCAGGCCCGGTAGGCCGGCGCCTCGTCGGCGCGCTGCGGGTCGCGGAACTGCACGGCCATCGCCTTGCCGTCGATCACGGTGCCGCCGTTGGCGGCGAAGACCATGTCGGGCAGGCCGGGCACCGGAGTGATCTCCTCGACGGTGTGGCCCAGGTCAAGGTACGTCTGGCGCAGCTGCTCCCACTGTCGGACGGCCAGCGCGGCGTCGACCGGAGCGCTCGGGTCCATCCACGGGTTGATCGCGTAGTCGACGGCGAAGTACGTCGGCCGGCACATCAACAGGCGCTGGCTGGTGGCGTCCATCGTCATTGTCCTGCTCCCAGGGGTCGGGCGCGCCCGGCCACCGTGGCCCACGGGCTGGCGCCGTTGCTCAACGGTATGCGGCGCGACCGGCAGGATCCACCACCAGAACTTGCGCAGACCGCAGATCCGTTGCGTGTGAGGCCTGCGCGGCCGCGATTCGTTGCGTAGATAGGCCGGTCAGGGCTGACTGGTGCTCCGCGTCACCCGACGTGGCCTGTGCGACGACACCGTCCGTGTGCGTGACACCGTCCGTCTGCGGGTCAACGTGCGGGCCGGCTGCGGGGGCAGTGGGCGCATCCTTTGCTCTGCTTCAGCGGAGGCAACACCTGCCGTCCGGTAATCGGACGCAACGTGTTGCCTGGGGTGAAGCAGAGCAAAGGACGAAAGGAGGAGGAAGGTGAGCCGGAAGGCAGGAGCGAGAAGGAAGAGGAGGAAGAGGAAGAAGGAGGCGGAGAGGGGCTCAAGAGAGGGAGCGGAGGGAGGCGGGGGTGCGCGCGCTGTCCCCTCTTGGAGACGGCCTGTGCGGACCCCGGACACACTTCAGGGGCGGCGAATCGCCGCCCCTGAAAGGGTGTTGCCCGATCGGTGAACCACCTGCGGGCTGCCGGCGAACCGCCGGCCGCGCCGGTGCATCACCGGCGAGCCGAAAAGTGCCCGCTAGAAACGGTCGACAAACTGTGAGTCAAGCCACTCGCGGAAGCGCTGCACCCAGTCACCGTCGGTGGTCGGCCAGTCGAACTGACCGGTCATCGCCAGCACGCCGATCACCACCGCCGCGAGGCCGATGAGCACGCCGAACAGCGCGTCGGTCTTGCCGGCGACGTGCCGGCGGCGGGTGGCCATCAGGCCGAGCACCGAGAGCACCGCGCCGAACGCGCCGAGCCCGATGCCGTACCCGGCCAGGGTGCCGGTCAGCACGAACAGCGCACCGGCGACGGAGACGATCAGGCCGAGGGTGGCGAGCAGGCTGGCCCGGGGCTTCGGGCCGCGCGTCACCGGCGGCTCCGGCTCGGTGTGGCCGGGGGTGGGGTCGACCGGGCGGTCGGTCGCGACGCGGTCCGTCGGGTCGGGTCGCGGGGTCGTCCGGTCGAGGTCCGTGTCGCTCTCGGGGCGTCGGGTCGTGCGGTCGAGGTCGGTGTCACGCTCGATGGTCGGGGCGGTCGCCGCGGCGCTGCTCGCCCGGGTCGGACCGTCCGACCGGAGCGCGCCGGGCCGGGAGTCGCCCTCCACCGGGCGGGCGGTGGCGGCGCGGGCCACCGCCGCGCGCTCCGCGGCACGCCGCTCGGCCTCGCCGGCCTGGTCGCCGGTCGCCGTCGTGCTGCGGTACGTCGTCTGGTCGGCGTCCCGGTCGGTTGCCACCGGTCGGCCGGTGACGTCGTCGGGCCGGCCGGTGTCGGTGACCGCCGTGCTGCTGTCCCGGTCGGCGACCGGGGTGTCGTTGCCGTCGACGCGCCCGTCGAGGTTCTCGTCCCGCGTCGGCGCCGGCTCGGACCGGCGGGACAGCGAAGGAATCCTGACCACTACACACCTCCTGATGAATGCGTGGTGGCCGACGAAACGGGTGGCACCCACGCGGTACCGCCCTCAACTACCCCGTTGGGCGTTTCCTGACACCAATTCCGGGTACG
This sequence comes from Micromonospora sp. NPDC005237, assembly GCF_040607775.1. Lineage (NCBI taxonomy): Bacteria > Bacillati > Actinomycetota > Actinomycetes > Micromonosporales > Micromonosporaceae > Micromonospora > Micromonospora sp. NPDC005237. Next base: position 265,415 of record NZ_JBEXHJ010000008.1, on the reverse strand, counting down.
CCCATCACGCGCGGACCGACCTGCCCGGCACCGGGGCGGCGCAGAGCACCCGCAGCCCGGCCCGCTGCACGTACAGCTCCCGCTTGTCGACGGCCAGGCCCCTGTCGTCCAGCACGTAGCCGGTCAGCCAGACCCACCCGTGGTACGTGGGGCGCGCGTCCACGCTCACCAGTCGCAGCCGCAGCTCGCGGTCGCCGGAGAACTGCACCGAGCAGGCCGCCCCGATCAGCAGGAGGTCGCCGGGCTTCAGCTCGGTCACGTCGGCCAGTGCCCACGGTTGATCGGGATGCGGTGGCGGGCCCGGCAGGGCAGCTCCGCGCCGCAGCGGCACACCCTGCGCCAGCGCCTCCAGCTCCAGACCGGGCGATGCCGACGGGCGAGGGTCAGCGCGGTGACCAAGAGGTATTCGTTGTACGACACGCGCACCGCGGCATCCTTCCGCCGAATTGTTGCCGACGCCATTCCCGGCGTTCTTTTCGAGGCCCCGATACGTGACAGCCTGTTCCACGCTGGCCCCCTTGTGCAACAACTCCACCCCGTCCTACTCTCAAGCCGTATTGACGCACGAGGAATGGAAAAGAAATGTGTGCGGGGCGAAACAATCGGTGTTGCAGGAAGGGTGCGGTGATGTTGCATGACGGATGAAACAGGCGGGTCCACGGTCCCTCGGCGACAGCTCGGCCGGCTGCTCACCCAGCTCCGCGAGGACGCCTCGGTGACGCTGGACGCCGCGGCCGCGGCGCTGGACTGCTCGCGGCAGAAGGTGTGGCGCATCGAGAAGGGGCTGGTCCCGGTGCGCGTGGTGGACGCCCGCGCGATGTGCGCTCTCTACCGGGTGCCCGACGATATGCGGGAGATCGTCGCCGCGCTCGCGAAAGAGACTCGCGCCAAAGGGTGGTGGCATTCGTACGGCGATGTCGTCCCGTCGTGGTTCTCGCTGTACGTCGGCCTGGAATCGTCGGCGAGTCTGATTCGCCGATACGACTCCGAGCTGATCCCCGGCCTCCTGCAAACCCGCGAATACGCCAGCGAGCTTTTCCGCCGCAAGAACCCGACCATGAGCGCGCAGGATCGGGAGAAGCTGGTCGAGGTCCGGCTGCAACGGCAGGGCATCCTCGTCCGCCGGCTGCCGACCGCGCCGGTCCTGCGGGTCGTCCTGAGCGAAGCGGTGCTGCGGCGCACGATCCCCGACCGGCGGGCGATGGTGGGGCAGTTGCGCCACCTGCTCGACGCGGCGCTGCTGCCGAACGTCAGCCTGCGGGTGCTGCCGCTCGCCGCCGGTCCGCCGCTGGCCAGCGAGACCGGCACCTTCGTCCTGCTGGGCTTCCCGCAGGCGTTCGGGAGGGCGTCGACCGAGCCGACCACCGTCTACCTGGAGAACATCACCGGAGCGCTCTATCTCGACAAGCCAGCCGAGGTGGCCGCCTTCGAACATGTCTGGTCTGATCTGGAGACGCTGGCGTCGACTGAGGCAGAATCAGAGAAAATGATCACTTCGATCATCGAGGAGCATCATGACTGACCTGGCCGGTGCCACCTGGCGCAAGAGCACCCGCAGCGGCGGGAGCGGCGGTGACTGCGTCGAGGTGGCCGACAACCTCCCCGGCGTCGTTGCCGTACGCGACAGCAAGGCCCCGTCTGGGGCCGCCCTGGTCTTCCCTCCGCGCGCCTGGGCGTCGTTCGTGGCCGACGTCAAGGAGCAGCGCCTGGGCTGACGTGACCGCACTGCTCATTCGGCCCGGCCGGCTGCCGCTGACTATCCTTGGGTCCCGTGCCAGAGGGACACACGATTCATCGCCTGGCGGCCCGGAACGCCGAGCTGTTCGCCGGGGACAAGCTGCACGCCGCCAGCCCGCAGGGCCGCTTCGCCGAGGGCGCGGCCCGGCTGTCCGGCACGGTGCTGGAGAGCACCGAGGCGTACGGCAAGCATCTGCTGCACCACTACGCCGGCGAGCTGACCCTGCACGTGCACCTCGGCCTGTACGGGAAGTTCACCGACGGGCCGGGGGAGCCGCCCGAGCCTGTCGGCCAGGTGCGGCTGCGGCTGGCCAGCGACCGGCACTGGCTCGACCTGCGCGGCCCGACCGCCTGCGAGCTGTTCACCCCGCCCGAGGTCACCGCCCTGCGCGAGCGCCTGGGGCCGGATCCGCTGCGCGCCGACGCCGACCCCGAGCGGGCGTACGCCCGGATCTCCCGCAGCCCCACGCCCCTCGCGGCGCTGCTGCTGGACCAGTCGGTGGTGGCCGGCACCGGGCTGATCTTCGTGACCGAGGCGCTGTTCCGGGCCGGGTTGTCGCCGACGATGCCCGGCCGCAACCTGACCCGCGCCGGCTGGGACGCGCTCTGGGTCGACCTGGTCGAGCTGATGCGGCTCGCCCTCCGGCACGGGCGGATCGACACCGTGCGCGACGTCCACCTGCCGGAGGCGATGGGCCGCCCGCCGCGGGTCGATCGCCACGGCGGCGAGGTGTACGTCTACCGCCGCCCCGGCGCGCCCTGCCACATCTGCGGCACCGAGGTCAGTCGCGGGGAACTGGCCGGCCGCAACCTCTACTGGTGCCGCACCTGCCAGGCCGGCTGACCGGCCGCCGCCCGCGCTTGATCGCGGGATGCGGGGCCAGCGTGGCCGCCGGCCGGGCGTCACTCGCCGTCGAGCAGCCAGCGGACCACCTCGATCTGGTGCGGAAAGACGACCTCGCCGTCGATGCTCCAGGCCAGCGTGTGGCCGATCGTCCAACCCCGGACCCGCTCGGCGTCCAGCCCGAGGTCGCTGCTGAGCCGGTGCAGCCGGTGCCGGACGGCGGCCGGCGAGTGGCCCAGCTCCGGACCGCGCACGAGCGGCACGACCGAGAACTCCCGCTCACCGCTCAGCGGCTTCGGGTCGATCACCAACCAGGGCTCGCGGTCGGCGGCGAGCATGTTGCCGGCGTGCAGGTCCTGGTTGACGAGCACCTGCTCGCCCTGGCTCGACGCCAGGTCGACGAGCAGGGCGCACGCCGCGTCGAGCAGCCGCCGCTCGTACGGCCGGCCGGTCCGTTCCCAACTCCGGGGAATCCGGTCGAGCCAGCCGGCGGCCTCCTCGGTGAGCGGGGTGAACGGCGTGCCGGCCGGCCGCCAGAGCCGGGGCAGCACGTGGGTCGCCGCGTCCAGTGCCCGGTCCAGCGGCAGCTCGTACAGCGGCGTGCCGGGTTGGCAGCGTTCCACCAGCAGGGCGTGCCGTTGCGGGTCGTGTGCGAGCAGCCGGACCGCGCCGTCGCCGTCCCAGTGGGCCAGCGCGTCGGCCTCGTGCTGGCTGTCCCCGGTCGGGAACTGAAGCTTGAGCACCGCCGCCGTGCCGTCGGGCAGGTCGGCGGGGAGCGCCAGGGAGGCGTACGCGTACCGGAAGGGCGGGCCGAGTCGCAGCGACCACCGCTCGGCGCACTGCGCCAGCAGCGTCGGAAGTGTGGCCAGCCAGGCCCGGCCGACCGCTGACCCCCGTATCCAGCCCAGTCCCTCCGGCAGATCCATCCAGCCTCCCGTGGCATCCACCGTGCCACCACGGTGTTCGCGTGCCGGGTCCACTGTGGCTAGCGTGGGACCCGTGCGGATTGGCGTGACCGTACCGAACTTCGCCCCGGGCACCGATCCCGAGCCCGAACGTGCCTGGCGGACCCTTGCGGCCGTGGCCGCGTACCACTCATCTCAGGAGGACCGATGACACCCGAGGACGAGACCTTTCTCCGCCGCGCCGTCGAACTCGCCAGCCAGGCGGGGGCCTCCGGCGAACGGCCGTTCGGCTCGTTGCTTGTCGACGCCGACGGCACCGTTCTGATCGAGGATCACAACACCGTGGTCTCGGACGCGGACATCACGGCTCATCCGGAACTGAAGCTGGCCCGTTGGGCCGCTCGGGAACTCTCGCGCGACGTGGCCGCCCGCACCACCATGTTCACCAGTTGCCAGCCCTGCCCGATGTGCGCGACAGCGATCGACCGGTCCGGCCTCGGCCGGGTGGTGTACGCCCTGTCCGGCGAGCAGTTCGAGGAGGTCAAGCCGGCCACCACCCCGGCGCTGCCTCCGGTCCGCTACGAGGGGCCGGCGCTGTTCGACGAGGCGCGCCAGCCGATCGACAACTACTACTAGCCGCAGCGCACCGGAAGTTGACAGTGGCCCGGCTGCCGGAGCAGGGTTGATGAGTGACAACGATGTCAACGGACAAAAGGGAATAATGGCCCCTCTTGATTCCCTCCGTGTCGCACCGCGGTCGGACGGCCAGCTCCCGGCGTACCGTAAGCGGGTTTTCCGGCGCGGACCCGGTTCGTCCGCCGATCCTTGCCGTATGCCCCTTCGCTCCTCGACGGTGACCAGCTGAGATGACCGACGTGCCCCGCTCCGACACCGAAACGACCCCTGCCCCGGCAGGGTCACCCGACCTGCCCGACCTGGACGGGTTCCTCGCCGACCAGACCCACACGCTGCTCGACACCGCCCGTCGCGCGGTCCGCCCCGAGGGCGGGTTCTGGTGGCTCACCGACGACCGCACCCCGGACCGTGGCGAACCCCTCTACACGTGGATCACCTGCCGGATGACCCACGTGGCCGCGCTCGCCCACCGCAACGGCGACCCGGATGCCGCCGCCCTCGTCGACCACGGCGTCGCCGCGCTCAGCACGCTGCTGCGCGACGACCGGTACGGCGGCTGGTTCGGTGCCGTGGACCAGCAGGGCACGCCGACCGACGAGCGCAAGGCCGGCTACGACCACGCGTTCGTGCTGCTCGCCGCGTCCAGCGCCGCCCGGGCCGGACGACCCGGCGCGGACCGCCTGCTCGCCGACGTGCTCGCCGTGGTGCGGGACCGGTTCTGGGACGACGACGCGGGCGCGGTCCGCGAATCGTGGAACCGGGACTGGACGGTCACCGAGGACTACCGCGGCGCCAACAGCAGCATGCACATGGTCGAGGCGTTCCTCGCCGCTGCCGCCGCCACCGGCGACGCGAGCTGGACCGACCGGGCGCTGCGGATCGCCACCCACCTGGTGCACACCGAGGCCGCCCGGCACGACTGGCGGCTGCCCGAGCACTTCACGGCCGACTGGACGCCCCTGCTCGACTACAACCGGGACCAGCCCGCCGACCCGTTCCGGCCGTACGGCTCGACGATGGGCCACTGGCTGGAGTGGGCCCGGCTGCTGCTGGAGATGGAGGCGGTCCTGCCGCAGCCGCCGGGCTGGCTGCTCGCCGACGCCCGTACCCTCTTCGCGGCCGCCGTGCGGCGCGGCTGGGCGGTCGACGGCGCCGACGGCTTCGTCTACACGATCGACTGGGACGACCGGCCGGTGGTCCGCTCCCGGATGCACTGGGTGCTGGCCGAGGCCATCGGCGCGGCGATCACCCTGCACCGCCGCACCGGGGACGCGGTCTACGCCGACTGGTACCGGGTCTTCTGGGCGTACGCGCGCCGCTACCTGATCGACGGCACCGGCTGGCGGCACGAGCTGGACGAGCGGAACCTGCCCGCCGACACGGTCTGGCACGGCCGGCCGGACGTCTACCACGCGTACCAGGCGGTGCTGCTGTCCCGCTCGGCCGGCGGGCTCGGTGGTCCCGGCCCGCTCGCCCCCGGCGCGGTGACCGCATGATCGTGGTGGCGGGCGAGGCCCTCATCGACCTGGTGGTCACCGCCGAGGGGCAGCGGGCGGTGCCAGGTGGGTCCCCGGCGAACGTGGCGGTCACCCTGGCGCGGCTCGACGAGCCGGTGCGGCTGCTGGCCCGGCTCGGCCCCGACGAGTACGGCCGGCAGATCGCCGAGCACCTGGCGGCCAACCGGGTGGACCTGCGGTGGGCGGTCCGCGCCGCCGAGCCCACCTCGGTGGCGGTGGCCACCCTGAACACCACCGGGCAGGCCAGCTACGAGTTCCGGCTCTACGGCGCGGCGGACTGGCAGTGGACCCCGCAGGAGCTGCCCGACCTGGCCGGATCGTCGGCGACGGCCCTGCACACCGGGTCGCTGGCGCTCGCGCTCGCGCCCGGCGCGCAGGTGCTGGAGGGCCTGCTCTCCCGCGAACGCGACCGTGACGGGTTGACCATCTCGATCGACCTCAACCTCCGCCCGAGCATCGTCACGGACCGGGCCGCGGAGCAGGAGAGGACACGCCGCCAGATCCGCCTCGCGCACCTGGTCAAGGCCAGCGACGAGGATCTGACCTGGCTCTACCCGGACCGCTCGGTAAGCGACGTGCTTGCCGAATGGCGCGAGGCCGGGGTGTCCTGTGCGGTGGTCACCCGGGGCGGCGAGGGCGCGTGGTTGCTCGCCCCGAACGGTTCACTGCACGAACAACCGGCGGTACGCACCACAGTGGTCGACACCGTCGGCGCCGGCGACTCGTTCACCGGTGGCCTGCTGGCCGCGCTGGCCGACATCGACGCGCTCGGTGACCGGCCGGCCGACCGGCTCGCCGCGGTGACCGAGTCGCAGTGGACGACGGTGCTAAGCCAGGCGGCCACGGTGGCCGCGCTGACCTGCGCCCGCCGAGGTGCCAGCCCTCCGACCCGAGCAGAAGTCGAAGCCCTCCTGACCACGGCAACCTGACCCGCTGCCCTGCCCGGGGCGATCATGGACTTGTGGTGGGCGTTTACCACCACTTCGCGGCATACGCGAGGCACCACAAGTCCATGATCGCCCCGGGGGTGGGTTGGTTAGGAGAGGCCTCGGTGTAGGAGGCGGGTGGGGAGGACCGTCGTCGACGGCGGGGAGTCGTCGCCGGCTATGCGTTCGAACAGGCGCTCCGTCGCCACGCGGGCCAGCTCCCGCGTGTCGTACCCGACGACCGTCAACGGCCGGGGCATCAGGTGGGCCAGCTCGAAGTCGTCGAAGCCGACCAACGCCGCGTCGCTGCCCCGGCGGTGCAGCTCGGCGAGGGCGCCGACGGTGAGCCGGTTGTTGCCGCAGAAGAACGCGGTGGGCGGGTCGGGGAGGTCGAGCAGCGCGGCGACCGCCCGGCCGGCGTCCTCGGGAGCGATCAGGCGGTCGCGGACCAGCGAGTCGTCCGGCTCGACTCCGGCCGCCGCCAGCGCGGCCCGCGCGCCGACCAGCCGCTCACGCATGGTGGGGACGCTCGGCGCGCCGAGCAGGAGACCCACCCGCCGGTGCCCCTCGTCGAGCAGTGCGCCGACCCCGGCCCGGCCGCCACCTCGGTTGTCCAGCAGCACGGCGTCCGCGACCAGTCCCTGCGGCGGCCGGTCCAGGAAGACCACCGGCATGCCCAGCTCGACCTCGCGGCGCAGGAACGAGTGGTCGGGACCGGCCGGCACCACCAGCAGCCCGTCGACCCGACGCTGGGTGAAGTCCTGGAGGACGGCGCGTTCCCGCTCCGGGTCCTCCTCCGAGGAAGCGGTGATCAACATGGTGCCGTGCGCGGCGGCGATCTCGGCGGCGACGCTCGCGATGGTGGCGTAGAACGGGTTGGCGATCTCCTCGATCAGCAGCCCGACGGTGGCGTTGAGCTGCCGCGAGCGCAGGTTGCGCGCGATGTCGTTGCGCCGGAAACCCAGCTCGGCGATGGCGGCCAGCACACGGCCGAGCAGCTCCTGCCCCACCGGCTCGTCGTTGACCACCCGGGAGACCGTCTTCAGGCTGACCCCGGCGTGCCGGGCGACATCGACCATGGTCGGGCGTCGGCGGGCGGCCGACCTGGTCGGAGTCTGGGTCACGGGGTGGTCCTCCACGGCGGGCGCGGGTCAGCGGTCGAGAGCGGCGAGCGCGTCGACCGCCTTTCGGGCGGCGATCAGCACCGGATCCCAGACCGGCGCGTACGGCGGAGCGTAGCCGAGGTCGAGCGCGGTCATGTCATCCACCGTCATGCCGTTCCACAGTGCCACGGCCAACGTGTCGATCCGTTTGGCCGCCTCGGACCAGCCGACGATCTGCGCGCCGAGCAGCCGGCCGCTGGGTCGCTCGGCGATCAGCTTGACGGTCATCATCCGCGCGCCGGGGTAGTAGCCGGCCCGGTTGGTCGACTCGGCGACCACCGAGACGAACTCGAAGCCGGCCGCCTCGGCCTCGGACTCGCGCAGGCCCGTGCGACCCACCTCCAGGTCGCAGACCTTGGTCACCGCCGTGCCGATCACGCCCGGGAAGGTCGCGTACCCGCCGCCGATGTTGATGCCGGCCGCCCGGCCCTGCTTGTTGGCGTGCGTGCCCAGCGGCACGTGCACCGGCATTCCGCTGACCCGGTGCAGCGTCTCGACGGCGTCGCCCGCGGCCCAGACCCCGGGCAGCCCCGGCACCCGCATCCGGCGGTCCACCCGGATGCCACCCGTCGGCCCGATCGGAAAGCCGGCAGCCGTGGCGAGCGCGGTGTTCGCGCGTACGCCCAGACCCAGGACGACCACGTCGGTCGGCATCGGCCCCTCGGCCGTGACCACCGCGGACACCCGGCCGTCCCGCTGCTCCAGGCCGGTCACCCGCAGGCTGGTGCGGATCGTGACGCCGAGGCCGCGCATGGCCTCGGCGACGAGTTCGGCCATGTCGCCGTCGACCGTCGCCATGGGCTGTTCGCTCGCCTCGATCAGGGTCACCGCGAGGCCCCGCTCGATCAGCGCCTCGGCCATCTCGACGCCGATGTACCCGCCACCGATCACCACGGCCCGGCGCGGCCGCGGCTCGGCGTCCAGCCAGGCGCGCAGGGCCGCACCGTCGTCGAGGGTCTGCATCCCGAACACGCCGCCCGCGTCGGTGTCCGCCCACGGTGGCTGCACCGGCACCGCGCCCGCGGCGTACACCAGGTCGTCGAAGCGCTCGCGGACCTCGCCGCCGCCCTCCAGGTCCCGGGCGACCACCTCGCGCCGTTCGAGGTCGATGGCCGTCACCTCGTGCCGCATCCGCACGTCCATGGCGAACTGCGTGCGGAACGTCTCGGGCGTCCGCGTGATCAGCTCCTCCGGGCCGGACACCACCCCGCTGATCCAGTACGGGATGCCGCACGACGAGTAGGAGGTGAAGTGACCGCGCTCGAAGACCACGATCTCCAGGTCGTCACGACCGCGGCGGCGTCGCGCCTGGGATGCCGCCGACATGCCGGCGGCATCCCCGCCGATGACGATCAGTCGTTGCGCCACGGGATCATCCTGTCACGGGCGTGTTCAGCCGCGGGTCTGTCGCGCCACGTCCTGCACCACGTCGACGAGCCGTCCGGTACGGGCGTACACGGCACGCTGCCGGGCCGCGCCGGTGCCGTGGCGGCGCAGCCCGCCCAACAGGTCGGACACCTCCGCCCAGTCGCCGTGCTGCTCCAACGCCGGCCGCACCCGCTCCACGAACCGGTCCAGCAGCTCCCAGGCCGGGCGCAGCTCGCCGGTGGTGACGTCGACGCCGTCGCCCTCCAGGCCGTCGTGGGCGGCCCTCCAGTGCGCGCCGACCAGCAGGTGGTGGTCCGTGCGCAGGGCCGGCCGGCCCGCCTCGACGTCGGCCATGGCGGTGGCCACGAGTGCCCGGACCAGCGCGGCGACCAGCACCGCATCGTCCACCGTCGGGCAGACGTCGCCGATCCGCAGCTCCACGGTCGGGTACTTCGCCGACAGCCGGGCGTACCAGTAGAGCATCCCCTCGTCGAGCATCACCCCGCTGGAGATCAACTGACGGATCAGCCGCTGGTAGTGCTCGTGCGACTCCAACCAGGGCGTCGGCGCCACCGACGGCCAGCGCTCCCACTCCACCGAGCGCCAGCTCGCGTAGCCGGTGTCCTCGCCGCCGGCGAACGGCGAGTTGGTGGTGATGGCGTGCAGCATCGGCAGCCACGGCCGGACGTGGTTGAGCACCTGCACGCCGGTCTCCGGATCGGGGACGCCCACGTGCACGTGCATGCCGTTGTTGCCGGGGCCGGGAACGAGCAGCCGGAAACGTTCGATCATCCGGTCGAAGCGGGGCTTGTCGACCACCGGCGGCACCGGGCCGTCCACCGGGCCGGTGCCGATGGCCAGCAGTCGTACGCCGGCCCGCTCGGCCGCGTCGGCGAGGGCCTTACGCAGTACGCCGAGGGAGTGCCGGATCGAGGACAGCTCAAGGCCGGGTGGACTGCCGATCTCGATCTGGCTGGTCTGGAACTCGCGCTCCACCTGACCGCGCAGTTCCGCCGGCACCTGCTCCAGCACCAGGTCCACTGCGGGCACCGCGGCTCCGGTGTGCGGGTCGACGAGCAGAAACTCCTCCTCGACACCCACGGTGAGCACATCGGTCCCCGCGGTCGTCCCGCCGGGTGCCTCCGCCAGCTGGCCCGTCATCGCGACACCACCGTCCGTTTCTGCCTCTCGCGGGTCCGTCCGCGTCGGTCGGCCGCTTGGTTACCCACAGTGGCAACGCCCGGAAACGTGGGACGGCGCGCTGCCCGCGCGTGTCGGCCACAACTGGCGCGTGGTGCCGCGCGGATCAGCCGGTCGGGGCGATCTCGATTCGGCCGGGCGGCGTGACAGCCGGTCCTATGCTGAGCCCGTGCCGGTGCCGCTGGGTTTCCTCTGGGTCGCGTGGATGTCCGCGTTCGCCCAGCTCACCATGCTGGCGGACCGCCCGGCCGACCTGCTGGCGGGGGCCGCCCTGACCGCCCTGGTCCTGTTCGCCGCGCTGCTCGCCGCGCACGTGCCCGCCCACGCGGGGGCAACGGGCGTCGCACGACGCTGGGCCGGGCTACGCGCCCGCGCCCGAGGTCGCCGGGTTCCCCGCCAGATCGACCCGGACGCCGCCGGACGACCTCGCCCCCGCGCACCCGGACGCCCCTTCGCCGCGTAGCGCCACACCGCCGCGCGGCCGATCCCACCGTCACCGGTCCTTCGCGCCGGCGGCCACCGCCGGGGGAGGACCCACCGGAATCGGACCGAGGGGTTTCCCATGCTCGCTTTCGCACCACTGCACGACGTTGTCGGCGCCGCCGGCACCGCGTTGTCCTGGCTCACCGATCTGCTCGAACCGTTGGCCGATGGCACGGCGACCGTCGTCGCCATCGTGCTGCTCACCATCGCCGTCCGGTTGCTCATCGCACCGCTGACCGTCGCGCAGGTCCGCGGGGAACGGCGCCGCGCGGCGCTCGCCCCCCGGGTGCGCGATCTCCAGCAGCGGTACGCCGACGACCCGGCGACCCTCCAGCGCGAGGTGTTCGCGCTGTACCGCTCGGCCGGCGCGAACCCGGTCGCCGGCTGCCTGCCGTTGCTGCTCCAGGCGCCGTTCCTGCTGGTGCTGTACCGGCTGTTCGCCACCGACGAGGGCGGCACGGGGCTGCTGGACGAACGGCTGGCCGGGGTGCCGTTGGGCCATCACGTGAGCGACGGGTTGGCCGGGGCGGCCGGGCCGCTCTTCGTCGTCCTGCTTGTCGCGCTGCTGGTGCTGGCCTGGTGGTCGTCGCGGCGGGCACGCCGGGCGTCGGCGGCGGTCGGCACGGTGGCCGGTACGCCCACCGAGGGGCCGGGCGCCGCCACGCTCGGCCGGCTGCTGCCCCTGCTGCCGTTCACGACCGTGCTGGTGGCGCTGGTGCTGCCGCTCGCGGCAGTGATCTACCTGGTGACGACGACCGCCTGGTCGGCGCTGGAGCAGGCGGTGCTGCGCCGTCCCCAGGCCGCCCCGTCGCCCGCCGACAACTCCCACCGCTGACGGCCGGGGAGGGCCCTGGTGACCGCCGGGGCCCTCCCGTTGCTCGGCACCCCTGGACAGAAACAGTTAACTGTCTTAATAATTAGCGGCAACGTTGACGTCCATGGATGCCCAGTCGGGCGCGGAGGGCCGCATGAAGCCTGCCAGATCCCTTGTCCTGTCCCTGGTCACCGCGCTCGCCGCGACGCTCGGCGCGGTCTGGGTCGCGCTGCCCGCGCTCGCGGCCGGCGCCACCGCCAGCTTCGTCAAGACCGCCGAGTGGGGCTCCGGCTGGGAGGGGAAGTACACCATCACCAACGGCGGAGGCTCGACCATCAATGGGTGGAGCCTCGCCTTCGACCTGCCGGCCGGCACCACCCTGGGCAGCTACTGGGACGCTCTGCTCACCTCCGCCGGGCAGCGGCACACCTTCACCAACCGGTCCTGGAACGGCACCATCGCCCCGGGCGCCTCGGTCTCCTTCGGCTTCCTGGCCAGCGGCTCCGGCTCGCCGAGCGGCTGCCAGCTGAACGGGGCGCCCTGCGGCGGCGGCACCCCACCGACCACGCCTCCGCCGACCACGGCGCCGCCGACCACCCCGCCGCCGACCACCGCACCCCCGACCACCGCACCCCCGACGACCCCACCGCCCACCGGCGGGCTGCCGAAGCACCTGCTCACCGGCTACTGGCACAACTTCGACAACCCCGCCGTCGAGCTGCGGCTGCGCGACGTCCCCATCGAGTACGACCTGGTCGCCGTCGCCTTCGCCGAGGCGACCACGACGCCCGGCGCGCTCACCTTCGGCATCGACCCCGGGCTCGCCGCCGCGCTGGGCGGGTACACCGACGCGGACTTCACCGCCGATGTGCGTACCCTGCACAGCCGCGGCCAACGGGTCATCCTCTCCGTCGGCGGCGAGGCCGGGCGGGTCACGGTCAACGACGCCGCCTCGGCCACCGTCTTCGCCGACACGGCCGCCGCGCTGATCGCCCGCTACGGCTTCGACGGGATCGACATCGACCTGGAGAACGGGCTCAACCCGACGTACATGGCGCAGGCGCTGCGCGCGCTGCGGGCCAAGGTCGGGTCGGGTCTGATCATCGCGATGGCGCCGCAGACCATCGACATGCAGAACCCGGCCGGCGGCTACTTCAAGCTGGCGCTCGACATCAAGGACATCCTCACAGTCGTCAACACCCAGTTCTACAACTCCGGGGCGATGCTCGGCTGCGACCAGAACGCCGCGTACGCCCAGGGCACTGTGAACTTCATCGTCGCGCTGGCCTGCATCCAACTGGAGGCCGGGTTGCGCCCCGACCAGGTCGGCCTCGGCCTGCCCGCCGGACCGGGCGCGGCCGGTGGCGGCATCGTCGCGCCCAGCGTGGTCAACGCCGCGCTGGACTGTCTGGCCCGGGGCACCAACTGCGGCAGCTTCCGGCCGCCGCGCACCTACCCCGGCATCCGAGGAGCGATGACCTGGTCGGTGAACTGGGACGTCAGCAACGGCAACGGTTTTGCCCGCACGGTGGCCCCGCACCTGGACACCCTGCCCTGAGCGGCGCCGACGCCCGTACCGGCGTCGGCGCACCACCTGCGCGGCCCGCACACCACCCGGCCGCGCAGGGCATCGGCACCACCCGCCCGCACGACCGAGCGCCGCTCGACGACGGGCGACATCCCCCACCACACCGGTCCCTGGAGGCCACCGTGAAACTCCGATCCCCCCGCGTGGCGACGTTCGCCGTCGCGCTGGCCGCCGCACTGGTGGCGGTCACCGTCGTGGCACCGCCGGCCGCGTCGGCCGCCACCGCCGCCTTCGCCCGCACCAGCAGCTGGAGCAGCGGGTACGAGGCGAAGTTCACCGTCACCAACAACACGTCCACGGCGATCACCTCCTGGGACGTGCAGTTCGACCTGCCGGCCGGCAGCACGGTCGGGTCGGCCTGGGACGCCCTGGTGACCAGCTCGGGTCAGCACGTGACCGCCCGCAACCAGTCCTGGAACGGCGCGTTGGCCGCCGGCGCGAGCACGTCGTTCGGCTTCATCGTCGCCGGCACCGGTGACCCCACCAACTGCACGGTCAACGGCGCGTCCTGCTCGGGCGGCCCCACCACCCCACCGGGAGCCCCCGGCACGCCCGGCGGCCTGCGGGTCACCGGCGCCACCGCCTCGGCGGTCTCGCTGGCCTGGAACGCGGTCGGTGGCACGGTGACCGGCTACCGGGTGTACGAGGGCTCGACGGTGCGCGCCACCGTCACCGGCACCTCGACGACCGTCTCCGGCCTGGCCGCCTGCTCGGCGCACAGCTACACGGTCGCCGCGTACAACTCGGCGGGGGAGTCGGCGCGGTCGGCGGCGGTCGCCGCGAGCACCACCGGCTGCACCGGTGGCGGCGGTTCGATGGCCGTCGCGCCCTACCTCTACCCGGGCTGGGGTGACCCGCCCGCCCCGGCGACCGTCATGTCGGCGACCGGCGTGAAGTGGTTCACCATCGCGTTCGTGCTCTCCGGTGGCGGCTGCACCCCGGCCTGGGACGGCAGCGGCCCGCTCACCGGCGGCGCGCACGCCAGCACCATCGCGGCCATCCGGGCGGCCGGCGGCGACGTGATCCCGTCCATCGGCGGCTGGAGCGGCAACAAGCTCGGCCCGAACTGCTCCTCGGCCAGCGCCCTGGCCGGCGCGTACCAGCAGGTGATCAACGCGTTCGGGCTCAAGGCGATCGACATCGACATCGAGAACAGCGACGAGTTCGAGAACGAGGTCGTACAGGACCGGATCCTCGGCGCGCTGAAGATCGTCAAACAGAACAACCCGGGCCTGAAGACGATCATCACGTTCGGCACGTCGACCACCGGCCCGTCGTACTACGGCACCCGCCTGATCAACCAGGCCGCCGCGCTGGGCGCCAACATCGACACCTTCACCATCATGCCGTTCGACTTCGGCGGCGGAGCCAACATGTACCAGAGCACTGTCAACGCGGCCGAGGGGCTGAAGAACACGCTGAAGACGGCCTTCGGCTGGTCCGACGCGACGGCGTACGCCCACATGGGCATCTCCGGGATGAACGGGCTCTCCGACCAGCAGGAGCTGACCTCGCCGGCCACCTGGACCCAGATCCGGGACTGGGCGAAGGCGCGCGGGCTGAGCCGGTTCACGTTCTGGTCGGTCAACCGGGACCGGCCGTGCCCGGGCGGGGGAGTCGTCTCCAACTGCTCCGGCATCGCGCAGAACACGTGGGAGTTCACGTCGATCAGCGCGCAGTTCAACTGAGCGCGACGCGGATCAGCGACCGGCGGTCACCGACCGCCGGTCGTCGCGCTCCCGGCGCCGGCGGACCTTACGGATCACCCAGCTGACCAGCATGACGGCGAAGACCGCGATGATCGCGTAATTGAACCAGTCGCTGTACCGCCCGACGTCCTGCCAGCGGCTGCCCAGCGCGTAGCCGGCGCCGACGATGAGCGCGTTCCACACCCCGCTGCCGATCGTGGTGAGCAGGACGAACTCACCGAGCGGCATCCGGTTGGCCCCGGCCGGGACGGAGACCAGGCTGCGGACCACCGGCACCACCCGGCCGATCAGCACCGCCCACCGGCCGTGCCGCTCGAACCAGCGGTCGGCCTTCTCCAGGTCGTCGCGGTCCACCAGCGGGATGCGGTCCAGCCAGCGCTTGAGCCGCTCCTCGCCCAGTGCCGCGCCGAGCCAGTAGAGCACCAGCGCGCCGACGAGCGAGCCGACCGTCGCGGCCAGCACCACGAGCACGACGTTGAACCGACCCTCGTGGGCCAGGAAACCGGCCATGGCCAGCACGATCTCGCTCGGGATCGGCGGGACGATGCTCTCCAACGCGACCAGCAGCGCCACGCCGACCGGGCCCGTCGCCTCGATCACCGAGGCCACCCACCCGGTCAGGCCGGTGAACTCGGACGGGTCACCAGTCTGGGCGTACGCCATTGGTCGTCCTTCCGATCCGGCTACCGGGGATCGGAAGGTCATACCCAGCGACCGGCGGCACACACCTGCGCGTGAGCCCTGCCACGCCGGCCGGGTCAGCCCTCCGGGTGCAGCGCGGTGTCGGCCGGGCCCTGCCGCCAACCGGTGAACACCACGGTGAGGCCGGCGCGCGTCGGCGCGCAGCAGAACGGGCCGGCCATCGCTTCGGCCGCCGGGTCCAACGGAGCGAGGCGGACCAGTCGCCAGGCCGCATCCGCGACCCGGGCCCGTACGGTCAGCGCGTCGCCGGCCCGGCTGACCCGTACGGTCACCTCCTGGCCGGTCCACCCCGGGACCGGGGACACCGACCAGTCGGAGAACTCCCGGGTCGCCACCGCGCCGAGCTGGGACTCGCCGTCGCTGACCTCGACGCCCGCCTTGACCCACGTCCCCTCGTCGACCCGGACCAGCACACCGGCCTGGTCGAACTGCGCCGAGAAGTCGAGGATGAAGCTCACCTCCATGGCGGCGCCGACCGGCAGCGGCGCCAGCAGGGCGGGGCCGTTGTCGTGGACAAAGCCGTAGCTGGTCCGCCGCCAGAAGTCCGTCTCCGCCCCGGCCTCGACGACCAGCTCGCCGGCCGGGCCCTCCTCGGCGCGGACCGGCGGGTGCAGCCAGGCGCCCCGGGCCCAGTCCAGCGGTTCGCTCGGCGGTACGAGGTCGATCTCCATGACCGGCACGGTAACCAACCGCGCTCGACCCCGCCGCCCGGGTTGGCCGACCGGGTTTGCCGTGGTGATCGACCGGAGATGTTCCTCCGGCATGGGTGACCGTTGGTATTCCGAAGCCGTCGTCTACTGCCTCGACATCGACACGTACGCCGACTCGGACGGCGACGGGGTCGGTGACATCCGTGGGCTGATCGGAAGGCTGGACTATCTGGCCCGGCTCGGCGTGACCTGCCTGTGGCTGCATCCGATCCACCCGTCGCCCAACCGCGACGACGGCTACGACGTCACCGACTTCTACAACGTGGACCCGCGCTTCGGCACCCTTGGTGACTTCGCCGAGCTGCTGCACCAGGCGCAGAACCGGGGCATCCGCGTGATCATCGACCTGGTGGTCAACCACACCTCCGACGAGCACCCGTGGTTCCAGTCCGCCCGCTCGTCGCCGGATTCGCCGTACCGCGACTGGTTCGTCTGGTCCGACACCGAGCCGGACGACCGGCACCAGGGCATGGTCTTCCCCGGTGAGCAGAAGGAGACCTGGAGCTACGACCGGACCGCCAAGGCGTGGTTCTACCACCGGTTCTACAAGTTCCAGCCGGACCTCAACTTCGCCAACCCGCAGGTCCGGGCCGAGGTCAAGAAGATCATGTCGTTCTGGCTCCAGCTCGGGGTCTCCGGCTTCCGGATGGACGCCGTGCCGTTCATCATCGAGCTGACCGAGCCGGGCAACCCGAACTCGCCGAAGGACTTCGAGTTCCTCACCGAGATGCGCCAGCATGTGCAGTGGCGGCGCGGCGACGCCGTCCTGCTGGCCGAGGCGAACGTCGAACCCGACCAACTGCCGACGTTCTTCGGCGACACCAGCGGCTCCGGCAACCGCATCCACATGCTCTTCGACTTCATGCTCAACGGCCGACTCATGCTCGCCCTGGCCCGGCAGGACCCGGAGTCGCTGATCGAGGCGTTGCGCGACACCCCGAAGCTGCCCGTCGGTGGGCAGTGGGCCACCTTCCTGCGCAACCACGACGAGATCGACCTGTCCCGGTTGACGACCGAACAGCGCAACCAGGTGTACGAGCAGTTCGGCCCGGACGAGAACATGCGCATCTACGACCGGGGCATCCGTCGCCGGCTCGCCCCGATGCTCGGCAACGACCGGCGGCGCATCGAGCTGGCGTACGCCCTGCAGTTCTCGATGCGCGGCACGCCGGTGCTGCGCTACGGCGAGGAGATCGGGATGGGCGAGGACCTGTCGCTGCCCGGTCGGGAGGCGATCCGTACCCCGATGCAGTGGTCGTACCAGCCGAACGCCGGCTTCTCCACCGCGGACCCGGAGAAGCTGGTCCGCCCGGTCATCGACAAGGGTGAGTTCGGCTACCAGAACGTCAACGTCACCGCCCAGCGCAGCGACTCGAAGTCGCTGCTCGCCTGGTTCGAGCGCATGATCCGTACGCTGCGGGAGGCCCCGGAGATCGGCTCCGGCTCGACCACCCACATCGACGTGGCGATGCCGGCCGGGGTGCTGGCGCACCGTGCGGACGGGCCGACCGGGACGATGGTCTTCGTGCACAACCTGGGCACCGATGACGTCGAGGTGGACCTGAGCAGCCTCGAACCGGAGGCCGACCTGCCGATCGACGTGCTCGCCGACCGTGGCTACGGCGAGTTGGGCAAGCTCGGCGCGGTGAAGGTCTCCGGGCACGGATACCGGTGGATTCGCCTATGCCGGGGTCGGGGGTTCTGACGTTAAGCTCCTCCGATCGACCCCACGTTACCGGGAGGTAATCATGTCGGAGGAGCCCCGCGTCGCCATCGTCACCGGAGCCGCGCGCGGTATCGGCGCGGCCACCGCCCGGCGGTTGGCCGCCGACGGGATGGCCGTCGCCGTGGTCGACATCGACGAGGCCGCCACCAAGGAGACGGTGGACGCCATCGTCGGCGCGGGCGGCCGTGCGCTCGGCGTGGGCGCCGACGTGTCCGACCGGGACCAGGTCGAGGCCGCCGTCGAGCGGGTCGCCGCCGAGTTGGGCGCGCCCACCGTGCTGGTCAACAACGCCGGTGTGCTTCGCGACAACCTGCTGTTCAAGATGACCAACGCCGACTGGGACACGGTCATGGGTGTGCACCTGCGCGGTGCGTTCCTGTTCAGCCAGGCCACCCAGAAGCACATGGTGGACCGCAAGTGGGGGCGGATCGTCAACATCTCCAGCACGTCCGCCCTGGGCAACCGGGGCCAGGCGAACTACGCCGCCGCCAAGGCGGGACTACAGGGCTTCACCAAGACGCTCGCCATCGAGCTGGGGCCGTTCGGGGTGACCGTCAACGCGGTCGCGCCGGGCTTCATCGTCACCGACATGACCGCGGCCACCGCCGCCCGGATGAAGGTCGACTTCGAGGACCTTCAGAAGCACGCCGCCGCCGAGATCCCGGTCCGCCGCCCGGGGCGCCCGGAGGACGTCGCGCACACCATCTCGTTCCTGACCAGTGAGGGGGCCGGCTTCGTCTCCGGCCAGGTCATCTACGTCGCCGGCGGCCCCCGGGCCTGACCCGCGCGCCCTCGTCACGCGGCCCGGCCGGTCAGGCCGGTCAGGCCGGGTCGCGGCGGGTGCGCCAGAGCCAGAACAGGCCGAGCACCGGCAGCACCAGCGGGATGTAGCCGTACCCGCTGCCGAACTGCGACCACACCGTCTCGTCGGGGAACAGGTCCTTGTCGACCACGCTGAGGATGCCGACGGCGACGACCCCGACCAACTCCGCCGAGCAGCAGGCCAGCGCCACCCGTCGGCCGGTGTGCCCGGCCCGGGCCAGACCCACCGCGGCCACGATGTAGATGAGCGCGGCCAGGGCGGAGAGCAGGTACGCCACCGGCGCCTCGTCGAACTTGGTGGCGATCTGCAGACCCGCCCGGCTGGTCGCCGCGATGGCGAAGAGCAGGTAGACCGCGATCAGCAACCGGCCTGGACCGGCGTTCGTGGCGCGTCGGGCCGGTCGTGTCTCAACCACCGAGGACCTCCCAGGTCTGCTGCAACCGGACCACCACGACCGGCGCGACCAGGCAGACCGCGCAGACGATCGCCGACCCCCAGCGGGTCGGTTCCATCCGGGCCAGCACCCAGGCCAGCGGCGGCAGGCAGACCAGCGTGGCCAGGTAGCCGTAGAACGCGCCGGGCTCGCCCGGCCGGTCCCCGCCACCGACCGCGACCAGGGCCAGCACCCCCAACGCGAGCAGCGCCACCTCCAGTACGGCCAGACCGGTGAACTGCACCCGGTCCGGTGGCCGGTGGCGTACCGCCGCGACCAGCGCCCATACGGCGACGAGCAGCGACAGCACGATCGACGCCGTCGCGAGGAGCCCGTCCACCGGCGAGTCGGCGGCCGCGCTCGTCATCGGCCCCACCTGGTCGTTGCCTCGGTCACCGGCACAGCCTACTAACCGTCGTAGTACCCGGGTCACGCTGCCTGGCCGCCGCGCCGGCAGCGAGTCGCCGACCGAGGTGCACGCGGCCCCTGTAGAGCTGCCCCACGAATGGGGCGCCGTCCGCGGTTGGCGGCCCGTGACCGACCGCTTTGGAGCGCGTCGTTCATTGGTCACAGGGGCGTTGGGCTGCTGTGGTTGGCGACCCGCCGCCGGTGAGCCGGGTGGGGCGACTAGCGTGGATCACGTCCGTGGCGTCGTCACGGTGCGGGGGAAACAGCGGAGGTACACGTGCTGCGGTTCGGCTTGTTCGGCACCGGTCACTGGGCGATCGAGACGCACGGTAAGGCGCTGCACGCACACCCGGACGCGGAACTGGTCGGCGTGTGGGGGCGTAACCCCGAGCGGGCGTCCGCGCTGGCCGAGCGGTACGGGGTGCCCGCCTACGCCGAGGTCGACGCGCTGATCGAACAGTGCGAAGCGATCGCTGTCGCGCTGCCGCCGGACATTCAGGCCGACATCGCGGTCCGTGCCGCCACCGCCGGCCGTCACCTGCTGCTGGACAAGCCACTGGCGCTCTCCGTCGAGGACGCCGACCGGGTGGTCGCCGCCGCCGAGGCGTCCGGGGTCGCCTCGGTCGTGTTCTTCACCCAGCGGTTCCAGCCCAACGTCACCGCGTTCCTCGCCGCGACCGCCGCCGCCGGAGGCTGGCAGCACGGCCGCACCACCGCCTTCGCGTCGATCTTCCAGGAGGGCAGCCCGTACGGCGGCTCCCTGTGGCGTCGCGAGCACGGCGCGCTCTGGGACATCGCCCCGCACGCGCTCTCCATCCTCCTGCCGGTGCTGGGGCGGGTGACCCAGGTGGCGGCGATGGACGGGCTGAGCGGGATGGTGCACCTGCTGCTCACCCACGAGGGCGGCGCCACCAGCAGCGCCTCGCTGTCCCTGGATGCCCCGCGTGAGGCGATGGCCCGGGAGTTCGTGTTCTACGGCGAGAACGGGATCGAGACCGTCCCGGTCGGCGAGAACGACGCTGCCACGGCGTTCGGTGTCGCGATCGACCAGCTCGTCGAGCAGGTGCGCACCGGCACCCGCGACCACCGCTGCGACGTCCGCTTCGGCCGCGAGGTCGTCGCGATCCTCGCCGCCGCCGAAACCGCCCGCGCCGAATCCCGCACCATCCCCCTCCAGTAACCCCACCCACCCCACCCAGCGCGCCCCCACCCACCCCACACCCTCGTGATCAAGAGGTTTGCGTCACGACACGCCGTGCCGCGTGACCCAAACCTCTTGATCACCGCGGCAAGCCGGCGGGGGGCCGGGCCGGGACAGGGCGGGGGCGGGGGGAAACGGGTGGGGGGTTGGGGTGGGGGTCGGTAGGGTGGTGGGCATGTTCACGCATGCCCTGATCGAGGGGGTCGGTACGTCGGCCGCCTGGGGTGCCCTGCTGGTGTCCCGTCCGCGCGTCCGGGCGTCCGGCCCTGACGGGCTGGGACGTGACCTGCCGCTGATCGGTCCACTTCGCGGTGCGCTGGGGCTGTCGCCCCGCCGCCGCTGATCCTTCGCCACGGCACGAGGCTGTCGCCTCGTCATCGCGTACCCGCGCATCGTCCAGGGCCGTCCGAGTCCCGATCCACTCGGACAGGTCCGGCAATTCCGGCTGCCTGTCCAGCCCGTCGCCGAGCGGCGACAGACAGGACGACGACCCGTGGCGCCTCGCCCGTTTCGATCAACCGAACGCGACCGGACCCGTCGCGTACTCAGCCAGAACTTTCTCGTCGACCGTGCGGCCGTCCAGCGGGTCATCCGCGCCGCCGACCCCGATCCGGCCGGGCTCCTGCTGGAGGTCGGCGCCGGCCGGGGGCAGCTCACCCGTCCGCTCGCGGCCCGGTGTGGGCGGCTGACGGCGTACGAGGTGGACCCGGCCGCCCGCCGCGCGTTGGCCGCCGTCTGCGCGGAGCTGTCCAACGTGGAGCACCGGCAGGCCGACTTCCTGGCCGCCGAGCCGCCACCGGAGCCGTTCGCGGTGGTCGGCAACATCCCGTGGTCGCTGACCTCCGCCGTGGTGCGGTGGTGCCTGGCCACGCCCCGGTTGCGGTCCGCGACCCTGCTCACCCAACTGGAGTACGCCCGCCGGCGCAGTGGCGACTACGGCCGGTGGACCCGGCTCACCGTCTCGACCTGGCCGGAGTTCGGGTGGCGGCTGGCGGGGCGGGTGCCGCGTACCGCGTTCCGGCCGGTGCCGGCGGTCGACGCCGGGATCCTGCGCATCGAACGGCGGCCGGAGCCGCTGCTGCCGGTGGCGGCTCTGCCGGCGTACCGAAGGCTCGTGGGGTGGGGTTTCGAGGGCGTCGGCGGCTCGCTCGCCGCGACCCTGCGCCGGCACCACCCGCCGGCCCGGGTCGCGGCCGCCCTGCGCGCGACGCGGATCGCGTCGGACACCCCCGTGGGGTACGTCTGGCCGGAGCAGTGGCTGGTGCTGTTCCGGCTGCTGCAGGCGCGGTGACCGGCCGGTCAGGCGAGGGTGATCAGCGCCTCGCTCAGCTCGGCCGGCGACTCGAACTGTTCGGCCGGCAACGCCTGCAACATCTGCAACAGGGCCGTGCTGGCCCCGTTCTCCTGCCCCCAACGGACGAGGTCCTCGCGGGAGACCGGGTAGTCGAGCCCGGCCAGGTACTCCTGCAACTGCACGCCGGTGACGGTCATGCCGGTCGGCTACCCGCTCGCCGCCCCCGTACACGCGCACGGCGTGTCGGTGGGGCGACGCGCCGACGGTTTGCCGGCGCGACCGCCGGGTAGCCGCTGCCATGCTGGTTCAGCGGCTCGGCGCGCCGAGCGACTTCGACCCATTGCTGGAGCGCGTCCGGGACGCCCGGGTGGTGATGATCGGCGAGTCCACCCACGGCAGCTACGACTACTACCGGCTGCGCGAGCAGCTCACCCGTCGGCTGATCGCGGAGTGCGGCTTCTCGTTCGTGGCCGTGGAGGGCGACTGGCCGGACTGCGACCGGGTGCACCGCTCGGTCACCGCCGCGCCGGGCGGGGCCCACGATCCACAGTTGGCGCTGGAGGGCTTCGAGCGGTGGCCGACCTGGATGTGGGCGAACGCCGAGGTGGCGCGCTTCTGCCGCTGGCTGCGAGCGTGGAACCTGGAGCGGCCGGAGGACGGGCGGGCGGGCTTCCACGGGCTCGACGTCTACAGCCTCTGGGAGTCGATGCAGGCGATCTTCGACTACCTGGGGGAGGAGGACCCGACCTCGTTGGAGGCGGCGCAGGACGCGTACCGGTGCTTCGAGCCGTACGGCAAGCGGGTCGAGGAGTACGGCGCGGCCAGCCGCTTCGTCTCCGCCCGCTGCGAGGAGGAGGTCGTCCGGCTGCTGGCGCGTACCCGGGAACAGGCCATGTCGGACGGCCCGGACCGCTTCTCGGCCTGGCAGAACGCGGAGGTGGTGGCCGGCGCGGAGCGTTACTACCGGGCGATGGTGGCCGGCGGCCCGGACTCGTGGAACATCCGTGACACCCACATGCAGGACACCCTGGACCGGCTGCTGCAACGCTACGGCCCGGACGCCCGCGGGATCGTCTGGGCGCACAACACGCACGTGGGCGACGCGCGGGCCACCGACATGGCCGCGGACGGCATGGTCAACATTGGTCAGTTGGCCCGCGAGCGGCACGGCGACGACGCGGTGGCGTTGGTCGGGTTCGGCACCTACCGGGGCACGGTGATCGCCGCTCCCCGGTGGGGTTCGCCCGCCGAGGCGATGGTGGTGCCGCCGGCGCGGGAGGGTTCGGTGGAGCGGCGGTTGCACGAGCTGATGCCGGAGCGGGCGGTGCTCGTCTTCGGCGGCGACGACCAGCCGGGCTGGGTCACCGAACCCGTGGATCACCGGGCGATCGGGGTGGTCTACGACCCGTCCTTCGAGTCCTGGGGCAACTACGTGCCGACCCGGCTGGGCGAACGCTACGACGCCTTCATCTGGTGCGACGAGACGACGGCCCTGCACCCGCTGGCGGTCCCCGCCGTGCCCGGTGAGATGGAGACGTACCCGGCCGGCGTGTGAGCAGTGCCGAAAGGTGCGGCGCCCGAGCGGGCGCCGCACCTTTCGTGGTCGGGACGGATCAGACCCGGGTGGGGGTCTGGGTCGTCAGGTGGGTACGGAGCCCCTCGCCCTCGATGTCGACGTTCGGCAGGGCGCGGGAGAGCCAGCGGGGCAGCCACCAGGCGCGGTCACCGAGCAGGGACATCACGGCCGGGACGATGGTCATGCGGACCACGAAGGCGTCGATGGCCACGCCGATGGCCAGCGCGAAGCCCATCGACTTGATCACCGGGTCGTCGAGGAAGACGAAGCCCCCGAACACCGAGATCATGATCAACGCGGCGGCGGTGACCACGCGGGCGCCGTGCCCCATGCCGCTGATCGTGGCCTGGCGGGCGGTCTCGCCGTGCACGAAGTCCTCGCGCATCCGGGACACCAGGAACACCTCGTAGTCCATCGCGAGCCCGAACAGGATGCCGATGAGCAGGATCGGCAGGAAGCTGATCAGCGGACCGGGCGTGTCCAGGCCCACCAGGTCGGCGAGGTGCCCCTGCTGGAACACCGCCACCGTGATGCCGAACGTGGCGGCGACGGTGAGCAGGAAGCCCAGCGCGGCCTTGACCGGCACCAGCAGCGAACGGAACACCAGCATCAGCAGCAGGACCGAGAGCCCGACCACCAGCAGCAGGTAGACCGGCAGCGCGTCGGAGAGCTTCTCGGAGACGTCGATGCCGATCGCGGTGACGCCGGTGAGCAGCACGTCCGCGTCGCGGATCCCGCTCACCGAGTCACGGATGTCGTGCACCACCGTCTCGGTGGCCTCGTCGGTCGGGCCGGTCTTCGGCACCACGCCGAGCAGCGCCGTCCGGCCGTCCGGGCTGAGTTGGGCGGGCGCCACCGCGAGGACGTTCTCGGTGCGCTGGAGCAGCGCGGTGACCTGCGGTACGGCGGCCGAGGTGGCCTGCGGCGAGTCACCGGCGACGACGACCGCCAGTCGACCGGTGAAGCCCGCGCCGAAGCCCTCGGTGATCAGGTCGTTCGACACCCGGGCCGGCGAGCCGACGGCCGCCGTCGAGGCGTCCGGCAGCGCCAGCCGCATGTCCGGCGTGGGCAGCGCGAGCAGCCCCAGGCCGAGCAGGCCGACCAGGATGACAGGTACGCGGAACCGGGTGACGAACCGCGCCCAGCGGAAGCCGAAGCGGGACCGGTCCTCGGTGGCCGCGTTCGTCTCGTTGGCCGCTCCGCTGGCGGTGGCGGCCGTCTCGTCGGTGGGGACGGCGCGCAGCCGGCGGGGGAGAACCCGGCGTCCGGCGAAGCCGAGCAGCGCCGGCTGGAGGGTGATGGCGACGAGCACGGCCACGGTGACGGTGCCGGCGGCGGCGAGACCCATCACGGTGAGGAACGGGATGTCCACCACGGCCAGTCCGGCGAGCGCGATGACGACGGTGGCGCCCGCGAAGACAACGGCGGAGCCGGCGGTGCCCACGGCCCGGCCGACGGCCTCGTCCGGGGGCAGACCGTCGAGCAGGTTCTGCCGGTGCCGGGAGGTGATGAACAGCGAGTAGTCGATGCCGACGGCGAGGCCGAGCATCAGCGCCAGGATCGGCGCCGTGCTGGTCAACTGGACGACGCCACTCAGCGCGAACAGCCCGGCCATGCCGGCGCCCACGCCGATCAGCGCGTTGAGCATGGTCATCCCGGCGGCCACCAGCGAGCCGAAGGTGATGATCAGGACGATCGCGGCAACCACGACGCCGAGCGCCTCGGTCGAGCCGATCTCCGGCTCCCCGCCCAGCACCTCGCCGCCCGGGGCGACCTGCCAACCCTGTGCCTTCGCCGCCGCGCCGACCTGCTCGTACGCGGCCTTCTGGTCGTCGGTCACCTCGTCCGCGCCGGTGGCGAACTGGACCTGGACCAGCGCGTACCGGCCGTCGGGCGAGACCGCGCCGACCTGGAGCGGGTTGACCGCGCCGACCACGCCGGGCAGCGTCCCGGCCTGCTGGACCAGCTCCTGCACCACGGCCTGGCCCTGTGGGGTGCCGAGTTGGCCGTCTCCGGGTGCCTTGACCGCGATGGTGCCGGTCGCGCCGCTGGCCGCCGGGAACTGCTCGGCGAGCAGGTCGAGAGCGCGCTGGCTCTCGGTGCCGGGCATGGTGAAGTTGCTCGCCGTCGGGCCGCGCAGGGTCGCCGCGGCCAGACCGGCGCCGACGAGTACGACGAGCCAGAGCGCGACGACGAGCCGTCGCCGGCGAAACGCGCCCCGGCCGAGCCGGTAGAGCAGGGTGGCCATCAGGAGTCCTTGTCCTCGGTCGTGGGTGGATGGGTCAGGGGTGCGTCGACGGGTTCGACGGCCCGCCGGACGAGGGCGAGCAGGGCGGCGCGCAGTTCGTCGTCGGGGATGTCGGCGAACTCGGCGCACGCCTCGGAGATGCCGGCCAGCAGCACCAGCGCGGCGATCCGGGCGCCCGGACGATCGGAGTGCCCGGCCAACGCGTCGCGCAGCCGGTCGGAGATCTCCTGGATGTGCGCGAACGCCGGCTGGCACAGCAGCTCGGGGAATTCACCGCGCAGCACCGCGATCTCCCGCCGGAACCGGACCGCGAGGTCGACGAAGCCCGCCGCGGCGACCTCCTGGGCGGCCGCGCCGGTCCGGCCGGTGAGCTGGTCGTCGAGGTCGCGCAGCACGCCGATCGCGGGTGCCATCAGCTCGGCGAGCAGGGCTTCCTTGTTGGCGAAGTGGTAGAGCACGGTGGCCTTGGAGCAGCCGACCTCGCGGGCGATGTCCTGCAACGAGGTGCCCCGGTAGCCGGTCACCGCGAACCGTCGCGCCGCCGCGGCGAGGATCTCGCCGTGCGTCTCGGACACCGCTCTGGCCATCACCGGTCCACCTCCGTGAACCAGCATGCCTGACCGATCGGTCAGACCCTGACCGATCGGTCAGAAGAACGTGGTGGCCTTCCCCACACCGGGGTCTGGTTTAGCCGGCGCGCTCGGCGTCGTACCTGGTCCGCGCCTCGGCGATGGCCCGGCGGTGCCGTTCGGCCCAACTGGTCAGCGCCACCAGCGACTCGTACAGCTCCAGCGCCATCGGCGTGGCCGTGTACTCCACCTTCGGCGGAACGGTCGGATAGACCGTGCGGTGCAGCAGGCCGTCGCGCTCCAGGTTGCGCAGGGTCAGGGTGAGCATCCGGCGGCTGATGCCCTCGATGTGCCGCTCCAGCTCGGTGAAGCGCACCGGGCCGTTCGACGCGGCCACCAGGATGCCGATGCTCCACTTGCCGCCGACCCGGTCCAGCACCTCGCGGACGGTGCACGCCCGAGCCTGCCCGGGGGTGAACGGCACGTTCCCGGCGGCGCAGGTGAACTCCGCCTCGACCTGCGCGGACACATCGCTGTTCCTCTGGGACATCACAGTGCCTCCTTCCGCTCCGGCTCATGGTCACAGACGATGACCTCGGTAACAAACCGTGCACCAAGGAGGCATCCGATGGACCGTACCGTCCCGGCCCGCTGGCCGGCCCTGCTCGTGCTCTGCGCCGGCAGCCTGATGATCATCCTGGACGGCAGTGTCGTGTCGGTGGCCCTGCCCTCCGTGCAACGCGACCTGGGCTTCACCGCCGCCGGACTGGCCTGGGTGGTCAACGCCTACCTGGTGGCGTTCGGCGGGCTGCTGCTGCTCGCCGGCCGCCTCGGCGACCTGCTCGGCCGGCGTCGGGTCTTCCTGGCCGGCGTCGTGCTGTTCACCCTGGCCTCGCTGGCCTGCGCGACGGCCACCGGACCGGCCCTGCTCGTCGGCGCGCGGTTCGGCCAGGGCGTCGGCGGCGCGCTCGCCATGGCGGTCAGCCTCGGGATGATCGTCCGGCTCTATCCCGAGTCGGTCGAGCGGGCCCGCGCCATCGCCGTCTTCAGCTTCACCGGGGCGGCCGGCGCCACGATCGGCACGGTCGCCGGCGGGGTGCTCACCGAGCTGGCCGGTTGGCGTTCGATCTTCCTGGTGAACCTGCCGATCGGGGCGGCGATCCTGCTCGCCGCCGTCCGCC
The DNA here is from genome assembly GCF_040607775.1 of Micromonospora sp. NPDC005237. NCBI lineage: Bacteria > Bacillati > Actinomycetota > Actinomycetes > Micromonosporales > Micromonosporaceae > Micromonospora > Micromonospora sp. NPDC005237. The sequence continues at coordinate 237,654 of NZ_JBEXHJ010000008.1, read as the reverse complement.
AACTCCCCGCCGAACGGGGCATCGGCCTGCGGGCCGGCCTCGACGTGCCCGGCGCCCTGCTGGCCACCGCCGGCCTGATGGCCGCCGTGCTGGGCATCGTGGGGACCGGTGAGCACGGCTGGACCAGCCCGCGGACCCTCGGTGCGGCGGTGCTCGCGGCGCTGCTGCTCGGCGGCTTCGCCGTACGCCAACGGGTGGCGGCCACCCCGCTGCTGCCGGCGCGGGTGCTGCGCGTGCCGGGCCTGGTCGCGGCCAACGCGGTGCAGTTCCTCATGGTCGCCGCGTACTTCGGCTTCCAGTTCCTGCTCGCCGTCGAGCTGCAACTCGTGCTCGGGCTGGACGCGGCGGCCACCGGCTGGGCCTTCCTGCCCACCCCGGTGGTGATCGCGGTGGTGTCGCTCGGCCTGGCCGGTCGGCTGATCGGCCGGTGGGGCGCCCGGAGCGTGCTGCTGGTCGGGTTGAGCCTCGCGACCGTCGGCTTCCTGCTGCTCGCCCGGTTGCCCGCCGACGGCCGCTACCTCGCCGACGTACTCCCCGCGCTGGTGGTCTTCGGAGTGGCCGGCGGCCTGACCCTGCCGGCCGTCACCACGCTGGCCATGGTCGGCGCGACCGACGCCGACGCCGGGCTGGCGTCCGGGTTGGCCAACACCACCCAGCAGGTCGGCGGGGCGGTCGGCCTGGCCGCGCTGGCGACCCTTGCCGCGGCCCACAGCGACGGCCTACGGGCCGCCGGTCGGGCCGAGGAGGTGGCGCTGGCCGGTGGCTACCGGGTCGCGTACGCCGTGGCCGCCGCTCTGGTGCTCGCCGCGTTGCTGGTGGCGCTGGGCACGCTGCCCCGCCGCCCGGCCGGCCAGCGGCCCGACGTCGAAGCGCCGGTCGACGACGGCGGGCAGCGGAATCGTTCGGTGTCCAAGCGCCGCGTCCGGTTGACCGACGACGCCGGGGCCGGGAGGGTGATCGGGTGAGTGAGGCTGACGAGACCCGCGACGGCGTGGCCCTGACCAACCTGGACCAGCCGCTGTCCGACCGGGACGACGCGACCAAGCGCGACCTGGTCGACTACCTCGACGCGGTCCGGGAGCCGATCATCGGGCAGCTGCGGGACCGTCCGCTGTCGGTGATCCGGGTCCGCCCCGGCCAGCCGCCGTTCATGCAGAAGAACCTGCCCCGCTACACCCCGGAGTGGGTCCGCCGGGTGCCGGTCTGGGCCGAGGCGTCGCACCGGGAGATCTCGTACGCCCTCTGCGACGACCGGCGCACCCTGCTCTGGTTCGCCAACCAGCGGGCCGTCGAGTACCACCCGACGCTGGCCACGGCGGCCGACCTGCACCGACCGACGCACCTGGTGCTCGACCTGGACCCGCCCGAGGGCGACGGGTTCCGCGCGGCCGTGGCCGCTGCCCTGCTGGTCCGCCAGGCGCTCGCCGACGCCGGCCTCGCCGGGGCCGTCAAGACCAGCGGCGCCAAGGGCGTGCACGTCTTCGTCCCGGTGACGGGTGACCCCACCGCCGAGGAGTTGGCCGCCGCCACCCGGGCGCTCGCCGTCCGCGCCGAGCGGCTGGACCCGGCGCTCGCCACGACGGCGTACATCATTCAAGACCGGGGCGGGAAGGTCTTCGTGGACGCCACCCGAGCCGGCGGGGCGACGGTCGTGGCCGCGTACAGCCCGCGACTGCGGCCCGGGATGCCGGTCTCCTTCCCGGTCGACTGGTCCGACCTGACCGAGGTGACACCGGCGGACTTCACCATCCGGACGGTGCCGCCACTGGTCGCCGGGACCGACCCGTGGGTCGCGCTGATGCCGGCGCCGCAGTCGCTCCCCGCCGACCTCGTCGCGGAGGGCCGGACCATCCCGGTGGCCCGGGTGCAGGCCATGCACGAGGGCAAGCGCCGGGCCCGCGCCCGCCGCGAGACCGGCTGACGGTACGCGTGGTTTCCTTGATCGAGAACGATCATCGGAGGCGCGCGGTCCTCGACGGTCCCTGTCGTCGGGGGTCTGTGGCACGATTTTCCAGGTGACCAGCCGATCCGCCGAGAGCCAGCGCCTGAGCGATCTCGCGCGGCTGCGCCGCGTCCGCGACCGCATCGACCGGGAGTACGCGCAGCCGTTGGACGTCGAGGCGCTCGCCCGGGGCGTCCACATGTCGGCCGGGCACCTCAGTCGCGAGTTCCGGCTCGCCTACGGCGAATCTCCGTACAGCTATCTCATGACCCGGCGCGTGGAGCGCGCCATGGCGCTGCTGCGTCGCGGCGACCTCAGCGTCACCGATGTCTGTTTCGCGGTCGGCTGCTCGTCGCTCGGCACCTTCAGCACCCGCTTCACCGAGCTGGTCGGTGTGCCGCCCAGCACCTACCGGCGGGAGGCGGCGCTCGCGACGGCCGGGCTGCCGTCGTGCACGGCGAAGCAGGTGACCAGACCGGTCAGGAATCGAGAAGCGCAGGTCACGCCGCCACCCCTAGCGTGACTGCCACGGGTCGGGTCGGCGCGGCGAGCCGCGTCGGGCGTGACCCCGGGGCCCCGCCCGCCCGAGAAGATGGAGACATCATGAGCAAGGCCACGGACCCGCCCGCGGCGCACGTCGCCGACCGGCACGACCTAATCCGGGTGCAGGGCGCGCGCGTGAACAACCTCAAGGACGTCACGGTCGAGCTTCCGAAGCGTCGACTGACGGTGTTCACCGGGGTCTCCGGCTCCGGCAAGAGCTCGCTGGTGTTCGGCACCATCGCGGCCGAGTCGCAGCGGATGATCAACGAGACCTACAGCGCCTTCGTGCAGGGCTTCATGCCGACGCTGACCCGGCCCGAGGTCGACGTGCTGGACGGGCTGACCACCGCGATCATCGTCGACCAGGAGCGGATGGGCGCGAACGCCCGCTCCACGGTCGGCACCGCCACCGACGCCAACGCGATGCTGCGCATCCTCTTCAGCCGGCTCGGGCAGCCGCACATCGGCTCGCCGAACGCGTTCTCCTTCAACGTCCCCTCGGTCCGGGCGACCGGCGCGATCACGGTGGAGCGCGGCGCGGGCCGGACGAAGACCGAGAAGGCGACCTTCAACCGTCTCGGCGGCATGTGTCCGCGCTGCGAGGGCATGGGCGCGGTCACCGACTTCGACCTGTCGGCGCTGTACGACGACAGCAGGTCGCTCAACGAGGGCGCGATCACGATCCCCGGCTACAGCATGGAGGGCTGGTACGGCCGGATCTTCCGCGGCTGCGGCTACTTCGACCCGGACAAGCCGATCCGCAAATACACGAAGAAGGAGTTGCAGGACCTGCTCCACCGGGAGCCGACCAAGATCAAGGTCGACGGCATCAACCTGACGTACGTCGGCCTCATCCCGCAGATCCAGAAGTCGTTCCTCGCCAAGGACATCGACACGCTGCAACCGCACATCCGCGCCTTCGTCGACCGTGCGGTGACGTTCACGACCTGCCCCGACTGCGGCGGCACCCGGCTCAGCGCGGAGGCCCGGTCGTCGAAGATCGAGGGGAAGAACATCGCCGGCGTCTGCGCGATGCAGATCAGCGACCTGGCGGCCTGGGTCCGGGGCATCAGGGAGCCGTCGGTGGCGCCGCTGCTCACCGGGCTGCAACATCTCCTCGACTCGTTCGAGGAGATCGGGTTGGGCTACCTGTCGCTCGACCGGCCCTCGGGCACGCTCTCCGGTGGCGAGGCGCAGCGCACCAAGATGATCCGCCACCTCGGGTCGTCGCTCACCGACGTCACGTACGTCTTCGACGAGCCGACGATCGGGCTGCACCCGCACGACATCGCGCGGATGAACGGCCTGCTGCTGCGCCTGCGGGACAAGGGCAACACCGTCCTGGTGGTGGAGCACAAGCCGGAGGCGATCGCCATCGCCGACCACGTCGTCGATCTCGGGCCGGGCGCCGGCACCGCCGGAGGCGAGGTGGTGTTCGAGGGCACCGTCGACGGGCTGCGCGCCAGCGACACGCTGACCGGCCGGCACCTGGACGACCGGGCCCGCCTGAAGACATCCGTACGGACGCCGTCGGGTGTGCTGGAGGTGCGGGGCGCGAACACCCACAACCTGCGCGACGTCGACGTCGACATCCCGCTCGGCGTGCTCGTGGTGGTGACCGGTGTGGCCGGTTCGGGAAAGAGTTCGCTGATCCACGGCTCGGTGTCCGACCGCGACGGGGTGGTGTCGGTCGACCAGAGCGCGATCCGCGGCTCGCGCCGGAGCAACCCGGCGACGTACACGGGCCTGCTCGACCCGATCCGCAAGGCGTTCGCGAAGGCCAACGGTGTGAAGCCGGCCCTGTTCAGCGCCAACTCCGAGGGGGCCTGCCCCGGCTGCAACGGCGCCGGCGTCATCTACACCGACCTGGGGATGATGGCCGGTGTCGCCGCCACCTGCGAGGAGTGCGAGGGGAGGCGGTTCCAGGCGTCGGTCCTGGAGTACCGGTTCGGCGGCCGTGACATCAGCGAGGTGCTCGCCATGTCGGTGCGCGAGGCCGAGGCGTTCTTCTCCGCGGGTGAGGCGCGTACGCCCGCCGCGCACGCCATCCTCGACCGGCTCGTCGACGTCGGGCTCGGCTACCTCAGCCTCGGCCAGCCGCTGACCACCCTGTCCGGCGGCGAGCGGCAGCGGCTCAAGCTGGCCACCCGGATGGCCGAGAAGGGCGGCGTGTACGTCCTCGACGAGCCGACCACCGGCCTGCACCTCGCCGACGTCGAGCAACTGCTCGGCCTGCTGGACCGACTCGTCGACTCCGGCAAGTCGGTGATCGTCGTCGAGCATCACCAGGCGGTCATGGCGCACGCCGACTGGATCATCGACCTCGGCCCGGGCGCCGGCCACGACGGCGGCCGGATCGTCTTCGAGGGCACCCCGGCCGATCTCGCCGCCGCCCGCTCCACCCTCACCGGCGAGCACCTGGCGGCGTACGTCGGCACCTGATCATGTGCCGTCCGCCGTCGCCCGATTGTCTACCCGGCCGTCGGTTGGGCGGCGGCGGGCCGCCGTGGCGGCGAGAACCCCGCAGGCGCCGTTCTTGATCCACCGCGCGTCGCCGGTGGGGGTTCGACGCGAGCCGGCGCCGGGGCGTGGGGTCCGGGGCTCGGCCCCGGAGCAGAAATGACAAGCGCCCCAGGTCCGCGCTTCTCAGCGGACATGGAGCGCGAAAGCTTGTGCCCCCGGCAGGATTCGAACCTGCGCCCCCGCCTCCGGAGGGCGGTGCTCTATCCCCTGAGCTACGGGGGCTCAACGACTGGAGAAGACTAGCAAACCTCCTGGGCGTACGCCGAATCGGTATCGGGTGAGCCGGTCGTGTCGGTGACCGGCCCACCCGGTGCTCAGGCCGCGATCGCCCGCCCGCAACTGGGCAGCGGGTGCAGGACGATCCGTCGGGGCAGCCGGCGCGGCCACTCGTTGCGCGGCCAGGACCCGTCCACGATCAGGTGCACCGTGCGCTGCTCCTCGCCGCTGAGCCGCAGCACGAAGTCGCGGGGGAGCGGCGGGTCGACAGTCGGTGTGGTGATCATGAAGCGCACCCGGCCCCGGGACGACACGGCGGAGATCACGTCGGCCGCCGGCATCGTGCCCCGCAGCCGCACCCGGCCGATCCAGTAGACCTCGGCCAGGTGTTCCTGGGCCGTCCGGGTGATCGCCGGGTACTCGCTGCGTACCCAGCGCTCGACCGCGCTGACGCAGAGCCCGCAGGCCCGCTCGCGCGGTTCCCGCGGACCCAACCCCCAGGCCCGCAGGTACGCCCCGACCGCTCCCGCGTCCAGCGGGAGGTCGAACCGGCGCTGGATGAGCGTGGTGAGGCTCTGCCGCGTCCACAGCTCCTCGTCCAGGCCGAACTCGTCGGGGTGAACGCCCCGGAGTGTGTCGATCAGTTCGAGTTCCTGTTCGCGGCTGAGCGTTCCCGGCTCGCCCTGCCGCTGTCCGCGACGGACGGCTGCCACCGCCCCGTCACCGCCGATGGTGTGGCGTCGGCACCAACTGGTGACCGAGCGCCGTGCGTCTCTGAGTGCAACCCCCACGTCTTGGGCAACGAGCACGAATCACAACTGGTCACGATATGTGCGGAGAAAACTCTCTAAGCAACGTAATCGCCTGTCTGACGCAAAACGCCCACAAGGGGCGAGTGTGGGTCGACAGGGGTGCGGGAGCTGCGGGTACGGCCGGCGGGCGCGGCGCCGGTCGCCTTCGACTCGTCGCGTCCGACGCCAGGTCGCCGATGTGGCGGTGTCCGAACGCCTGGATACCGCCACCTCGCCGACCTGGTGTGGATCATGCGGGTCGAGAGGCGGGTGCCCGCCGTGCCCAGGACGGGGCGGTCCGGTGCCGGACATGACGCGGGCCCGCGTCCCGCCGATGAGTGGCGGGAACGCGGGCCCGGTGTGCCCGTGCGGAGGATCAGCCCTTGGCCTGCGCCTGGAGCTGCCGGAGGTTGTTCAGCTCGGACTGCTGGGTGGCCTTCATGGTCTGGGCCACGCGTACCACCTCGGCGTTGTCGGTCTCCGCGAGCGCCGCGTCGATCATGTGGATCCCGCCGAGGTGGTGGTTGTACATCAGGGCCAGGAACTGCCGGTCCACCTCGATGCCCTTGGCGTCGCGCAACGAGGCCATCTGCTGCGGGGTGGCCATGCCCGGCATCAGCCCGTCCTTGACCGCGGCCCCGTCGGACATCCACGACATCGGCGGCTGCGACCCGGTCGGGCTCAGCTGCCACTCGCGCAGCCAGGTCTGCATGGCGCCGATCTCGCCCTGCTGGCCGGTGGCGATGTCGACGGCGATCTGGCGGACCTCGGGCAGCGTCGCCGAGCGGTACGCGATCAGACTCATCTCCACGGCCTGGGCGTGGTGGGTGGTCATGTCCCGCGCGAAGCCCGCCTCGACCGAGGCGTCACCGGGCCGGGTGAGCCGGGGGGTGAGCAGACCTCCGGCGTACCCGAGCAGCAGCCCCACCACCAGCAGGGCAGCCAGCGCGAGCACTCCGTAGCGCCGCGCCGGGGCCCGGCCGTCCTCGTCCGGGACGGCCTCAACCTCGTCGTACTCGTTGTCGGTGGTGGCGGGGGCTGTCATCGACGTCCTTACTGGGTGGGCGGCTGCTGCTGAAGGTCACGCGGGGTGGTGCCGGTGGCGGTCACGCCCTGGTTGCACAGCGCCGTGGGGCCCTCGACGGAGGCGTTCACCCGTAGGTCCTTGATGAAGTCGTCGATCCGCTTGTCGTCGGCGTTGTCGACCTTGAGCTGGTAACCCCACGCCTGGAGCGAGATCGGCTTGTCCAGGCCCTCGTACGGGCTCATCAGCGTCTTCTCGACGCCGCGTACCTTGCCGGCGAGCTTGTCGACCTGGTCCTTCGGGAGGTCCGGCCGGTAGGTGATCCACACCGCGCCGTGCTCCAGGCTGTGCACCGCGTGCTCACTGGCGATCGGGGCGTCGTACACGTCGCCCATGCAGTTCTGCCAGGCGGCATTGTGCACGCCGCCCACGGGCGGCGAGTACTTGTAGGTCAGCGGGCCGGACTTGTGCGCCTCGTATTTCAGGCTGTCCGGGTCTGACTTGCGGTAGTTGACGATGCCGTCGATGGCGTTGGCCTTCTTGTCCCACGGCTTGGAGCCCTGGAACGACGCCCACGCGCCGTAGCCGATGATGCCGGCGGCCAGCACGCCCACGGCCACGAAGAGCGCGATCGGGCCCCAGGCCCGGCCCTGGCTCACCTTGACCGGGGTGACCGGCTTGCGGGGGCCCTTGCCGCCTGCCCGTGGCGTGCCAGCCGGCTTGCCGGTGCCGGCCTTGGCGCCGGACGCCGGCCGGCCCGCGGCCGGCTTCTTGCCGGTGCTGACCACGGTCGGGCGGCGCTCAGGGCCGCCCGGGGTGCTGATGCTCATCGTGCCTCGTCAGGTCGGTCGGTCAGGGGAGTGGCGGGCCGGATGACGCGCAGGGTTGCCGCCGAGTGCCCGAGTCTACCCCCGATAACATGGTTGGGTGACTCCTGCAGAACTCGCCTCGGTCGTCCTCACCGCCGCCCACGCCGTCTTCACCGACCGTGGTCTGGATCACGCCGCGCTGCCGGAGCGCACGGTGGTGGAGCGACCGCGCAACCCCGAGCACGGCGACTACGCCTCCACGCTCGCTCTGCAGTTGAGCAAGAAGGTGGGCGTCCCGCCGCGCGAGCTGGCCACCGCCCTGGCCGACGAGCTGGGCCGGGCGCCGGGGATCAAGTCGGTGGAGATCGCCGGGCCGGGCTTTCTGAACATCCGGCTGGACGCCGCCGCCGCCGGCCAGCTCGCCCGCCTGATCGTCGAGGCCGGAGCGGAGTACGGCCGCAGCGACCGGCTCGCCGGCGAGAAGATCAACCTGGAGTTCGTCTCGGCCAACCCGACCGGCCCGGTGCACATCGGCGGGGTCCGCTGGGCGGCCGTCGGCGACGCCCTGAGCCGGCTGCTGCGGGCCACCGGCGCCGAGGTGGGCACGGAGTACTACTTCAACGACGCCGGCTCCCAGATCGACCGGTTCGCCCGCTCGCTGCTCGCCGCCGCCAAGGGCGAGCCCGCGCCGGAGGACGGCTACGGCGGCGCGTACATCGCCGAGATCGCCGCCGAGGTGCAGGCCCGCCGGCCCGAGGTGCTCGGCCTGGACGACGCCGCCGCCCAGGAGGTCTTCCGGCTCGAGGGCGTCGCGCTGATGTTCGACGAGATTCGCTCCTCGCTGCGCGACTTCGGGGTGGAGTTCGACACCTACTTCAACGAGAAGGACCTGCACGACCGGGGCGAGCTGGATCTCGCGCTGGCCCGGCTGCGCGAGCAGGGCCGGGTCTACGAGTCCGAGGGCGCGACCTGGCTGCGCACCACCGACTTCGGTGACGACAAGGACCGGGTGCTGCGCAAGTCCAACGGCGAGTGGACGTACTTCGCCGCGGACTGCGCCTACTACCTGGACAAGCGGGAGCGCGGCTTCGAGCGGGTCGTGATCATGTTGGGCGCCGACCACCACGGCTACATCGGCCGGATGAAGGCGATGGCGGCGTGCTTCGGCGACGACCCGGAGCGCAACCTGGAGATCCTCATCGGCCAGCTGGTCAACCTGCTGCGCGACGGCGCCCCGATGCGGATGAGCAAGCGGGCCGGCACCGTGATCACCCTGGAGGATCTGGTCGACGCGATCGGCGTGGACGCCTCCCGGTACGCGCTGGCCCGCTACTCCAGCGACTCGCCCATCGACATCGACATCGAGCTGTGGACTCGGGCGAGCCGCGACAACCCGGTCTACTACGTGCAGTACGTCGCCGCCCGGACGGCGGGCGTGGCCCGCAACGCCGCCGAGGTGGGGCTGGTTCCGGGTGACGCCGACGCGTTCCGCCCCGAGCTGCTCGACCACGAGAAGGAGAACGAGCTACTCAAGGCGCTCGCCGAGTTCCCGGCGGTGGTGGCCACCGCGGCGGAGCTGCGCGAGCCGCACCGGGTGGCCCGCTACCTGGAGGAGAGCGTCGCGGCGTCCTTCCACCGGTTCTACGACAACTGCCGGGTGCTGCCGATGGGCGACGAGGAGGTCACCGACCTGCACCGCGCCCGGCTCTGGCTCAACAACGCCACCCGCACCGTGATCGCCAACGGCCTGCACCTGCTCGGCGTCTCCGCACCCGAGAGGATGTGACATGAGGGCTCATGAGGCTGGTGCGCTGCACGCGGACATCAGCAAGCAGGGGCCGGCCTGGCTGCGTACCCCGGCCGACGTCAACGCCCTCGTGCCGGCGCTGTGGCCGCGCAGCGTGACGCGCGGCGCGGACGGCGCGGTCGCCGTCGCGGGCCTGAGCGTCCGCGACATCGCGGCCGAGTTCGGCACCCCGGTGTACGTCCTCGACGAGGCCGACCTGCGCTCGCGCTGCCGCGACTTCCGGGCGGCCTTCCCGACCGAGGACGTCTTCTACGCGGGCAAGGCGTTCCTCTGCCGCGCGGTGGTCCGGATGATCGCCGAGGAGGGGCTGCACCTCGACGTCTGCACGGGCGGCGAGCTGGCCACCGCGCTCTCGGCGGGGATGCCGCCGGAGCGGATCGGCTTCCACGGCAACAACAAGTCGGCGGCCGAGCTGTCCCGGGCGCTGGACGCCGGGGTGGGGCGGATCATCGTCGACTCGTTCACCGAGATCGACCGGCTGACCGAACTGGCCCGCGAGCGTGGGGTGCGGCCCCGGGTGCTGGTCCGGGTCACGGTCGGCGTCGAGGCGCACACCCACGAGTTCATCGCCACCGCCCACGAGGACCAGAAGTTCGGCTTCTCGCTGGCCGGCGGCGCCGCCGCCAACGCCGCCTTCAAGATCCTCGACGAGGACGTGCTGGAGCTGCGCGGTCTGCACTCGCACATCGGCTCGCAGATCTTCGACGCCAGCGGCTTCGAGGTCTCGGCCCGCCGGGTGCTCGCCCTGCAGGCGCAGATCCGTGACGCGCGCGGGGTGGAGCTGCCCGAGCTGGACCTGGGCGGTGGGTTCGGCATCGCGTACACGACCCAGGACGACCCGGCCACCCCACAGGACCTGGCCAAGCGGCTGCGCAAGATCGTCGACTCGGAGTGCGCGGCGGAGAACCTGGCCGTGCCGCACCTGTCGATCGAGCCGGGACGGGCCATCGTCGGGCCGGCCGTGTTCACCCTCTACGAGGTCGGCACGGTCAAGGACCTCGACGGCATCCGCACGTACGTCAGCGTCGACGGCGGGATGAGCGACAACATCCGCACCGCGCTCTACGACGCGTCCTATTCGGCGACGCTGGCCTCCCGGGCGTCGAGCGCCCAGCCGTTGCTCGCCCGCGTGGTGGGAAAGCACTGTGAGTCCGGGGACATCGTGGTGAAGGATGAATTCCTGCCCGCCGACGTGCAGCCCGGAGATCTTGTCGCAGTGCCCGGCACCGGCGCCTACTGCCGGAGCATGGCCAGCAACTACAACCACGTACCCCGACCGCCGGTCGTGGCGGTGCGTGACGGCCAGGCGCGTCTGATCGTCCGGCGGGAGACCGAAGACGATCTGCTGGCATTGGATGTGGGATGACGTCACCTGTGCGCTTGGCACTGCTCGGCTGCGGCACGGTCGGCCAGGAGGTGGTCCGGCTGCTGCACGAGCAGTCGGCCGACCTGGCCGCCCGCATCGGCGCTCCACTGGAGATCGCCGGTATCGCCGTCCGCCGGCTCGGCCGCGACCGCGGTGACCTGCCGGTCGACGAGGCCCTGTTCACCACCGACGCGCTCGGCCTGATCAAACGGGACGACGTCGACGTGGTGATCGAGGTGGTCGGCGGCATCGAGCCGGCCCGGGGCTGGCTGGTCGAGGCGCTGCGTGCCGGCAAGAGCGTGGTCACCGCCAACAAGGCGCTGCTCGCCGAGGACGGGGTGGCCCTGCACGAGGCGGCGGCCGAGGGCGGTGGCGACCTCTACTACGAGGCGTCGGTCGCCGGCGCGATCCCGCTGCTGCGCCCGCTGCGCGAGTCGCTGCACGGTGATCGGATCAACCGGGTCACCGGCATCGTCAACGGCACCACCAACTTCATCCTCTCCGCGATGGACGCGACCGGCGCCGGGTTCGCGGAGGCCCTGGAGCAGGCCACCGCCCTGGGGTACGCGGAGGCCGACCCGACCGCCGACGTCGAGGGCTTCGACGCGGCGGCGAAGGCGGCCATCCTCGCCTCGCTGGCGTTCCACACCCGGGTCGGCGCTGCCGACGTGCACCGCGAGGGCATCACCGACGTGACCGCCGCGGACATGGCCAGCGCCCAGGCGATGGGCTGCACGATCAAGCTGCTCTGCATCGCGGCGCGGGGCGTCGACGCGGCCGGTCAGGAGACGGTCAGTGTCCGCGTCCACCCGGCGATGATTCCGCGCAGTCACCCGCTGGCCAGCGTCGGCGACGCGTTCAACGCGGTCTTCGTCGAGGCGGACGCGGCCGGGCAGCTGATGTTCTACGGCCGGGGCGCGGGTGGCGCGCCGACCGCCAGCGCCGTGCTCGGCGACGTGGTGGCGGTGTCCCGCAACCGGCTCGCCGGGGTGCGCGCGGCCAGCGAGAGCGCGTACGCGGCCCTGGCGGTGCGGCCGATGGGCGAGGCGCTGACCCGCTACCACGTGAGCCTGGACGTGGCCGACCGTCCCGGTGTGCTGGCCGCGGTGGCGGGCGTCTTCGCCCGGCACGACGTGTCGATCGCGACCGTACGACAGGGCTCGGCGGGCGGGGCGCCCGGCCGGGACGGCGACGCCGAGCTGGTCATCGTCACCCACGTGGCGCCGGACGCCGCGCTCGCCGCGACAGTGGCCGAGCTGCGCGGCCTGGACATCGTCCGGTCGGTGACGAGTGTGCTGCGGGTCGAGGGCGGCGCCTGAGTCGTTGAGCCACCGGGGCGGCTCGCCCGTCCCGCCAGGTGGGTAACCCGGGGTGTGCCATCGATGGCTGCGGCAGGGTGGTCCAGGGTGGCCTGATGCTCGGGTCGGTGCAGGGGTAGAGGCGAGGAGAGCGACATGTGGCGGGGTCTGATCGAGGCGTACCGGGATCGGCTGCCGGTCACCGCGGCCACGCCGGTCGTCACGTTGCACGAGGGGAACACCCCGCTGCTGCCGGCGCCCGTGCTCTCGGCCCGGCTCGGCTGCGACGTCTACCTGAAGGTGGAGGGCGCCAACCCGACCGGCTCCTTCAAGGACCGGGGGATGACCCTCGCGGTCTCCAAGGCGGTCGAGGCCGGCAACAAGGCGATCATCTGCGCCTCCACCGGCAACACCAGCGCCTCCGCCGCGGCGTACGCGGCACGGGCCGGGCTGACCTGCGCGGTGCTGGTGCCGCAGGGCAAGATCGCGCTGGGCAAGCTGGCCCAGGCGCTGGTGCACGGGGCGAAGCTGCTCCAGGTCAGCGGCAACTTCGACGACTGCCTCGCGCTCGCCGCCAAGCTGGCCCAGGATCACCCGGTCGCGCTTGTCAACTCGGTCAACATCGACCGGCTGCACGGCCAGAAGACCGCCGCCTTCGAGATCGTCGAGGCACTCGGCGACGCCCCCGACATCCATTGCCTGCCCGTCGGTAACGCCGGCAACATCTCCGCGTACTGGATGGGATATTCGGAGGAGCACGCCGCCGGCGCCACCACGCGGGCGCCGAAGATGTACGGCTTCCAGGCGTCCGGTGCGGCGCCGATCGTGACCGGCCAGGTGGTGCCGGAGCCGTCGACAATCGCCACCGCCATCCGGATCGGCAACCCGGCGAGCTGGACCAAGGCGCTCGACGCCCGGGACGCCTCCGGTGGCCTGATCGCGGCGGTGACCGACCGGGAGATCCTCTCCGCGTACCGGCTGCTCGCCCGCGAGGTGGGGGTCTTCGTCGAGCTGGGCAGCGCGGCCAGCGTGGCAGGCCTGCTCCAGCAGGGCGCGGCGGGCGCGGTTCCGGCCGGCTCGACGGTGGTCTGCACGGTGACCGGTCACGGCCTGAAGGATCCGGAGTGGGCGATCTCCACCGCGCCCGCCCCGGTGACCATCGGCAACGATCCGCTGGCCGCGGCCCGCGCCCTCGACCTGGCCTGAGAGCGGTACAACCCACCGGCGGTGGGCCGCCCCTGGGGGCGGCGGGGGTACAGGTGATCGAGTCCGGCACACTTTCACCTATCCCCGCCCGCATTCTCTTTCAGGAGTGAGCCAGGCCGATGTCGCTGCTCGCCAGATTCAGCCTCGCCAACCGAGGGCTGGTCGCCCTCATCGCGGTGGTGATTACGGCGTTCGGAGCGTTCGCCGTGCCGTCGCTGAAGCAGCAACTGCTGCCGTCGCTCGAGTTCCCGGCCGCGTTCATCGTGGCGCCCTACCCCGGTGCCGGTCCCGAGATCGTCGAGTCGCAGGTGACCGAGCCGATCGAGAACGCCCTGCAGGGCCTCCCCGGGCTGGACAAGGTCACCTCCACGTCCCGCGAGGGGTCGGCCACGATCCAGGTGCAGTACGAGTTCGGCACCGACCTGGACGACGTGGTCAACAAGATGCAGACCGCGCTGAGCCGGATCGACGCCCAGCTGCCGGAGAGCGTCGACCCGCAGGTCATCGCGGGGAGCACCGACGACCTGCCGGCGGTGGTGCTGGCCGCGGCCGGCGGCGCCGACGAGCGGGCGCTCGCCGAGAAGCTGCGCGCGACGGTGGTGCCGGAGCTGGAGGGCATCGAGGGAGTCCGCACGGTCGAGGTGACCGGGACCCGCGACGACGTCGTGGTGGTCACCCCGGATTTCGCGAAGCTGGCCGCGGCGAAGGTCCAGCCGACCGCGATCGGCGCCGCGTTGAAGACCAACGGCGTGTCGGTGCCCGCCGGTGCGGTGACCGACGGCGGCCTGGCCCTTCCGGTGCAGGTCGGGACGCCGGTCGCGACTTTGGACGACCTGCGCGGCATCATCATCGCGCCCGGCGCGGCCCCGGTCCGTCTCGGTGACGTGGCGACGGTGGAGCAGAAGCTCGCTCCGGCGACCGCGATCACCCGGACCAACGGCAAGGAGAGCCTCGGCGTCACCGTCACCGCGGCCCCGGACGGCAACGCGGTGGAGATCTCCCACGAGATCCGGGACCGGCTGGCCGGCCTGAAGGACGCCTCCGGCGCGGAGCTGACGGTGGTCTTCGACCAGGCGCCGTTCGTGGAGAAGTCGATCAAGTCGTTGACCACCGAGGGCCTGCTGGGCCTGCTGATGGCGGTCATCGTCATCCTGGTCTTCCTGCTGTCGGTGCGCTCGACAGTGGTCACCGCGGTCTCCATCCCGCTCTCCGTGCTGGTGGCGCTGCTCGCCCTGTGGATCGGCGACTACTCGCTCAACCTGCTCACCCTCGGCGCGTTGACCATCGCGGTCGGCCGGGTGGTGGACGACTCGATCGTGGTGTTGGAGAACATCAAACGACACCTGGAGTACGGCGAGGAGAAGCGCCAGGCGATCATCACCGGCGTCCGCGAGGTGGCCGGCGCGGTGACCGCGTCCACCCTCACGACGGTGGCGGTGTTCGCGCCGATCGCACTGGTCGGCGGGTTCGTCGGGCAGCTCTTCGCGCCGTTCGCGATCACGGTGACGGTGGCGCTGCTCGCCTCGCTGCTCGTCTCGCTGACGGTGATCCCGGTGCTGGCGTACTGGTTCCTCAAGCCGCGCGGCGGCACCGTCGACGACGAGGCGGTGCGCCGCGACGCCGAGGAGAAGGAGCTGCGCAACCCGTTGCAGCGGGCGTACCTGCCGGTGATCGGGTTCGCCACCCGCAAGCGGTCGACCCGCTGGATCACCGTCGGGCTGGGCCTGCTGGTGCTCTTCGGCACCTTCGGGTTGGCGCAGAAGCTGGAGACGAACTTCCTGGACGACTCCGGTCAGGACACGCTCAGCTTCCGGCAGGAGCTGCCGGCGGGCAGCGGCCTGGCCGCCACCGACGCGGCGGCGAAGCAGGTCGAGGCGGTCCTCGGGCGGGTCGGCGCGGTCGAGACCTACCAGGTGACCGCCGGTGGCAGCGACACCCCGTGGGCGGGCGGAGGGGGCAACAACGTCGCGAGCTGGTCGTTGGCGCTCGACGGCGACACCGACGCCAAGCAGGTACGTGAGGAGCTGCGCCGGGAGTTCGACAAGATCGGCACCAGCCTGGGTGAGGTCAGCTTCGGCGGTGGCCAGGACGCCTCGACCAGCCAGCTGGAGGTGGTCGTCCAGGCCAGTGACCCGGAGGTGCTGACCCGGGCCGCGGAGGCGGCCCGGACGGCGATGGCCGGTGTCCCGAACGTCGAGGACGTCACCACGAGCCTCGCCGAGCGGGTGCCGAGGGTCGACGTGACCGTCGACCGGGTCGCCGCCGGCCGGGTCGGCCTCACCGAGGCCGCCGTGGGTCAGCTCGTGTCGCAGGCGTTCCGTGGCGCTCCGCTGGGGCAGGTGGCGCTCGACGGCCGCCAGCAGAACGTGGTGCTGCGGCTGAGCGCCGCCGCCCCGGTGTCGCTGGAGGAGCTGCGGGCCCTTCCGGTCGGGCCGGTGAAGCTGGACGACATCGCGGACGTCACCCAGGCCGAGGGGCCGCAGCAGGTCACGCGGATCGACGGTGAGCGCAGCGTCTCGGTGACCGGCGCCGCGACCGGCTCGAACCTGGGTGCGACCACCAAGGAGCTGCAGAAGCGGCTCGACGGCATCGACGTGCCGGGGGCGAGCTTCACCATCGGTGGGGTCAGCGCCGATCAGGCGGATGCCTTCGGCGACCTGGGCCTGGCGGTGCTGGCCGCCATCGCGATCGTGTTCCTGATCATGGTGGCCACGTTCCGGAGCCTCACCCAGGCGTTGATCCTGCTGATCTCCATCCCGTTCGCGTCGACCGGCGCGATCGGTCTGCTGCTGGCCACCGGGACGCCGCTGGGAGTGCCGGCGCTGATCGGTGTGCTGATGCTCGTCGGCATCGTGGTGACCAACGCGATCGTGCTGCTCGATCTGATCAACCAGTACCGGGCGCAGGGCATGGGGATCCGGGAGGCGGTGGTCGAGGGTGGCCGGCGTCGGCTGCGCCCGATCCTGATGACCGCGGTCGCGACGATCTTCGCGTTGCTGCCGATGGCCCTCGGGTTGACCGGCGAGGGCGGCTTCATCTCGCAGCCCCTGGCGGTCGTGGTGATCGGTGGCCTGCTCAGCTCGACGCTGTTGACGCTGATCCTGGTGCCGACGCTCTACACGATGGTGGAGCGCACCAAGGAGTCGCTGCGGGAGCGTCGTCGTCGGCGGCGATCCGGTGACCCGGCGGTGACCGGGCCGACCGGGTCGGAGGGCGTCGAGCCGGACGGCCCGAACCAGGTGGCCGTGCCGACGGGCGCACCGGTGTCGACGCCGGCCGACGGCACGCAGCCGGCGGCGGCACGCCCCGCCCCATCGGGCGCGCTGGTGGACGGCACGGACCAGTTCGAGGTGCTGCGGCTGCCCCGCAGCCGCACCTCGCCGCTGCCCCCGTCCGAGCCGACCGAGTAGTCGGACGACAACCCGGAACGCCCCCGGCAGGCTCGCCTGCCGGGGGCGTTCGGCTGCGCCGCCGCGGACACTCCGATCGGCCGACGGGTGCTGCACTTTGCGTTACATCTTGCATACTCCAGGTAGACATGGCGAGGTGTCGGCGAGCGGGGCGGGTGGATGACCGAGAGCGCGCACGGGTGGTCCCGGCGCGATCTGCTGCGCCGGGGGGCTCTGGTGGTGACCGGGGCGGCCGCCGGGGCGGGCGCCACCGACGCCTGGCTCACCCATCGGCGGCTGCCGCTCGCCGGCGGCCCGGCCAGCGCCACGGTCGGCAACGGGCCGCAGAACGTCGGCTCCGGCGCGGTGCCGGTCATCTGGTCGGGGCCGACCACGCAGCGGCTGGTCGCGCTCACCTTCGACGACGGGCCGGCGCCACAGTGGACGCCCATGGTGCTGGACACCCTCGCCCAGCACCGGGTGCCCGCGACGTTCTTCCTGGTCGGCGCTCAGGCCAGGAAACACGCCGACCTCGTACGCGACAGGCTCGGCGAGCACGAGGTGGGCAACCACAGCTGGGCGCACCGGGACCTCGCCCGGCTGGACGCCGCCGCGGCGTACGACGACCTGCACCGCAGCCACGACGCGATCGCCGAGGTGACCGGCAGGCCGCCGAGGCTGGTCCGCCCGCCGTACGGCCACCTGGGTGGTGCGGTGCTGCACGCGGCATCCCGGTTGAACTACCGGTTGGTGCTCTGGTCGTTGCAGATGGTGGAGCGGGAGTTTCCCGACGACCCGGCCGGCCACGCCCGGCGGATCGTGGCCACCGTCCGGCCGGGGACCATCGTGCTCGGGCACGACGTCGGTGACCGGAGACGTCTGGTCGCGCTGCACGGCCTCCCCGACATGATCGCCGGGCTGCGGGCGCGTGGCTACACCTTCGTCACCGTCTCGGCGCTGCTGGGACCCGGTGTAGCCCCCGCACCGACCGGGTAGGGTCCCGCTCCGTGGCGTCCACCCTCGCGGTCCTTACCGGCAATCGGAGCTTTCGCAATCTCTTCCTCGCCGAGCTGGTGGTCTTCGGCGCTGACTGGTTCGTCATGGTGCCGCTGCTGGTGCTGCTGCCGCAGCTGACCGGCAGCGGGGTGTGGGGTGCCCTGGTGCTGGCGGTGGACACCGGCATCGTGGCGCTGCTGCTGCCGTACACCGGCACGATCGCCGACCGCTTCGACCGGCGGAAGATCATGATCACCGCGAACGTGGCCGCGCTGGCCGGCGTGCTGCTGCTCCTCGGCGTGCGCGACCGCGGTACGGCGTGGTTGGCGCTGGTGGCGATCGGTGCCGTCGCGGTCGCCAAGGCGTTCTACTCGCCGGCCGCCCAGGCCGCGCTCCCCAACGTGCTGGAGCCGCACGAGCTGGCCGCCGGTAACGCCGTGGCCGGCTCGGCCTGGGGCACCATGACTGTGGTGGGCGCCTCGCTGGGCGGTGTGCTCAGCTCGGCTGCCGGCCCGTACGCCTGCTTCTGGGTGGCGGCGGTCGGCCTGGCGCTGGCCGCGGGCCTCGCCACCCGGATCCGCCGGCCGTTGCAGGCGGCCCGCGACCCGGAGCTGCCGGCGCAGCGGACCTGGTCGGCGGTCCGCGAGGCGCTCGGCTACATCGGGCACCGGCCGCGGGTGCTGGCGCTGGTCACGGTCAAGTCGGCGGTCGGCCTGGGCAACGGCGTGCTGACCGTGTTTCCGCTGCTCGCCGGCGTCTACGGGGTCGGTTCGCTGGGCGCCGGCCTGCTCTTCGCGGTCCGCGGAGCCGGCGCCCTGGTCGGCCCGATCCTGATGCGGCGGGTGTTGACCAACCGGTCCTGGCTGCTGCCCGGGCTCGCGCTGTCCATGTCGCTCTACGGCCTGGCCTACCTGGGTACGTCGGTGGTGCGCTGGTTCCCGCTGGTGCTGCTGCTGGTCTTCGTGGCGCACTTCGCGGGCGGCAGCAACTGGGTGATGTCGAACTTCGCCCTTCAGGGCGAGGTGCCGGACCGGCTGCGCGGGCGTGTCTTCGCCACCGACATGATGCTCGCGACGCTGGCCATCTCGGTGAGCCAACTGGCGGTGGCCCTGGTGGTGGACGTGGTGGACGAACGGGTGGTGCTGGCCGGCTGCGGACTGGTCACCCTCGTGTACGCGGTCGGCTGGCGGATCGCCACCCGCCGGCTGTCGCTGACCGACCCGGTCGCCGAGCCGGTCGGCGACCCGGCCGGCTGAGACCCGCGGCCGGCCGCGTTGGAGATCGGCCCGGATACGACACCGGTATCCGAGCCAGTCTCCGCCTTGCCGGACCGCCGCCTGGACTCCGCCTCGGCTCGACCGAGGACTTTGACACACGCCCTAGCATGAGCGCGTGCCGACGAACTTCACCGCCGGGCCGGTCCGGGTCCGGGTCCCCGCGACCAGTGCCAACCTCGGTCCGGGCTTCGACGCGCTGGGGCTCGCCCTCGGGCTCTACGACGACCTGGCCGCCGAGGTCGCGGCCGCCGGGGTCCGGGTGACGGTCACCGGCCAGGGCGCCGGTGAGCTGCCGGACGACGATCGGCACCTGGTGGTGCGGGCCATGCGTGCCACCTTCGACGTTCTCGGCGCGCAGCCCGCCGGCCTGAGCGTCGAGTGCGTCAATCGGATCCCGCAGGCGCGCGGCCTGGGCTCGTCGTCGGCCGCCATCGTCGCCGGGGTGCTGCTGGCCCGTGCCCTGGTCGCCGACGGCGAGCACCGGCTGGACGAGCCCGGCGTGCTCCGGCTGGCCGCCGACATCGAGGGCCATCCGGACAACGTCGCTCCGTGTCTGCTCGGCGGTTTCACGGTGGCCTGGTCCGAGCCGGGCGGCGCTCGCGCGGTGTCCCTGCCGGTCGCGGCCGGCGTACGACCCACGGTTTTCGTGCCGGCCGAGCGCGGCCTGACCGCTACCGCGCGGGCGGCGCTGCCGGCCACCGTGCCCCACGCCGACGCCGCGTTGACCGCGGGGCGGGCGGCGCTGCTGGTGCACGCGCTCACCACCGACCCGGCGCTGTTGCTGCCGGCCACCGTCGACCGCCTCCACCAGGATTACCGGGCAGCCGGGATGCCGGGCACATCGGCCCTGGTCAGCGAGTTGCGAGCGGCGGGTGTGGCGGCTGTGGTCAGTGGGGCCGGGCCGAGCGTGCTGGCGCTCAGCGCGCCTCCGCCGAGCCTCGACGCGGGAACAGACTGGCAGATCTGGCAGTTACCGATAGACGTCAGCGGCGCCCGGGTCGCCCGGGGTAGACTTGGACACGCCGAGCGGGACCCTGTTGCCGCAGGTCGGAAGAGTTGATTACGCTCTAGACCTAGCACAGCCGCGAAGCACGCGATCTCCTGCGGGGCGGCGCACCCCCGAAGCTCTCGGCGGTCAGCCCGTCACCCCTGCCAAGGCCCACGCCGCACCGCAGTTTCCACAGGTCGCCGCAGACGGCGAGACCTGCTCACCGACGTTTGGTGGGTCGGGAAACCACCGGCTGCTGTGTCACAGACTCCCGCGACGCGTCCTTGCGAGGCGGGTGCACCGAGGCCGCCCGGCCACCTGAGCTCCGACTCCGGGCAGTCCCGGCCTTATCGAGGGAAGGAATCCATTGAGCGACACCACCGACGTGACGTCGGATGTTTCCAACGTCGCTGGCGATGCCACCGCTGCCGCTCCCGCCCGTCGTCGGCGCAGCGGCACCGGTCTGTCGGCGATGCTGCTGCCAGAGCTGCAGAGCCTGGCTGCGTCGCTCGGCATCTCCGGCACGGCTCGCATGCGCAAGGGTGAGCTGATCGCCGCGATCTCCGAGCGGCAGGGCGGCAACGCCGCCGGGACCCCTCGACCGCGAGCCGAGGTCGCGGCTGCGGCCGCTCCGGCCCGTGAGGAGGTGCGGGAGACCGTGGATCGCCCGGCGGCCGAGAGCCGCAGCACCGACCAGACGCCGGCCGAGCCGGCTGCCGCGACCGAGGGCCGTGGCCGTACCCGGCGCAGCCGGACCGCCCCGGCCGAGTCCCGTACCGCCGAGGCCGGCACCTCTGAGCCGCGCGCCGCGGAGGCGCGTTCCTCCGAGGTCCGTTCCTCTGAGGTCCGTTCCTCTGAGGCCCGCACCGACGAGGTGGAGGCCGGCGAGCGGTCCGACCGTGGCGAGAACCGCCGCGACCGTGCCGAGCGCAGCGACCGTGCCGAGCGCTCCGACCGCGGTGAGCGGGCCGAGCGCAACGATCGGGGCGAGCGCAACGATCGGGGCGAGCGTGCCGACCGTGGTGAGCGGGCCGAGCGCAACGACCGGGGTGACCGCAACGATCGCGGTGAGCGCAACGATCGCGGTGAGCGCAACGATCGCGGTGAGCGGGCCGAGCGCAACGATCGGGGCGAGCGTGCCGACCGTGGTGAGCGGGCCGAGCGCAACGACCGGGGCGAGCGCGCCGAGCGCGCCGAGCGGGGCGACCGCAACGACCGGGGCGAGCGCGCCGAGCGCACCGACCGTTCGGAGCGCGCCGACCGCAACGACCGCGGTCAGCGTGTCGAGCGGGACAACGACGACGACGACGGTGAGGGCGGCGGTCGGCGTGGCCGGCGCAGCCGCTTCCGGGACCGTCGGCGCGGCCGTGGCGAGCGGGCGGAGACCGGTGGTGACACCGGTGGCCGTGAGCCGCAGGTCGGCGAGGACGACGTGCTCGTCCCCGTGGCCGGCATCATCGACGTGCTCGACAACTACGCCTTCGTGCGGACGACCGGTTACCTGGCCGGCCCGAACGACGTGTACGTCTCGATGTCCCAGATCAAGAAGTACGGTCTGCGCCGCGGTGACGCGATCACCGGCGCGGTGCGTGCGGCCCGCGAGGTCGGCAACACCGGTGACCAGCGGCGGGACAAGTACAACCCGCTGATGCGGCTGGACACGATCAACGGGATGGAGCCGGACGAGGCGCGGCGGCGGCCGGAGTTCTACAAGCTCACGCCGCTCTACCCGCAGGAGCGCCTGCGGCTGGAGACCGAGCCGCACATCCTGACCACCCGGGTCATCGACCTGGTCATGCCGATCGGCAAGGGCCAGCGGGCGCTCATCCAGTCGCCGCCGAAGGCGGGTAAGACGATGGTGCTCCAGGCGATCGCGAACGCGATCACCCGGAACAACCCGGAGTGCCACCTCATGGTGGTGCTGGTCGACGAGCGGCCCGAAGAGGTCACCGACATGCAGCGGTCGATCAAGGGCGAGGTCATCGCGGCCACGTTCGACCGTCCGCCGCAGGACCACACGACGGTGGCGGAGCTGGCCATCGAGCGGGCCAAGCGCCTGGTCGAGCTGGGTCACGACGTCGTCGTGCTGCTCGACTCGGTGACCCGGCTCGGTCGGTCGTACAACCTGGCGGCGCCGGCCAGCGGCCGGATCATGTCGGGTGGTATCGACTCCACCGCGCTCTACCCGCCGAAGCGCTTCCTCGGCGCGGCCCGCAACATCGAGAACGGCGGGTCGCTGACCATCATCGCCACGGCGCTGGTGGAGACCGGGTCCATGGCGGACACGGTCATCTTCGAGGAGTTCAAGGGCACCGGCAACGCCGAGTTGAAGCTGGACCGGAAGATCGCCGACAAGCGCACCTTCCCGGCTATCGACATCAACCCGTCCGGCACCCGGAAGGAAGAGGTCCTGCTCGCGCCCGAGGAGCTGGCCATCATCCACAAGCTCCGCAAGGTGCTGCACTCGCTGGACTCGCAGGCGGCGATGGATCTCCTGCTGGACCGGCTCAAGCAGTCCCGCACCAACATCGAGTTCCTGATGCAGATCGCGAAGTCGACGCCGGGGGAGTAACCGTTCCCGGTTGACCGACGACGAAGGGGCACGGCCATCGCGGCCGTGCCCCTTCGTCGTGTCCGCCCATCGTCCTTTGCTCTGCTTCAACCGGCGCAACACTTCGGGGCGCTTTGTGTCGCGTCCGTTGAAGCAGAGCAAAGGGGAACGAGAGGGAGCGGCCGGCCCTGCTCGCACGCCACCAGAGGGGGTTCGGCGGGGAGCCAGGAGCCGGGGTTGGCGGAATTTTCCTTCGGTTCAGTCGACAGGTCTTGAAACTTCTATTCACTGCCGGGTTGACTGTCGTCCATGCGTACCCGCAGACGATCCGCCCGTCGCACCGGTGTCCTGCTGCTGACGCCGCTGCTCGCCCTGGCCGTGTCGCCGCCGGCCACCGCCGCGCCGCCGGCACCGTCGGTGGCCACCCGGCCCGTGGCGTCGCCGCCCGCGCTCCCGGCCACCGCCGCCGAGGACGCACCGGCCGCGTCGTCCCACCCGGCCGACTCGGTCAGCCTCGCCGCCGACCCGACCGCCGCGACCGCCCCGACCGCCGCCGCTGGCGGACTGGAGCCGGCCGGCGGCCTGGAGACCACGAAGGCCACCCGTCCGGTCGCGCCGGGCGTGCAGCTCACCTCCTTCGACAGGTACGACGCCGATGGCTGGCTGCGCGCCGACGCGCTTACCACCGACCTGGCCGGCGGGTCCACGGTCGACTACGTCAACTCCGGCGCGGTCAGCCGGGCCGAGCCGCTGCGCAAGGCGGTGGACGACTCGCGAGCGGTCGCCGCGGTCAACGGCGACTTCTTCGACATCAACAACTCCGGGGCCGCGCAGGGCGTCGGCATCCGCGACGGCGAGCTGATCCAGTCGGCGGTCGGCGGTCACCGCAACGCCGTGGCGGTCACCGCCACCGGGATCGGTCGCGTGGTCGAGGTGAACTTCGACGGCAGCGCCGCCCTGCCCACCGGGCCGGTGGCGCTGACCCAGTTCAACAACATGGTGCAGGCCGACGGCATCGGCGCGTTCACCGAGCTGTGGGGGACGTACTCCCGCCAGCGTGCCGTGGAGGGCGCGGCCCGGGTGGTCGAGGTGACCGTGACCGGCGGCCGGGTGGCCGCGGTGGCCGGCGTGGCCGGCACCGGTCCGGTCGTCGCCGGCAGCACGGTGCTGCTCGGCCGCGACGCCGGCGCGGACGCGCTGGGCGGGCTGCACGTCGGTGACCCGGTCCCGGTGACCTGGCGGCCGAAGTCGTCCGACGGGAGCGCCCTGCACGCGGCGGTCGGAGGTGGCAACGTCCTGGTCCGCGACGGCGTCGTGCAGAGCATCGCCGATGCGACCCTCGCCCCGCGTACGGCGGTCGGGTTCAGCGCCGACGGCCAGAAAATGATCATGCTGACCGTGGACGGCCGGCAGGTCGACAGCCGCGGCGTGACGCAGACCGAGATGGGCCGGATGATGGCCGAGCTGGGCGCCCGGGACGCGCTCAACCTCGACGGTGGCGGATCGTCGACGCTGCTGGCCCGGGAGCCGGGCGCGTCGGCCGTGCAGGTGGAGAACGGCCCCTCCGACGGCAGCGAACGGGCGGTGCCCAACGGCCTGGCCATCTACGCGCCGAAGGGCAGCGGCCGGCTCACCGGCTACTGGGTCGAGACGTCCAGCGATCCCACCGCCGCCCCGGGCGTCTCGCCGGTGCGCGGTGGCCGGCCCGACCGGGTCTTCCCCGGGCTGACCCGCACCCTCACCGCGGCCGGCTACGACGAGACGTACGGCCCGGCCGCGGGTGCGCCCACCTGGCGGGCCACCCCGGCGGCCCGGGGCCGCATCGACCGTGACGGGGTCTTCCACGCCGGCACGCCGGGAGCCAGCACGGTCACCGCCGCACGGGGTCGGGCGACCGGCTCGCTGGGCCTCACCGTCCTGGGCCCGCTGACCCGGCTCGGCACCACGGTGCCACGGATCGGGCTGACCGGCCAGGACGGCAACGCCCTGGTCGGGGTGGTCGGCTACGACGCCGAGGGCAACACCGCGCCGATCGAGCCGGCGGACCTCACCCTCGACTACGACCACGACCTGCTGCGGATCGCCCCGAGCCGGGACGGCAACCTCACCGTCACCGCGCTGCGCGACACCGGCTCCGCCCTGGTGACCGTCCGCGTCGGACGGACGAGCACCGTCCTGCCGGTCACGGTCGGGCTGACCGACGTGCCGGTCGCCGGCTTCGACGACGCGGCGTCCTGGCGGTTCAG
This sequence comes from Micromonospora sp. NPDC005237, assembly GCF_040607775.1. Classification (NCBI taxonomy): domain Bacteria; kingdom Bacillati; phylum Actinomycetota; class Actinomycetes; order Micromonosporales; family Micromonosporaceae; genus Micromonospora; species Micromonospora sp. NPDC005237. The sequence goes on along the minus strand of NZ_JBEXHJ010000008.1, from coordinate 212,682 downwards.
CCAGGCCCGCGCCAGCGGCTCGGTCGCGCCGGCGCCAGGTCACACCGGCACCGGCCTGAAGATGTCGTACGACTTCAGCCAGTCCACCGGCACCCGGGCCGCGTACGCCGACCCGCCGGCCTGGATCGAGGTGCCCGGCCAGCCGCAGGCCTTCGGCATGTGGATCCACGGCAACGGCACCGGGGAGTGGCCGAGCCTGCACCTGCACGACGCGCAGGACACCCAGCACGTGCTGCGCGGCCCGCTGATCACCTGGACCGGCTGGCGGTACGTGGAGTTCGCGGTGCCGGCCGGGGTGCAGTACCCGGTACGGGTGCGCCGCTTCTACGTGGCCGAGACCAACGCCGCCGCGCAGTACACCAGCGAAGTGATCATCGATGACCTGGTGGCGAAGGTGCCGCCGACGGTCGACGTGCCGGCGGCGGCCCCGCGCACCGACCGGGTGGTGGTCCGCGACGGCACGGTGGACGGCGCGCCCTGGCGGTTCGCGGTGCTCTCCGACGCCCAGTTCGTCGCCGCCGACCCGGACAGCGACCTGGTCGCCCAGGCCCGGCGGACGCTGCGCGAGGTGAAGGCCGCCCGGCCGGACTTCCTGCTGATCAACGGTGACTTCGTGGACACGGCCTATCCGGCCGACTTCGCGCTGGCCCGGCGCATCCTCGACGAGGAGCTGGGCGACGCGCTGCCCTGGTACTACGTCCCCGGCAACCACGAGATCATGGGTGCCCCGATCAGCAACTTCGAGGCCGCGTTCGGCGCCACCTCGCGGGTGTTCGACCACGCCGGCACCCGGTTCGTCACGCTGAACTCGTCCACCGGGACGCTGCGTGGTGGCGGCTTCGACCAGGTGCGGATGCTGCGCGAGACGCTGGACGCGGCGGCCACCGACCCGCGCGTCGGCTCGGTCGTCGTCCTGCACCACCACCCGGCGCGTGACCCGAGCCCGGCGCAGGCCAGCCAGCTCGGCGACCGCAAGGAGGCGGCGCTGCTGGAGCAGTGGCTGGCCGACTTCCAGCACCGCACCGGCAAGGGCGCGCTGTTCGTGGGCGGGCACGTCGGCACCTTTCACGCCGACCGGGTCGACGGGGTGCCCTACGTGATCAACGGCAACTCGAGCAAGACGCCTTCGACCCCCGCCGACCAGGGCGGCTTCACCGGCTGGACGGAGTTCGGTGTGGACCCGGTCACCCCGGCCGAGGCCGACCGGGCCCGTCGCGACCCGCTCGCCGAGGGGCCCCGCTGGGTGGACGCGGAGTTCCACGCGCACACCGACCGGCTGACGCTCGCCGCACCGGCCCGCGTCGCGGTCGGCGCCCCGGCGGCGGTCACCGCCACGCTCACCCAGCCCGGCGGCCGTACGGTCCCGGTGGCCGCTCCCGTCAGCGCCGACTGGACCGCCTCGCCGAACCTGCACATCGGCTCGGCGGCCGGTGTGCGCCCGTGGCACACCGCCCGCTTCGACCCCGCCACCGGCACGTTGACCGCGTTGCGCCCCGGCGCACCCGTACGCCTCAGCGTCACCGTCAACACCATCCGCGCCGAAGCCACCATCTCGCTCATCCGGTGAGCGCCTAGCAGGGCCCTTCCCCGCCGAAGGGCCCTGCTCGCGCTCAGAAGTCGCCGTCGGCCACCTGGAAGACGGTGAGGCCGAGGGCTCGCCACATCTGCACCACCTGGACGCGGTCGTCGAAGACGCCGGCCACCCGGTAACGGTCCCGGATCTCCCGGTCGTAGATCTCCCGCTTGACGATCGAGTCCTTCCGGGAGTCGCCGACGGCCCGCAGGTGCAGGCCCAGGTAGGGGACCCGGACGTGCCGGGCCAGCCACGCCTCGGTGGCCGCGCGGGCGGAGGCGTCCCTCCCGGAGCAGAAGACCACCCCGTACCCGGCCGCGTGCATCGCCCGGACCGCCGCGATCACCGCCGTGTTCGGCTCGTCCTCGCCCACCCGGGTCATGTCGTACGGGCTGCGGGACACGGCCAGCGCGACGGTGCCGTCGATGTCCACCAGGACGATCTCGGGTGGCTCGGTCGACGGCGGGTGCACGACGGCGGGGCGCCCGGTGCGGGCCTGCGGCACCGGCAACGGCAGGGTCCGCCCCTCGAGGTACCGCTCGTGCAGCCGACGGATGGCCTCGGCCCCGACCTGTTCGGCAGCCGGGCGGGCGGCGTCCCGGCGCAGGCATTCGGCAAGCGGCACGTCGGTGAAGTCGTGCACCTCGAAATCCGCGCCGTGGCGGGCGGCCAGCTCGGCCCAGTCGCGCAGCGTCCGCGAGCGCAGGTTGGTGTCGTCCACGCAGACGTCCGCCCGGGCCCGCAGCAGCGCCTCGACCTGGGCCCGCTGTACGACGGTCACCTGGGCCTCGGCCCACTGGGTGAAGAGCCGCTCGCCGTGCAGCATCCGGCGCAGGTCGTCCCGGTTGACCCGGACGACGGACGGCTGAAGCGTGCGGGCGAACGTCGTCTTGCCCGAGGCGGGCAGTCCCCGGGTGGCGATCAGGCGGGTCATCGGCGGCGCACCTTCGGCTCGGCGTGCGTACCCCCGGCGGGGTACCCGGCGGTGGTCCGCCGGGTGGGCGAATGCCCTGTCGGGCGGTGGGAATGCGGACGGGGAGGCACGTGTTGACGATGCCGGACGAGGTGTGCGGCCCGCTTACCGGGTCGGCTCCGGCCCATGGCACACTGGTCAATCGGCCACCGGTTCCGGTTCACGCCCGAGCCCGTCGCGTACGGCGCGACGAGCGATGACGGCGACCCGGCGACCACCAACGAGAGGACCGAGGCGAGATGAAGGCAAACATCCACCCGGAGTACGTGACCACCGAGGTCAGCTGCTCCTGTGGCAACACGTTCACGACCCGCAGCACCGCCAAGGGCGGGGCGATCCACGTCGAGACCTGCAGCGCCTGCCACCCGTTCTACACCGGTAAGCAGCGCGTTCTCGACACCGCCGGCCGGGTCGCGAAGTTCCAGCAGAAGTACGCCAAGGTTCAGGCCAAGAAGGCCAAGTAACTCCCCGTTCGGCGCCCGCGTCCGGTTTTCCACCGGACGCGGGCGCCGTCCGCGTTTCGCCTGTTTCCACGCGCCGTCGGCTCTCGGGCCGGCCCGGTGTCGCACCGTCGAAGGAGCATCCGCAGCATGAGCAGCGAGCGTCTGGCCGGCCTCCTCGACGAGTACGCGGAGCTGGAGAAGCGGCTGGCCGACCCGGCCATCCACGCCGACCAGGCCACCGCGCGCCGGGTGGGCCGCCGGTACGCCGAGCTGGTGCCACTGCACAAGGCCGCCGGTGAGCTGGAGCAGGCGCGCGCCGACCTGGCCGCGGCCCGCGAGCTGGCCGCCGAGGATCCCTCGTTCGCGGCCGAGACCGAGGCGATCGCGGCGTCCCTGCCGGTGCTGGAGGAGCGCCTCGCCGAGCTGCTCATCCCGCGTGACCCGCACGACGCCAAGGACGTGATCGTCGAGATCAAGGCCGGTGAGGGCGGCGAGGAGTCGGCGCTGTTCGCCGGCGACCTGCTGCGGATGTACACCCGGTACGCCGAGCGGCACGGCTGGATCACCGAGGTGATCGACGCGCAGGACTCGGATCTCGGCGGCGTCAAGGACGTGTCGCTGTCGATCAAGACCAAGGGCGTGCCCGAGGGTGGGAACGGCGTCTGGTCGCGGCTCAAGTGGGAGGGCGGCGTGCACCGGGTGCAGCGCGTCCCGGTCACCGAGTCGCAGGGCCGGATCCACACCAGCGCGGCCGGGGTGCTGGTGCTCCCCGAGGCCGAGGACGTCGACGTCACCATCGACGCCAACGAGCTGCGCATCGACGTGTTCCGGTCGTCCGGGCCGGGCGGCCAGTCGGTGAACACCACCGACTCGGCGGTACGGATCACCCACCTGCCGACCGGCATCGTCGTCTCCTGCCAGAACGAGAAGTCCCAGTTGCAGAACCGGGAGCAGGCGATGCGGATCCTGCGGGCCCGGCTGCTCGCCGCCGCCCAGGAGCAGGCCGACGCCGCCGCCTCGGACGCCCGCAAGGCGCAGGTACGCACCGTGGACCGCTCGGAGCGGATCCGCACGTACAACTTTCCGCAGAACCGGATCACCGACCACCGGATCGGCTATACCGCGTACAACCTGGATCTGGCGCTCGCCGGCGACCTGGACGGGGTGCTGGACGCCCTGGCCGAGGCCGACCGCGCCGCCCGGCTGGCCGGCGACACCGAACTGACGCGCCGCTGACCGTACCGCCGGCCTGCGCGGCCGCGACCCCGGTCGATCATGGAGCTGTGGTGGGGAGATTGTCGCGTCGTGGGCCTTTTGTGGGGGACCACAAGTCCTTGATCGACCCCGTAAGGGGGGTCAGCTCGCGCGGGGGCGTGACTTCGCGCGCAGCATCTCCCGGTCGGCCTGCTCGAATGCGACGCTGAGCGCGTCGCGCAGCCCGCCGCCGGAGACCTCCGCGAAGCCGATGCTCACCCCGACCGGGGTGCCCGGCACCAGGGACTCCCAGTCCTCGTTGCGCACCGCCGCCTCGATCCGGCGGGCCACCTCGGCGGCCTCGGTCATGCCGGTCTCCGGGAGCACCACCACGAACTCGTCCCCGCCGTAGCGGGCCACGAAGTCACCCCGGCGCATCACCCGGTTGATCACCCCGGCGATGCGTTGCAGCACCAGGTCGCCGGAGTGGTGCCCGTGGCGGGTGTTGACCGCCTTGAAGCCGTCCAGGTCGCAGACGCCGATGACCACCCGCTCGCCCCGGGTGACGACAGCGGTGATGTACCGCTCCAGCCTGCGCCGGTTGGGCAGCCCGGTGAGCGGGTCGGTCAGCGCCTCGCCCTCGTACCGGGCCGCCTCCCGCCGCATCTCCTCGTGGTCGATCCGGGCGGCGATGCCGTCGATGTAGACGTCGCGCAGCCGGTCGTTGCGTTGCGCGGCGAGCCGGAACGCCAGCCGGTCCGCCCGGTGCGCCGCCGGGTGGTCGCCAGCGCGGGCCAGCGCGATGCTGCGCAGCCGGGCCGGCTCGGCCGCGCCGAGCGTCTCGGTGGACACCCGGATGGTGTCCAGCCGGGCGACCGCCTCGATGGGCCGACCATCCGCGACGGCCAGGCAGACCATGCCGAGCTGTCGCATGTCCCGCGCCCGGGCGCTGTCCCCGCCGTGGCTGAGCAGGTGGGACGGCTGGGTCTCGCCGGTCGGCTCCAGCGGGTCGCCGAGCGCTGCCTGACGTGCCGCCGAGTATCCGTACGCGGCGAGGCTGCTCGGGCGCAGTCGGCCGGCCCGCCCGCTGCGGACGAACCGGGCCAGATCGGCCGCGACGTCCCGCAGCACCCGCAGGCAGCCGTCGCTGTCCCCGTTGTGGTCCAGTGCCACCGCGTTGCGCAGCCGGATGCCCGGTGCGGCGAACGTCTCCTCCGGGATGCCGGCGGTCAACCCGAGCTGCCGCGCGCGTTCGATCGCGCCCAGGGCGTAGCCGTGGAAGCTGAGGTAGCTGTAGGCCATCGCGAGGTCGTGCCAGCCCCACGCGGTGTCCCGGTCCGGGTCCTCCACGGCGCCGAGCGCCCGGGCGGCCTTGACGAGGTGGGTGACGCAGCGGTCCAGCGCGCCCTGATGGTGCGCGGCGAGCGCGGCCAGCGCGTTGAGGTGCCCGTGCAGGTAGGGCTCGGCGAGATCCCGAACGGCCGCCGACGCCTCCTCGATGGCCCGGGTGAACTCCGCCGTCCGACCGAGATTGATCAGCGCGGAGAGGCGCTGCACCAGGGCGTCCGCACGGGCGGCCGGGTCGCTGGTGGTGCGGATCACCCGCTCCAGCAACGCGTACGACTCCGCCGAGCGACTTGCTTCTTGCAAAGCCCGCGCCTGCGTGAGGGTGTCAACCTGGTCATCGACCCGGTCGAGCCAGCCCACCCACAACCTCCTGCCGTGTGCGTCTTGCCGCACCCGTTCGTCGCGTCGTCCGTGACGCCTCATGATTGTCGCGTGACCACTCTGCCGCAACACCCCCCCGAAGGGACAGGACGTACCCGTCCGTCCGCCGCGGTCGCCCGCGCGGCGCGGGCGCTCGCCGCCGCCGGGGTGGGCCCGGCGCGCGTGGAGGCCGAGCTGCTGGCGGCGTACGTGCTGGGGGTGCCCCGGGGTCGGCTGGCGCTCGCCGACGACCTGGACGACGCCCAGCTGGCCCGGCTCGACGAGCTGGTCGGCCGCCGCGCCGGTCGGGAGCCGTTGCAGCACCTGACCGGGCGGGCCGGATTCCGGCATCTGGAGCTGGCGGTCGGTCCGGGCGTCTTCGTGCCCCGCCCGGAGACGGAGCTGCTGGCGGGCTGGGGTGTCGAGCAGGGCCGGGGCAGACCCGAGCCGCTGATCGTGGATCTGTGCAGCGGCACCGGCGCGATCGCCCTGGCGGTGGCGCAGGAGCTGCCCGGGGCGCGGGTGATCGCGGTCGAGCGGTCCGCGGCGGCGTTGGCGTGGCTGCGCCGCAACGCGGCCGAGCGGGCCGCCGCGGGTGACCGGCCGATCGAGGTGGTCGAGGCCGACGTGACGGCGCCGGACCTGCTGGCGCACCTGGTGGGTCGGGTGGACGTGCTGCTCTGCAACCCGCCGTACGTGCCGGTGGAGGTGGTGGTGCCGCCGGAGGTGGCCGCGCACGATCCGGCGGAGGCGGTCTTCGGCGGCATGGACGGTCTGGCGGTGATCCGACCGGTGATCACCCGGGCGGCGGCGCTGCTTCGCCCCGGCGGCGTCATCGGGGTCGAGCACGACGACACGCACGACGTGGCGGTCCCGGCGTTGTTCGCCTCCGACGGCCGGTTCGCGGCCGTCACGGAGCATCTGGACCTCGCCGGCCGCCCTCGCTACGCCACCGCGTCCCGACGGGCGGACGGCCAGCACACCGCGCCCGGGCCGGCGTGGCAGACTGACTCCTCGTGATGCTCTACGACTGTCGATCGCCCGCCGATCGGGACCGCGGCATCGCTGCGGCCATCGAGGCGGTCAAGAACGGCGAGCTGGTCGTCCTCCCGACGGACACCGTCTACGGGATCGGCGCGGACGCGTTCACGCCCTACGCGGTCAAGGCGCTGCTGGACGCGAAGGGCCGGGGCCGGCAGATGCCGCCGCCGGTGTTGATCGGTTCGCGCCACACCCTGGACGGGTTGGTCTTCTCGCTGCCCACGGCAGCACGGGACCTGGTGGAGGCGTTCTGGCCGGGTGCGCTGACCATCGTGGTCGAGCACTCGCCGAGCCTCCAGTGGGACCTGGGCGACAAGACGGGCACGGTGGCGGTGCGGATGCCGTTGCACCCGGTGGCCCTGGAGGTGCTGCGGGAGACCGGCCCGATGGCGGTCTCCTCGGCCAACAAGACCGGCCAGCCGGCGGCGGTGACCGCCGAGGAGGCACGTGACCAGCTCAGCTACTCGGTGCGCGCGTACCTGGAGGCCGGGCCCTGCCCGGATCCGGTGCCGAGCACGATCGTGGACCTGACCGGCGAGGTGCCGCAGTTGCTGCGGGCCGGCGCGATCCCGCTGGAGAAGCTGCGCGACGTCGTCCCGGATCTTCTCGACGTCCAGGGGGCCTGAGTGCCCCCGTTCACCGTCCTGCACGTCTGCATGGGCAACATCTGTCGTTCGCCGATGGCCGAGCGACTGCTCGCCCTCGCGGTGCGGGAGCGGTTGGCCCGGCGTGCGCAGGACCCGGCCGCCGCCGAGGAGCTGGTGCACAGCCACAGCGCCGGCACCGGCGGCTGGCACGCGGGCGAGGAGATGAACCCGCCGGCGGCGCGACAGGTCATCGACCGTGGCGGCGCCGTCGAGGGGTTCGCGGCGCGCAAGCTGCGCTCGGACCACATCGACGCCGCCGACCTGGTCCTGACGGCCACGGCCGACCAGCAGGAGTACGTGGGCGCGCTCCGTCCGGACGCGGCGGCCCGCACCTTCGTGCTGGGTGAGTTCGGCCGGCTGCTCGCCGCGGTGGACGCCGCCGCGTTGCCGGCGGCCGAAGCCACCCCGGAGGCGGTGTACGCCCGGGGCGTGGCCCTGGTGGCGGCGGCGCACGACAACCGGCTGGGCGCCTCGGCGCTGCCCACCGACGATCTCGACGATCCCTGGGGTCGCGGCGACCAGTGCTTCACCCGCGTCGCGGACGAGATCGAGGAGACGGTCCACCCGCTGGCCGCCGCGCTGCTGCCCTGAGCGACCTGCGAGTTTCCTCCGGATTTGGGGAAAAGCAGGGGCGAAAGGGGCGTTCCGGGTCATTCTGAACGGGTCCTAGCGTGACCGGCTCCTGCGGGGAGAGCTGATGATCCGGGCCCGACTCGACAAACTGCTGACCGTGGTGATCGCCGGCGTGCTGGCCGGACTGGTGCTGGCCGGAGCCGCCCTACCCGCGGCCCTGGTCTTCGGAATTGGCTTCAGCGCCCTGTCCACGCCCTACTCGGAGCTGCCCAGCACGCTGCGCACGCCGCCCACCGCCCAGCGCTCCAACCTCTACGCCAACGACGGCACCACCCTGATCACGTCCTTCTACCAGGAGGACCGGGTGGACGTTCCGCTGCGTGAGGTCGCCCCGGTGATGCGGCAGGCCATCGTGGCCGCCGAGGACGTCCGGTTCTACCAGCACAGCGGGGTGGACCTGCGCGGTGTGGTGCGCGCCTTCACGGTGAACAAGCGTGACGGCAGGACCCGGCAGGGCGCCTCCACCCTGACCATGCAGTACGTCCGCAACGTGCTCAGCAGCGACCCCCGGCTGACCGAGCGACAGCGCCAGGCGGCCACCGAGGTCACCACCGCCCGCAAGCTCCAGGAGATGCGGTACGCGCTGGCGCTGGAGCGGGAGCTGAGCAAGGAGGACATCCTCACCCGCTATCTCAACATCGCCTACTTCGGGGCCGGGGCGTACGGGATCGGGGCGGCCAGCAAGCGCTACTTCTCCCGCTCGCCGGCCGAGTTGACCCTGGCCCAGGCCGCGCTGCTGGCCGGGCTGGTCCGCTCGCCGGACAGCGACGACCCGATCAACGGGGACGCCGACAGCGCCCTGGGCCGACGGACGTACGTGCTCGAGCGGCTGGTCGAGACCGGTCAGGTGTCGGCCGACGCGGCGGCGGCGGCGCAGGCCGAGCCGTTGCAACTGCGACCCAGCGAGACGCCGAACGACTGCACGGGGGTGCCCGACGGGCACAACGACTGGGGCTTCTTCTGCGACTGGTTCACCCGCTGGTGGAGCAGCCAGTCGGCGTTCGGGTCGAGTGCCGACGAGCGGAAGCGCACGTTGCGCCGGGGCGGCTTCTCCATCGTCTCGTCACTGGACCCGGCGGTGCAGCGGGCCACCACCGAGCAGGTGCTGAAGGTCTACCGCTCGACCGAGGCGCGGGCGATGCCCACCGCCGTGGTGCAGCCCGGCACCGGCCGGGTGCTGGCGATGTCGGTGAACCGCACCTACAGCGTCGCGGCCAACCCGGCCGGGCAGAAGAACCGTCCGAACACGGTCAACCAGCTCGTCGCCGGCGGCGGGGCCATCGAGGGCTACCAGGGCGGCTCGACGTTCAAGCTCTTCGCCATGCTGGCCGCGCTGGAGTCCGGCCTGCCGCTGTCGACCGAGTTCACGGCGCCGACCCAACTGCTCACCCGGTTCCCGGTGACGGGGGCGGGAAGCTGCGACGGCCGCTGGTGCCCGTCGAACGCCAGTCCCTCGTCGATGAACGGCCCCCGCACCATGTGGACCGCGTTCGGCCGGTCGGTGAACACGTACTTCGCGTGGCTGACCGAGCGGGTCGGCGCCGACCGGGTGGTGGAGATGGCCGAGCGGCTGGGCATCGTGCTGCGGGCCGACTCCGACGAGCGGCTGGCCCGCTACGGCGCGAAGGACTGGGGCCCGTTCACCCTGGGCGTGGCCGCGACGACCCCGCTGGACCTGGCGACGGCGTACGCCACGGTGGCGGCCGAGGGGACCTGGTGCGCGCCGCTGCCGGTGGTCTCGATCAGCGACTCGGCCGGCCGGCCGGTGGACGCCGCCAAGCCGGACTGTCGACAGGTGCTCGACACCGACGTGGCGCGGGCGGCGGCGGACGCGGCCCGCTGCCCCGTGGGCGACCAGTCGATGTACGGGCGGTGCGACGGCGCCACCGCGCCCGACCTGCGTTCCCAGCTGGGCCGCCCGGTGGCCGGCAAGACCGGCAGCTCCGAGCGGTACGAGACGGAGACGGTGGTGGCCTTCACCCCGCAGTTGGCGGTCGCCTCGATGGCGGCCAACCCCGACGACCCGCGGGACGCGGTCGGTCAGGCGGTGCAGGCCCGGATGGCGACCGCGGTGGGGGAGGTGCTCGGCGCCGCCCTCCGCGACCAGCCGGTACGCGACTTCGTCCCGCCCAGCGAGCGCGCCGCGTTCCAGGTCACCGGGGCCCGCACCGGCAACTGACCCGTCCGAGGCGGGGTGGTCAGGAGGCCTGTTCGGCGTTGCGGGCGATGTTGCGGGCCATGCCGCCGAAGACCACCGCGTGGAACGGGGCCACCGACCCCCAGTAGGCGTGTCCGGCCAGCCCGCGGGGCAGGAAGACCGCGCGCTGCTGGTAGCGGCTGCGTCCGTTGTCGACCGGCAGCGCCCGCATCTCCAGCCAGGCGCGGCCGGGCAGTCGCATCTCCGCGCGCAGCCGCAGCAGCTCGCCCGGGACGATCTCCTCCACCCGCCAGAAGTCCAGCGCCTCGCCGACCTGGAGGCGGTGCGGGTCACGCCGGCCCCGCCGCAGCCCCACCCCGCCGACCAGCCGGTCCAGCCAGCCGCGTACCGACCAGGCGAGGGGGAACGAGTACCAGCCGTGCTCGCCGCCGACGCCCTCGATGACCCGCCAGAGCGCCGCCGGTGACGCGTCCACCGTGCGCTCCCGGACGTCGGTGTACGCGGTGCCACCGGACCAGTCCGGGTCGGTGGGCAGCGGCTCGGCCGGCGCGTCCGGACCGCTCGCGGTGGACCAGCGGGTCTCCACCTGGGCGTCGCGCACCTTGGCCAGCGCCAACGCCACCGCGTCGTCGAAGCCGGTGAGGCCGTCCGGTGGGTCGGGCACGTACCGGGCGATGTCGTGTTCGTGTGCCACGGCCTCGTGGATCAGGCTCTCCACCAGTGGGCGGGCGATCGTGTTCGGCACCGGGGTGATCAGCCCGACCCAGTGCGAGGACAGCGACGGGGTGAGCGGGCGGACCGGCACGATGATCCGCCGGCGCAGGCCGGCCACCCGGGCGTAGCGCTGCATCATGTCGCGGAAGGTGAGCACGTCCGGCCCGCCGATGTCGAAGCCGCGACTGACCTCGGGCGGCAGCGTGGTGCAGCCGGCCAGGTAGCGCAGCACGTCGCGGACCGCGATCGGCTGGATCCGGTTGCGGACCCACCGGGGGGTGACCATGGCGGGCAGCCGCTCGGTCAGGTAGCGCAGCATCTCGAACGACGCCGACCCGGACCCGATGATCACCGCGGCGCGGAGCACCGCCGTGGGCACCCCGCTGGCCAGCAGGATCCGACCCACCTCGGCCCGGGACCGCAGGTGCGGGGAGGGGACCTCGGCGTCGGCCGCCGGCTCCGGGCCGCCCAGATACACGATCCGGCGTACGCCGGCCGCGCGGGCGGCAGTCGCGAAGTTGGTCGCCGCCTCCCGGTCGGCGGCCTCGAAGTCCGCTCGGCCCAGCGAGTGCACCAGGAAGTACGCGACGTCGACGTCGGCGAACGCGGCGGGCAGCGTCTCCGGGCGGCTCAGGTCGCCCTCGACGATCTCGGCCGCCGCGGCCCAGGGCACGTCGCGCAGCCGCACCGCCTTGCGGGCGAGGCAGCGCACGGTGTGCCCGTCGGCGAGCAGCAGCGGTGTCAGCCGCCCGCCGATGTATCCGGTGGCTCCGGTGACGAGGCATCTCACGGCTTCCAGTCTGCGGCCCCCTAGACTCGTTCGCTGTGGAGACCGAGACGAGCACCTTCTGGGGGCCGGATTTCGCGCAGCTCAGGGCCACTGATCCGGAGATCGCCGGGGTGGTCCTCGGCGAGCTGGACCGGTTGCGCGGTGGCCTGCAGCTCATCGCCAGCGAGAACCTGACCTCGCCGGCGGTGCTGGCCGCGCTCGGCTCGACGCTGACCAACAAGTACGCCGAGGGCTACCCGGGCCGGCGCTACTACGGCGGCTGCGCCGAGGTGGACCGGGCCGAGGAGATCGGCATCGCCCGCGCCAAGGAGCTGTTCGGGGCCGAGCACGCCAACCTCCAGCCGCACTCGGGGGCGAGCGCCAACCTGGCCGCTTACGCCGCGCTGGTGCAGCCGGGGGACACGGTGCTGGCGATGGACCTGCCGCACGGCGGGCACCTCACCCACGGCAGCCGGGTGAACTTCTCCGGCAAGTGGTTCCACCCGGTCGGTTACCCGGTTCGCCCGGACACCGAGCTGATCGACTACGACGAGGTACGCGACCTGGCCCGGGCGCACCGGCCCAAGCTGATCATCTGTGGCGCGACCGCGTACTCCCGGCTGATCGACTTCGCCCGGTTCCGGGAGATCGCCGACGAGGTCGGCGCGTACCTGATGGTGGACGCCGCGCACTTCATCGGCCTGGTCGCCGGCCGGGCCATTCCGTCCCCGGTGCCGTACGCCGACGTCGTCTGCGCGACCACCCACAAGGTGCTCCGGGGCCCGCGCGGCGGCATGATCCTCTGCCGCGAGTCGCTGGCCCAGCGGATCGACAAGGCGGTCTTCCCGTTCACCCAGGGCGGCCCGCTCATGCACGCGGTGGCGGCCAAGGCGGTCGCGCTGCGCGAGGCCGCCCAGCCCGAGTTCCAGACGTACGCCCGCCAGGTGGTCAGCAACGCCCAGGCCCTCGCGGCCGGGCTGGCCGACGAGGGGATGCGCCCGGTGTCCGGCGGCACCGACACCCACCTGGCCCTGATCGACCTGCGGGAGCTGGGGGTGACCGGCGCGGAGGCCGAGGCCCGGTGCGACGCCGCCGCGATCACGCTCAACAAGAACGCCATCCCGTACGACCCGCAGCCGCCGCTGGTGGCCTCCGGCATCCGGGTGGGCACGCCGAGCGTCACCACCCAGGGGATGCGCGAGGGTGAGCTGCGGCAGGTGGCCGCCCTGATCGCCCGCGCGGTGCGCACGGACCCGGGCGCACCGGGTGGCGCCGACGCGCTGACCCGGCTCGGCGCCGAGGTGGCCGAGCTGGCCGCGGCCTTCCCGGCGTACCCCCGTGGCTGAGCCCGGGGTGCTCGAGCCCGCCGCCGACCGGCGGTGGCGGTTGCGGCACCTGCCGGTGCTGCTGGGCGCGTCGCTGGCGCTGGCCGTGGTCGCGGCTGTCGTCGGTGCGGTGACCGGCGGCGCGACGGCGGCGTTCGGCGCGGCGGTCGGGGTGGGCGTCACGGTGCTCAGCTACACGCTGACCACGGTGGTGCTGGCCCGGGCCGACCAGGTCAACCCGCAGCTGCTGCTGCCGCTCGGCGTGGGTCTGTACGTGCTGAAGTTCACCCTGTTGGGTGTCGTGCTGGTGGCGGTGGCCGCAACCGGCTGGCCCGGGTTGATTCCTCTTTGCCTCGGCATCGTCGCCGGGGTGGCAGTGTGGACAGCGGTGCACCTCTGGTGGCTGACCAGGGTGTACGCCCGCCGGCCACGGGACTGACCCGGCGATCGGCCGGCCCGCCGTCCCAACCAGCGGACGCGCCGCAATGTGTCGGCCTCCGGTCATTTTCCGACGGGCGGAAGGGGAGTAGCGTGCCCACAGACGACGGCGCCCACGAGATGCCCACACAACGATGGTTGTGCGGGGGGTGAGGCACAGCCTCGTCTTCCCGGCTGATATCGTTCGCCCCGTCATGGCTGATGACCAAACCCCCCGCCCCGCCGGTGAACCGGACGACTATCCGTCCGGCGCCGGTCAGGGTTGGACCGCGCTCAGCTACCTCGTCGGAGGCATGCTCGTGTGGGGTTTCATCGGCTGGCTGGTCGACCAGTGGCTCGACACCGGTGGCGTCGCCACCGGGATCGGCTTCGTGCTCGGCATGGCCGGGGGAGTCATCCTGGTCATCCGCCGACTCGGCACGCCTACTTAGGAAGGGACGCGGTGTTCGGACAGGCGAACGTCCTGGCAGCGGGCCAGGCGGAATTCCCACCCAGTGTGGAGGACTTCTACCTGCCCAGCATCCTGCCCTGGGGTGCACACGACTCGTACTGGGTCACCAAGTTCACCTTGATGATCTGGATCGCGGTCGGTGTGCTGATCATCTTCTTCCTGGCTACCTACCGGAACCCGAAGCTGGTCCCGACCAAGAAGCAGTGGTTCGCCGAGTCGATCTACGGCTTCGTGCGCAACAACATCTCGGTCGACATGATCGGTCACCAGGGTGTGCGGTTCGCTCCGTACTTCACCACGCTGTTCTGCTTCGTGCTGGTGACGAACGCGTTCGCGATCATCCCGTTGTTCCAGATCTCACCGAACTCGCACATCGCCTTCCCGGCGATCCTCGCGGTGATCAGCTACGTGCTGTTCAACTACATCGGCATCCGGCACCACGGGTTCGGCAAATACTTCAAGCACGCCCTGATCCCGCCGGCACCCTGGTACATCCTGCCGCTGCTGATTCCGATCGAGGCGTTCTCGACCTTCATCATCCGGCCGTTCTCGCTGGCCGTCCGTCTCTTCGCGAACATGTTCGCCGGCCACATGCTCCTGCTGGTCTTCACGCTCGGCGGCTTCGCGATGCTCAACGCCAACGCCTGGCTGGCACCGGTCTCGGTGGTCTCCTGGGTGATGACCGTGGCGCTGACCCTGCTCGAGGCACTGGTCATCGTCCTGCAGGCCTACGTCTTCACGGTGCTGAGCGCCAGCTACATCCAGGGCGCGCTCGCCGAAGCGCACTGATCCACGCACCAACCGTTGTCGTCCCGCGTGAGAGTCACGCGTGATAACCAGGAGGAACCACTAATGGACGTTCTCGCCGCGGTAAATGGCAGCACCGCCGCCATCGGCTACGGTCTCGCGGCCATCGGCCCGGGCATCGGCGTCGGCCTGGTCTTCGCCGCCTACATCCAGTCGACCGCCCGGCAGCCGGAGTCGTCCCGGATGACCCTGCCGTACGTCTGGATCGGCTTCGCCGTCATCGAGGCGCTCGCGCTGTTCGGCATCGCCTTCGGCTTCATCTGGGCCAAGTAGTACCCGCCCCTCGACCGGGAGGTCACCATGTTCAACCTTGCCGCTGAGGGTGGTGAGTCCAGCCACAACCCGATCATTCCGATCGGGCAGGAGATCGTGGTCGGCACGATCGCCTTCGCCGTGCTCTGCTTCGTGCTGATGAAGTTCGTCTTCCCGCGGATGGAGCAGACGTTCCAGGCTCGGGTCGACGCGATCGAGGGCGGCATCAAGCGCGCCGAGGCCGCCCAGGCCGAGGCGAACCAGCTGCTCGAGCAGTACCGGGCCCAGCTCGCTGAGGCCCGCACCGACGCCGCGAAGATCCGTGACGACGCGCGGGCCGACGCCGAGGGGATCCGGCAGGACATCCTCGCCAAGGCGCGGGAAGAGTCCGATCGGGTCATCCAGGCGGGCAAGGACGCACTCGCCGCCGAGCGGGCCACCATCGTGCGCGAGCTGCGCGCGGAGGTCGGCACCATCGCGGTGGACCTGGCCAGCAAGATCGTCGGTGAGTCGCTGGCCGACGAGGCGCGACGTAAGGGCACCGTCGACCGGTTCCTGAGCGGCCTCGAGAGCACGGGGGCCCGCTGATGCAGGCCGCCAGCCGGGAGTCGTACAAGGTCGCGGCCGAGCGCCTCGACGCGTACGTCCGCGGCGCGGAGCCGTCGGCGGTGGCCTCCACCGCCGACGCCATCCTCTCCGTGGCGACCCTGCTGCGGCGTGAGCCGCGGCTGCGCCGCGCGCTGTCCGAGCCGGCTCGTTCCGGCACGGACCGCGGCGCTCTGCTCGGCGACATGCTGGGTGGGCGGATCGGCGCGGACGCGCTCGACCTGCTCGTGGTGCTGGTGTCCGGCCGCTGGTCGGCACCGTCGGAGCTGCTCGACGGCGCCGAGCGCCTGGGGGTGGAGGCGCTGCTGGCCAGCGCCGACTCCGCCGGCGAGCTGGGCGAGGTCGAGGACGAGCTGTTCCGCTTCGGTCAGGTCGTGACGGGTCAGTCGGCGCTGAGCAACGCGTTGGCCGACCCGGCCGCCCCGGTCGAGCGGCGGGCCACCCTGGCCCGTGAGCTGCTCGCCGACAAGGCCCACCCGGTCACCGTCCGCCTCGTCGAGGTGGCGCTGAGCGGGTTCGGCGGACGCTCCTTCATCGGGGCGCTCACCCGGCTGGTGGAGCTCGCCGCCGAGCGGCGGGACCGGCAGGTGGCCTACGTGACCGTCGCCGCCCCCTTGAGTGACTCCGACGAGCGCCGACTGGGTGCGAGCCTCGCCGCGATATACGGTCGAGAGGTCTCCGTCAAGCAGACGGTGGACCCCCACGTCCTGGGTGGCGTGAGCGTGCGGGTCGGCTCCGACCTGTACGACGGCACGATCCTGCGCCGCCTCAACGAGACCCGCAACGCGCTCGCGAAGCGCTGATCGGCTTCGCCGCCCAGCGGCTGAGCGGCTCCGCCGCCCAGCGTTGGGGTGGCTTCGCCGCTCAGCGCCCGGATTGACAGACGCCATTCGGACCGGTTGGTACTAGGTATCCCGGGCCCCTGAATTTTAAGGAAGCAGAGGATGGCCGAGCTGACCATCTCGACGGAGGAGATCCGCGGCGCCCTGGAGCGCTACGTCTCTTCCTACTCGTCCGACGTCTCCCGCGAGGAGGTCGGCACCGTCGCCGACACCGGTGACGGTATCGCCCACGTCGAGGGCCTGCCCTCGACCATGACCAACGAGCTCCTGGAGTTCGAGGACGGCACGCTCGGCGTGGCGTTGAACCTCGACGTCCGGGAAATCGGTGTCGTCGTTCTCGGTGACTCCGCCAAGTTGGAGGAGGGGCAGCGCGTCAAGCGCACCGAGCGGGTTCTCTCCGTTCCGGTCGGCGACGCCTTCCTCGGCCGTGTGGTCGACGCGCTCGGCCAGCCCATCGACGGGCTCGGTGACATCGCCAACGAGGGCTTCCGCGAGCTGGAGCTGCAGGCTCCGAACGT
Source organism: Micromonospora sp. NPDC005237 (assembly GCF_040607775.1). Classification (NCBI taxonomy): domain Bacteria; kingdom Bacillati; phylum Actinomycetota; class Actinomycetes; order Micromonosporales; family Micromonosporaceae; genus Micromonospora; species Micromonospora sp. NPDC005237. Next base: position 195,591 of record NZ_JBEXHJ010000008.1, on the reverse strand, counting down.
GATGGCCCGCCAGTCGGTGTTCGAGCCGCTGCAGACCGGCATCAAGGCCATCGACGCGATGACCCCGATCGGTCGGGGTCAGCGTCAGCTGATCATCGGTGACCGCAAGACCGGCAAGACCACGGTCGCCCTGGACGCCATCCTCAACCAGCGGGACAACTGGCGCACCGGCGACCCGAAGAAGCAGGTCCGCTGCATCTACGTCGCCATCGGCCAGAAGGCCTCCACGATCGCCTCGATCAAGGGGCAGCTGGAGGAGGCGGGCGCGATGGAGTACACGACCATCGTCGCCTCGCCGGCCTCCGACCCGGCCGGCTTCAAGTACCTGGCCCCGTACACCGGCTCGTCCATCGGGCAGCACTGGATGTACGGCGGCAAGCACGTCCTGATCGTCTTCGACGACCTGAGCAAGCAGGCCGAGGCGTACCGGGCCGTGTCGCTGCTGCTGCGTCGCCCGCCGGGCCGTGAGGCGTACCCGGGTGACGTCTTCTACCTGCACTCCCGCCTGCTGGAGCGCTGCGCGAAGCTCTCCGACGAGCTGGGTGGCGGCTCGATGACCGGCCTGCCGATCATCGAGACGAAGGCCAACGACATCTCGGCCTTCATCCCGACCAACGTCATCTCGATCACCGACGGCCAGATCTTCCTGGAGACCGACCTGTTCAACCAGGGCGTCCGTCCGGCGATCAACGTCGGCACCTCGGTCTCCCGGGTCGGTGGCGCCGCGCAGGTGAAGCCGATGCGCAAGGTCGCCGGTTCGCTGCGGCTCAACCTGGCCCAGTACCGCGAGCTGGAGGCGTTCGCCGCCTTCGCCTCCGACCTGGACCGGGCCTCCCGGGCCCAGCTCGACCGTGGTGTCCGGCTGGTCGAGCTGCTCAAGCAGCCGAACTACTCGCCGTACCCGGTGCAGGACGAGGTCGTCTCGGTCTGGGCCGGCGTCGAGGGCAAGCTGGACGACATCCCGGTGGGTGAGATCCGGCGCTTCGAGGCCGAGTTCCTCCAGTACCTGCGGCACAAGCACGAGGGCGTGCTGGCCGGTATCGCCGACAACCAGTGGGGCGACGACATCGTCAGCTCGCTGGACGCGGCGATCACCGAGTTCAAGCAGGTCTTCCTCGGCAAGGAGGACGAGCGCAAGGTCAACGACGCGCCGGCCGCGCCGCTGGAGGGTGACGAGAACCGCGAGACGGTCACCCGCTTCCGCGACGGCACGACCGACCGCCCGGCCGAGAGCTGATCCGATGGCGGCCCAGGTACGCGTTCTTCGTCAACGGATCCGCTCGGCGAAGTCGATGAAGAAGATCACCAAGGCGATGGAGCTCGTGGCGACGAGCCGGATCGCCAAGGCCCAGGCCCGGGTGCAGGCGTCCCTGCCGTACGCCCAGGCCATCACCAGTGTGCTCACGGCGCTGGCGTCCAACGCGCGGATCGACCACCCGCTGCTCACCCCGCGCGAGCGGGTGCGGCGGGCGGGCGTCCTGCTGGTCACCAGTGACCGTGGCCTGGCCGGCGGTTACAGCTCCAACGCGATCAGGATGGCCGAGTCGCTGATCGCACGGTTGAAGGCGGACGGCAAGGAGCCGGTGCTCTACGTCATCGGGCGTAAGGGTGTCGGGTTCTACCGGTTCCGCGACCGGCCGATCGAGGCGAACTGGACGGGGTTCAGCGAGCAGCCGTCGTTCGAGGACGCCCGTACCGTGGGTGAGACGCTGATCAAGGCGTTCACCGCCGGTGCGGACGACGTCGACGGCGGTTCCGGAGCGGACGGGGTGCTCGGCGTCGACGAGCTGCACATCGTCTACACCGAGTTCCACTCGCTGATGACGCAGACCCCGGTCACCAAGGTGATCGGTCCGATGCAGGTGGAGGACCGGCCGCGCTCCGAGGGGCTGCTGCCGGCGTACGAGTTCGAGCCGGAGGCGGAGGCGCTGCTCGACGCGCTCCTGCCGAGGTACATCAACACGCGGATCTACGCGGCGTTGATCGAGTCGGCGGCGAGTGAGTCGGCGTCGCGTCGGCGGGCGATGAAGAGCGCCACCGACAACGCCGAAGACATGATCGACAAGTACACGCGTGAGATGAACTCGGCCCGCCAGGCCGGGATCACCCAGGAGATCAGCGAGATCGTCGGCGGCGCGAACGCGCTGGCCGCGTCGGGAAGTGAAGTGTGATGACTGCCCCAGTAGAGACCAAGACGGCCACGGGTCGCGTGGTCCGGGTCATCGGCCCGGTCGTCGACGCCGAGTTCCCGCGCGACGCCATGCCGGCCCTGTTCAACGCGCTCAACGTCAACGTGAACCTGTCCGGCGGTGAGAAGACGCTGACCCTGGAGGTCGCCCAGCACCTGGGTGACAACCTGGTCCGCGCGATCTCGATGCAGCCGACCGACGGCCTGGTCCGCGGCGCGGAGGTGACCGACCGCGGCGAGCCGATCACCGTTCCGGTGGGCGACGCCGTCAAGGGCCACGTCTTCAACGCGATCGGCGAGTGCCTCAACCTCACCGAGGGTGAGACGATCCAGGCCGACGACCGGTGGGGCATCCACCGCAAGGCCCCGGCCTTCGCCGACCTGGAGCCGAAGACCGAGATGCTGGAGACCGGCATCAAGGTCATCGACCTGCTCGCCCCGTACGTCAAGGGCGGCAAGATCGGCCTGTTCGGCGGCGCGGGTGTGGGCAAGACGGTGCTCATCCAGGAGATGATCACCCGTGTCGCCCGTAACTTCGGTGGTACCTCGGTGTTCGCCGGCGTGGGTGAGCGCACCCGTGAGGGCAACGACCTCATCGCCGAGATGACCGAGTCCGGCGTCATCGACAAGACCGCGCTGGTCTACGGCCAGATGGACGAGCCGCCGGGCACCCGGCTGCGGGTGGCGCTCTCCGCGCTGACCATGGCGGAGTACTTCCGGGACGTGAAGAAGCAGGAGGTGCTGCTCTTCATCGACAACATCTTCCGCTTCACGCAGGCCGGTTCCGAGGTCTCCACGCTGCTCGGCCGCATGCCGAGCGCCGTGGGTTACCAGCCGACCCTGGCCGACGAGATGGGCGAGCTCCAGGAGCGGATCACCTCCGTCCGGGGCCAGGCCATCACCTCCATGCAGGCGATCTACGTGCCGGCGGACGACTACACCGACCCCGCTCCGGCCACCACGTTCGCCCACCTGGACGCGACCACCAACCTGGAGCGGTCGATCTCCGACAAGGGCATCTACCCGGCCGTGGACCCGCTGGCGTCCTCGTCCCGGATCCTCGCCCCGGAGTTCGTCGGCCAGGAGCACTTCCAGGTCGCCACCGAGGTGAAGCGGATCCTGCAGCGCTACCGCGACCTGCAGGACATCATCGCCATCCTCGGTATCGAGGAGCTCTCCGAGGAAGACAAGATCACCGTGCAGCGCGCGCGGCGGATCGAGCGCTTCCTCTCGCAGAACACCTACGCGGCGGAGCAGTTCACCGGCGTGCCGGGCTCGACGGTCCCGATCAAGGAGACCATCGAGGCGTTCCGCAAGATCAGCGAGGGTGAGTACGACCACTTCCCCGAGCAGGCGTTCTTCATGTGCGGCGGTCTCGAGGACCTGGAGCGCAAGGCTGAGGAGCTGATGAAGGGCTGACAGCCCGCTCATCCGTACCGCAAAAGACTGCCCCGGCAATGTCGGGGCAGTCTTTTGTTCATCTTGACGCCTTACCATCGTCGCGGTCCGTTACTCGTGGTCGTCGCTCCGGCGGCGCGCGAGATACGGTCGGTCCGCGCGTTCACCTGAACGAGCGCTGACTTCTGCAACCTTTCGACGACGTGCGCCCGTCTCCTCTTCGTGGGCGTAACGAACGGAGATGCGCGTGGGTAAGGCCGGCAAGAGTGGCCGCAAGTCGTCCATCTGGCGGGGCGTGCCGCGCTGGGCCAAGGTGTGCACCGTGTTCGGCCTGGTGCTGACCATGCTCAGCGGCGGGGTGCTGGTGGGCACCGAGGTGTTGATGGCCCGCTACGAGGGCGCCGTCGGCAAGGCCGACCTCTTCGGTGACCAGGCGGCCGGCGCCAAGGAGAAGAAGAGCGAGATCAAGGGTCCGCTCAACCTCCTGCTGGTCGGCATCGACCCGCGTACGCCGACGGCGGCGCCGCTGGCCGACTCGATCATGGTGCTGCACGTGCCCGCGTCGATGGACCGGGCCTACCTCTTCTCGCTGCCGCGTGACCTCTACGTCGACATCCCGGCGTTCAAGAAGGCCAACTTCTCCGGCGAGACGACGAAGATCAACGCAGCGATGTCGTTCGGCAGCCGGGTGCCCGACGGCAACCCCGACGCGGCGCGCGGCTTCGAGTTGCTGGCCACCACCGTGCAGAACGTGACCGGCATCAAGCGGTTCGACGCCGGGGCGATCATCAACTTCACCGGCTTCCAGAAGATCGTCGACGCGATGGGCGGCGTCGACATGTACGTCGAGCGGGACGTGAAGTCCGAGCACAAGCAGCCGGACGGCAAGCCCCGGCCCGGCAACACGCGCGGCGAGGGCTACGTCGGCCCGCAGGCGATCTACAAGAAGGGCAACCACCACCTCAGCGGGTGGCAGGCCCTGGACTACGTCCGGCAGCGCTACCCGAAGAACGGTGTGCCGGACGCCGACTACGGCCGGCAGCGCCACCAGCAGCAGTTCGTCAAGGCGATGGTCGGCCAGGCGTTCAGCGCGGACGTGGTCGCCAACCCGATCAAGCTCGACAAGGTGCTTCGCGCCGCCGGTCAGTCGCTGATCTTCAACGGTCGGGGCAACAGCGTGGTCGACTTCGGGCTGGCCCTGAAGAACATCCGCCCGAACACCATCCAGATGATCAAGCTCCCCGGCGGTCCGGTCTTCGAGGGCAAGACCTACAAGGGTGAGCAGTTCCAGGCGGGCGTCCCGGACTTCTTCACCGCCCTGCACAATGAACAACTGGACCCGTTCCTGCTCGAGCACCCCGAATTCCAGAACAAGACGAAGTAGGCGTGGCGCAGCTCTCCCCACCCGCGTTGGGGGTGGCTCGTCGTCACGACTAGACTTTCGGCAATCCGTCGCCGCAGCAAGGAGACAGCGTGGCACAGCAGCTTCACGTCGAGCTCGTCGCCGTCGAGGAGAAGGTCTGGTCCGGTGAGGCCGAGATGGTCGTCGCCCGGACCACCGAGGGTGAGCTCGGTGTCCTGCCGGGGCACGCGCCGCTGCTCGGCCAGCTCGCCGAGCCCGGCCAGGTCCGCATCAAGCTGGCCGGCGGTCAGCAGGTCTCCTACGACGTGGCCGGTGGCTTCCTCTCGGTGAGCGCCGAGGGCGTCACCGTGCTGGCCGAGAGCGCGACCCCGGTTTCCGCGCAGAGCCGCTGAGTCACCCCGCGGATGGAGATCGTCGAAGGCATCGGGATCGGCGTCGCCGTCATCCTCGTCGCGCTTCTCGTGCTCTTCGTCCGGCGGGCCGTCGTGACCTGCAGCGGTGGCATCATCCGGCTCAGCGTCCGGGTCACCACCGTGCTCGACGGGCGTGGCTGGTCACCCGGCTTCGGTCGGTTCGCCGGTGACGAGCTGCGCTGGTATCGAATGTTCAGCTTCGCGCTCCGTCCCAAGCGGGTCCTCTCCCGCAAGGATCTCGCGGTCGAGCGCCGCCGATTGCCCGAAGGGCAGGAACGGCTCTCCATGCCAGCCGACTGGGTGATCCTCCGCTGTACGAGTCACCACGCACCGGTGGAGATCGCCATGGCGCGGTCGACCGTGACCGGTTTCCTCTCCTGGCTCGAGGCCGCCCCTCCGGGGGCGGTCTCGCCGCGTATGGCCTCCCAGGACTGGCCGGCTGCCTGAGGCTCGTCCGTGGTCGCCCTTGGGGTTTCCGGGGGAGCCCGCCCGGCTCCGGGCGGTCAGGCTTGATCCCTGCGCCGGGCGGGCTCCCCCGGAAACCCTTCGTCGGGCACTGTCCGTCGTTCTGGCGCGGGCTTCTGTCAGCTGCCGTTACCGATGGAGACGCGTCCTGCCTCGCGGGTTGATCGGCTCGACTTTCCTGATGTCGGGGTGTCCTGGTGGCCGGGACACCCCGACTTCAAGGAAGCGGAGTTGATCAAGGCGCTGGTCGGGCGGCCGGGCTGAGGAGTCGGCTCGGCGAGGCGTGGTGGCGATCAGATTGGGAAGTCACACCTCGACGTCGCGCGCAGCGCCCGACCTCAGCGCTTGCCGCCGGGCACCCATAGCACATCTCCCGCCGGATTTGCCGTTCTTGACAGGATAAAGAGCAGATCGGAGAGCCGGTTGAGATACTTTGCCGGGAGCGGGCTGGTCCGGTCCGGATCGTGGCTGACCAGCGCCCACGCCGCCCGCTCGGCACGCCGGGCGATGGTCCGCGCCACGTGCAGCAGCGCCGCGCCCGCGGTGCCGCCGGGGAGGATGAAGGAGTCGAGCTTGCTCAGGCGTGCGTTGTACTCGTCGCACCAGCCCTCCAGGCGCTCGACGTACTCCTCGGTCACCCGCAGCGGCGGGTACTTCGGCTCCGGCTCGACCGGGGTGGACAGGTCGGCGCCGACGTCGAACAGGTCGTTCTGCACCGACGCCAGCACGCCCCGCAGTTCCTCGTCGAGCTGGCCGAGAGCGAGCGCGACACCGATCGCCGCGTTGCACTCGTCGACATCCGCGTACGCGGCGATGCGTGGATCGGTCTTCGGGACCTGCTCGTTGTTACTCAGCCTGGTCATGCCGGCGTCGCCGGCCTTGGTGTAGATGCGCGTGAGGTGGACGGCCATGACGCACAGCCTACGGATACCGGACCTGACGATCCCCGCACGGCCGGACGCGACAGCCGGCTGGCCCGCGGTGGTGGGTCCCGGCGACGCCGGCGATCCGGCGGTCAACGACGTCGACGTCATCCGGGTCTGCGGTGCCGCCCGGCTGGCGGGCACCGTGCACGTCGTCGGCGCCAAGAACTCGGCGCTGAAGTTGATGGCCGCCGCGCTGCTCGCCCCCGGCCGCAGTGTGATCACCAATGTTCCCCGGATCACCGACATCGCGATCATGGGGGAGGTGCTGCGGCGGCTGGGCTGCGACGTCCGGTTCGACGCGGACGACCCCGTTGACCCCATGGTGGCCCGCGGCGGGGTCGCCCGGTCCCGCTCGGTGACCATCGACGTACCCGCGCAGCCCGGCGCGGAGGCCGACTACGACCTGGTCCGACGGCTGCGCGCGTCGATCTGCGTGCTGGGCCCCCTGCTGGCCCGTCGGGGGTACGTGCGGGTGGCCCACCCCGGCGGCGACGCGATCGGCTCGCGCGGCCTGGACATGCACATCTCCGGGCTGACCCGGATGGGCGCGGAGATCTCCGGCGAGCACGGCTTCGTGGTCGCCGAGGCCCCGCACGGGCTGCGCGGCGCGGACATCGTGCTGGACTTCCCCAGCGTGGGCGCGACCGAGAACCTGGTGATGGCGGCGGTCCTGGCCCAGGGCACCACGACGATCGACAACGCGGCCCGGGAGCCGGAGATCGTCGACATCTGCACGATGCTCAATCAGATGGGCGCGCGGATCTCCGGCGCCGGCACATCCACCCTGCGGATCACCGGCGTGGCCGGCCTGCGTCCGGTGCGGCACGCCACAGTGGGGGACCGGATCGTCGCCGGCACCTGGGCCTTCGGCGCCGCGATGACGCGCGGCGACGTGACGGTGACCGGGCTGGACCCGGCCTACCTGGAGGTCGCGCTGGACAAGGTCGTCGCGGCCGGCGGCCTGGTCGAGACGCACGGTGACGGCTTCCGGGTACGCATGGACGACCGGCCCCGCGCGGTGGACGTGGTGACGCTGCCGTACCCCGGCTTCGCCACCGACCTGCTGCCCATGGCGATCGGGCTGGCCGCGGTCAGCGACGGCGCCTCCCTGATCACGGAGAACATCTTCGACGGCCGGTTCATGTTCGCCAACGAGATGATGCGGCTCGGCGCGGACATCAAGACCGACGGGCACCACGCGGTGGTCCGGGGGCGGGAGCGGCTGTCCGGAGCGCCGGTACGGGCCACCGACATCCGCGCCGGCGCCGGGCTGATCATCGCCGGCCTCTGCGCGGACGGGCCCACGGAGGTCTCCCACGTGCACCACGTCGACCGGGGGTACCCGGATTTCGTGGCCGACCTGCGCGCGCTCGGTGTGGCGGTGGAGCGGGGCACCGCGCCGGACGAGCCGTCGCTGGAGATCTGACGCCCTGGCCGGCGTCCCACCGGGTCGGCACCCGCGAACGCTGTGGGTCGCGCGGTGTCAGGTGGCCTGCAGCGAGGCACGCACGTGCCGTCGTGCGTCGTGGATACGTGACTTCAGGGTGCCGACCGGAATGGCGAGATGGTCGGCGATCTGGTCGTAGGTCAACTGGCACAGGTCACGCAGCACCAGCGGGGCGACCAGTTCGGGTCGGTGCGCCTCCAGTCGTTCCAGCGCGTCCAGCAGGTCGAGTCGGGAACCCGCGATCACGCTTGTGGTGCGCGGGTCGGCGGCGTCGAGCGGGAGCTGTGGCGTGGACTGCTCGTCGGCCCGGCGCTTGAGGCTGCGGTACGTCTGCCGGGCGCAGTTGGCCGTGACGATGTGCAGCCAGGTGGAGAACTTCGACCGGCCCGCGAAGCTGTCGATCTTGCGGGCGACCTGCAGGAGGGCATCCTGGCACGCCTCTTCGGCATCCTGCCGGCAGGGAAGGAGGCGCAGGCACTGCCGCATGACCTGCGGGCCGATCCTGACCAGCAACATGTCCAGTGCGGCGGCGTCGCCCCTTGCGGCACGACCGGCGAGATCCTCGATAGCAAGATCGTCTGACAAGCTCAGGCCCCGTTCCTCAGCGTCTTGTCGGCCATAATACGGGCGTGTCAGTACCCGGCAAGATCGGTCGATACCGCGTTGTACGGCGTATCGGTTCCGGAGCGTTCGCCACCGTGTGGCTCGGCGCCGACGATGCTCTGGACGCTTCCGTAGCGATCAAGGTGCTGGCGGACAACTGGTCGTACCACGCTGATCTGCGGGAGCGGTTCGAGCAGGAAGCGCGGATCATGCGGCGGACGGATTCCAGTCTGCTCGTGCGTGTGCTCGACGTCGGTGAGCTGCCGGACGGACGGCCGTACCTGGTGATGCCGTACGCGGCTGGTGGCACCCTCGCCGATCGGCTCGTCTCGGGGCCGCTGCCGGTACGGGAGGCCCTGCTCATCGCGGCCGACATCGCCAGCGCCGTCACGGTGCTGCACGAGGCCGGCGTGCTGCACCGGGATCTCAAGCCGTCCAATGTGTTGTTCCAGCCGGCTGCGGACCGGGATCGGGTGCTCGTCGCCGACCTCGGTCTGGCCAAGGCGCTCGCCAACGCGTCCGGCTTCACCATCGCGGCTGGCACACCCGGCTACATGCCACCCGAGCAGGCCACCGCCGGTGGTGGTCTGGACATCCGCGCCGACGTGTACGCGATCGGCGCGACGACCTACCACATGGTGACCGGCCGCCCGCCCGAGCCGGCACGGTCGACCGGTAGCCGTTCGGGCCGGGCCGGGCGCACCCTGCTCCGGCCATCCGAGCTTCGGCCCGGAATTCCCTCCGAAGTGGACGACCTGGTGCGCCGCGCGCTGCATCCCGACCCGCGGCAACGCTGGGCGTCCGCTGCCGTGATGCGCGAGGAGCTGCACCGGGTCATCGCGTCGTTGGAGCGGGACGCGGGCCGTGGCCGGTTCGTGCGGCAGGTGGGGCGGGTCGTCGGCGTCGGGGTCGCACTGACCGCGCTGCTGGCGATGACTGGTTCCAGTTCCACGCTGCCGGCACGGTCCGGGTGGGTTCGCGTGGACGACGCCTCCGGTGCCCTTTCGGTGGCGGTGCCGGCGAGCTGGGCCGGCCAGGTGAAGGACGCCGGCTGGGACCCTTCGGTACTGCGCCTTCCCGCTGGCCAGGCGCCGGGTCTCGTGGTCGCCCCGAACCTCGCCGTCTGGCCGGACCCGGCGAGTGGGATGGCCGGTGTGTTCGTCGGCGCGAGCAGGGGGCTGCTCGCCGGCGACCCGGAACCGGCGTTACCCGGCCACCCCTCCTGCGTCCGGCAGCCCGACCGGACCGTGAACGTGGGGGGTGACAGGGCGTTGGTACGACGGTGGACATCGTGTGGCGCTTCGGTGTCGTTCAGCGAGGTGGTGTTGGCCGTGCCGCAGCGCGGCTGTGGCGTCTACCTGCAGATCAAGCAGGTCGGTGACGAGGACCTGACCGACGAGATCCTGGCCGGCCTGCGGTTGTCCAGCGCGCTGGCGCCGCAGGCCGGCCGTTTCGGGTCCGTCTACTCGTAGCAGTTCTGGTTCGCGTACTGGAGGGTCAGCTGGGTGACTTTGCCGTTCCTCGTCCCGATGCGGTAGACGGCCTTGCTGTTGCCGGGGGTCTTCGCGACGCCGCGACCGTTCGTCGCGTCTCCGTCGGCTGCCTTCCACGTCGGGTAGATCCGCAGCATCTCGGCGCTCGACATGCCGATGCGCGCTCCCTCGGGCGTCCTGATTCCCTCGTACGCGTCGATGGTGGCGATTCCCAGGGTCGGCGAGAGGAGGACGACCCCGTCCTCGCTCGGGGCGGCCCGCAGGTGCGCCGGCGCGCAGTCGCCCCCGTTGTTCCCGAAGGCCCGCAGCTGTCCCGTCCCGGTGGCCTGCTGACGGGTCATGCCGAGCTTCAGCGAGCCGATGCCGTCCGGGCCCAGGACGAGCGACGCCGCGCGGGTCGGGTCGCTTGGCGGTCGGGCGGACGACGGGGACGACGGGGGCGGGCTGGACGGGGTGGACGGGGTGGGCGTGCCGGTGGTGGCCGCGCTGGTCGTCGGCTCAGGCGAGCCTGCGGGCGCAGCGTTGCCGCCCTGGTGTGCGGGTGACGAGCACGCCGCTGCGAGCAGGAGGCAGGTGAGGGTTCCGACCATGGACGTTGCGCGCATCATGAGCTCCTGTGTGATTCCACTTGTTGGTTGTCGTAAGGTTCGATGCACCCAGGCGGGATTTTGTTCGCTGTCGGGAGTCGTGCATCCGTCACACGAGCGCGGAATGGGATAGCCCACGGCGACTGGAGCCCTTAGTCATCGTTCAGGCTCGCAGACTAGGGTGCAGGCAGGCACTCAATCGCAGCGAGGGAGAAGCAGATGGCGGGTCGACTCGCGGTCGTCGGGGCCGGGCTGATGGGCTCCGGCATCGCCCAGGTGGCGGCGCAGGCGGGCTGGCAGGTGACGCTGCGCGACCTGGACGACGCGGCCACCACCCGGGGGCTCGGCGGCATCCGGAAGTCGCTGGAGAAGTTCGCCGAGAAGGGCAAGATCGAGGCGTCCGACGTCGAGGCGACGCTGGCGCGGATCACCCCGACCACCGACCTGGAGGCGGCGGCGGACGCGGACATCGTGGTCGAGGCGGTCTTCGAGCGGCTGGAAATCAAGCACGAGGTGTTCCGTGCGCTGGACAAGATCTGCAAGTCCGACGCGGTGCTCGCCACCAACACGTCGGCCATTCCGGTCACCCAGATCGCCGCGGTCACCGAGCGGCCCGAGGCCGTCGTCGGCACCCACTTCTTCTCACCGGTGCCGATGATGCAGCTCTGTGAGCTGGTGCGCGGCTACAAGACCAGCGACGACACGCTGGCCACCGTGCGGGCCTTCGCCGAGGAGATCGGCAAGACGGTCGTGGTGGTCAACCGGGACATCGCCGGCTTCGTCACCACGCGGCTGATCTCCGCCCTGGTGGTGGAGGCGGTCAAGCTGGTCGAGTCCGGCGTGGTGTCGGCGGAGGATCTGGACACCGCCTGCCGGTTGGGCTTCGGACACGCCATGGGCCCGCTGGCCACCACCGACCTGACCGGCGTGGACGTGCTGCTGCACGCCTCGAAGAACATCTACACCGACACGGCGGACGAGAAGTTCTTCCCGCCGGAGCTGCTCCAGCGCATGGTCACCGCCGGCGACCTGGGCCGCAAGACCGGCAAGGGTTTCTACACGTACTGAGTCGCGACGACCGGGGCGGCTGCCCGCCCCGGTCGACCGCTCAGCCGTCGCGCTTGGTGGTCCAGCGGAAGGTGGTCAGGCAGAGCACCAGGCCGATCACGCACCACAGGGCGAGCACCAGCGCCACCCGGCCCAGCTCGAACGACCCACCCGGCTCCTGGGCGCCGAAGCTCTCGGGCAGGAAGACCGCGCGCAGCCCCTGGCACATCCACTTGAGCGGGAACAGCGCCGCCACCTGCTGCATCCAGGTGGGCAGGTCGGTGAAGACGAAGAACACCCCGGAGATGAACTGGAGCACCAGGGCGACCGGGGTGACCACCGCCGAGCCGCTGCGGGCCGTGCGGGCCAGCGACGAGATGGCGATGCCACACAGGGTGCACGCGGTCACCCCGAGCATCGCGACCCAGCCGAAGGTGAACCACTTCGCGGCGGTGCCGGGCAGGTCGAGGTCGAACAGCGCCACCGCGAAGGCCAGCAGCAGGGCCGTCTCGGCGATGCCGATCGCCACCACCATGATCACTTTGCCGGCGAACCAGACCCACTTCGGCATCGGTGTGCCCCGGTAGCGCTTGAGCACCCCCCGGTCCCGCTCGATCGGGATCCAGATGCCGAGGTTCTGGAAGCTCACCGTCATCAGGCCGGTCGCGATCATGCCGGTGATGAAGTACTGGGTGAACTTGACCCCGCCACCGATCGTCCCGTGGAAGATCGACGCGAAGATCAGGATCATGATGATGGGGAAGCCCATCGTGAAGACCACGGACTCCCGACTGCGCAGGAACTGGGTGATCTCCAGCCGGCCCTGCCGCAGGGCCAGCGCGCCCGCGCCCAGCCGGCGGCCTGAGCGCGCGGCAGGCGGGGTAGCCGTTCTCGTCGTGGTCGTCATCGCGCGTGTCCGATCATCGTGAGGTAGACGTCCTCCAGGGTCGGCCGGGTCACCGTGAGGCCGGGGACCTCGCCGCCGTAGCGCGCGGCCAGGTCGGCGACCAGGGCCGTCGGCGTCGCGCTCTGCGCGCTCTCCAGCGTCCCTTCCGGGGTACGCCAGGAGACCGTGGCCAGAGCCTCCTGCCGGTTGCCCAGCCGGTTCGGGGCGGCCACCTCGACCAGCCGGCCGCCAGCGATCACACCGACCCGGTCGGCGAGCGCCTCCGCCTCGTCCAGATAGTGGGTGGTGAGCACGATCGTGGTGCCGGCCGCGGCGAGGTCGCGGATCAGCTCCCAGAACTCGCGGCGGGCCTCCGGGTCGAAACCGGTGGTCGGCTCGTCGAGGAAGAGCAGTTCAGGGCGGCCGATGATGCCCAGCGCCACATCCAGGCGGCGCTTCTGCCCGCCGGAGAGGGTGTGCGTACGAGCCTTCGCCTTGCCGGCCAGCCCGACCCGCTCGATGACCTTGTCCGGGTCGTCCGCGTCCGGATAGAAGCCGGAGAAGTGCCGGACCACCTCGGCCACGGTCAGCTCGTCGAACTCGCCGGTGCCCTGCAGCACGATGCCGACGCGGGAGCGCCAGCCGGCGTCGGGATGGGCCGGGTCCGCGCCGAGCACGGCCACCTCGCCGGCATCGCGGCGCCGGTAGCCCTCCAGGATCTCGACGGTGGTGGTCTTGCCGGCGCCGTTCGGGCCGAGCAACGCGAACACCTCACCGCGGTGGACGTCGAGATCCACGCCCGCCACCGCCACGTTGTCGCCGTACGCCTTGCGCAGCCCTCGGACGGAGATGGCCAGCTCGTCATCCATGCTGTCCAGTGTGCGTCCTGACCGCCACACCCTGCTGCCCGGGGTGTGGCGGTCAGCGCCACCGCGAGCGCTTCGGACCCGGTCGTCCGCGACATGGACCTGTGTGGTTTTCCACAACCCGTTTTACTGAACGGTAACTTAGACTCCGGCCATGGATGAGACCCCATCTGCGAGCCGGTTGCCCGAGCGGGACCGCCCGTGGGTGATGCGCACGTACGCCGGCCACTCCTCGGCCGCCGCCACCAACGCGCTCTTCCGCCGCAACCTCGCCAAGGGGCAGACCGGCCTGTCGGTCGCCTTCGACCTGCCCACCCAGACGGGGTACGACCCGGACCACGAACTCGCCGCCGGTGAGGTCGGCCGGGTCGGCGTGCCGGTGGCCCACCTCGGGGACATGCGGGCGCTCTTCGACGGCATCCCGCTCGCCGAGATGAACACCTCGATGACCATCAACGCCCCGGCGATGTGGCTGCTGGCCCTCTACGGCACCGTCGGCCTCGAACAGGACGCGGAGCTGGCCCGCTGCGCCGGCACCACCCAGAACGACATCATCAAGGAGTACCTGTCCCGGGGGACGTACATCTTCCCGCCGGCGGCCTCCCTGCGGCTCACCGCCGACGTGGTGGCGTACACGCTGCGGGAGATGCCCCGGTGGAACCCGGTCAACATCTGCTCGTACCACCTCCAGGAAGCCGGCGCCACGCCCGTACAGGAGGTTGGTTTCGCCCTGGCCACCGCCGTCGCCGTCCTCGACGCGGTCCGCGACTCCGGCCAGGTGCCCGCCGAGCGGATGGGTGACGTGGTGCAGCGCGTCTCGTTCTTCGTCAACGCCGGGGTGCGCTTCGTCGAGGAGATCGCCAAGATGCGCGTGTTTGGCGTGCTCTGGGACGAGATCACCCGGGACCGGTACGGGGTGACCGAGGCCCGGCAGCGACGGTTCCGCTACGGGGTGCAGGTCAACTCGCTCGGCCTCACCGAGGCGCAGCCGGAGAACAACATCCAGCGCATCGTGCTGGAGATGCTCGGCGTGACGATGTCCCGCGACGCCCGCGCCCGCGCCGTGCAACTGCCCGCCTGGAACGAGGCGCTCGGCCTACCCCGCCCCTGGGACCAGCAGTGGTCGCTGCGGATGCAGCAGGTCCTGGCGTACGAGTCGGACCTGCTCGAATATCCCGACCTCTTCGCCGGGTCGCACGTGATGACCGCACTCGTCGACGAGATCGTCACCGGAGCGCGCGTCGAGCTGGACAAGGTGCTGGAGCTGGGCGGCGTGGTCGCCGCCGTGGAGACCGGCTACCTCAAGAGCGCGCTGGTCGCCTCGCTGGCCGAACGCCGCCGCCGGATGGAGTCCGGCGCCGACGTCGTGGTCGGCGTCAACCGGTACGCCGAGACCGAGCCCTCTCCGCTGACCGCGGCCGGCGCCGAGGCCGTCGAACAGGTCGACCCCGCGGTCGAGGCGGCCGCCGTCGCCTCCGTACGCGAATGGCGTGCCGGTCGGGACGACGACGCCGTCGACGCGGCGCTGGCCCGGCTCCGC
Source organism: Micromonospora sp. NPDC005237 (assembly GCF_040607775.1). Taxonomy (NCBI): domain Bacteria; kingdom Bacillati; phylum Actinomycetota; class Actinomycetes; order Micromonosporales; family Micromonosporaceae; genus Micromonospora; species Micromonospora sp. NPDC005237. The sequence continues at coordinate 180,369 of NZ_JBEXHJ010000008.1, read as the reverse complement.
GCGGACGCCGCGACCACCGCCAACCTCATGCCGGCCACCCTTGAGTGCGTGCGCGTCGGGGTGACCACCGGGGAGTGGGCCGGCGCGCTACGCCAGGTCTTCGGCGAGTACCGGGCGCCCACCGGCCTGGCCGGCGCCACCGGCAGCGGCGGCGACCCGGGCCTCGCGGCGGTGCGGGAGCGCGTCACCGCCACCGCCCGCGAGTTGGGCAGCGGCCGGCTGCGGCTGCTGGTCGGCAAACCCGGCCTGGACGGGCACTCCAACGGCGCGGAGCAGATCGCGGTACGCGCCCGCGACGCCGGCTTCGAGGTCGTCTACCAGGGCATCCGGCTGACCGCCGGGCAGATCGTGGCCGCCGCCGTCGAGGAGGACGTCGACCTGGTCGGGCTCTCCGTGCTGTCCGGCTCGCACCTGGCCGCCGTACCCGCCGTCCTCGACGGGCTGCGCGCCGCCGGCCGGGCGGACCTGCCGGTGGTGGTGGGCGGCATCATCCCCGCCGGCGACGCCGACACCCTGCGGGCCGCCGGGGTGGCCCGGGTCTTCACCCCGAAGGACTTCGCCCTCACCGGCATCATCGACGACCTCGTGACGGTCATCCGGCAGGCCAACGACCTGCCCTGAGCCCGCTTCGCGGGTCAGCGACCGGCGTACGTCATGCAGTCGGCCATGTCGTTGTCCGGGCCGACCTTGATCGACGACGCGTGGCACTCCAACTGCTCGTTGTGCCGACAGTCGGAACGCTGGCAGGCGCCCACCTGGGCGGTGAGGCCGTCCACCCCGCCCCGCACGGGCGACTCGACGAAGGTGTGGCAGTGCGCGTGGTCCATGCTGCCGATGGTGATTGCGAAGGCGTGGCAGTCACCGCCCTGGTTGTACGCACACGCCGCGACCACACACTCCTGGACTCGGGGCATCTCCATCGCTGTGGTCATGCTGACCTCCTCTAGGCTTCTTGTCGCGATTCTAGGCATTTGTCGGTTGCAGAGGCCCGATATGTCCGCCTGACGATCAGCGCTGGCCCCGGCGCTCGGGCCGGATACCCGTCTCGGCGTGATCAACACGAGGGTCGGCGATGTCGGGGTATCGACCCGTCCCGGACACCCCGACATCGGCGATCCCGAGTCGATCACCGCCCGGACGCACCCCGTCGACCGTGTCCATCGCGTCGACCGGGCGAGATGTCCGTTTCCGGGCGGCGTCGGGGTGTGACCGGTCGCATCCGTGAGGCGGAATCGTGGCGGGCCGGGGGTCGTTACATACCCTGACGATCGCAGGACCACGGCCAGCCGCCCCGCCCGCTCAACCGGCGGGGGAATGGCCGGCCGGGCCGGGTCGTTGCAGACCCCCGAACGACCGTGGGCTCGCCCCCGGGTCCGCTATTCGGCCCCGGCGAGGGCCCGGGAATGACCCCGGCCCGACGGTCGTTACACACCGTCCCGGCGCCACGAGCCCCCCGCTCGTAGGCCGCCGCCCCCGGCGCCACGAGCGATCAGCCCGTAGGCCGCCGCCCCCAGACTTTTCCCCGCTTGATAGTGCAGCGCCCGACGAGGTGCTCACACCCGCGCCACCGCTTCCCCCGAACGGTGCGCAGGTGTTCCTACCCCCGAAGGAGCTACCCCCATGAACACGATCTTCCGTAAGAGCATGCTGTCCGTTGCTGGTCTCGCGTTCGCCGGTGGTGTCTTCGCCGGCCCGATCGCCGCCCACGCCAACCCCGCCACCGACGCCAAGCCCGTCGCGGCCGCCGTGCAGACGGCAGTGTCGAAGCCGCAGGGCGACCAGTCGCACATCAGCCTCAACGACGAGCAGACCGCCAACGCCAAGGCGATCATCGCCGCCACGAAGAAGGCCGGCCTGCCCGAACGGGCCGCGGTCATCTCGATCGCGACGAGCCTGCAGGAATCGAAGCTGGACAACCTCGGCCACCTCGGCGACGCCAACGACCACGACTCGCTGGGCCTGTTCCAGCAGCGCCCCTCCAGTGGTTGGGGCACCCCGGAGCAGATCACCAACCCCGAGTACTCCACCACCGCGTTCCTCAAGGGCCTGCGTCAGGTTGACGGCTGGCAGGACATGCCCCTGACCCAGGCCGCGCAGACCGTACAGGTCTCCGCCTACCCGGACGCCTACGCCCAGTGGGAGCAGCAGGCCACCGACCTGGTCGCCCAGCACTGGAACAGCTGACCGCACGAACCAATGGCCGGCACCCCGAACCCGGGGTGCCGGCCATTGTCATGCCCGCGAGATCCTGGACAGTTTCCGTCAACTGCTGACGGAAACTGTCCAGGATCTGAAGGCGCGAGCGGGCGAGCGAAGCGAAGCCGGTGCGCCCCGCGAGGAAGGCCCCCAGGTCAGACGCGGAAGCCGGCGGCGCGGGCCGCCTCGCGTTCCCGACGGCGTTCGGAGCGTCGACGGAAGAACCAGTAGATGAACACGACCAGGCCGACCAGGAAGGCGAGCACCAGCACCGGCAGGATGATCGCGACCAGGGAGACGACCACGCTTGTCGCGTCCTCGGCGGTGCTGGCGACCGGGGCGCCGAACCCGGCGGTGGTCGCGTTGATGACTGGCCGCGCGGCGGACTTGAGCAGGTGTACGCCGAAGGCGAGCAGGACGCCGGTGGCCACCGGCACCCACTGGTGGGAGGTGAAGAAACTCCCCGGGTCGCTGACGGTCACGGTCTCCGAGGACGACCCGGCGCCGAAGGCGAGGCCGCCGGCGGTGGGCCGGACGACGGTCTGCACCACGTCGTTGATGTGGTCGACCACCGGCACCTTGTCCGCCACCACCTCGACGGCGAGCAGGACGGCCAGGATGACGATGACCCAGCCGTTGCCGAGCCACGTCCAACCGCTGGGCAGGTCGATCAGGTTGGTGTAACGACCGAGTAGACCGAGGATGAGCAGGGGTATGTAGGCGTTCAGCCCCGCCGAGGCGGCGAGGCCGGTGCCGGTGAGGACTTCGAACACGGTCTCAGCATCGCACCGACGCGCCAGTGCCGCTCGGTGGCGGCCGTCGGGTGCTCGGCTACCCTCGTCGGGTGCGGTTGGTCATTGCGAAGTGCTCGGTGGACTACGTCGGACGGCTCTCGGCTCACCTGCCGCCGGCCACCCGGCTGTTGATGGTGAAGGCGGACGGGTCGGTGTCCATCCATGCCGACGATCGTGCGTACAAGCCGCTGAACTGGATGAGCCCGCCGTGTCGGCTGGAGGAGGCCCCCGGCGTGTGGCGGGTGGTCAACAAGGCCGGCGAGGAGCTGCGGATCACCCTGGAGGAGGTCTTCCAGGACACCTCGTACGAGCTGGGTGTGGATCCCGGCCTGCGCAAGGACGGGGTCGAGGCGCACCTGCAGGAGTTGCTGGCGGCCAACCCGGGTGTGCTGGGCGAGGGGTACACGTTGGTGCGCCGCGAGTACATGACGGCGATCGGGCCGGTGGATCTGCTGTGCCGGGACGCCAACTCCGGCGCCGTCGCCGTCGAGATCAAGCGGCGTGGCGAGATCGACGGGGTGGAGCAGTTGACCCGCTATCTCGAACTGATGAACCGCGACCCGCTGCTCAGCCCGGTCACCGGGGTCTTCGCCGCCCAGGAGATCAAGCCGCAGGCCCGGGTGCTCGCCGCCGATCGTGGCATCCGGTGCGTGGTCGTCAACTACGACCGGCTGCGCGGCATCGAGAAGGACGAGCTGACCCTCTTCTGACCGCTCACGCCTCGGTTCGGACGGCGATCAGCGACTTCGGCAGGCCGGCCAACCGCTCGATGAGCATTCGCGAGTCGGGGAAGTAGTGGCGCATCTGCGAGCGGTCCAGCAGTTCGGTCCAGAGCACCTGGTGAATGGCGGCTTCGTGGCTGCGGGTCGGTTTGTGTCCGAGAGGCCAGCGGCGGGCGAGCGCGGTGCGCAGCCGGATCGGCAGAAACTGCATTCCGGGCGCGATCCAGTGCGGCTCGATGGGGAAGTAGCGGTAGGGCGTCTGCACCCAGTGGCGATCGGCCAGTGACCGGGCGGCGGCGGCGAACCGCAGCCGGCGTTCGTGCCCGCCGACGTGCTCCAGCACTGAGTTGGAGAAGACCAGGTCGTAGGCGCCGTTGGCGACGTGGGGTGGCAGGTCGCAGGCGTCGGCCTGTTCGACGTGGGCCCATTCCGGCACCGTGGCGGGCGGCTGTTCCAGGTTGACCACTGTGACCCGGGCCGGTCGGACGGTGGCGCGGTGCCAGGTGCCGAGCCGGCCGCCGAGGTCGACGACATGCATGTCGCCGATCTCGGGAAAGGTGCGCGCCAGCCAGTCCGAACGACGACGCCGCTGCCGTGCGCTCCACGACTGGTCACTGTCGACAAGGCGGTGGCGCAATCGATTGTGGCCCATTTAACGCAATGTACCGCCGCGACCACGCCACATAAACATGTGGATACGCTGATCAACGCCCAGATCGGTTATCCGACACTCATTTGCCGTACATCATCTTGATGGCCTTGATGAGGCGTGCCACGTCGGTCGGGGTGCGTTCGAAGGTCATCGACGGCAGCAGCGATCGTGCCCGGCGGCGGGTGATGGCCTTGGCGCGGCCGAATTCGCGCAGGCCGTCCTCGCCGTGGATCCGCCCGAAGCCGGAGTCGCCGACCCCACCGAACGGCAGCGTGGACATCCCGGCGAAGGTCAGGGTGGAGTTGATCGAAGCCATCCCCGAGCGCAGGCGCCGCGCGATGGACACCGCACGCTGCCGGCCGAAGACCGAACCCCCCAGGCCGTACGACAGGGCGTTGGCGCGGGCGACGGCCTCGTCGGCGTCGCGGACCCGGCTGATGGTCAGCGTCGGGCCGAAGGTCTCCTCGCGGACGGCGGCCGACTCCTCCGGGACGTCCACCAGCACGGTCGGATGCACGTACGGAGGTTGCACCGCATCCGGGCCGCCGAGCACGGCGCGACCGCCGGAGCTGACCGCGGCGTCGATGTGCCGGCGGATCACCTCGATCTGGCCGGGCATGGTGATGGGGCCGATGTCGGCGCCCTCCGGGCCCACGGTCAGCCGGCCGGCGCGGGCGACGACCTTGTCGACGAAGGCGTCGAAGACCGGGTCGACGGCGTAGACCCGCTCGATGCCGATGCAGGTCTGGCCGGCGTTGGTCATGGCGCCCCAGACGCACGCCTCGGCGGCGGCGTCCAGGTTGGCGTCGCTGTCGACGATCATGGCGTCCTTGCCACCGCCCTCGATCAGCACCGGAGTCAGCGTCTCGGCGCAGGCGGCCATCACCTTCCGGGCGGTCGCGGTGGAGCCGGTGAAGGCCACCTTGTCGACCCCGGAGCGGCACAGCGCCGCGCCCACGTCACCGAGGCCGTGCACGGCGGTGAACACCGGCTGCTCGGGCACCACCTCGGCGAAGGTGTCCACCAGCCACTGGCCGACGGCGGGCGTGTACTCGCTGGGCTTGAACACCACGGCGTTGCCGGCGGCCAGGGCGTACGCGGCGGAGCCGATCGGGGTGAAGACCGGATAGTTCCACGGGCCGATCACAGCGACCACGCCGTGCGGCTGGTATTCCAGGTGCCCGGAGAACTCGGCGAGGATGAGCCGCGACCGCACCCGGCGCGGACCGAGCACCCGACCGGCGTTGCGCGCCGCCCAGTCGACGTGCTCGATCGCGGTGACGATCTCGACGATGGCGTCGGGGACCGGCTTGCCGCCCTCGACGTGCACCAGGTCGGCGAGCTGCTCGATCCGCTGGGCGAGCAGCGCGCGCCAGCGCAGCAGCCGTTGCCGGCGGCCGGTGAAGCCCAGGCCGGCCCACCACTCGCCGGCGGCGCGGGCCCGGTCGACGGCCTGCCGCACGTCGGCAGCGGTGGCGACGGGCAGGCGGCCCGCCTCGGCGCCGGTGGCCGGACTGGTGGAGACCAGCTGGTCCGCCTCGATGAGAGGGGTGCCGGGGACATGCACAGCCGTCATGGCGGAAGTCTAGACCCGAACATTACTCATCGGTAGGGCACGATTTCGGGTCGGCCGGACGGGAGTTGCCTCGGCCCGCCCGCTCGTTGATCAGTGCAGGTCAGGCGCTGGGTGCCGGAGGCCGGCCGCCCGAATCGTCGAACGGCGGGTGGCCGGGAGGTGACGAGGAGCTGACCGGCTGGTCGGTATTGGCGATTACCGTCTGATGGCAGGCTGACGCGCGGAGTAACGGTGTGGGGTGGAGGGCTGACTGTCCATGGAGGAACATCCGGAACTGCTGCCGCTGTTGACGGTCGCTGGTGGGCCGATGCGCGGCGCGAGCTTTCGCCTTCGGGTCGAGCCGCAGGTGATCGGTCGGGCACCGACCGGTCACGTGGTCATCAACGACCCGCACCTCAGCCGTCGGCACGCCGAGGTGTGGCTGGCCCCGGAGGGCGCCTCGCTGCGTGACCTGGGCTCGACCAACGGCACCTGGCTCAACGACCGCCGGATCACCGAGGTGGAACGCCTCTCCGACGGCGACGTGATCCGGCTCGGTCGGACCGAGCTGCGCCTGTTCGACCCGGGGGTCGCCCACACGGATCCGGTCGGGCTCAGCTTCGGCCCGGCCCGGCGGGACATCCGCCCGACGCTGCCCCTGCCGTTGGCCACCCCGCCCACCGGCCGCCGCTGACCGGCGGCGAAGGCCCCTGCCGGGGTGTGGGCGGTGGTCCGCCACACCGGGCGGCGCCGCCGGGTGGCTGTCCAGCACCTGGACCGGCGGACAACGGCGTGGCAGCATGCCGCGGATGGAGAGCGAGCAGCGGGTCGTGACGGCGAACGGCACGACCCAGGCGGTACGGGTGGCCGGCCCGCCGGACGGCACTCCGGTGCTGCTGATCCACGGCAACTGCTCGTCCTCGCTGTTCTGGGAACCGTTGCTCCGGCGGCTGCCGCCGACGCTGCGGGTCGTGGCCCCTGACCTACGGGGGTACGGCGACTCCGCGACCGCTCCGGTGAACGCCACGCGGGGCCTGCGGGACTTCGCCGACGACATCGCCGCCCTGCTGGACGACCCGACGCTCTTCGCCAGCGCCAGCGCCAGCGGCAGTGGCCTGCCCGTGGTGGTCGGGCACTCCCTGGGCGGGGGAGTGGCGATGAGGTTGCTGGTCGACCATCCGCACCGGGTGGGCGCGCTGCTGCTGGCCGCGCCGGTGTCGCCGTACGGCTTCGGTGGCACGCGCGACCTGACCGGCACGCCGACCACCCCCGACTTCGCCGGTACCGGCGCCGGCACGGCCAACCCCGACTTCGTCGCGCGGCTCGCCGCGGGTGATCGCGACGCCGACGCGCCGGCCAGCCCGCGCGCGGTGCTGCGGGCCACCTACGTGGCCGATCCCGCCTCGCTGGGCGTCGACGAGGAGCTGCTGCTGGACAGCGTGCTGTCCACGGCGACCGGCGACGACAACTACCCCGGTACGGCGGTGCCCTCGGCGAACTGGCCGGGCACCGCGCCGGGGGAGCGCGGCGTGCTCAACGCGCTCGCACCGACCTGGTTCCGGATCGCCGACGAGCTGGTGGCCGTCGCACCCAAGCCGCCGGTCACCTGGGTACGCGGGGACGCCGACGTGATCGTGTCGGACACGTCGCTGTTCGACCTGGCGTACCTGGGTTCGCTGGGTGTCGTGCCCGGCTGGCCGGGCGAGGAGTCCTGCCCGCCGCAGCCGATGGTCGGCCAGACCCGTGCGGTGCTGGAGCGGTACGCGGCGGCCGGCGGCGCGTACCGCGAGGTGGTGTTGCCCGGCTGCGGGCACAGTCCGCACCTGGAACGCCCGGCGGAGTTCGTCGCGGAGCTGCTCGCGCTGACCGGCGTGCCGGCCGTCTAGCGGCCCCTCGCGCCGTGGGTGAAATATGCCACGGCGTCTCGACAACCGAGCGTCACGTGGCAGACTCGCGCGCATAACCTTAGCGGCCGTTCAGTGGCCGTGCGGAGTGTCTGGGGAGGCCGATCGTGGCGCGCGAGTTCAGCACCGTGGGTGTGGTGGGGCTGGGCACCATGGGTGCCGGCATCGTCGAGGTCTTCGCCCGCAACGGCATCGACGTGCTCGCGGTCGAGATCTCCGAGTCGGCGCTGGAGCGCGGCCGGGCCACCCTCACCGGCTCCACCGATCGCGCCGTGGCCAAGGGCAAGCTCGCCGAGGCGGACCGGGACGCGCTGCACGAGCGGGTGCGCTTCGCGGTGGGGCTGGACGCCCTGCACTCCGTGGACCTGGTGATCGAGGCGGTGCCCGAGCACCTGGACCTCAAGCAGCGGATCTTCGCGGAGCTGGACCGGGTCTGCCGGCCGGACACCATTCTCGCCACCAACACCTCGTCGTTGAGCGTCACCGAGATCTCGGTCGCCACCACCCGGCCCAACCAGGTGATCGGCATCCACTTCTTCAACCCGGCGCCGGTGATGAAGCTGGTCGAGGTGGTCCGCACCGTCGTCACGTCGCCCGAGGTGGTCGCCGACGTCGAGGCGTTGTGCGCCCGGCTGGGCAAGGTCGACGTCACCATCAACGACCGGGCCGGCTTCATCGCCAACGCGCTGCTCTTCGGCTACCTCAACCACGCGGTCGGCATGTTCGAGTCGCACTACGCGACCCGGGAGGACATCGACGCGGCGATGAAGCTCGGCTGCGGCCTGCCGATGGGCCCGCTGGCGCTGATGGACCTGATCGGCCTGGACACCGCGTACGAGATCCTGGACACGATGTACCGCCGCGGCGGGCGGGACCGCCGGCACGCCCCCGTGCCGCTGCTCAAGCAGATGGTGACGGCGGGGCTGCTCGGCCGGAAGTCCGGTCGGGGTTTCTACACCTACCAGCGGCCGGGCTCCCCGGTCGTCGTACCGGACGAGGCGACGCCGCCGGCCACGGAGGCCGCGCTCGCCGACGGCGCGCGCGCCATCGCGAAGGTCGGTGTCGTCGGATCCGGGACGATGGCCACCGGGATCATCGAGGTGTTCGCGAAGGCCGGCTACGAGGTCGTCTCGGTGACCCGGGGCGCGGAGAAGTCCGCGGCGGTCTGCGAGGCGGTGAAGACCTCGCTGAACAAGGGCGTGGTGCGCGGCAAGCTCGCCGAGTCCGACCGGGACGCCGCGCTCGGCCGGATCAGCTGGTCGGCCACGCTCGACCACCTCGCCGACGTCGACCTGGTGGTCGAGGCGGTCGTCGAGGAGTTGAGCGTGAAGAAGGCGCTCTTCGCCAGCCTCGACGAGATCTGCAAGCCGGGCGTGGTGCTGGCCACCACCACCTCGTCCCTGCCGGTGATCGACGTGGCGATGGCCACCCAGCGGCCGGCCGACGTGGTGGGCCTGCACTTCTTCAACCCGGCGCCGGTCATGCCGCTGGTCGAGGTGGTCCGGACCATCCGTACCTCCCCGGAGGCCACCGCCACCGCGCGGGCGGTCTGCGCCGCGCTGGGCAAGACCGGTGTGGTCTGCGGCGACCGGTCCGGGTTCATCGTCAACGCGCTGCTCTTCCCGTACCTGAACGACGCGGTGAAGATGCTGGAGGCCAGCTACTCCACCGCCGACGACATCGACCACGCCATGAAGCTGGGCTGCGGCTACCCGATGGGCCCGTTCGAGCTGCTCGACGTGGTGGGGCTGGACGTCTCGCTGGCCATCCAGCGGGAGCTGTACCTGGAGCTGCGCGAGCCGGGCTTCGCGCCCGCGCCGCTGCTGGAGCACCTGGTCACGGCCGGCTACCTGGGCCGCAAGACCCGCCGCGGCTTCCGCGACCACTCGCACCGCTGACCGGGTCAACGCCGGAGGGACCCGGCCGCGTCTACCGGATGTGACCTTCGAGGAGTACGTCTCCAGCCGCGGCCCAGCCCTCGTGCGGCTGGCGCGGTTGCTCACCGGTGACGAGCACCGGGCCGAGGACCTCACCCAGGAGGTGCTGTCCCGGGCGTACGTGCACTGGCGCAAGATCGCCCGAGCCGACCGGCCCGACGTGTACGTGCGCCGCATGCTCGTCAACGCCAACAACTCCTGGTGGCGTCGCCGGTCCAGCCGTGAATTGTCCACCAGCGTCTCGTTCGGCAACGTCCAGGTCGACGTGGCCGGGCCGGGGCCCCAGACCTTCGACGGCACGATCCACCCGACGAGCGATGGCGCGAGTGGCGTGGTCACGTCGTGGCGTCCCGCGCCGGGTCTGTACGCCCGTGCCGTCATCCTGGGAGGGGACCGCGCCGGGCTGGAGCAGGCGGTCCGGGCGCTGCGCTGGAACGAGGCCCGGTCGTGCGCCGTGCCGCTGCGGCTCGGCAGCCTGCCCGACCGCGCACCGATCACCTCCTGCTCGGTCGACGTCAGCTCATACCCGAGACTGGTCACCTCGGACTTCACCCTTGCGCGGGCGGCGACCCAGGTCATGTTCGTGAACTACCGCTACGCGAGCGGGGCCGGCACCCGTACCGAGGGGAACCGGACCATCGCTGGCCGGCCCGCGAATCTCTCCGCCGACGGGACGACACTGGATCTTTTCGGCATCCGCAAGACGGTGGTGAGCGTGAACTTCGGCTGGCAGTGGGACGGCCCGCCGCCGACCGGCGTCGAGCCGGGCGCGACGAGCGGTTTCACCGAGGCGGACGCGACGACCGTGCTGGCGGGAGCGCGGGTCGTCGAGGACCCGACGCGGCCACAGAGTTGGAAGTGATCGCAGCCGTCGGACGGACCGGCCCGGGGGCTGGTCCGTCCGACGGACCGTACGCTTGGTGACTGTGAGCCCTCGTCGCAATCGCCCTCGCCGGGACGAGAACGCCAACCTGGACGCCGACCGCGTCCGGCAGGGTGTCGCCTCGGTGCAGCAGTGGACCGACGGCGCCTGGCAGGTACGCGGCATCGGGGCGGGCGCGTCGGTCAAGACGTACCGCTGCCCCGGTTGTGACCAGGAGATCCGACCCGGGGTGGCGCACCTCGTGGCCTGGCCCGCCGACGGCCTGGGTGACCTGACCGACCGCCGGCACTGGCACAGCGGGTGCTGGCGTGCCCGGGAGCGGCGCGGCCCGGCGGTGCAGCGCGGCCGGGGCACGCCGCGCTACTGAGCGAGCGACCTGGATCACCCTGATCGTGCCTGGGCGGGCGGCGGCGGTGAGTTCGCGACAGACTTGAGCGGTGAGCACAGCGATCCGCGCGTCGTCGATCCTGCCCGGCCGCCGGGAGGACATCGAGCTGCACACCGCCGACGGTCTGCGGCTGGTCGGCGAACTGGCCCTGCCGGCCGACCGGCCCCCGGTGGCCACCCTCGTCTGCCTGCACCCGCTGCCCACCCACGGCGGAATGATGGACAGCCACGTGTTCCGCAAGGCGGCGTGGCGGCTGCCCGCGCTGGCCGACGTGGCCGTGCTGCGGTTCAACACCCGGGGCACGAGCAGTGTGCGCGGCACCAGCGAGGGGGCCTTCGACGGCGCGGTGGGTGAGCGCTACGACGTGGCCGCCGCCATCGAGTACGCGGAGTTCGCCGAACTGCCCAACATCTGGCTGGTCGGCTGGTCGTTCGGCACCGACCTGGCCCTGAAGTACGGGTGCGACCCGGCGGTGGCCGGAGCGATCCTGCTCTCCCCGCCGCTGCGGTTCTCGGCCCCGGACGATCTGGCGACCTGGGCCGACTCGGGTCGGCCGCTGGTGGCGCTGGTGCCGGAGTTCGACGACTACCTGCGCCCGGCCGAGGCGCGGGAGCGGTTCGCGGCGGTGCCGCAGGCCGAGGTGGTCGGGGTGCCCGGCGCGAAGCACCTCTGGGTCGGCGACGCGGAGACCGTGCTCGACGAGATCGTCAAGCGGGTCAACCCGGCGGCCGAGGTGCCGCTGCCGACGACCTGGGACGGGCCGATGGAGACCGGCGACGTCAGCGCGTACGCCGACCGAACGGTGGCCGCCTTCGCGGACACGCCCGTCCCCGGGCCGGCCGACTGACAGTCAACTCCGCTCCTGGCGGGGGAGCACCACCTCGCGCAGGATCAGTTGCAGCGCGGCCACCGTGGGGATGGCGATCAGCGCGCCCACCACGCCAAGCAGCGCCACCCCGAGCAGCGCGGCCAGCAGGGCGGCGACCTCGTTGACCTCCACCGAACGGCGCATCACCTTCGGGTAGATGAGGTAGTTCTCGATCTGCTGGTAGATCAGGAAGAAGACCGCGCAGGCGATGCCGGTGGGCAGGTCGGCGGCGAAGCCGACCAGGCTCACGATCACCGCGCCCAGGGTCGCGCCGATCTGCGGGATCAGGTCGGTCACCGCGACGACCACGGCCAGCGCGAACGGGTACGGCAGCCCGACGATCAGCGCGAAGACGAAGGTGGTCGCGCCGGCCAGCACGGCGATGCTCAGCGCGCCGACCATGTAGGCGCCGACCTTCGCCAGGATCTCGTCGCCGATCAGCTGCACCCGCTCCCGCCGCGACCGGGGCACCACCGAGTAGCCCAGCGAGCGCAGCCGGTTGAAGTAGGCCAGGAAGTAGATGGTCAGCACCAGCACGGTCAACGTCCGGAACACCGTGCCGAAGATCAGTTGGGCGCCGCCGAGCACCCCGCCGAGCGCCCGGCCGATGGTGGCCGCGTTGGCCGCGCCCTGCACCCGCTCCACCACGTCGTACCGCTCCACCAGGTCATTGACCGTCGGATTGCGGCGCAGCTCGTCGAGCAGGCTCGGGATCTGGTCGATGAACTGCCCGGACTGCGTCACGATCGGCGGGACCAGCGCCACCACGCCCCCGCAGAGCAGCAGCACCACGGTCAACGCCACCACCGTCACCGCCAGGCCGTGGGGCACACCCCAGGTGCGTAGCCGCACCACCGCCGGGTTGAGGCCCACCGCGAGAAAGAGCGCGATCACCACCAGCACGAGGATGCCGCCGGCATTGCGAATCCCCAGATAGAGGGTGTACGCCAGCAGCACGCCCAGCGCGCCCGTGAAGCCGACCAGGAAGCTGCTGCGTCGCAGTGGACGCCCCGGCGTGCCGAACTTCCCGGACGGCACGGCAGGCGGCTCCTCCGGGTCGATCCCCGGTGCCGGCACCGGCACGGGAGGCGGCGTCTCGACCGGCGGCGTTCCGGGTGGTTGCGTCTCGGCCGCCAGGCGGTCCCGGGTCGCGTCCAGACCTTCGGCGGACGGGCTCGCGTCGGGGCTCTCGGCGGGCGGGCTCGCGTCGGGGCTCTCGGCCGGCGGGAGGTCCGGGGTCGCGGCCGGGCTCTCGGCGGACGGGCTCTCGGCCGGCGGGTGATCCGGGCTCAGGTCCGGACCCTCGGCCGACGGATCGTGCTGCGGCACCAGGGACCTCCCGGTCAGGCGGTGAGACGACGGGCGACGGCGACGAGAGCGGTGGTGTCATGGTCGCTGTCGTCCTCGACACCGTCAATGGTGCTCCACACGTGCCGCCGGCCGCTCAGCGACCCACCCTCCCGTCGGTACGCAGCGGTGATCCACTCGAGATCGCTGATATCGGGGTGTCCGAGGCAGCGGGACAGCCCGATATCAGCGACGTCGTGTCGATCATGATCCTGCGCGGCGACGGGAGGGCGTGCCGCCGCGCTGAGGCGTACCGTCAGTCCTTCTCGATCGTGACCTTGCTGGGCTTGGCGCTGCGCTCGTCGGTGGTCGGCTTGCTGGGGCGCTTGCCGTTCTCACCGGTGCTGGTGATCTTCGTCGGCTTGGCGCCCCGGCCACCCTCGCCCGGAACGGCCGCCACGGTCGGTTCGCCGTCCACCCCGGCGCTGGCCGCGCCGCCGTCGACAGTGGTCACCGGCTCGGCCACCGGGCGGGCCGTGGACTGCTCGGACTCGCCGGCCGCGGCGGCGTTCGCCGGCTGCCGGGCGTCGTCGGGCTCGGTCGTGAGGCCGCTCGCCGTGCCGGCCGCGACAGGCGCACCAGCGTCGTCGGGCTCGGTCGTGAGGCCGAGCGCCGTGCCGGCGCCGACAGGCGCACCAGCGTCGTCGGGCGTGGTAGCGCCGTCGTCACCGATACCGGACCCGGTCGCGGCCTCGCCGCCTGCCGGCGCGGTCACGGCCGTCGGGTCGGGGCGGTCGTCCGTGGCCGGTGCGGTCGGGCCGTCGATCGGGCCGGTGGTGCTGCGCAACCGCACCTCGGCCATCTGCCGCTCGAGCTCGTCGGACTCCTGCCGCGCCTTCCAGGTCTCCTGCCGCAGGTCGGCGAGCTGCTGCTGGGCCTGCGCGATCTCCAACATCACGTGGGCGAGCTGCTGCCGGCCGGCGGCCGCCTCCTGCTGCGTCGCCGCCAGGTGCTGCTGCGTGGTCGCCAGGTGCTGCTGGGTCGTGGCCGCGTACTCCTCGAACTGGCGGCGCGAGGCCGCGACGTGCTCGTCGGCCTTGCGGCGCTTGTCACCCGCCTCGGTCGCGGCGCGGCTCAACAGCTCGGCCGACTCCGTCTCGGCGCGCTGGCGCAGGGCCGACGCGTCCCGCTCGGCCGCCTGACGGATCGCATCGGCGCCCTGCTCGATCTCGTTCTTGCGGGCGGTGTACTCGGCCTCCAGCTCGTTCTTGCGGGCTGTGAACTCGGATTCCAGCTCGGCGCTTCGCGCAGCCCAACCCGACTCCAGCTCCTGCTGGCGGTTGGCGAACGTGGACTCCAGCTCCTGCTTGCGGGACTCGTGCTGCTTGTCCAGCTCGTCGCGTCGCTTGGCGAACTCCTGCTCGGCGGTGGACCGTCGCTGGGCCAGCTCGCGGTCGGCCGCCTCGCGCCGCGAGTTGACCTCCTGCTCCACGCCGGCTCGCCAGGCGCCCAGCTCCTGCTGGGTCTGCGCCCGGGACTGCTGCACGTACGCCTCGGTCTCGCTGCGCATCCGCTGCACGTACGCCTCGGTCTCGGACCGACTGCGCTTGGCCGACTCGGACGCCTGCGTGGTCAGCCGCTCGGCCTCCTGCTGTGCCTTGGCGCGGGTGGCCCGGCCGGCCATCGACGCGTCGTCGATGATCTGCTTGGCCTCCTGCTGGGCCTTGGCGTGGGTCGCCCGGCCCGCCTCGGTCGCCGTGTCGGTGAGCCGCTTGGCCTCCTGCTGGGCCTTGGCGTGCACCTCCTTGGCCGCCTCGCGCAGCTCGCCGGCCTCCTGCCGGGCGGTGGTCAGCGCCTCGCGGGCCGCCTCGCGCAGCTTGGTGGCCTCCTGCTGTGCCCGGGTGTGGATCTCCTTGGCGGTGTCCCGCAGGTGGGTGGCCTCCTGCTGGGCCTTGGCCAGCTCGTCCTGTGCGGTCTTGCGCAGCTTCGCCGACTCGTCCTTGGCCGACCGCAGGGTCGCGTCCGCCTCCGCGCGGCGGGAGGCGCTGTGCCGCTCCTCCTCCTGGCGCCGGGCGGCGAGAGCGATCTCGAAGTCCTTCAACGCCCGCGCGGCCTGCTCGCGGGCCTCCTCGATGATGTGCTCGGCGGTGGCGCGACGGGCGTCGATCTCCTCGTTGGCCGCCGACAGAATCTGCTCGGCCTGCTCCTCGGCGAGGGTGAGGATCGACTCGACGCGGGGACCCAGGTGCCGGAAGGAGGCCCGGTCCACCACGTTCATCTGCTTGCGGACCTGGGTCAGATCCCGTTGCAGCACCTCGACCTGGCCGGCGAGCTTGTGGATCTGTGTATAGGCCTGTTCCCGTTCGGCGGCGAGGGTCGCGATCTCGTGCTCGGCACGCGCGACGTACCGGTCAACCTGTTTCTTCTCGTACCCCCGCAGAGCGGACTCGAAGCTGGGCTCCGTGGTCACGTCCCCGCCGAGAGCGAACAGTTCCTCGCCGTGCGACATGCCCCCATCCTCACACGCATCGCCCCCTGCTGGGGCGATACGGACGCCCCTTGTGGGACCTACTTCACTCCGTGGCGAGGGCGCCACACCAAGGGTTGGGAAACGCACACGGCGCGAGGTCACACCGGTCACCCGGTGTCACCTCGCGCCGTCGATGCCCCGACCTGACGCCTCGCGTCAGCCGGCGGTCTCCGCGGTCACCCGCTCCTGCCCGCCGTCGGTCTTCTTCGCCTCCGGCTTGGCCGCCGGGGCAGCCGCCGCCGGCATGCCGGGCACGATGCCGGCGAGCCCGGAGAGCATCTGACCGAGCTGCGAGGTGACCGCGTCCTTCTGCCGGGTGAGGTCCTCGACCTCGCGGCGGGCGGCCTGCGTGGTCAGCTCGGCCTCGGTGCGCGCCTCGGTGAGCAGGCGCTGCGACTCGGCCTTGGCCTCGTTGAGCGTCTTCTCGGAGTGCGCCTTGGCCTTGTCGATCGTCTCGGCCGCGTTGCGCTCCGACTCGACCCGGCGGGCCTCGGCGCGCTGCTCGATCTCCTTGGCGCGCTCCTGCGCGGCCCGGGCGCGCTGCTCGGCCTCGCTGACCATCTTCTGGGTCTGCGCGACCTGGGCGGCGTGCCGCTCGGACTCCTCGCGCTCGGCCTTCTCGCGCCGCTCGGCCAGCTGCAGCTCCAGAGCCTGCAGGTCCTTGTCGCGCTTGTCCCGTGCGTCGGTGAGCAGCTTGGTCGCCTCGGCGCGCTTCTCCTCGGCCTCGCGGGCGGCCTTCGAGCGGTGCTGGGTGATCTCCCGTTCGGCGGTGGCCCGGAGGGTGGCCACCTCCCGCTCGACGGTCGACTTCAGCTCGGCCACCTCGTGCGCCGTCACCGTACGCAGCTGCTTGGTCTCGCGGTCGGCGTCGGCGCGCAGCGTGTCGGCCTCGCGGCGGGCCTGCACCCGGACCTCGGCGGCCTCGCGCTCGGCGGCGGTGCGCAGGTTGCCGGCCTCGCGCTCGGCGCTGGCCTTCATCGCGGCGGCCTCGGCGCGGGCCTTGTCCGTGATCTCCCGGGCCTCGAGGCGGGCGGCGGAGAGGATGCCCTCGGACTCGCGCTTGGCCTCGTTGCGGTGGTCGTTGGCCTGCTCCTCGGCGAGCCGGAGGATCTGCTCGACGCGGGTGCCGAGCCCGGAGAGGGTGGGCCGGCTGTTCTCTTCGAGCTGCTTGTTCGTGTCGGTGAGCTTCTGCTCCAGCGCACTCATGCGCTGCTCGGCCTGGCGGAGGCGACGCTGGGCGTCGTTCATCCGCTGCTCAGCCTCGGCACGGGCCTGCTCGGACTGGGTCAGCGCGGCGGTCATCCGGCCGATGAAGTCATCGACCTGGTGAGTGTTGTATCCGCGCAGGCCAACGGTGAAATCTGGCTGCGAGTTCGCGTTATCGAAGAACGCGAGAGGGGAGGACTGCTGCTGGGGCATTGGGACATACTGGCAGACGCCCCAGGGTGCTTCGCAAGAGCGGTGCGGAGCTTTCGTGTCCTCATTACATGGTCAACTGACCTGGCCGCCGAGGCCGGACCAATCGGCGATCTTGGCAGGTCCCGGGCGGGACGGGCGCCACGCAGCGTGACACGAAAAAGGGCCACGGGTGCGCCCCGTGGCCCTTTGTTCGATCCGGATGGGTTCCCGCTAATGGGGGTGGAAGAACAATGGCCGATCACCGCATTGGCCACCGGCTGCTCATCCGTCCGGCCGGTGGCCCGCTCAGTGCCCCCGGAACCGGTTGATCGCTTCCTCGTGCCGGGCCCGCAACTCCCCGTCACGGACGCCCAACCCGTCGGCGGGCGCGAGGCAGCGCACCCCGACCTTGCCCTGGTGCGCGTTGCGGTGCACCTCGTACGCGGCCTGACCGGTCTGCTCCAACGGGTAGGTACGCGACACCGTCGGGTGCACCTTGCCGAGCGCGACCAGGCGGTTGGCCTGCCACGCCTCGTGGTAGTTGGCGAAGTGGCTGCCCACGATCCGCTTCAGGTGCATCCACAGGTAGCGGTTGTCGTACTGGTGCTGGAACCCGCTGGTGGACGCGCAGGTGACGATGGTGCCGCCACGGCGGGCCACGTAGACGCTCGCGCCGAACGTCTCCCGTCCCGGGTGCTCGAAGACGATGTCCGGGTCCTCGCCCCCGGTCAGCTCGCGGATCCGCTCGCCGAAGCGCCGCCACTCGTCCTGGTCCTGGGTCTGCTCGTCCTTCCAGAACCGGAAGCCCTCGGCTGCCCGGTCGATGACCAGCTCCGCGCCCATCCGGCGGCACAGCTCGGCCTTCTCCGGCGAGGAGACCACGCAGACCGGGATCGCGCCCCCGTTGAGGGCCATCTGGGTGGCGTACCCGCCGAGGCCGCCGGAGGCGCCCCAGATCAGCACCACGTCACCCTGCTTCATGTTGGCGCCGTGGTGTGAGACGAGCTGCCGGTACGCGGTGGAGTTGACCAGCCCGGGGCTGGCCGCCTCCTCCCAGCTCAGGTGCCGCGGCTTGGGCATCAGCTGGTTGGCCTTGACCACGGCCAGCTCGGCCAGGCCGCCGAAGTTGGTCTCGAAGCCCCAGATCCGCTGCTGCGGGTCGAGCATTGTGTCGTCGTGGCCGGCGGCGTCCTCCAGCTCGACGGAGAGGCAGTGCGCGACGACCTCGTCGCCGGCCGCCCACCGGGTCACCCCCGGGCCGGTACGCAGCACCACGCCGGCCGCGTCCGAGCCGACCACGTGGTACGGCAGGTCGTGCCGGCGGGTCAGCTCGGAGACCCGGCCGTAGCGCTGGAGGAACTTGAAGGTGGACACCGGCTCGAAGATGCTGGTCCACACCGTGTTGTAGTTGATCGCGCTGGCCATCACCGCGATCAGCGCCTCGCCCGGCGCCAGCTCCGGCGTCGGCACCTCCTGCACGTGCAGCGCCTTGCGCGGGTCCTTGTCCCGGGTGGCCATGCCGTCGAACATCCGGGCCTCCTCGGCGCGGACGACCACGCCTCGGTAACTCTCCGGCACGGGCAGTCCGGCGACGCCCGCCAGCTCGCGGTCCGGATCGTTCGATTCCTCCGCCGCCATGATCGCTTCGAGGATGTCCTGCACGGTGACCTCCGGTTCGTCCCCGCACCCGCACGGGCCGGGTGCTGCCATCGTCGGGGCCGATGGACACGACCACCATGTCGGCATTCGACACATCCGGCCCCGGTCGCGCTCCTGTGGGCCGGGACGTTACTGAACGGTAGCTAGGGCGGGAAGTCCTCTGTGAAAAACTGCATCCACCAATGCGTGAAGGTGCCCGGCCGCCCCGCCAACCACGCACAGACGTGCGCGCCCACCCCCCAGCCCCACCCACGACCCACTCCCTGACCCACCCCCTGCCCCATCCCCGGTGATCAAGAGGTTTGCGTCATCTGCGGACCGCGGATTGACGCAAACCTCTTGATCACCGGGGATGGGCGGGGGTCAGTGGGCCGGGGGTGGGCGGGTCGGTGGGCCGGGGTGGGCGGGTCGGTGGGTGGGGGTCAGTGGGTGGGGGCGGGTTCCACCAGTTCGATCAGGACGCCGCCGGCGTCCTTGGGGTGCACGAAGTTGATCCGGCTGTCGGCGGTGCCGCGGCGCGGGGCGTCGTAGAGCAGTCGTACGCCCCGCTCGCGCAGCGCCGCGCAGGCCACGTCGATGTCCGCCACGGTGTACGCGACCTGCTGCACGCCCGGCCCGTTGCGGTCGAGGAACTTCGCGATCGTCGACTCCGGGGTGAGCGGGGCCAGCAGTTGCACGCAGCCGCCCTCGGCGGTCGGCCCGACGGTCAGCATCGCTTCCCGTACGCCCTGCTCGGCGTTGGTCTCGGTGTGTACGCAGCGCATCCCGAAGGTCCGCTGGTAGAAGTCGATCGCGGCATCCAGGTCGGCGACGGCGATGCCGACGTGGTCAATCTTGCGAAGCCCGATGTCTGTGACGTAGTCCGCACCGGGCTCGACGGGGGAGTTCTCAGCCATGGCGCTAGTCTGGCCGAACAATCGTTAAGGCGTACAGCTCGGCACCCCCTCGGAGGCAGGCATGGCTTCGGTGATCGTCAGCGGCGCGCGGACCCCGATGGGGCGGCTGCTGGGCAACCTCAAGGACCTCCCGGCCACCAAGCTCGGCGGGATCGCCATCAAGGCGGCCCTGGAGCGGGCCGGCGTCAGCCCGGACCAGGTCCAGTACGTGATCATGGGCCAGGTGCTCCAGGCGGGCGCCGGGCAGATCCCGGCCCGGCAGGCGGCGGTCGAGGCCGGCGTGCCGATGTCGGTGCCGGCGCTGACCATCAACAAGGTCTGCCTCTCCGGCCTGGACGCGATCGCCCTGGCCGACCAGCTCATCCGGGCCGGCGAGTTCGACATCGTGGTGGCCGGCGGCATGGAGTCGATGACCAACGCCCCGCACCTGCTGATGGGCCAGCGCACCGGCTACAAGTACGGCGACGTGGTGGTCAAGGACCACATGGCGCACGACGGGCTCAGCGACGCCTGGGACTGCTGCTCCATGGGCGAGTCGACCGAGCGGCTCGGCACGAAGCACGGCATCTCCCGCGAGGAGCAGGACGCCTTCGCCGCGGCCAGCCACCAGCGGGCCGCCGCCGCGCAGAAGAACGGCCACTTCGCCGAGGAGATCACCCCGGTGCTGATCCCGCAGCGCAAGGGTGACCCGGTGGTGATCAGCGACGACGAGGGCATCCGCCCGGACACCACCGTCGAGTCGCTGGCCAAGCTGCGTCCCGCCTTCGCCAAGGACGGAACGATCACCGCCGGCAGTTCCTCGCCGATCTCCGACGGCGCCGCCGCCGTGGTCGTCATGAGCAAGGCCAAGGCCAACGAGCTGGGCCTGACCTGGCTGGCCGAGATCGGCGCGCACGGCAACGTCGCCGGCCCGGACAACTCCCTGCACTCACAGCCGTCCAACGCGATCAACCACGCCCTGAAGAAGGGCGGCCTGAGCGTCGAGGACCTGGACCTCATCGAGATCAACGAGGCGTTCGCGCAGGTCGGCATCCAGTCCACCCGCGACCTCGGCATCAGCCCCGACAAGGTCAACGTGAACGGCGGCGCGATCGCGCTGGGCCACCCGATCGGCATGTCCGGTGCGCGTCTCGTCCTCACCCTCGCCCTGGAGCTGAAGCGGCGCGGCGGCGGCACCGGCGCGGCCGCTCTCTGCGGCGGCGGCGGCCAGGGCGACGCGCTGATCATCCACGTGCCGGGAAGCGCAGCGGCTGCACAGTGAGCGATGCGATCGAGGGCGTCCCGGCGGCGGCCACCACGTCCGTGCGCCGCAGCCGGGACGTGCCGCTGCTGGTCGAGCGGGCCCGCACCGGTGACCCCCGTGCGGTGGCCCGCCTGATCACCCTGGTGGAGAACGGCGACACCCTGCTGCCGGCGATCGCCGCCGCGTTGGCGCCGTACGCCGGGCAGGCCCAGGTCGTCGGGCTCACCGGCTCGCCGGGGGTGGGCAAGTCCACCACCACCAACGAGCTGGTCCGCGCGCTGCGGGCACGTGGGCACCGGGTCGGCGTGCTGGCGGTCGACCCGTCCAGCCCGTTCACCGGCGGGGCGATCCTCGGCGACCGGGTGCGTATGCAGGACCACGCCACCGATCCGGGCGTCTACATCCGGTCGATGTCCAGCCGCGGGCACCTCGGCGGGCTGGCCGCGGCGACACCGCAGGCGGTCCGCGTGCTGGAGGGCGCCGGCTGTGACGTGGTGCTGGTGGAGACCGTCGGCGTCGGGCAGGCCGAGGTGGAGGTCGCCTCGCTGGCCGACACCACGCTCGTGCTGCTCGCCCCCGGCATGGGTGACGCGATCCAGGCGGTCAAGGCCGGCATCCTGGAGATCGCCGACGTGTTCGTGGTCAACAAGGCCGACCGGGACGGCGTCGACGCCACCGTCCGCGACATCCAGGGCATGATCGCCCTCGGTGAGCGCGGCCCGGGGCAGTGGCGGCCCCAGGTGGTCCGGGCGGTCGCGGCCCGGGGCGAGGGCATCGACGACATCGCCGCCGCCATCGACAAGCACCGGGGCTGGCTGGTCGAGCACGGCGAGCTGCGCCGCCGCCAGGAGGCGCGGGCCGCCGCCGAGATCGAGGCCATCGCGCTCGGCGCCCTCCGCGCCAGGATCGGCTCACTGCGCGACGGTACGGAGCTGAGCACGCTCGCCGCCACGGTGGCCGAGGGTGGCCTCGACCCGTACGCGGCGGCGGACGCCCTACTCGCCCAGCTCGCCCGGTGACCGTCCACGCCGGACAGCCCCGCGCTGCCCGACCCTTGTAGGCTCGCACCGCCCCACGGCGGTGGGGTCGGCGTGAGGAGCAGGGGGAGTGGGGATGGATCACGAGGCGACCCAGGAGCTGAGCGCGACGACGGCGCCGGCCGGCGGCACGACGCAGGTCGCCGACGAGGTGATCGAGAAGATCGCCGTCGCGGCGGCTCGCGCGGTGCCCGGGGTTGCCGAGCTGGGCGGCGACGTCGCCCGGTTCTTCAACTCCGTCCTTGACCGGGTCGGGCTGGACCAGGTGGGCGACGCCCGGCGGGGCTGCTCGGCACACGTGACCGGCGACGCCGCCGTGGTCAACCTGGTGCTGGTGATCGAGGCCGGTCAGCCGGTGCCGGAGATCACCGGGCAGGTGCGGGCCCGGGTCACCGAGGCCGTCGAGGCGTACGGGCTGCGGGTCGACGAGGTCAACATCCGGGTGGACGACGTGGCGATGGGCGCTTCCGCCGCTCCCACGCTCTGACCTGGTTACTCGTCGGTACGAGCTTACTTAGCGATCGTTCAGGCCAGGGCTCTACACTCGACGTGCAGTCGAGGAACCGAGGAGGAGCCCTGCGCATGGACGCCGACGAGATCGACGCCGGACGGGCACGCTGGCAGGCCCGGTACGACTCCGCGCGCAAGCGGGACGCCGACTTCACCACGCTCTCCGGGATGCCGGTGGAGCCGGTCTACGGGCCGCCGGAGGGCAGCGCGTACCCGGGCTTCGAGCGGATCGGCTGGCCGGGCGAGTACCCGTACACCCGGGGTCTTCATCCGACCGGCTACCGCGGGCGGACCTGGACGATCCGGCAGTTCGCCGGCTTCGGCAACGCCCAGCAGACCAACGAGCGGTACAAGATGATCCTCGGCGCCGGCGGTGGCGGCCTGTCGGTCGCGTTCGACATGCCGACGCTGATGGGCCGAGACTCGGACGACCCGCAGGCGCTCGGCGAGGTCGGCCACTGCGGCGTCGCCATCGACACCGCCACCGACATGCAGGCGCTCTTCGACGGCATCGACCTGGCCGACGTCACCACCTCGATGACCATCTCCGGCCCGGCCGTGCCGGTGTTCTGCATGTACCTGGTGGCCGCCGAGCGGCAGGGCGCCGACCTGTCCAAGCTGGACGGCACGCTGCAGACCGACATCTTCAAGGAGTACATCGCGCAGAAGGAGTGGCTCTTCGACCCCGAGCCGCACCTGCGCCTGATCGGCGACCTGATGGAGTACTGCGCGGCGGAGATCCCGCGCTACAAGCCGCTGTCGGTCTCCGGCTACCACATCCGCGAGGCCGGCTCGACCGCCGCGCAGGAGCTGGCGTACACCCTGGCCGACGGTTTCGGCTACGTGGAGCTGGGCCTCTCGCGTGGCCTGGACGTGAACGTCTTCGCGCCGGGGCTGAGCTTCTTCTTCGACTCGCACCTCGACTTCTTCGAGGAGATCGCCAAGTTCCGCGCCGCCCGCCGGATCTGGGCCCGCTGGCTGCGTGACGTCTACGGCGCGACCAGCGAGAAGGCCCTCTGGCTGCGGTTCCACACACAGACCGCCGGGGTGTCGCTGACCGCTCAGCAGCCGGTCAACAACGTCGTACGCACCGCCGTCGAGGCGCTCGCGGCGGTGCTCGGCGGAACGAACTCGCTGCACACCAACGCGCTGGACGAGACCCTGGCGCTGCCCACCGACGAGTCCGCCGAGATCGCCCTGCGTACCCAGCAGGTGCTGATGGAGGAGACCGGGGTGGTCAACGTGGCCGACCCGCTCGGCGGCTCCTGGTACGTCGAGGCGCTGACCGACAAGATCGAGGCCGAGGCGGAGGAGATCTTCGCCCGGATCCGGCAGCTCGGCGGCGACGGGCCGCACCAGATCGGCCCGATGACCTCCGGCATCCTGCGCGGTATCGAGGACGGCTGGTTCACCGGGCACATCGCCGAGTCGGCCTTCGTCTACCAGCAGGCCCTGGAGAAGGGCGACAAGAAGATCGTCGGCGTCAACTGCCACACCGGCACGGTCGCCAAGGAGCTGGAGATCCTGCGCATCTCGCACGAGGTGGAGCTGGAGCAGCGCCGGGTGCTCGCCGAGCGCAAGGCCGGACGGGACGACGCCGCGGTCAAGGCCGCGGTCGCCCGGATGGTCGAGGCCAGCCGCACCGACGAGAACATGGTCCCCGCCATGCTCGACGCGGTCCGCGCCGAGGCGACCCTGGGCGAGATCTGCGACGCCCTCCGGGCCGAGTGGGGCACCTACCGCGAACCCGCCCGTTTCTGACCCATACCACCACCCCCGTCGATCGCGCGGTCGCTGCCGGACGGACGCCCCGTCTCGGCGGCGGAACTGCCCGATCGCCGGGGGTGGAATGGGGCGTGAGAGTCGCAACGTCGCAGTTGTGGGTGAGCCGGGATTCCGGGCTCGCGTGCGAGACTAGGTAACCATGAGCGACCCACGGATCACCTCGTCGATCTTCACCCGCGGCGCGGTCGACCTCAGCACGCTGCGCGGCCCCGCACCAGCCAGTACCCGCCCCGGCACACCCCCGCAGGGCGGCCCGTCCGCCGGCGTGCCCGGCGCGCAGACCGCCGGCGGCAACGCCGCCATCGTCGACGTCACCGAGGCGACCATCCAGGCCGATGTGCTCGAACGGTCGATGGCCATGCCCGTCATCGTCTTCTTCGGTGCGGCCGGCTTCCCGGAGAGCGACGAGTTCGCCCCGGTGCTGGAGCGGCTGGCCGCCGAGAGCGGTGGCACCTGGGTGCTCGCCCGGGTCGACGTGCAGGAAAACCCGCGGATCGCCCAGATGTTCCGGGTCCAGGGCATCCCCATGGTCTACGCGGTCGTCGGCGGCCAGCCGATCGACGCCTTCTCCGGTGTGGTGCCCGAGGCCCAGCTCCGCCAGTGGATCCAGGCGGTGCTCAAGGCCGGTGGCGTGGCCGTCGCCGAACCGGAGGACCCGCGCCTCGACGAGGCGGACGACGCGCTCATGAGCGGCGACCTGGACGCCGCCGAGCAGGCGTACCGCAAGATCCTCGCCGACGCCCCGGCGGACGCCGCGGCCACGGCGGGCCTGGCCCAGGTCGGCGTGGCCCGCCGGGTGGCCGGCGCCGACCCGGCCACCGCGCTCGCCGCCGCCGAGAGCGCCCCCGACGACGTCTCGGCCCAACTGCTGGCCGCCGACATCGAGGTGCTCAGCGGCCTGGCCGAGCAGGCGTACGCCCGGCTCGTCGGCCTGGTCCGACGGACCGCCGGTGAGGACCGTGAGACGGTCCGCCAGCACCTGGTGTCGCTGTTCTCCATCGCCGGCCCGGACGACCCGGCGGTCGCCTCGGCCCGACGGGCCCTGGCCAGCGCCCTGTTCTGAGTTCGCCGCACGGATCGTGAGTTCGTAGTACGCCAGCGCGGGCCGGCGTTTCGCCGGCCCGCCCGACCACCGAGGACGGGAGCTCATGATGCGCCGGATCGCCGTCCTCGACGCGCCGACAAATCTCGGCCTGCGACCGCCGACGTCCACCTCCGTGCCGGGCTGCGCCAAGGCGCCCGGCGCGTTGCGCGACCACGACCTGCTGGCCCGGCTGCGGGCCCGCGACGCCGGCTGCGTCACCCCACCCCGGTACGACCCCGGCGACTGGCGGCCCGGTGACGGCGTGTGCCACGCCCGGGAGATCGCCGACTACTCCCTCGCCCTCGCCGAGCGGGTCGGCTCGATCATCGACCGGGGCGAGTTCCCGGTGGTGCTGGGCGGTGACTGTTCCGTGCTGCTCGGCTCCGCGCTGGCCATGCACCGCCTCGGTGAGGCGGTCGGCGGGCGGATCGGGTTGGTCTTCGTCGACGGGCACTCCGACTTCCGGCACCCCGGCAACGCCTCCTACGTCGGCGCGGCCGCCGGGGAGGACCTGGCCCTCGTCACCGGGCGCGGGCAGGCCGACCTGGCCGCGCTGGAGGGCCGTCGACCCTACTTCCGCGACATCGACGTGGTGGTGCTCGGCATCCGGGCGCAGGACGAGTACCGCCTCGACCTCCAGGCCGCGGGCATCACCACCCGACCGGTGCCGGCGCTGCGCGCCGAGGGCGCCGCCCGGACGGCCCAGTGGGCGCACGAGCAGCTCGCCGACTGCGCGGGCTACTGGGTGCACATCGACGTCGACGTGCTCGACCCGGCGGTGATGCCGGCCGTGGACGCCCCCGACCCGGGTGGCATCGCCTTCGCCGAGCTGGAGATCCTGCTCGCCGGCCTGGTCGACACCCCACACTGCCTCGGCGTCGAGCTGACCGTCTTCGACCCCGACTACGACCCGGACGGCTCGTACGCCGCCGAGATCGTCAACACCGTGGTCGCCGGCCTGGCCCCGGTCACCGCCCCGGAGGCGGTGCCACCCCGACTGCTGTCGCCCCGGCCCACGCCCTCCCCGCGGCGTGGCAACGGCCGGGCCGCGACCGCCAGCGAGCGGCTCGCCGGGCGTGATGGGCTCGATCGTGCCGCGCGCCTCGCCGGGCGCGACGGCCCCGATCGGGTCGACGAGCGCGGCGGCGACGACCTTTCCGATGGCGACGCCTCCGGCAGCCAGCCCCCGGGCGTCGGGTCTGCCGGCGTCGGTCCCTCCGGCGTCCGTTCGTCGATCGGCGCGGTGGCTGACGGTGCGGTGGCTGACGGCGTCGCGCCGGCGGTGGCGCCACCCGGCGCGGGCGGGCGGGCCCCAGCCGAGCCATCCGGCCTCGCGGCCCAGATCGCGGCCACGGTCGAGCGCGAACCGGTCGGTCCGCCCGCGTCGGCCGGCCCGGGTCTGCTCCGACGACCCTCCCCGCCGACGGAGACCCCGCCGGAGAGGCACGAAGCCGACTCCGCCTGATCCGGTCCCGGCCCACCTCGCCGCGATCCACCCCGGAATCAGCGAAACCGGGGTGTCCGGATGGCCTGGACACCCCGGTTTCCGCGGAACCGGGTGGATCACCGCTGGGCGTGGGTGGCGACCAGCGGCGTGCGGCGGGTCAGGTGGCGGGCAGGGCCCGGAGGAAGCGCTCGGCGATCGGGACGGCTGAGGCGGTGCTGGCCCCGCCCTTCTCCACGAACACGGCGAACGCGACGTCACCCCGCCAGCCGACGAACCAGGCGTGCGTGTGGGCCGGGTTGTCGTCGTACTCGGCGGTGCCGGTCTTGCCGTACACCTCGCCGCCCGGAACGTCCTTGAGCGCGCTCCCGGTGCCGGCGGTGACCACCTCGCGCATCATCGTGCGCAGCGCCGCGACGGACTCGGGCTTCAGCTGCTCGCCGGGCGGGGCCGGCTTGGCCGGCGCCGGGTCGACCAGCAGCTTCGGCTGCTCGAAGCGGCCCCGGGCGACGGCCGCGGTGGCGCCGGCCATGGCCAGGGGGCTGACCAGCGTGGTGCCCTGGCCGAACGACGCGGCGGCCTGCTCGGCCAGGCTGCCGCCGGTCGACACCTTGCCGGTGAAGGCGTCCGTGCCGAGATCCCACTGCCCCTCCAGGCCCAGCGAGCGGCCGGCGGCGGCCAGCCCGTCACCGCCGAGCTTCGGGGCCAACGAGGCGAAAGCCGTGTTGCAGGACTTGGCGAAGTCGGTGCGGAACGGCACCGAGCCCAACTCGAAGTTGTCCGAGTTCTTGAAGGAGCGGCCATCGACGGTGAAGGTCTTCTTGCACTCCACCGGCCCGTCCAGGGTGACCGCGCCCCGGTCCAGCAGACCCAGCGCACTGACCATCTTGAACGTGGAGCCCGGCGGCACCTGGGCGGTGAAGGCCAGGTTCTCGCCGGCCGGCCCGGGACCGTTGGCGGCGGCGAGCACCGCGCCGTCCTTGATGCGTACCGCCACCAGGGCGGCTCGGCGCAGCTCCGCGCGCAGGGCTGCGTCGGCCGCGTTCTGGGTGGCCACGTCCAGGGTGGTCTTCAGCGCCTGACCGGGCTGCGGCTCCCGGTGGAACAGCTCGGTGCCGGTGGCTGCCAGCTTGCCGTCCTCGGCGGGCCGCTCGACCACGACCGTCAGACCGGGGGCGCCGCGCAGCCGCTCGTCGTAGCGGCCCTGCAACCCGCCGTGCCCGACCAGGTCGCCGGCGACGTACCGGTCCGGGTGGGCGGCGAGGTCGTCGGCCTGCGCCGGGTCGACCGAGCCGAGCAGCGCGCGGGCGAACTCCCGGGTCGGCGCCAGGTCGAGCTTGTCGGAGACGAACTTGGTGCCGGGCAGGTCGTAGATCCGCGGCTTGATCTGCCGGTACGCGTCCTCGCGTAGGGTCACCACCTCGACGAGCGCGCCCGGGTCGGCCTCGGCCACCCGCTTCGGCAGGTCGGCCAGGTCGACGGCGGGGACCAGGGCCGGGCGGATCGCCTTGAAGGCCGCGTCGAGATCCTTGACCAGCTTCTTGATGTCGGTGACCTGGTTCGGCTGCACACCCACCCGCACCACCTGGCGGGGCGCCACGATCGGCTTGCCGGCCGCGTCCAGCAGGCCCGCCCGGGGGCCGGTGTCGCGGCGCAGCCCCAGCCGGTCGCCCTTGGTGAGCTGCTCGTGGATCACCCGCGGCTCCCACATCACCTGCCACTGGTCGTCGTCGCCCTGGACGAGCCGCAGCTCCCGGTCGTACGTCCAGTGGGTCTGGCCCGGCAGGGGCCAGTCGACCCGGATCGTCGTGGTCGCGATGTTCTTGGTGATCTTCGGCTCGCCCTGCCGGGTCAGGGTGGGCGGGGTGGCCGCCAACTCGCCGGACAGCTCCTTGATCTCCTTGGTCACCTCGGCCGCCGGCATTTTGGCACCGGTCGTGTCGACCATCGCGACCGCCTGCAGGTCGCCACTGCGCCAGCCGGCGAGGAAGGCGTCGGCGCTGTGCTCCGGCCCGTCGTCGCCGGAGCACGCCGCCAGGACGCCAGCGGTGAGCAGGGTCGCAGTGAGCGCGGCGACCCGTCGGGCGCGGTTCGGCCGGTGGGGCCGGGGGTAGGACAAGGTCATGAAGCGGTCCTTCCGGTCTCGGGCTGCCCTGCACGGTAGTACGCGAAGGGTGTCCCCAACGTCCCGTGTAGCGCTCGACGTGCGGAAAGACGGGCCGGGCCGGTGTGATGAACATCGCGGGGCGGGGTATCCCGCAACCGGCCAACCTCGGACCCGCAACGGGTGAAAGGACAAAGTCCGGATCCGGACGTCCGGCCAGTGGTCCGCCGACCAAGGCGCGAAACGGCAGGCCTACGCTGGGCGGCAGAGTGACCCACAACGCGGTGGGTCGAGGGGAGTGGCACCGATGGACCGGCGTCCGGCGATCAAACCGGAACCCGACCTCCGGCAGGATGACTCCGGCCGGGACGACGACAGCTTCGATTCGGCGACCGACGGGGACGGCTACGGCCGGCTCGACACGGGCGTCACGGGGCTGACCGGGTCGAGCATCGACACCATCTACGATCTGGGCCTGCCGACCGAGGCGTTGGCCGACGACGTGGAGGATGCCGAGCTCGACGAACCGGTCCCCAACGCGGAGCGCCTGGTGGCCCAGGCTGTCGCGCTCGCCGGGGACGACCACGACGCGGCGACCCTGGTCGGTCGCTTCTGGCGGTTCGCCCCGGACGAGGAGTTGGTCGGCTTCACGGCGGAGGAGATGCTCGACGCGGCCCGGGCGCACCGGGACCTGGCCCAGCAGCGGGTGCCCGGCGAGTTGAAGCTGCGGATCCACGAGCCGCACGCCGACCAGCACCACACCGTTGTCGAGATCGTCACCGACGACATGCCGTTCCTGGTCGACTCGGTGACCGCGCTGCTCAACTCGTACCACCTGGACGTGCATCTGCTGGTGCACCCGCTGGTGGTGGTCCGGCGCGAGCCGCTGGGCCGGCTCACCGAGGTCTCGGCGGACGTGGAGCCGGACGACGCGATCGCCGGCGACATCATCGAGAGCTGGATGCGGATCGAGATCGACCCGGTCCGGGACGCCGCCGAACGCGACCGGCTGCGCCGTGAGCTGCAACGGGTGCTCACCGACGTGCGGGAGGCCGTGGAGGACTGGCCGAAGATGCGTCAGCGTGCGCTCGCGCTCGCCGACGAGCTGGCCTCGGCCCGCACCTCGGACAACCGTCCGCCGGTGCCGGAGAAGGACATCACCGACTCGGTGGAGCTGCTGCGCTGGCTGGCGCACGACCACTTCACGTTCCTCGGCTACCGCGAGTACCGCCTGGTGGACGCCCCGGACGGGAACCCCGCCGACCAGGTGGACGGCAAGGCGCTGGAGGCGGTGCTCGGCACCGGCCTGGGCATCCTGCGCTCGGACTCCCCGGAGGCCCGGTCGCTGTCGTCGATGACGCACGAGGCACACGAGAAGGTGCTGGAGAAGCGCCTGCTCATCATCACCAAGGCCAACTCGCGGGCCACCGTGCACCGCTCGGCGTACCTGGACTACATCGGGTTCAAGATCTTCAACTCCGAGGGCGAGGTCATCGGGGAGCGGCGCTTTTTGGGCCTGTTCTCCACCGCGGCGTACCGGACCAGCGTCCGGGAGCTGCCGGTGGTGCGTCGTAAGGTCGCGGAGGTGCTCGACCGCTCCGGCCTGAGCCGGCGCAGCCACTCCGGCAAGGATCTGCTGCAGATCCTGGAGACCTACCCGCGCGACGAGCTGTTCCAGATCAAGACCGACGACCTGTACCACGCGGTGATCGGCGTGCTGCGGATGGCGGGCCGCCGGCAGCTGCGGGTGTTCCTGCGCCGCGACGCGTACGGGCGGTTCATCTCCTGCCTGATCTACCTTCCCCGGGACCGGTTCACCACCCAGAACCGGCTGCGCATGCAGGACATCCTGCTGCGTGAGCTGAACGGCGTCGGGGTGGATTACACGACCCGGGTCACCGAGTCGATGCTGGCTCGGGTGCACTTCATCGTCCGTACCGACCCGACCCGGCCGCCCGGCGACATCGACGCCGACCTGCTGGCCGAGGAGCTGGCCGACGCCACCCGGCTCTGGGACGACGACTACCGGCTGGTGCTCGAGCGCAAGCTCGGCGACGAGCAGGCCAAGCACCTGTTCACCCGGTACGCCGACGCGTTCCCGGAGGGCTACAAGGACGGGCACACGCCGTACGAGGCGATGAAGGACCTGGCGAAGCTGGAGCTGCTGGAGGAGCCCGGTCAGCTGGAGATGCACCTGTTCCGCAAGCAGCTGGCCCCTCGGCCCGGCACCCGGATGCCGGGGGCCGACCTGGCCGAGACGATGGACGTCCGGTTCAAGGTCTACCGGTACGGCGAGCCGATGATGCTCTCCGCCGTGCTCCCGGTGCTGCACTCGCTCGGCGTCCGCGTGGTCGACGAGCACCCGTACGAGGTGGACCGGATCGACGGTCGGGTCTACCTGTACGACTTCGGCCTCAGGCTGCCCGAGGGGCACCACGAGCTGTCCGAGGTACGCCCACACGTGGAGAACGCGTTCGCGGCGGCGTGGCGCGGCGAGGCCGAGGTGGACCGGTTCAACGAGCTGGTGCTGCGCGCCGGGCTGACCTGGCGCCAGGTGGTGGTGCTGCGGGCGTACGCGAAGTACCTGCGGCAGGCCGGCACGGTCTTCTCGCAGGACTACATGGAGCAGACCTTCATCGCGTACCCGAAGCTCGCCACCCTGTTGGTGGAGCTGTTCGAGACGCGCTTCGCGCCGGGCGAGCTGACCGCCGAGCAGCGGCAGCAGCGCAGCGGCGAGTTGGTGGAGACGATCCGAGGCGCGCTGGACGACGTGGCGAGCCTCGACCAGGACCGGATCCTGCGCTCGTACCTCACGCTGATCGAGGCGACGCTGCGGACCAGCTTCTACCAGAAGCCGGTCGGCGGACGGCCGAAGGCGTACGTGGCGTTCAAGCTCGACCCGCAGGCCATCCCGGACCTGCCGGCGCCCCGGCCGAAGTTCGAGATCTTCGTCTACTCGCCCCGGTTCGAGGGCGTGCACCTGCGGTTCGGGCCGGTGGCCCGGGGCGGGTTGCGCTGGTCCGACCGTCGCGAGGACTTCCGCACCGAGGTGCTGGGCCTGGTCAAGGCGCAGATGGTGAAGAACACCGTGATCGTGCCGGTGGGTGCCAAGGGCGGCTTCGTGCTGAAGCAGAAGCCGGGCGACCGGGACGAGGCGGTCGCCTGCTACCAGGAGTTCGTCGGCGCGATGCTGGACGTCACCGACAACATCGTCAGCGGGCAGATCGTGCCGCCCGAGGACGTGGTCCGGCACGACGGCGACGACCCGTACCTCGTGGTGGCGGCGGACAAGGGGACGGCGACGTTCTCCGACATCGCCAACGAGATCTCCCTGGCGCACAACTTCTGGCTGGGCGACGCGTTCGCCTCCGGCGGTTCCGCCGGCTACGACCACAAGAAGATGGGCATCACCGCCCGGGGGGCGTGGGAGTCGGTCAAGCGGCACTTCCGCGAGCTGGGCCTGGACACCCAGACCCAGGACTTCACAGTCGTCGGCGTCGGCGACATGTCCGGGGACGTCTTCGGCAACGGGATGCTGCTCTCCGAGCACATCCGGCTGGTGGCCGCGTTCGACCACCGGCACATCTTCCTCGACCCCGATCCGGACGCGGCCACCTCGTACGCGGAGCGTCGTCGACTGTTCGACCTGCCCCGCTCGTCGTGGGAGGACTACAACCCCGAGCTGATCTCGGCCGGGGGCGGCATCGTCCCGCGTACCGCGAAGTCGATTCCGATCACGCCGCAGGTCCGGGCGGCGATCGGCCTCGACGACGACGTCACCCAGCTCTCGCCGCAGGAGCTGATGAAGGCGATCGTCACCGCTCCGGTGGACCTGTTCTGGAACGGCGGCATCGGCACGTACGTCAAGGCGTCCACCCAGACCAACGCGGAGGTGGGCGACAAGTCCAACGACGCGATCCGGGTGGACGGGCGCAGCCTGCGCTGCCGGGTGGCGGGCGAGGGCGGCAACCTGGGCTGGACCCAGCTCGGCCGGATCGAGTACGCGTTGACCGGTGGCCGCATCTACACCGACTTCATCGACAACGCGGCCGGCGTGGACACCTCCGACCACGAGGTGAACATCAAGATCCTGCTGAACACGGCGGTGGCCGACGGGGAGTTGACCACGGCCGAGCGGGACGAGCTGCTGGCCGGGATGACCGACGAGGTCGCGGAACTGGTGCTGCGGGACAACTACGACCAGGCTCGGGCGATCAACAACGCCCAGGCCCAGGCCGCCTCGCTGCTCCCGGTGCACCGCCGGATGATCAACGAGCTGGAGCGCTCCGGCGCGTTGGACCGCTCGTTGGAGGCGCTGCCGCCGGACGAGGAGCTGGCGGTGCGCAGCGAGTCCGGGCTGACCGCGCCGGAGTTCGCGGTGCTGCTCGCGTACGTGAAGATCGTCCTGGAACGGGAGATCCTCACCGAAGGGTTGGCGGACGAGGAGTGGACGACCGAGGTCCTGGTCAACTACTTCCCGACGCCGATGCGCGAACGGTTCGCCGACCGGATGGGCCGGCACCGGCTGCGTCGGGACATCGTCACCACAGTGCTGGTCAACGAGGCGATCAACCGGGGCGGCATCTCGTTCGTCTTCCGGGTCGTCGAGGAGACGGCGGCCAGCGCCGCCGACGTGATCCGGGCGTACGTGGTGGTCCGCGAGGTGTTCGGGTTGCGTGAGCTGTGGGACGCGGTGGAGGCGCTGGACAACAAGGTCTCCCCGGAGCTGCAGACGAGCGTCTACCTCGACACCCGTCGGCTGCTCGACCGCGCGGTGCGCTGGCTGGTCACCAACCGGCGCTCGCCGATCGACGTGCCGACCGAGATCGCCCGGCTGCGCGACGGGGTGGCCCGGCTGCTGCCCGGGCTCGAGGAACTGTTCTACGGCGGCGAGCGGCAGGCCATCGAGGCGCACATCGACTCGATGACCGAGCGTGGGCTGCCCCGCGAGCTGGCCGAGCGGGCGACCCGGCTGATGTACAGCTTCGGCCTGCTCGACGTCGTGGAGACCGCGACCCGCAGCGGACGGGACGTCAGCGAGGTGGCGTCGGTCTACTTCGTGCTCTCCGACCTGTTCCGGGTGGACTCGCTGCTGTCGAAGATCTCCCTGCTGCCACGCGAGGACCGCTGGCAGACCCTCGCGCGGATGGCGCTGCGCTACGACCTGTACGCCGCGCTGGCCGCGCTCACGGCGGAGGTGCTCGACTCCACCCCGGAGGATCAGCCGCCGCACGAGCGGGTGCAGCAGTGGGAGCAGTCGAACGCCACGTCGATCCACCGGGCCCGCCGGGCGATGGGGGAGTTCGACGAGTCGCGGGCGGATCTCGCAGCCCTGTCCGTGCTGCTGCGCCAGATCCGCACCCTGGTGCGGACCTCCGCCGCGGCCTGATTCGGTACGCCGGACGCGGTCCGGCCGATCGGGTGACCCCGACCGGCCGGGCCGCGTCCGTGTACGTCCTGCCTCACGCCGCCAGGGTGGCGAAGACGACCACGTTGTCCTGGTAGCTCTTGGCCGCCTCGTCGAACTGGCCGCCGCAGGTGACCACCCGCAGGCCGGGCCGGTCGTTCGGCCCGTACACCAGCTCGGTGGGGAAGGACGTCTTCGGGTACGCCTTCACCGAGTCGACCCGGAACGTCGCCGGCTGGCCGTCCGCCCGCTGCACCGTGATCGTGTCGCCGGGCACGAGAGAGCCGAGGTCGAAGAACACGGCCGGGCCGAGCTTCGCCGAGTCCACGTGCCCGACGATGACCGCGTTGCCGGTCTCACCGGGGCTCGGGCCCGGTTCGTACCAGCCAGCCTGGTCGGCCTGCTCCAACGGGGGGACCTGCACGGTGCCGTCCGGGTTGGTGCCGAGCGACATGATCGTCGCGTTGACGCCGATGCGGGGGATCTCGATGGTGCTCGGGGCAGCCCGGTTCAGCCCGACGGGAACGTCGCCCTGCGCGGCGTGCTCCCCATCGTCCGGCGCCGTGGCGTCGTTCCCGGTGACCGTCGGCCCGGGGACCTCGGGGCCGGCCTGGGCGAGCGGCTGCGGAGGGCGGGGAGCGGGCCCGGTCCGCAACGAGGCGCCGATCATGCCGGCGCCAATCATGGCCAGGGTGACGACGACGGCCGCGCCGGCGGCGCGCCACGGTCTCCCGTGACGGCCGCCGGCCCGTGTCGCCGTCACGTCAGACGAGGGAACCATCGGTCCGCCGACGACGCATCAGCACGATCCCGCCCAGCGCGGCAGCGCCGAGCAGGCTCGCGCCACCGGTGGCCAGACCACGGTCGGTGCCGGTGCTGACGCCGCCGTCACCGCCGTCGACCCCACCGTGGGGCAGCACGACCAGTTCGCCCTCGCCGCACGAGCCCTTGAGCTCGTAGCGACCCGGCCGGGCGTCCTTGTCGACCTTGGCCTCGCCGTAGTACACGAACTCGCGCTCGTGCTCCCAGCCGTCCTCGCCCTTGCCGTGGTCGCGGCCCTTGTCGGAGCCGTACTCGTCGTCGGAGCCGTACTCGTGGCCCTTGGACTCCCAGCCCTTGTCCGAGCCGTACTCCTCGTCGGAGCCGTACTCGCGGCCCTTGTCGGAGCCGTACTCGTCGTCGGAGCCGTACTCGTGGCCCTTGGACTCCCAGCCCTTGTCCGAGCCGTACTCCTCGTCGGAGCCGTACT